>DATBKZ010000082.1:0-117219 GCA_036555615.1 Burkholderiales bacterium | reverse complement strand
GCGATGGAATCGAGCGCCTCGCTGGTCGAGCCGGAAATCGCGTAGACCGCCGTGTTGGCGGCGAGCAGCGCGAACAGCGCCGCCTTGAACCACGGATACCAGGCCGTCGCGGGAGCGCTGAACGACACGACGGCGGCCGCGGAAGAGGCTACTTGGCAACGGCGGCGCGCGCGCCGCCGTACCACTGCGGCAGCAGCGAGCCGAGCAGCATGCCGGCGATGCTGACGAGCAGCCCGGCGAGCTGCGGCGGAAAGAGCCCCCCGGGCGCGACGATCTCGAGGGTCACCCATGTCACCAGCCCGCCCACGATCGCGGCCAGCGCCCCCTGGGCCGTCGCGCGCCGCCAGTAGATGCCCGCCGCGAGCGGGACGAAGGCGGCGACCAGCGTCACCTTGTAGGCGCCGACCACCATCTCGTAGATCGTCGAGTCGGAGTTGAGCGCGAACAGCGTCACGCCGACCGCGAACGCCGCGACGACGACGCGCATGACGGCCAGGAACCGGCGGTCGTCGAGCTCCCGGCGCAGGAGCTTTTTCAGGACGTTCTCGGTGAAGGTCACCGACGGCGCGAGCAGCGTGGCGCTCGCCGTGCTCATCACGGCCGACAGCAGCGCCCCGAAAAAGAATATCTGGGCGACGAGCGGCGTGTGGTCCATGACGAGCGCCGGCAGGATCTGCTGGTGATCCTTCTCGATCAGGCGCGCCACCAGGGCGGGGTCGATGAGCGTCGCCGACCAGGCGAGGAAGATCGGGATGAACGCGAGCAGGAAATAGAAGACACCCCCCAGCACCGAGCCGGCGACGGCGATCCGCTCGCTGCGGGCCGAGGTGACCCGCTGGAACACGTCCTGCTGCGGGATGGAGCCCAGCATCAACGTCACCGCGGCGCCGATGAACGCGAGCACGTCGCGCGCCTCCGGCTGCGGCCAGAACTCGAGCTTGCCCGCGGCCCGCGCGTGCGCCACGACCGTGGCGACGCCGCCGGCCTTGTCCGCGACGATGAAGAAGATGTAGAACAGGCCGGCGACGATGACGATCATCTGGACGAAATTGGTCCACGCGACCGAGTACATGCCGCCCCACAGGGTGTAGACGAGCACGACCGCGGCGCCGATGACGATGCCGGCGCTCGTGCTCACCGCGCCGCCGGTGACCACCGTGAAGACCAGCCCGATCACGACGATCTGCGCGGACAGCCAGCCCAGGTACGAGAGCACGATGCACAGGCTCGTCAGCAGCTCCGCCGTCGCGTCGTAGCGCGCCCGGTAATACTCGCCGATCGTGAGGTGGTCCAGGGGGTAGAGCCGGGCGGCGAAGAACACGCCCACCAGCACGAGGCACAGGCTCGAGCCGAACGGGTCGGCGACGATGCCGCGCAGCCCCTCCTTGAGGAAGGTGGAGGAGATGCCGAGCACGGTCTCCGAGCCGAACCACGTCGCGCACACCATCGCCGTCACGACGTAGAGCGGCAGCGTGCGGCCGGCGAGAACGTAGTCGCGGGTGTTGTGAACGCGCAGGGCGGCCGCAACGCCGACGCCGATGGACAGGACCAGGTAGAGGATCACGAACGTGAGCAGCATGCGGGAGCCTCGGGTTCGAGCGGCGCGGGGGACGAAATCCTCAGAGCTGCGTGACGATCAGCGCGGCGAGAAATGCCAGCAGGCCCGCAATCACCGCGAGCAGGCGCGTCTGCGCCTGCTTCTCCTTCAGCAGGTCCTCCGCCGCTGGATCGGGACGTGGTGCAGCCGGTCCCGCGAGCGCCTGGTGCAGGAGCCGCGGCAGCTGCGGAAGAAGGGTGCTCCAGTACGGCGCTTCCTGCTTCACGCGCTCGATGAAGCCGCGCCAGCCGACCTGCTCGGACATCCAGCGCTCGAGAAAGGGCTTGGCGGTTTCCCACAGGTCGAGCTCGGGATCGAGCTCGCGCCCGAGGCCTTCGATGTTGAGGAGCGTCTTCTGCAGGAGCACCAGCTGAGGCTGGACCTCGATGTTGAAACGGCGCGAGGTCTGAAAGAGCCGCAGCAGCACGCGCCCGAAGGAAATTTCCTTCAGTGGCTTCGCGAAGATCGGCTCGCACACGGCGCGGATCGCCGCCTCGAAGTCGTCCACGCGCGTGTCCCGGGGGGCCCAGCCGGATTCTACGTGCGCCAGCGCGACCCGCCGGTAGTCGCGGCGGAAGAACGCGAGGAAGTTCTGGGCGAGATAGTTCTTGTCGAGATCGGTGAGCGTCCCCATGATGCCGAAGTCGAGCGCGACGTATCGTCCGTCGGGCGTGACCAGGATGTTCCCGGGATGCATGTCGGCGTGGAAGAAGCCGTCGCGGAAGATCTGCGTGAAGCAAATCTCCACCCCGGCGCGCGAAAGCCGCTTGAGATCGATGCCCTGTGCCCGCAGCGTGGAGACCTGCGAGACCGGGGTGCCGTGCATGCGCTCCATCACCATGACTTCGCTCGAGCAGTAGTCCCAGTGAACCTGCGGGACGAGAAGGAGCGGCGAGCCTTCGAAGTTCCGGCGCAGCTGGCTCGCGTTGGAGGCTTCGCGCAGGAGATCGAGCTCGACCTCGAGATGCTTCGCGAACTCCGCCACCACCTCGTGCGGGCGCAGCCGCCTGCCGTCGGCCCACAGCCATTCGATGAGCGCCGCGCCGGCGTGGAGCAGTTCGAGATCCTTCGCAATCACCTTCGCGATGCCGGGGCGCAGCACCTTGACCGCCACCTCGGTGCCGTCGGGCAGGTGCGCCAGGTGCACCTGCGCGACCGACGCGCTTGCAATCGGCGCGCCCTCGAACTGCCTGAACACGTGCTCCACGGGGCGGCCGTAGACGCGGGTAAGGGTGGCGATGACCTGCCCGGTGGCAAACGGCGGCACGCGATCCTGGAGCTTCGCGAGTTCGTCGGCGATATCGGGCGGCAGGAGGTCGCGTCGCGTCGACAGGATCTGGCCGAACTTGACGAATATCGGCCCGAGCGCCTCCAGCGCCTGGCGCAGCCGCACCGCGCGCGGCGCCTTGAGCGAGCGCCAGAAGAAGACCGCTCCGGTCAGCGCGCGCAGCCCGGCAACCCGCTCGTGACCGAGAAAAAACTCGTCGAGCCCGTAGCGGATGCTGACCGACAGGATCCGGAGCAGGCGCAATGAAAGCATCGGGCGATTGTAACCGTCGCCTTTCGCGCGCGGGAAGCGCGCGGTACACCCTCGTCATTGGCGGCGCGTTTAAGCAGTCGGTATGATCAAGGCTATGCGGGGCAGGACCCGAAAGATTGCCTTCATGACACGTTCCTCGACGCGATTGGCACGGAGTTTCGCTGCGCTCGGGAGCCTCGTCCTGTGGTTATCGGGGCTGCTGCCAGCCGCGGCGGCCGAGCCCCGGACGGTGGGGTGGATCGAGCGCGTCAAGCTCGGCACGGACGGGCTCGTCGTGGCCGCAAAGCTCGATACCGGAGCCGACACTTCCTCGCTGCACGCGGAGAACATCCGGTGGGAGAAGCGCGCCGACGGGGATTGGGTGGTCTTCGATGTCATCGGCGTGACAGGCGAGAAGGCCCGATTCGAGCACAAGGTGGTGCGCGTCGCGCGCATCAAGCGCAACTCGGCACCCGCGCAAAGCCGGCCGACGATCGTGATGGGGGTGTGCCTGGGCAACGTCTATAAGCTGACCGAGGTGAATCTCACGGACCGCAGCCGGTTCAATTACGAGATGCTCGTCGGGCGCAGCTTTCTCACGGGGCGCTTCGCGGTGGATTCCGCGCGCATGAATACGGTCGAGCCGGCGTGCAAGGAGGCGCCGGGCCGGTGAAGCGCTTGCATCTCTTCGTGCTGGCGGGCGTGCTTGCGGCAATCGCGCTGACGGGCTTCCTGCACAAGGTTCTCGTGCTCGGGTTCCCGCTCAAGCCCGAGGAGCGCACCGACGTGTGGCGGGTGGAGGTCCAGATCCGGTTCGAGGCCGAGGGCGGCCCGGTCAAGGCGGAAATGTACGTCCCGGTGCGCACCGGCGCGTACACCGTCGTCGACCAGAGCTTCGTCTCGCCGGGCTACGGCATCACCACCGAACGCGATCCGGGACACGGATTGCGCGCCGCGTACACGATCCGGGAAGCGACGGGAATCCAGATCCTATATTACCGTGCGGTCGTGCAGCGCGGCCGGGAGGCAGGAACCGCCGAGCGCGATCCCAAGCCCCCGCTGGCACCGCCGGACTACGGGGACCGGGACGCCGAGCGAACGGCGGCGCAATCCGTCATCGCCGCTTCGCTCAAGCAGTCCGCGGACCCGGCGACGCTCGTGGCGCTCGTCGTGAAGCGGCTGCGGGAAGCGAAGCCGGGGGACGAGGCAAGCTTTCTGCTCGGGCGCGAGCCGAGCAACCTCCGGCTCGTGAGCACCGCGGTGGACCTGCTGCAGCTCGGGGGTGTTCCGGCGCGAATGATCAACGGGCTCGTGCTGGTGCCGGAGCGGCGGGACGCGCACTTCCTGCGCTGGCTCGAGTACTACGCGGACGGCCGCTGGCACTCCTATTACCCGGCGGAACCCACGGCGGACGCCTTGCGCTATTACCTCCCGTGGTGGCGCGGCCGGAACGCCTTGATCCAGCTCTCAGGAGGCAAGGCGCTCGACACCAGGATCTCCACCAGCCGTTCCTACGAGCTCGCCATTCACACCGCGCTCACGCGCCAGCGCGAGCTCGAGAAGAAGCTGGTCGAGTTCTCGCTGTTCGGGCTGCCGCAGCAGGCGCAGTCGCTGTTCCGCACCCTGGTCGTGATCCCCGCCGGCGTGTTCCTGCTCGTCGTCCTGCGCAACATCGTCGGAGTCAAGACCTTCGGCACCTTCATGCCGGTGCTGATCGCGCTCTCGTTCCGGCAGACGGGTCTCGCCTGGGGAGTGGTGTTCTTCACGACCGTAGTCGCCCTGGGGCTCGCCGTGCGCTTCTACCTCGAGCGCCTGAAGCTTCTGCTCGTGCCGCGGGTCGCATCGGTCGTCATCGTGGTGATCCTGATTCTCGCGGGGCTCACCGTGGTCTCGTATCGCCTGGGGCTCGAGCGGGGGCTCTCGATCGGGCTGTTCCCGATCGTGATTCTCACGTTCACGATCGAGCGCATGACGCTGGTGTGGGAAGAGCGCGGCGCGACCGAGGCGCTGCAGCAGGGCATCGGCAGCGTCCTGGTGGGCGTGCTGTGCTACCTGGTGATGAACCTGCGGATCGTCGAGCACCTGTTCTTCGTGTTTCCCGAGCTGCTCGTCGTCGTGCTCGCCGGGACGCTGCTGCTCGGCCGCTACTCGGGCTACCGGCTGTCGGAGCTGTGGCGCTTCCGGGTGCTCGCGCGATGATGGATTTCCTCGGCATCGCCGCCCGGCTGCACGCGAAGGGCGTGGTGGGCATCAACGAGCGCAACGCCCAGTACATGCTCCCGTACAACCCGCGCGACCGCTATCCGCTGGTCGACGACAAGGTGCTCACCAAGGACCTTGCGGCACGCGCCGGAGCCGCCGTCCCCGAGCTCTACGGCGTGATCGAGATTCAGCGCCAGGTGCGGACCCTCCCGCAGCTCCTGAGCAAGTACCGCGATTTCGTGGTGAAGCCGGCGCGCGGCAGCCAGGGTGACGGCATCATCGTCATTACCGGCCGCACGCGCTCGCTCTACCGCTCCGCGGACGGAAGCCTCCTCGACGACGAGGAGATGAGCTTCCACGTCTCGAACATCATCTCCGGCATCTACAGCCTGGGCGGGCAGACCGACAAGGCGCTGATCGAGTATCGCGTGAATTTCGACCCGGTGTTCGAGGCGATCACCTACCGCGGCGTGCCCGACGTGCGGATCATCGTGTTTCTAGGCGTGCCGGTGATGGCGATGGTTCGCCTCCCGACCCGCATGTCGGGCGGCAAGGCCAATCTCCACCAGGGAGCCATCGGCACCGGCGTGGACATGGCGACGGGAACGACGCTGACGGCGGTGTGGAAGACCAGCATCGTTTCCGAGCATCCCGATACCGGCAACCCCGTTTCCGGCGTGCGCATACCGGGATGGGACAGCCTGCTCGAGCTCGGGGCGCGCAGCTACGAGCTGACCGGCCTGGGATATCAAGGCATCGACATCGTGCTCGACCGCGACCGGGGGCCGCTGATCCTCGAGCTCAATGCGCGGCCGGGGCTTGCCATCCAGATCGCAAACCGCGCCGGGCTCAAGCTTCGGCTCGACGCGGTGCTGCAGCACCGGGCCGGTTTGAAGTCGATTGCGGAACGCGTGGCGTTCGCCAAACAGCGGTTCGCCGCCGCAAGGGAATAGCGAAACACGCTACCGTAGCTCTTGCGCCAGCCGTTCGATGCGTTTTTCGAGGCGCGCGGCGTCGTCGCGCAGAAGATCCACCTCGCGCCCGAACGCCTCGAGATCGCGCGCGCCCGCGATCAGCGGCTGCTCCTCGGTCCAGTATTCGGCGAAGGCGCGGCCGGTATTGTCCGCGGCCTGCTCGCCCCAGCGCTGAACGGCTCTTCCGGCCTCGGCCATGCGGTGGGCCGCGATGTCGCCAAAGATGCGCGAGAGATCTTCCTCCACGTCCCACCGCAGATGGCGCACGACCTGGTGGATGGCCGTCGCAAAATCGACATCGCCGGTGATGTCGATCTCCCGCCATGCGCGCTCGTCGCGGGCTGCAAGCCGCAGCATGAGCCCGGGGCTGAGCCTCACCGTGGCGGCGGGAACAGCACCGCCTGCGGCGGCAGCGACCTCGCCGCTTGGCAGGACGGTGAACGCAACCGCAAGCGGGAATACCTCGAAGCGTGCGGTCTTGCCGGCGTGGCGCGCGAGCGCATCGCGCGCCCAGCTCGCGCTTCGCAGGAGGTGATTGACAAACGAAGCCGCCGCGGTGTCGACCGCGGCGGCCCGATTCAGGTTTGAGGATTCAGGATTCAGGATTCAGCCGGACCGGAATTTACCGGTCACTGGTCACCGGTCACGCACCTCATGCTTGTTGTATGCCGGCGACCACCCACCCGGAGCTGCCGTCGACCGGCTTCTCGAGGTGCCAGGTCTCGCTGAACGGCTCCGCGCCACGATCGGCCGCCTCGCGGATCACGCCCGTGAAGCGCACGCTCACGATGTACGAGCCGCGCTCCTCGACGACATCGAGCACCTCGGCCTCGAGCGTCAGCACCTCGGTGCGATTCTCGGAATCGCCCGCGGCGCGAATGTCGGCCTCGATCTCGCGATAGACATCCGGCGCGAGAAAGTCGCGCATCGTCGAGAGATCCTTCCGGTCGTGGGCTTCCTGAAGGCGCACGAAATTGAGCCGGGCGTGCCGCACGAATTCGGCGGCATTGAAGCCGGCGGGCCAGCGCGACGTCACGGACGCAACCGAACGCGCCCCAGCTCCACCCGCCAGCAGTGTCCCGCGCACCGGCTGAGTTCCTGCTCCCGCTCCCGCATATTGCAGCGGCTCCTGCCCGATCCTGCCGCGCATCAGCGCACGTGCTGCGAGCGCCAGCCCGGCAATGATGAGGCTGATCAGGAGCAGGCCTGCAAGCAGCCCGGCCAGGCCGTTGTTGAGAAACAGCGCCGCCAGCCCCGCGCCCAGCGCGAACCCGGCGAGGGGCCCAAGCCACTTCGGTGCGCCAGCCGGCTGCTGCCCCGGCGTTGCAGGCGCCGTCTGCTGTTGTTGCTGCTGCGCGGGCGCCTTCGGCGCTGCCTGCTGCTGGGCAGGGGCGCTGCGCTGCATGCCGAGATTGCGGCCGCCCCCGAAGCGCCGGGCATCGGCGTCCTCGATCGCCAGCGTCGCGGAGATGAGGGCGATGGCAACAGTAAGCAAAGTCTTCATGAATCCTCCTTTGAGCGCCTGATTCTACACGCGGCGGGGTGTTCCGCGCTCCGATCGCCGCCGCTGGCGAGAATCACAGCCGATTCAGGCCGTTAGACGATCAGAGCTTAGCGACGCGGGGGGCTCACCAGCTCGACCACGTTCCAGCCGCTGTCGATCCACTGGTTGCAGGTGCGGTCGCAGCCGATGCGCGAGTCGATGTGTCCCGAGCGGCTCGAGTGCTTGACGATCGCGCCGGCAGCGGGAGAGTACCAGTCGATCTCGGTGATGTATTCCTCGCTCAGGAAGTAGTCGTGGTTGCCTGCGTAAACCACCCGTTGCACCCTGAGCGTGTCGAATTCGCCCGCGGGAACCCTTACGCGCTCCCAGCCTTGCACCTCGCCGTCAATGCGCACGCGGTTCACGCGCCCGGTCGCGGGATCGGTCGCCTTCACGAACGCTTGCCACTTCTTGCCTGCTTCCAGCGGGAACGGCAGCGCAGGGTAGGGGGGCTCGAAGCGGAAGTTCTGCAGGTTCGTCATCGGCCGCTCGCGCCAGCCCCAGTCGCGGGTGTAGCGTTCCGTGGATTCGCGTCCGTCGTGGCGCAGCTGAACCGTGACGGTCTCGCTCTCAATCCCGGTTACGCGGTATTCGAGCGTCCCTCGAGGCAGCTTCGTGTGGCCGTCGTGGAAAGAATACGTCCAGTTATCGCCCGTCCGGATCTCCGGCGCGGGCACCTTTGCCGGCATCCCGGCAGGCGGGGTTTGCGGCAAGGAGGTGCAACCGGCAAAGAGCAGTGATGCGGAGAGGTACAGGAGTCGTTTCATCGGACCAGTCACGCCTCAAGATGGCGCGCCCTCGTTCGAGCTAACACCGCGGCAGGGACATTATTCCTCCCGGGCAGCGCACTCAGTGGGTCAAAACTTGTATCCCCGGTGCACGGCGACGACCCCGGCCGCGAGGTTGAAATATTCGACGCGCTCCAGGCCCGCCTCCTCCAGCATTGCCTTCAGCGCCGCCTGGTCGGGATGCATGCGTATCGACTCGGCCAGATAGCGATACGCGGCGGCATCATTGGCGACGAGCTTGCCCAGCCGCGGCAGTATCCCGAACGAATAGGCGTCGTAGAGCGGCCTGACGGGCGCCCACGCCTTCGAGAATTCGAGCACGATCACGCGGCCGCCGGGCTTCAACACGCGCCGCATCTCGGCGAGCGCTGCCAGCTTGCGCGTCACGTTGCGCAGGCCGAAGGCGATGCTGACGCAGTCGAAGCGTTCTGCGGGAAACGGGAGCTTCTCGGCATCGCAGCGAACGAGGGGCAACACGATCCCGGTGTCGAGCAGGCGATCGCGGCCCTGCTGCAGCATCGCGGGATTGATGTCCGTGAGCACGACCTCCCCCTGCGGACCCACGCGGCGGGAGAAGAGGCGCGCGAGGTCGCCGGTGCCGCCGGCGATGTCGAGAACGCGCTCTCCCTGACGCACGCCGCTCGCTTCGATGGCAAAACGCTTCCACAGCCGGTGGAGCCCCACCGACATCAAGTCGTTCATGAGGTCGTAGCGCGGCGCGACGGAATCGAAGACGCCCGCGACGCGCTTCGCCTTATCTTCCTCGGGGACCGGCTGGTAGCCGAAGTCGGTGGTTTTCTGAGTCACGGCTTCCTGGGTTCGCGGCTGGCGCCTGCTTCCTGCACGCGCTTCAGGTAATGTTGCCACATCTCATCCTGCCGCTTGCCGTAATCGTAGAGCAG
This sequence comes from Burkholderiales bacterium, assembly GCA_036555615.1. Classification (GTDB taxonomy): domain Bacteria; phylum Pseudomonadota; class Gammaproteobacteria; order Burkholderiales; family SG8-41; genus SG8-41. Next base: position 107,694 of record DATBKZ010000082.1, on the reverse strand, counting down.
GTCCCACGAATAGATGCCGGTGTCGTGGCCGTCCGAGAAATAAAGCTGTATTGCATACTGGCCGACCGGCTCAATGCGCGATATCTCCACGTCCTTCTTGCCGGTTTGCAGCACTTCCTGCCCCGGACCGTGGCCGCGCACCTCCGCGGAGGGCGAGTAGACGCGCAGGAACTCGCAGGGCAGCCGGACCGTGGCACCGTCCGCGAACGTGATCTCGAGCACGCGCGATTTCTGGTGCAGCTTGATTTCAGTGGGCTGCGGAACGCTCTTGTCGAGGCCGGCCATGATTTCTCCTGGAGGGAGGCATCATAGCCGACGCGCTTGGCCGCGAAAACTCTGCTTCGATCAGGGTTTTCGGCCGAAGCGAAGCGCGACCGATCGACGCGACTTTGCGTCACTCCCGCGGAGGCGGGAGTCCAGGAAACCTGTTGTAAACGGAACTTAGAGCTACGGGAGTCCCGCCTGCGCGGGAACGACGTGCTTACCGGGCGTCAGACGACGACGATCGTCCCGCGATCGAAGTCACCGCCCTTTTCGAGCAGATTGAGAAGCTTCGCGACCTGCTTGCGGTCGGAGAATATTTCGACGAAGCGCCCGCTCTGGAACCAGCCTGCCGGCAGGATCAGCGTGGCCGGCGTGGCCGGCGTCGCGACCTCCGGCAGCAGCAGCGCGCGCTCGTAGCGCCCGTTGCCGCCGGGGGCGAAGTTGGACGGACGCACCGAGATCGCCTGCGGCGTACCGGGAAACAGTCGCACACCGCAGCAGATTTCGCCGCTTTCCTCCATCCTCAGCCACTGCACCATCCCGACGTGGAAATGCCTGCTGCCCGCCCGCCGCACCGCCAGCATCTGGTTATGGCTCACGCGTCCGCCGCCTTCGGTGTTGCGCTGCATGCACATGAATCCGGAGGCGCTGTGGTTGAGTATCTGCCAGGACTGGAGCGCCTGCGGGGTGCTGGCGGTGCTGCCGTTGTGCTCCGGGCGGGTGATGTAGCCGTAGGTATCGAGGTCTTGCTTCTCGCGCGAGGAAAGATCGCCCGGCTGCCGGAATTCGCGGCCTCCGCCCACGTGCAGGTGAGCGCCGACCAGCCCGAAGCTCACACTGGCAGGTTCCTCGCCTTCGGAGCGGTCCTCGGCGCGCGCCGTGCCGGCGCGGCACCACTGGACGTAGAGCAGCATCAGCAGGTTTTCGCAACCGGGTTGCCGAGCGTCCTCCCCGAGCCCGAGCTGCCCCGGCGACTGCCCCTGCTTGAGCAGGTTGATCGTCTGGCGCAGCGTCTTCGACAGTTGCTCGAGATCGAGGTAGCGGAAGTGCGGCTGGGACTCCTCGACTGCTCCGACCGTCACGCCGGTTGCGCTGCTCAGGTCGACGATGAGCGAGGGAATCGGGCTGGTTGGCAGCGGCTGCATGGCGAGCCCGATGAGATTTGCCCAGCGCTCGAGCCAGCGGGATACGAAGGCCATCTGCCGCACCGACAGCGCGAACGGATTGGCGAGATGGGCGAGCAGGACCTGCACGTAGCTCTCCGCGCAGCTCGAGTCGGGATCGCGCTGCGCGAAGCTGTCCTGGACGCGGATGCGCGCGAAACCGTGATTCTCGGCGAACGAGTACATCTCGTGCAGCGCGCGCCACAGCAAGCGCGGCGGCTGGCGGTAAATACGGTAGTGATCGTGCAGCTTGCTTCCCAGCAGGCGCAGGCAGCGCATGGTGATCAACGCAGCGTGCGGCGCGATCGCCAGGTCGCCTTCGCGGTACGCCCTGAGGCACTGCTGGTAGTTCTTGCTCATTTCCTGCCACAGAGCGATGACGTTGCTCCACACGACCCTCTCGCCCTCATCGAGCGGCAGGGGCCTGCCGGCGTAGCGCTTGGATGATTCGCCCTGCGCGAAATACACCGGCTCGCGCAGAGCCTCGAGGATCTTCAGGCGCTCGAGGGGCGCGACGTGCGCGGAAGCGAGACTGGTCAACTGACCGGTGAGGGTCTGCTGGGTCAGCTGGACATTCGTGAGCGTGAGTTGCTCGATCCAGCGCTTGCAGCTTGCGCTGTCGGTGAACTGCAGAGGGGTCGCGGTGGAAGCGGACGGCTGGATGCTCATGATTCCAAGTTCCTGGCTATGCGCACGCTCGGACCTCGATTGCTCCCCCGGAGTCGATGGCGCCGGCCCAGCGTTACCCCGCCACCGCCGCGCGATTTTCTGCGGGAGGTCGCGGCTAATGGCAGGTAGCGCACCGCTCCGTAGAAGAGGCTAGCCCAACCGCCATGAGAGGGCATGTGAACTTGGTCACCCGTTGTTCAAAAAGCTCCGGAACTGTCGGAATAAATTCACGATTTCGGCAGCTTAGACTCGGTCCAGCGGTTGCGCAAGGGATACTTGACCCACGTCCACAGGGCGGCGTCGCGCAGGAGGCCCAGACCGCGCTCGAGCGCCTGTTGGCGCCATTTCGGCGACTGGGGGCAAAGCGCATCGCGCAATGCCAGCTTCGCGGGGTGCGCGGGAGCGATCCGGCTCTGCTGGTGCCAGTGGTTCTCCTCCCGCAGCGCGTGCAGCACGACGAGCGGATGGCGTGTTCCGATTTCCTGGAGCACGAAATCGATGGACAGGCCCGGCAGCGCCTGCGGCAGCGCGTTTCCCATGCTGCCGCGCGCGTGGTAGGCCGCACCGTGCTTAGCCGGGTCGACGAGGCGCCTGCCAAACGCCTGCTCGAGCTCCACTACCGGTGTCGTGCTCGCTCCCGGCTCCCGCACGAGCAACTCCTCGCCGTGGCGGCCGAGGCCGGTATGCACATCGAGAGCGAAGAGGTAGCGGGCGCGCCGCAGGTTTTCCCGCAGCCAATCGAGATACAGGGCGGGACCCTGCTCGAGCCCGGCTCCGCCGTAAAACAACCCGTGTGGGAACTCGTATTGTCCTTCTGCGATCGCCTGCGTGACTGCCCGCAAACCATGGCGCAGCACAGCAGCGGCCAGTTTCAGCTGAAACGGCTCGCGTCGTCCTGGCGCGGCAGTGGGGTTGAGCAGTGGATCGAGTTGCGCATAGAGCGCGGGCGCGCCGGTCCGCCGCTCCCCTGGCCCTAGGAAATTGCGGTTGAGGTCAACGTTGGTTTCATTGACGCGCCGCAGCCAGGCCATGCCGTACGGGTTGAGCACGTGCACCAGCACGAGCGCGCAGCCCTCGGGGCGGGCGGGCGGACTGGCGAGGGCGGCAAGCTGCACGGCGGAGCCGGCGAACGCCTCCACGCCATGCAGTCCGCAGGTGTGCAGCAGCACGCGCTCCGCCGCAGTCGGGCCGAGCCACGCGATATCGATGGTCAATTCTTCGCGCGCGGGTCCGCGCGCATCAAGCGTCAGCGCATCGAGCGTCGCCCCGGCAGCCTGCGCCGTCGACCGGAAGCGGCTCCGCGCCGTCGCGTAATCGGAAGAAAAGAAGTCGGCGGGTTCCACCGCTAAGCGACGGACGCGATCACCAGGTAGCGGGTGAACTTGCCCAGACCCATGAACAGCGCCGCGAGCCACGGATTGATACGCAGCCAACCGGCGGCGACGCAGAGCGGATCCCCGACGATCGGCACCCACGACAGCAGCAGCGCAGGGCTGCCGTACTTCTGCACCGCCTGCAGGCCACGTAATTCCTTCTTCTGCGGAATGATGCGTCCGATCAGGTAGGAGGACATGCCGCCCAGCGTGTTGCCGAGGGTGGCGATGCCGAGCGCGAGCCAGTACTGGCCGGGATGGAGCTTCAGCACCGCGAACAGCACCGCCTCCGAGCCACCGGGCAGCAGCGTCGCGGCGAGAAAGCTCGACCCGAACAGTGTCCAGAGACTCGCGTCCTCGCTCACGCAAGAATCCCCTCTCCCCTTGGGAGAGGGCTAGGGGGAGGGGCAGTCTCGCGACAAACTCTCGTCACGTGTTACGCCTTGACGAGAGTGTCCTTCAACGCGTCGCGATTCGGCTCGAGGCCAAGACCCGGCTTGGCCGGTATTTTCACGATATTGTTGGCGGGTTGCGGGGGCTTGATGAAGAGCAGCTCGCCCACCGCCTGCATGTCGAGATGGAACTCCACGCGCCAGCCGTTCATGAGCCCCGCCATCGTGTGCATGTTGTGCAGGGGCCAGCCGCCGCCGTTCGCGATCGGCAGGTTGAAGGCCTGAGCGAGGTGCCCGGCCTTCTGCGCCTCGGTAAAGCCGCCGCAGTAGCAGACGTTCGGCTGCAGGATATCCACCGCCTGGTGCAGCACCAGCTCACGCAGGCGCCAGCGATGGCCCTCGTTTTGTCCGGCGGAGACCGGGATGTTGGTGTGTTGGCGCAAGTCCGCCATGGCACGCGTGTCATTTTGATACAGCGGCTCCTCGAACCAGGTGAGATTGCAGTCTTCGACTGCGCGGCACAGCTGGCGCGCCTCCACCGGGTTGAACTTGTAGTTCGCGTCCATCATGAGCTCGACGTCGGGACCGATGGCGTCGCGCACCGCGCGCACGCGCCGGGCGTCCTCCTGCCAGCCGCCCTTGTGCACGCCGACGACCATCTTCAGCCGGCGGTGGCCGTTCTTGAGCTGAAGTTTCGCCGCTTCGACGAGCTGGTCGCGCTCGTCGTACTCGGAGAAGCCGAAGGTGCAGTAGGTCGGCGCCCAGTCGCGCGCGCCGCCGAGGAGCTGCGCGACGGTGCGGCCAGTCAGCTTGCCGTGGATGTCCCAGCACGCGATGTCGATGGCAGAGAGCGCGCTGGAGACGACACCTGTCATCGAGCGCTGATTGATTTTCCACCATACCTTCTCGTGGATCGCCTCGGTGTCGCGGGGATCCATGTCCTTCAGCAGGGGCTGGAATTCCTTTTCGATCGCGGTCACGATCGCGAACGGGAGGTAGGCGCCGCCGGTGAGGCCGCTCCCGGTGTAGCCGTCATCGGTTTCCACCTCGCAGACCACCGCGTTCCGGACGATCGGCTCCTTCAGCAGGGGAACGGTGACAGACAGGCGGTGCACGCCCGCCCTCATGGACTTGATTTTCATGCGGTCTCCGGTGGGATGGTTTTCGCGGGAGCAGCGAGTTTACACCGGGGAGCGTTCCGGAGAGCCACGTATCGGGCGCGACTCGCCTTGGTCCGCTTGGCCCGCCACTCCCGGCGCACCGCGGTTGCCTGCACATAGGCTCCTTCTTGGAGAAGCACCTGCGGAGTGTTTCCAAGATATAATTTGCCGCTCTGAAAAACCGCAGCGACTTTCGCCCGGCATCAAGCGACCAGCCCATTCGTATCTTCACCGGTTCGGCAACCACTAGCAGGGAAAGCCAGTGGTACTTTCAGACACAAAGAAGTTCCTTTTCATTCACATACCGAAGACGGCGGGAACAAGCATAAAGCAGGTGCTCCAACCCCACGGCGTAACGGATTACCTTGGCTACAGCAGAGGACTTGAGCAGTACATCCAGGCAAGAGGCCGCTTCCCGCCGCACCTGTCCTATGTCGGCGCAGCGAACCTGCTAACGGTGGATCTGAGCGGCTATTACAAGTTCACGTTCGTGAGGAATCCGTGGGACCGCTACGTATCGATGTATGAGTATTTTCGCAGCGACACGAAGCACGCCATGCACCAGCGATGCCTGTCGTGCTCGTTCGGGGATTTCATCGAGGACGTCATTGCGCGCAGGGCAACTTTCGACACGAAGAGCCAGATCGAGTATGTCGTGCCGCCTGCCGGGATGCGGCCTGTTGATTTCATAGGAAAAGTTGAGAATATCGAGAATGACTTCGCTATCGTCTGCAGAACGCTTGGCATCGAGCACGCGGCGTTGTCAACTTTGAATGCTACTCATCACAAGCACTACCGGTCGTACTATGACGATTCGTTGCAACGGAAGGTAGAAGAATTCTGCCGGCCCGAGATCGAAGTGTTCGGGTATAGCTTCTAAATAATCGGCGTCAACACGCTGGTCACTTCCGATGCCTACGGCAACGGGGTGAACGAGGAGTTGATTGCAAGAGCGATTAAGGGCCGTCGGGACAAGGTGCTCGTTGCTACCAAGTTCGGCAACCTCGCGCTGGCGGCACGGGGGGCGGCGGAAGGCGGCGCCCCGGCGCTGACAGGCGGGCATCCCGACTACGTGCCGCAGGCGTGCGTGAAGAGCCTAAAGCGTCTGGGCGTGGATGTCCCAGCACGCAATGTCAATTGCGGAGAGCGCGCAGGAGACGATTCCCGTCATCGAGCGCTGATCGGACGATGGGCACCTTGAGCAGCGGCACCGTGAAGTACAGGCGGTGCACGCCCGCCCTGATGGACCTGATTTTCATGCGGCCTCCGGTGGGATGATTTTCGCGGGAGCAGCGAGCTTAGACAGGGCGGCCGGCGAGCCTCGCGATACCCTATAATCCGCAACTCTCAGGCGCCCGCACGGATTTCTGACTCCATGTCGCAAACGGTCACCCATCCGCCTCTGCTAATCAGCGAGGAGTATCGGCGCATTCAGGAGGACTTGCACCGCAACCCGGACTTCGGCGCAGCCTCTGTCCACTACGCATCGCTTGTTGCTGAGATCCTGAAGCAAGTTCACGCGACGGAACTCCTGGATTACGGCGCTGGAAAGGGCCGCCTTGGCCATGCGTTGCGAAAACACGTCCAGGGGCCATTGACGGTCCACCACTATGACCCGGCGGTCCCCGAATGGTCTGCGCCGCCAGCGCCATGCAAGTTTGTGGCGTGCATCGATGTCCTCGAGCATATCGAACCGCATTTGCTCGACAATGTGCTGGATGACTTGAAGCGCGTTACCGTCGGTGTCGGGGTGTTCACTGTAGCCACCGGCCCAGCGATGAAAGTGCTTTCGGACGGCCGCAACGCGCACCTGATCCAGCAGCAGCCCGAATGGTGGTTGCCCAAGATCATGCAGCGCTTCGAGTTGGTGCAATACAGCCGCGTGCCGACGGGATTCCTGGTCGGTGTCGAGTGCAAGCGGCGATAACGCCACTAAACTGAACAGGAGGAGGAGATGGAGAAACGCAAGCTTGGAAGGAACGGGCCGCAAGTGTCCGCGGTCGGTCTGGGTTGCATGGGAATGTCCATCAGCTACGGCGAGCCCAATGACGAGGAATCCATCGCCACCATTCACCGTGCGATCGACCTCGGCGTCAACACGCTGGTCACTTCCGATGCCTACGGCAACGGGGTGAACGAGGAGTTGATTGCAAGAGCGATCAAGGGCCGTCGGGACAAGGTGCTCGTTGCTACCAAGTTCGGCAACCTCGCGCTGGCGGCACGGGGGGCGGCGGAAGGCGGCGCCCCGGCGCTGACAGGCGGGCATCCCGACTACGTGCCGCAGGCGTGCGAGAAAAGCCTGAAGCGCCTGGGCGTGGACGTCATCGACATCTATGGCATGCACCGCATGGACAAAGCCGTGCCGATAGAGGACACGGTCGGCGCGATGAAGCGGCTGGTCGAGCAGGGAAAGGTGCGCTATCTACAGCTCTCCGAGGCCGGCGCCCAGACTATACGCCGCGCGCACAAGGTCCATCCCTTGACCGCGGTCGAGACCGAGTATTCGCTTTGGAGCCGCGATGTGGAAAAGGACATCCTGCCAGCCTGCCGCGAGCTGGGCATCGGCTTCATGGCGTACGCTCCCCTTGGCCGCGGCTTCCTCACGGCGACCATCAAGACTCTTGACGCTCTGATCCCGAAGGACCGGCGGCGCGAACACCCGCGTTTCAGCTCGGACAACATCGCAAAGAACGCAGCCCTGCTCGCGCCGCTCGAGAAGGTGGCGGCGGGGAAAAAACGTACCGCGGCCCAGGTCGCGCTCGCGTGGTTGCTCGCGCAGGGAGAGGACATCGTGCCGATCCCCGGCACCAAGCGCCGCACCTATCTCGAGCAGAATTGCGCAGCCGTCGACTTGAAGCTCACGCGAGACGAGGTCGAGACGCTCTCAAAGGCGTTCCCCTTGAACGTCACCGCCGGGACGCGCTACCCCGAGAAACAGCTTGCCGGATTGGGGATTTGATCGAGGGCCCGGCCGGCTAGATTGAGGGAGGTCCGTTCCGGGCGTCTAGCAAGATCGAAAATGGCGCTCGTGAGACTCAATCTGGGGTGCGGGGACAAGATCCTCCCGGGCTACGTCAACGTCGACGTAGCGGAGAGTCGGGAAGGCAAGCGGCCAGACGTCTTGTGCGATCTTCATCGTCTTGCGCCATTCGAGGACAACACGGCGGACGAGATACTTTCCGTCCACGTTGTCGAGCATTTCTGGCGGTGGGAGGTCGTCGACGTCCTTAAGGAATGGGTACGGGTCCTGAAGCCCGGAGGGCTCATGATCGTGGAGTGCCCGAACCTGAAGTCCGCGTGCGAAGCCTTCCTGGTCGATCCGGAGAACCGCGCCAGCGGCGGGCCGGATGGCCAAAGTACGATGTGGGTGTTTTACGGCGATCCTTCCTGGCGTGATCCACTCATGGTTCATCGTTGGGGCTACACACCGCAGAGCCTATCTGCCCTGATGGCGGAGGTGGGTCTAGTGAACATTCGCCAAGAGCCGGCGCAGTTCAAGCAGCGCGAGCCCCGCGACATGCGAGTTGTGGGCGAGAAGCCGTCCAGCCCCGGCGCGGGGCCACGAACATTCTGGAAAATTTCCCTGTGATGCGCGCACCCTACGGCAAGGCATTATGAGCAGCGCCTTCCGTCCGGAATCCGCCAAGTGAGGATGCTGTGGCTGATTTCACCCGGCGCAATGCAGTATGCGACGGGCGACGAACCCGAGCGGGGCCTTCTTGGCTGCCATCTTGCCAGCGTGAGATTGCGGGTGGCGGTGGCCGCGCTCGAATGGAAGCGGTGCGGCAATGAAAACGTCCTTTGGGATCCTGGGGCGGCCGGCGCCGGGCAGCGCGTGGATTGGGCCTCTGTGAAAATCTGTGTCGTTCCCAAGTTCTACCACGATACTCCGGTGCGGCCGTGGCTTGACATCTGCCTGGCCGCGAGGCGCCATGGATGCCGACTCGTGGTCGATATTTGCGATTACCCCTTCCGGAAACCACCGCCGGTGCCGGAGTTTTATTCTGCGGTATTGAGGGAATGCGATGCGGTGTTTGTGAATTCAGAACGCATGGGAGAGTTGATCTCGCCCCATACGGCTCGTCATCCGCTGCTCATTGAGGATGCGATCCTCGGGAAGATTGGGGAGCCCGCCTTCGCGCCGGACAATCGAGTCGAGCTGCTCTGGTTCGGACACTTAAGCAATCTGCCGTACCTCGAGGCACGCTTGGGGGACTTGATCCGAATCGCAGCGCGGAGACGCTGCAGATTGACCGTCGTGGCCGAGGACGGAATCGGCGTCCGGGAGTGGACCGAGGACATCCGGACGCCTCGTGCCCCCGGTTTTGAGACGCGATTCATCCCCTGGTCACTTGGGGCCATGCCGGTCGCATTGCGTGAATGCGACCTTGTTATCCTCCCTAGTGATCCTTCGGATCCTCTTAAAGCGGGCGCCTCGGCCAACCGGATCACTGAGGCACTCAATGCGGGCCGCTTTCCCGTGGCAAGCCCACTGCCGAGCTACCTTCCGTTTTCGCAAGCGGCATGGGTGGGGCAGGACATCGCTCAAGGCATCGAGTGGGCGCTTGCGAACCCGGGCGAAGTGCTTGCGAGAATCCGGCGCGGACAGGCGATGGTCGCGGAACGATTCTCGGCCGCCGCGGTCGGCGGACGCTGGCGTGAACTGTTCGAAAGCTTGCTCGGTTCCCGCGATTTTCAACCATGACCGCGACCGAGTTGCGTGATCTCGTGATCGGGTTCCTCTACGTCGGGAACGTTTCACCCATACCCGAGATCATGGTTGCCTCCGTTCGCGCCGCGATGCCCGGGGCGCGCATCGTCCAGATGACGGATCTCGACACCGGGAAGGTCATCGGAGCCGATGATGTCATACGCAAGCCATGGGACCGGAAATTCCTGATGCCTTATCGCTTGCTGCACCTGAAGGAATTCCCGGCGGCCGATGCCGTCTTTCTTGATGCCGACATCGTGGTACAGAAGGACCTCAGACCGCTGTTTCGCGATGATTTCGACGTCGCGCTGACCTACCGGGACGAGACCGATCCCTCGTTGCGGAAGAGCCCGCAGGCCTACCAGATGATGCCGTTCAACGCCGGGGTCATGCTGTCGCGCCCGTCCGGCCGGGAATTCTGGGTGGAGGCCCATCAGGCCTGCCTTGCCATGCCCGAGGACCGGCGATCCTGGTTCGGCGATCAGCTTGCGATCAAGGAGGTCGCGGCGCGGACGGCGCTCAAGGTCAGGCAATACCCGTGTGCCCTGTACAATTACTCGCCCAGCCGCTGGGGCGAGGATCTCAGCGAAAAGTTCGTCATCCACTACAAAGGGGAAAACAGAAAACTCTGGATGCTGGAGCAGTGGAAACACCTGCTGCGGCGCCCAGGGTAACCCTCGGTATCGCCATCCCGCCGTCGAAACAGCACGGCCCGACTATCGCACCCTTCCTGATGCCGATTGCAGGTCGGCGGCGAGTGCGGTCAGTGCCTCCTTCCAGTCGCCGTCCGGCCGCTGCCGGTAGATCCGGAATCCCGGAAACCACGGCGACGTGCCTCCCGCGATCATCCAGCGCCATTCGGCTGGCCAAGGGACCAGCACGCGCGCCGTCTTACCGGCGCCGGCACGCAGGTGCATATTGGTGTTGCTCACGCCGATGTAATCGTCCAGCACGTCGAGCAACGCCAGCATCTCCTCGAGGTCCTCGTTGGCCGCAGAAAGGTCGTGCACCGGCTTGCCGATGAGCGCCGCAAGCCTTTGCGTTTCACCCGTACGCGGATTGCGCTGCACGGAAACGAGCGTTCCGGCCACGGCACGCATTGCGGCGGCGAGCGGCTCAAACGGCGCTTCCTTGTATAGCTGCCAGACCCTGCCGCGCTGCGTATCGATGTCCGTGCCCGCGCGCCAGGTCAGCCCGAGGTAGGGAGGAGGTCCGAGCTGGCGCAGGCGTTCGGACACGGCTGCCAACAGCTCCGGCACTGGCTCAAGGCGCAGGGGTAGCGGGAGCTCCGGCCAGAACGCTCGCGCGCGCCAGTAGTGGTCCCATTTCCAATCGTTACCTGCGAAGCGTGTGCGAGACATGCCACCCGTCGCGGGAAATGACGTCGTCTCGGAATGACCGCCAAGGAGGTAGGGGAGGTCACCGACCAGTACTGTCTGGTCGGCAGGGCTGAGTGGTGCGATGCCCTCCAGCGCCTCGTCCAGTGCCGGGCAGCGTGCCAGGATGCTCTTGATCTTGGTGCCGCCGTGATAGATCACGCGGCAGCCGCGCGCTTTCAGGCGCGGTACGTATCTGAGAAAGAAAAGCTCGTCGCCCAGCCCCTGCTCGCCCACCAGACAGACGCGCGCACCCGTCAGATCGCGAGGAAGCTCGATTGCGGGTGCCCTGATCTGATCACCAGCGGGAAGCGCGCGAGTCTTGTCGCGCCCGAACCACGCGGCGGCGCCTTCGCGGATTCTCCCGGCCGAGAAAAGCGCAATGGCCCGGCCAAACGGCACGGACTGGTCCGCAGACGTCCCTGTGCCATGGCGACTGGCGAGATCGAATGCGTCCAGTGCCTCCGCTATCCTGCCGTTGCGGGCGAGTGCATCCGCGAGGTAAGAGAGGAGCTCGGGATCCTCGGGCGCTTCGGAAATCGCGGCCTCGAACCACTGCAGCGCCTCGGCCCATCGTCCCTGTCCCGAAAGCGATTTCGCCAGCATGGCGCGCGCGCCGCGCTCTCCCGGGGCGAGCCTGATCGCCTCGCGACACTGGGCTTCCGCCTCGTCATGCCGACGCAAGAAGTTGAGCGCGACCGCCAGGCCCACACGGGACGGCGCGAAGCCGGGATCGGCCGCCAGGCTGCCGCGGAACGCCTGCTCCGCCTCCTCATAGCGCTGGAGGCGGTTGAGCGCAACGCCCATATTGTGGTACGCGTCGGCGGATCGCGGTGCAAGCTCGATCGCGCGCCGGTATGAAGCGCAGGCGTCTTCGTAGCGCTTCTGTATTTCCTGCGATTTGGCGAGGTTGAACCAGCCGAGCGCGTAGCGAGGATGCTTTTCGACCAGGCTACGCAGAACCGCTTCCGCCTCCGGCCCCCTGCCCATCATGCCGAGGCAGTTCCCGATTCCGAGCTGAATGTCCGGATCGTTGCGGTCGAGCCGTCCGGCGCGCTCGAACGCCGCAAGCGCCTCCGGCAACCGCTGAAGGCCGGCATATGCGTGCGCAAGATTGGCGTGATAGGCCGCATCGTCGGGCCGTATGGCTATTGCCTGCAGGATTTTTTCGACCGCACCCGCGTGGTCCCCGCGTTGCAGGGCGATTATGCCGAGCAGGTGCAGCGCATCGGGATGCCGGGGTGCGAGTTCCAGCACGCGCTGGCACGAAAGCCGGGCTTGCTCGAATTGCCCCTGCCGGATTTGCCGCAGCCCCGATTCAAGCAGCGTCGCCGCCTGGCGGGCTTCTCTCGTGGACATCAGGTCGGAAATTGTACGGCGCGCGGTCGGCAAGCAGTGAGGAGGTCGCGCCTGAGGCGGGCCAGCGCGTCATTCCAGTCGCCGTCCGGCCCCTGGCGGTAGACGTGAAAGCCCGGGAACCACGGCGACTCCTCGCCTTCGGCCATCCAGCGCCATTCCGGCGGGCACGGCACCAATACCCGAGCGGCGCGCCCGGTCCCGGCGCGCAGGTGCATGTTGGTGTTGCTCACGCCTATGTATTCGTCCAGCACGGCCAGCAGCGCGAGCATGGCCTCGAGATCTTCGTTTAGCGCCGTAAGATCGTGCAAGGGTTTGCCGATGCTACCCGCCAGTTGTTCTATCTCGCCGCCTTTCGGCCCGCGCTGCAGCGCGACGAAGGTGCCGTCCACGCCACGCAGCGCGCCACCGAGATGCTCCAGCGGGACGCCCTTGTGCAGCATCCAGACTGAGCCGCGCTGGTCCCGGGGGGGAACACCGGCGCGCCACGTCAGGCCAAGGTACGGGGGCGGGCCCATTCTGGCCAACCTTTCCCGAATCTCCTGGAGTCGGTGTGGCAGCGGGGTAAGGGCAAGGGGCGGCGGGAAATCAGACGCACCAAGCAGCCGTGGCAGGTCGCCTACCAGCACGGTCAATTCCGCCTTTGCCAGCGGGATTTCACCGGTGACGACCCCGTCGAGCACTGGCACGCGGGCAAGCAACGAAGCGAGCTTGGCGTTTGCGAGATACGTGATATCAGCGCCTCGTGATTTCAGTTCCGCTGCGAACCGCAAGAAGAACAGCTCATCTCCCAGTCCCTGCTCGCGCAGCAGACAGACGTTTCGGCCTTGGAGACGCGCCGGCAAATCATTCGCCAAGCGGATGTGGGGGTTTTCGGCGCTGAACGTCTGCCTGGCGGGCCTCCACTCGTACTCCTTCCACCCGGCCTGGAGATTACCCATCGAAAGTCGGGCCCCCGAAACCGCGTGGTGAAACTCCGGCGAGTCCGGTTGCAGCGCCAGCACGCGCTCGCACAGATCCATACCCTCCGCGAGCGCGCCGGTGGCACGGAGCGCAAGACCGTAACCCCACAGCGCGCGTGAATGGTCGGGCGCGAGTCTTGCGGCTTCTCGAAACGCTTCGAGCGCAGCGGTCAATCGTCCCTGATGAACGAGGGCGCTGCCCAGCATCATGTGCAATTCCGGCGACCCTTCTGCGCGGAGGAGCCCCTGCTTGCACGCGGTTACGACATCGGCAAACCTTCCGCTATCCATCAGCAGCGCAGCAAGATTGCGGTAGGCGGACTCCGACTCCGGCTGTAATGCCACGCAGCGGCGATACTCAGTCTCGGCTTCCTCGAAGTGGGCGAGCGCGTGCAGCGCCTTGCCGACGCACGCGTGCGCGTCGGCCGAATGGGGATCGAGCTTGGCTGCGCGTAAGCCAAAATCCAGAGCTTCCTGGGGTCGCCCCTGCTCGAGGACCGCGTTGCCGAGATTGAGCCAGGCCAAGGCGTAATCCGGATAGTCGTCGGCAACTTTGCGCAATTGCGTCTCCGCCTCCACCAGGTGTCCCTGGCGCGCGAGGCAGCTCGCCGCACCGACGGCAAACTGGGGATTGCGCGGATCGAGCCGTGCGGCCTTGCGAAAAGCGTCCAGCGCCTCGGCGACACGCTGCTGAGCGAGGAAGGCCTGCGCGAGATTGGCGTGATAACCGGGATTGCTCGGGTACGCCTGGATGGCCTTTTCGATGAGGTGAGCGGCCATATCAGGATCGCCGCTTTGCAGGGCGATCACGCCCCGCAGATGCAATGCGTCAGGATGCCGGGGGTCCAATTTAAGCGCCTGATCATAAACGGTTTTTGCATCATGCAGACGGCCTGCCTGATGATGCGCCAATCCCTTTGTCAATAGGTCTCGAATCGACATGGTTGCTGGCTTTTATTCGATTACTGGTGCGTGGGACAGCTCGCGCAGAGTTCACTGGGCAATCTCACGCAATACATTGAATTTTTTTGGTTTATTTTGTGTTCTGCCGAGTCGAGTTCCATCGCGATCTGCCTGTTGCGGCTGAGCAACAATAGCATCGAAATTGCGCGTCATAGGGCGCATTTCTGTTGCTGCTGCGCCGCAGCTTCCTGCAAACTACTCGCAGCCTCGCCGTAAGGGGGGCTGGATTCGGGCGCGGTCACAAACACGTGATGCGATCGCCCCGAGGAAACGAAACTTTAAAGGAGGCTTGCATGAATAAGAAAGTAATGGCGCTTGCCGTCGCAGGTGCACTCGCGGCACCGGCAGCGGCGCTGGCGCAAGTGCAGATCGGCGGTTCGCTGACGGTCTTGTGGTATCAACACGATCCTGATAACGGTGCTTCGTCAAAGGGCGATATTCTGGAGCCCTCCGAGCCCGAACTCTACTTCCGGGCCGCGGAAAAGCTCGGCGGTGGCGTGAGTGTATGGTTCCAGTGCGCCAGCCAGCTTGACGCGTTCATCGGTGGTGAGAACTCGGAGAATGGCTTCTGCAACCGCAACAGCGGGGTCGGCTTCCGGGGCAACTTCGGGAACATTTTCTGGGGCAACTGGGATACGCCGAACAAGCTCGTCCAGAACCGCCTGCGGGGCTGGTTCAGCGGAACGAATGCGCTGGCGGGCGGCAGCATGCGGCTTCTGGCGAACAGCTCGTCGAGCGGCTTGCCCAATCCGTCCCCGGGCGCGGTGCCGACGAACGGAAATGCTCAATCGACAAGCTTCTATCGTCGTCAGTCGAATCTCGTCAGCTACCACTCGCCGAACTGGGGCGGGTTCTCGTTTATGGCCGCGTTTTCGGCGAACAACGAGTCGACCAGCATTCCCGATGCGGCCGGCTTGACGCCGCGCCTGCTCGGCGTCAACGGGCAGTATGCGCAAGGTCCGTTCTACGTCGGCCTTGCGTACGAGAAGCACGACGACTACAACCCGGGCGGCACGACAACCTATACGGGCGGCAGCGACAATAATATGACAGTGGTCCTCGGCTTCAGGATGGCCGGCTTCAACGTTCGGGCTGGCTATCTGGCGAATGAGTACGAGACCACCAGCGCCAACACGGTCGAGACCGATGGTTTCGGGGTGTTCGCTGACTGGAACATCTCGGGGCCGCACACCCTCCGCGTGGCGTACTCCACCGTGGACGCCCCCACAGGTACTGTCGGGGCGAGGGCTGGGTCTTATACCGTTCTGGCTTCGGAGGATAACGGCGCAGACCATATGACGTTCGCCTACTCGTATGCTGTGTCCAAGCGGACGGAAATCTCTGCCGCTTACAACATGATCGATAACGATACCAACGGAAGTTTCGGGTTGGGTAAGGCTTCGGTCACCGTTGGCGGCAAGCAAACGGCCGTGGGGCTTTTGCTCAAGCACCGCTTCTAAGCCGTCGTAACAGCAGAATTGAAACGGGCACCGGAAGGTGCCCGTTTTTTTTGGTCAGCGGGTTGATAATATTTGCATCAGAAGTCGTTCCAGATGTTCCACCGTCTTTGATCACGGCATGTCATGTCGGCAGCGCATGAACGCAGGCTCGGTCAGGCAGCCGCAGCCCTTGCCGCGGGCGACCACTCCAGCGCGGAACGCATGTGCCGGGAAGTTCTCGAACGCGCTCCGCGTCATCCACGTGCGCTCCACCTCGCAGCGCTTGCGCGGCGCGGGCAGGGAGACAGCGCGGGCGCGCGCGAACTGCTGCGCCGTTCGCTCGAGGGCGATCCACGCAATCTCCGGGCCGTAGAGCAACTGGGGGCTGCGGAGCTGGAGGCGGGTGACTACGCGCAGGCCGAGTCCTGGCTGCGCCGGGCGATCCAGCTTGGCAGCACCAGCGCCTCGGTCTGGTGCTGGCTTGGCCTTGCGCTTTCCTCCCAGGACCGGCATCCCGAAGCCGTCGAATACTTCCGCAGAGCCGTGGCGGCAGAACCAAAGGATCCCGGGCTGTGGCTTAACCTCGGCAACGAGCTCGTGCGGATCGGGGCGGCGGCTGATGCGGTCGTCAGCTACGAGAGGGCGCTTCAGTTTAACCCCGCCTATCCCGAGGCCCACGACAATCTCGGCGATGCGCTGTTGCAACGGGGCGACGCACAGGAAGCGGCAGCCTGCTTCCGACGCGCGATCATGCTCGAGCCGGAGAATTCGGATTACCACGCCGATCTCGGCAACGCGCTTTTCGAGCAGCAGCTTTGGGACGACGCGATCGCCAGCTACGAGCGGGCGGTCGCACTCCGGCCAGATTACCCTGAGGCGCTTAACAGTCTCGGGTCCGCCCTCCAGGAACAGGGTCGTCCAGCCGATGCCCTGGCGCCGATCCAGCGCGCGATCGTTTTGCGCCCCGAATACGCCGAGGCCCACGACAACCTTGGAAATGCGTTGATGCTGTTGGGCAGAGAGGACGAGGCCAACGACAGTTTCAGGCACGCGATCAAGTTGCAGCCGCGCAACCCAGGATTCCGCGCCCGCTTTGCTGAAGCGCTGTTGGCGCAGCATGTCTGGGACGAGTCCTCCCAGCAATTCCGGCGAGCGCTCGAGCTCAAGCCGGGTTTCGCGGACGCTCAATATGGTCTTGCTCTTCTCCAGTTGTTCCGCCAGGAGTTCGAGCAGGCGTGGCCGGGATACGAGCGACGGATCGAATCCTCGGAGTATCGAAGGAAGAACTTCCGCAGCAAGGCGTCCAGCCTGATCTTGTATGAACGGCTGAGGCGCTGGCGGGGCCCTACGGAGGCGGGGATAGGGGAGGTGGCAATCTGGGCCGAGCAGGGCATCGGAGATGAAGTCCTTTTCTCTACGCTCATTCCCGAGTTGATTGAGCGGAACGTTCCCGTCCTGTATGAAGTTGATCGCCGCTTGCTAGGCGCGTATCAACGCGCATTTCCCGCTGTGCGCTTCCTGGCCAGGGAGGACCCACCACAGGAAGCTCTGCAGCAGGCCAGCCGCGTGCTGGCGGCGGGATCGCTGCCGCACATGTTCCGGCGATCGCGAGCGGACTTCGCGCGCCAGCGAGCGCGACTGCTCAGTGCATTGCCCGAGCGGGTCGCATGTTATCGGGAGCGGCTCGAAACATTGGGGCCCGGACTGAAGGTGGCGCTGTCCTGGCGCAGCACGCGCACGGGGTGGTTCGTCATGAAGAAGAACGCCCCGCTGGCGGATTTCGGGCCGCTGCTGAAGCTTGCCGGAGCGCGGTTCGTGGACGTGCAGTACGGAGACACGACGCCCGAGCGCGAGGCGGTCGAGAAGGCAACTGGCGTGCGGCTGATGCGCTTCGAGGACGTGGATCATTACAACGATCTGGAGGGGCTGTTGGCGATCCTGGAGGCCTGCGATCTGCTGATAACGACCTGCAACGCGACGGCGCATTTTGCAGGGGTGCTGGGCAAGCGCACGTGGCTGCTGTATCCCGCGGACCGGGCGCCTTTCCACTACTGGGCGCATGGCGGCGACCATCGTTGTCTCTGGTATCCCTCGGTGGAGATCGTTTCGGCATCGGAGCTCACGGACTGGAACGCCCTCGCCCAACACGCCGCAAGCAAGCTGGAGCAGGAGATTCGTGCCGCATGACCCGCGACACCCGCGTGAGTTGGGCGCGGAGTTGAGACGTCAAGGCAGGCTCGCCGAAGCCATTGAAGTGCTCCAGCGCGTGGCCGGCGATGCGTCGGCCCTGAGCGAGCTCGCTCATGCCTGGCGGCTTCAAGGAAACCTGGACGAGGCGCGCGGCGCGGCCAGCAGGGCCCTCGAGATCGCCCCCGGGCTAGCGAGCGCGTGGTTCAATCTCGGCGCCGTGCAGGTCGCGCAGGGGGAGATCCCCCAGGGCATCGAGTCCTACCGCAAGGCGCTCGAGCTCGATCCCGAATTCGCCGAGGCCTGGAGCAATCTTGGTGGGGCGCTCGGCGAAACCGGCGACACTCAAGGGGAAATCAAGGCCTACCGGCGTGCAGTCAGCATCCGGCCGCAGCTTGCCCCGGTGTGGAGCAATCTCGGCAGCGCGTTGCTGGAGGCGGGCGAGGTCGAGCAAGCCCTGGCGGCGTGCAAGCGAGCGGTGGAACTGGCCCCGGATTTCGCCGGGGGCTGGAGCAACCTTGGAAACGTGTACCAGGAGCGCGGCGAATATGCGGAGGCGGTCCTGGCCTGCGAACGCGCGCTCGAGCTTGCTCCGGACTTGGCGGAAGCCTGGAGCAATCTGGCCTGCGCCCTGCTCGAACGGGGCGACTTCGAGCGGTCTCTCGCGTCCCACCTGCGGGCGCTGGAGCTGCAGCCGCGCAGTGCCCGTGCGCATTACAACCTCGGCATCGCGCAGGAGCGTGGCCAGCAAGACGATGCTGCCGTCGCCAGCTACCGCCGCGCGGTGGAACTCGATGCGTCATTCGCCCCCGCATCGCTGAGGCTCTCATGCGTGCTCCTCATGCGCGGGGAGTTTCCCGAGGGCTGGGTCCTGTACGAATGGCGCTGGCGGCAACGAAAGGCAATTCCGAAGCGCTTTGAATTCACGCCGTGGACGGGGGAGCGCCTCCCGGGCCGGCGCATGTTGCTATGGGGCGAGCAGGGTGTGGGAGACGAGATCCTCTACTCGAGCATGGTCGGAGAACTGGCCGATGCGGGTCTGAGTGTCACGTTGGAGATCGATCCGCGCCTTGCGCCGTTGATGCGGCGGTCTTTTCCGCGCGCCAAGGTTGTCGCGCGAAGCGAATCCCCGGCAATCGATCCCGCAGACTTTGATTGCCAGGCGCCGCTCGCCAGCCTGGGCCGCTGGTTGCGTCCTTCGTTTGACTCATTTCCCCGGCACGCTGGTTACCTGAGAGCAGACGCGGAGCGGGCCGCTGGATTTTCCGCAAAATTGCGGCGCAGTGGCGTGAGCGCGGTGGTGGGCATCTCCTGGCACAGCGCGAACCCCGAAATCGGAGCCGATAAGAGCAGCGCGCTTGCGGATTGGGCAGCCGTGCTGCGAGTCCCCGGGGTCCGGTTCGTAGACCTTCAGTATGGCGACACCGCGAGCGCCCGGAAGGAGTTGCGGGCGCGCGAGGGACTGGAGATCGCGCACCTGGAGGAGGCAGACCTGTTCAATGATCTGGAGGGGCTCGCCGCGCTGTGCACGGCGTGCGACCTGGTCATTACCGTCAGCAACGTCACCGCGCACATGGCCGGAGCGCTCGGGAAGACAGTGTGGCTGCTCGCCCCCGTGAGCCAAGGCAAGATCTGGTACTGGTTTTGCCGCCGCAACGACAGCCCCTGGTATCCGGCAATGCGCATTTTTGAGCAGGCGGTCCGGGGCGACTGGCGGACGAGCCTCGATGCGGTAGCACGTGAGCTCGCTGCTTTCGTCTCCAGGCGGTGAGCGCCAGTCCTGGATTCCCGCCTGTGCGGGAATAACGGCAGGCGACTTTCGATAGCATCCTTGGCTAAAATGCCGCTTTGATCGCGGGCGCGCACTGCGCCTGCGATTCCCCACCGACCGAAGACCCATGGCCGAGACGAGCGAAGCCCGCCCGAGCGTGCACGACAGCCTGCAGCGCGTCACCGAGCTGCTGCACAGGCACGAGGTAGTGGAAAGCCTCGTCCACCGGCAGGGCGGCCCGCGCCAGGAACTCGTCGAGAGCCTCGTACATCGCATGCACCTTGTTGAGGTGCGCAAGCAGCTCGAGGGGCTGCATCCCGCGGACGTCGCCTACATCCTGGAGGCGCTGCCGCTCGCGCAGCGTCTGATCGTCTGGGACCTGCTGCAGCCCGAGCGGGAGGGCGAGATTCTGCTCGAGGTCTCGGACGCCGTGCGCGAGACGTTGATTGCGCATATGGACAAGCGGGCGCTGGTTGCCGCGACCGAGCGGCTCGACACCGACGAGATCGCCGATCTCGCGCCGGATCTGCCGCGCGAAGTGATCCAGGATGTCTTCCGGTCGCTATCCCCCGAAGAGCGCGAGCAACTGCGGGCGGCAATGTCCTATCCGGAGGACACGGTCGGGGCGATCATGGATTTCGACATGATCAGCATCCGCGATGACGTCACGGTCGAGGTCGTCCTGCGCTACCTGCGCCGCCTGGACGAGATGCCGGATCACACCGACCAGTTGTTCGTGGTCGACCGCGGGGGCCGGCTGGAGGGGCTGCTGCCGGTGAACAAGCTGCTCGTCACCGATCCTGAAGTCGCGGTCTCGACCGTCATGGCGCGGGATTTCGTGAGGTTCCGTCCGGAGGAGAAGGCGGAGGATGTAGCCCGGGCGTTCGAGCGCTACGACCTGGTGTCGGCACCGGTGACCGCCGCCGACGGGAGACTAATTGGGCGCGTCACCGTGAACGCCGTGATGGATTACATCCGCGAGGAGACCGATAGCGACATGCTCTCCGCCGGCGGTCTGCGCGAGGAGGAGGATCTGTTCGCCTCGGTGTGGAAGAGCGTCCGGAACCGCTGGACCTGGCTTGCCGTCAATCTGGTGACGGCGTTCATCGCCTCGCGCGTTATCGGTCTGTTCGAGGCGTCGATCGCGCAACTGGTCGCGCTCGCGGCGTTGATGCCGATCATCGCCGGCATCAGCGGCAATTCCGGCAACCAGACCATCACCATGATCGTGCGCGCCCTTGCGCTCGGGCAGATCTCCGCGGCCAGCGCGCGCAAGCTCTTCGCGAAGGAAATCGGCGTGAGTGCGTTGAACGGCCTGATCTGGGGCGGCGTGGTGGGGCTCTTCGCGTTCCTGATCTACCACAGCTGGGAGCTCGGCGCCGTGATGACCGGAGCGATGGTGTTGTCCCTGCTGCTCGCCGCAGTGATGGGTGTTACGATCCCGCTGGTGATGCAGAGGCTCGGCCGCGACCCCGCGCTCGGCTCGAGCGTGATGATCACGGCGATCACCGACAGTGGCGGGTTCTTCATCTTCCTGGGACTGGCGACGGTGTTTCTCCTCTAAATGAATTCCGTGAACGAAAAACTGCAGAGAGCATTCGGCCGCTTCCAGGCGCAGGATCTTGCCGGAGCGGAGCGGCTGTGCGGCGAGGTCCTCAATGAAACGCCGCGCCAACCGGATGCCTTGCACCTCCTTGGCGTGGTTCGCATGGCCGGGGGGAATGCCAGCGATGCCGTTTCGCTGATCAGCCAGGCGTTGGAGGGAAAGCCGGGCAATGCGGTCATGACGGAGAATCTCGGGCTCGCGCATCTCGCATTGCGGAATTTCGCGACGGCGGAGAATCTGTTCTGGGATGCCATCAGGCTCGGCGAGTCCCACAGTCTGCTTTTGATGCGGATGGGCATCGCGCTGGCATCGCAGGGCAAGCTCGCCGACGCCGAGGAAGCGCTGCGGGAGGCCGTCAAGCGGTCTCCCGACGACCCGGACGTTCACCTCAATCTTGGCAACACGCTCGCCGAGCGCGGCAATGTGGTGGAGGCGCTCGCCTCCTACAACAAAGTACTCGCATTGCAGCCTGGGAACCCCGCCGCGCACTTTAACATTGCCAACCTGCACCGCTACGCCGGCAGGCTTGAGGACGCAGCGGCTTCCTACCAGCGCGTTCTCGCGGTCGCCCCGGACGATGAGGAATCGCTCAACAACCTGGGACTGGTGTACGAGCAGCAAGGGCGGTTGGAAGATGCCGCAGCCTGCTTCAAACAGGCTCTCGCGCGCGGCAAGGATCGTGCCCGCGCCCGGAACAATTTCGGCAACGTCCTGCGGGCCCAGGGTCGTCTCGAGGAGGCGGTCGCGTGCTACGAGCAGGCGATCGCGGACTCCCCGAACTTCGTCGATCCCTACGTCAATCTCGGCATCGTTCGGATCGAGCAGGGACGCCATGCCGATGCGGAGGCCTTGTATGGCAAGGCCCTACTGCTCGATCCCCGCAATTTCGAGGCGCACTGCAATCTTGGCACGTTGCTGAAATTGCAGGGGCAGCTGCCGGAGGCGATTACTCAATACCGGCGTGCGCTCGAAGTTGGCCTCAAGCGCGCAATCGCGCACGTTGGTCTTGCCGATGCCTACCGCAGAATCGGCGACCTGGACGCGGCAGTTGCTTGTCACCAGGAGGCGGTCAAGCTGAAGCCGGATGACGCCGACGCCAATTTTGAGCTCGCTGAGACATTGCGAATGCGGGGCGAGCTCGACGGCGCCCTCGAGTCGTACGGGCACGCTCTCGCGCTCAAGGCGGACCATCTGCCAGCGCTGGCCGGAAAGATTCACGTCCTTCAGCACCTTTGCGACTGGAACGGAATCGAGGAACTCTGGCAGCGGCTACGGGAGGCCGTCGCACACGGGGGTGGCAGCGCAATAGCGCCGTTTCCCAACCTGTCCATGCCGACCTCACCCGCGGAACAGCTCGCGTGCGCCAGGGCGTGGGCGACGCGGGAGCTCGGGCCCCTCGCGCTTTCGCGTGCCGCGTTGGGCTTCGATTTTTCGGCGCGCGGGGCGCAGAAGCGGCTCAGGGTCGGCTACCTGTCGGGGGACTTCCATCGGCACGCAACGGCGTACCGGATGGCGAAGCTTTTCGAGCTCCACGATCGCGGCCGCTTCGAGGTCTTTGCCTACGCCTACGGGCCCGACGACGGGAGCACGGTCCGTGCGCGGCTGCGGGGCGCGTGCGAGCATTTTGTCGATGTCTCGCAAGAATCCTATTTTGCGGCGGCGCGAAGAGTCCACGGCGATGGCATAGACATTCTCATCGACCTGACCGGCTACACCCTCGGCGCGCGGCCGCAGATACTGGCGCTGCGGCCAGCGCCAATCCAGGTCAACTGGCTCGGCTACCCCGGAACGATGGGGACGGACTGCGTGGACTATCTGATCGCGGATCCGTTCATCATTCCTCGGGAACAGGAGCCCTTCTACGCGGAAAAGGTGGTACGGCTGCCAGACTGTCACCGGATCGATGACCGCAACCGGGAAATCAGCGGCCGAGTCCCGAGCCGGCAGGAGTGCGGGCTTCCAGAGAAGGGGCTCGTGTTCTGCTGCTTCAACCAGGCCTACACGATACTTCCGGAGACTTTTGATCGCTGGATGCGGATTTTGCGCGGAGTGCCGGGCAGCGTGCTCTGGCTGGCAGAGGCGAATCCCCGGGCAACGGAGAACCTGAGACGGGCGGCGGCGGAACGAGGCGTGGCGGCGGAGCGGCTGGTGTTCGCCTCGCGCGCGGACCCGCCCGAATACCTCGTTCAGTACCGGCTGGCCGATCTCGCACTGGACACCTATCCCTATTCTTCCCACGCCACGGCGAGCGACGCTCTGTGGATGGGCTGCCCGCTGGTGACGCGTGCCGGAGAGACATTTGCTTCGCGCGTGGCGGGAAGCATCCTGATCAACGCCGGGCTGCGCGAATTGGTCACCCTGAGCGCGGCCGACTGCGAGCGCAAGGTGCTCGAGCTGGCCACCTCGCCCGGCAGGCTGAAGGAAGTCCGGGGCAGGCTGCAGGCTTCGCGCGATACCTGCGCGCTTTTCGATGCGCCCCGTTTCGTCCGGAACCTCGAGGCGATATACGAGCACATGTTCGAGGAATACCTCGCCCGGCGACGATGTTAACGTAACGAGAACGGGCGGCGGCCGGGCAGGACAGGGGAAACCAACCAGGCATGAGCGATCTCGCCGGATCCATCGAGCAGCACATTCCGCGGCTGCGCCGCTACGCGCGCGCGTTGACGGGCGACCGCGCCGCGGCGGACGACCTGGTGCAGGACACGCTGGAGCGCGCGCTCTCCCGCTTTCACCTGTGGCGCCGGGGCAGCGACCTGCGAGCGTGGCTTTTTACCATCATGCACAACATTTTCGTCAACCAGGCGCGCTCGCGGATGCGCTATCCGCACGAGCCGTTCGATGAGCCCGCCGCCGCGGCGCTCCAGTACCGCGAGCCCGACTGGTCCGAATGGAGGGACATCGGCGTCGCGCTGGCGAAGCTGCCGGTCGAGCAGCGCACCGTGGTGCTGCTGGTCGGCCTGGAGCAGTTCACTTATGAAGAGGCGGCGCGGGTCCTGGACGTTCCCATCGGGACCATCATGTCGCGACTGTCGCGCGCCCGCGAGCGCCTGCGCGCGCTGCTGGGCGGCGATTTCAGGTCCGCCGCCCTCAAGGTGGTGAAATGAGCAGACAGATCGTCACCGAGGCCGATCTGCACGCGTACGTCGATGGCGTGCTGCCCCTGGGGCGCGCCGCCGAGGTGGAAGCGTACCTGGCGGAGCGCCCCGAGGAAGCGGCGCGCCTGGCGGCCTATCGCGAGCAGAAAGCGGCCCTGCGCCGGGAATTCGATCCGGTGCTCGATGAGCCGCCGCCGTCGCGGCTGAGGGTGCCGCGGCCCGCCTGGCTGCGGCCGCTCGCGCGCTACGCCGCCATGGTCGCGTGGTTCGCGCTGGGCGGAGTGATCGGCTGGCAGCTGAATGCCTACACCTCGGAACAGCGCGCGGAGGCGACCTCGTGGCCGCGCCAGGCGGCAATCGCGCACGTCGTCTACAGCCCGGAAGTGCGCCATCCGGTCGAGGTCGGGGCCGACCAGGAAAAGCATCTCGTGACCTGGCTGTCGAAGCGTCTCGGGACGCCGCTCAAGGTGCCCCACCTTGGCGAGCTGGGGTACACGCTCGTCGGCGGGCGGCTGCTGCCGGGCGATCGGGGGCCCGTGGCCCAGTTCATGTACCAGGACGCGAAGGGCCAGCGGCTCACGCTCTACGTTCGAGTGAATCGCGACGACAGCCGCGAGACCGCCTTCCGCTTCGCGGAGGAGAGCCGCGTGGGCGTGTTTTACTGGATCGACCGCAAGCTCGGCTATGCCCTCTCGGGCGAAGTGGACAGGAGCGAGCTGCTGCGCATCGCGACCGCGGTGTATCGGCAGCTGAACCCCTGACCGGCTAGGGCAGCAATATCTCCCGCGCCATCAGCTCGGAAACCGCCTCGCGCTCGCGGATGAGGTGCATCGCGGCCCCATCGGCCATGACCTCGGCCACGCGCGGGCGGGTGTTGTAGTTCGAGCTCATGCTCATGCCGTAGGCGCCGGCCGACATCACGGCGAGAAGATCGCCTTCGCGCAGATCGAGCGCGCGGTCGTGGGCGAGGAAATCGCCGGTCTCGCACACCGGGCCCACGATTTCGTAGCGCGGCCCGTCGCCGCCGGCCTTCACCGGCAGGACATCGTGCCAGGCATCGTAGAGCGCCGGCCGCAGCAGGTCGTTCATCGCCGCGTCCACCACCGCGAAGTTCCGCTCGCGTCCATGCTTGAGATATTCCACGCGCGTAAGCAGCAGCCCGGCCCCGCCAGTCAGGGCCCGCCCCGGCTCGAGCAGTATCCTCAGCGTTCGGGTGCCGAACCGGCTCACGAGCGCCCGGGCGTAGTCGGCCGGCGTCGGCGGCAACTCGTCGCGGTAGCGGATCCCGAGGCCGCCGCCGATATCGACATGTGCAAGGGCCAGGCCCTCGGACTGCAGCCGGTCGGCGAGTTCCAGCACCCGGTCGAGCGCAGCGACGAACGGCTCAAGCTCCGTCAGCTGCGAACCGATATGGAATCCGATTCCGGTAACCGCGAGGTGCCGCATCTCCCGCGCGCGCCGGTAGAGCGCGAGGGCATCCTCAATGGGAATACCGAACTTGTTCTGCTTCAGGCCCGTCGCGATATAGGGATGGGTGCGCGGGTCGACGTCGGGGTTGACGCGCAGGGCGAGCGCCGCGGTCCGGCCGCTTTGCGCCGCGACCGTGGCGAGCCGCTGGAGCTCGCTTTCCGACTCGACGTTGAAGCACAGGATGCCTGCCATGAGAGCCTGGCGCATCTCCTCGGCGGTCTTGCCGACACCCGAGAAAACGATCTTGCGCGGGTCTCCGCCTGCCGCCCGCACCCGCGCGAGCTCCCCGCCGGAGACGATATCGAAGCCGCTGCCCAGCCGCGCGAGCACGTTCAGCACCGCAAGGCTTGAATTTGCCTTGACCGCGTAGCAGATGAGGTGGTCGCGGCCGGCGAACGCGGTGTCGAATGCGCGGTAGGTGTCCGTCACCGCCGCCCGCGAATAGACGTAGCACGGCGTGCCGTAGCGCTCCGCCACCCGCGCAAGCGGAACCGCCTCGGCGTGCAGCTCGCCGTTACGGTACTCGAAGTGGCTTACGGCCACGGCTCACTCGCGGGCTTCTTGTCATTCTCCTCCGGCTCTGGCTTCTGCGCCGCAGCCTTATCGGCGGGCTTCGGAGGAGGCAGCTTGAGCGGCGTCTTGTAGCCGCAGCCCGCCAGCAACACGGCGAGCGCGATCAACGGAACGAGCGGGCGCATGGGCGGGATGGTATCAGAGGCGCTGCATCTCGCCCTCGATCCAGTTCTCGACGCGGCGGATCAGCTCGTCGGGCGCAGACTGCCGGCTGTCGATCGCCGCGCCGATGCTGACCGTCACCAGCCCGGGGCGCTTCACGAATGCGCGCCGGCGCCACAGCTCGCCGGCGTTGTGCGCGACCGGCACGACTGGCGTTCCCGTCTTGACCGCGAGCCAGGCGCCGCCGACCTGGTACTTGCCCCGGCTGCCCGGCGCGATGCGCGTGCCCTCCGGAAAGATCACGATGCAGTAGCGGCGCGCCAGGCGCTCCCGCCCCTGCTCAAGCAGCTGGGTCAGCGCGCGCGGACCGGAGGCGCGGTCGATGGCGATCGGCGCAAGCATCGCCAGGCCCCAGCCGAAGAAGGGAATCCACAGAAGCTCGCGCTTCACCACCCAGACCTGCGGCGGGAAGATGACCTGGAATGCGAGCGTTTCCCACGCCGACTGATGCTTGGCGAGCACGATGTAGGGCGGGGGCGGGAGGTTTTCCGCGCCGAGGACCCGGTAGCGGATGCCGAGTATCGTCTTGGCGCCGGCGAGCATCAGGCGCGACCAGGTAGTGATGAACCGATAGCGCGCCGCCGCCGGGAACGGAACGACGAGGAGCGCAAGGAGGGCAAAGACCGGGGTGATGATTGCCTGGAACAGCGCGAACACCGATGACCGCAGGAGTGCAGTCATCGAACGAGCGATTTCACCGCGTCGGCGAGATCGGCGTAGATCCGGGTGTTCGGAGGCAGCCCGCCTTCGCGCTGCGTCTTCGCGCCCTTGCCGGTCAGCACCAGGATCGGTTGCGCTCCCACCGTCGCCGCCGACTGCAGGTCTCGCAGCTGATCGCCGATGCACGGCACGTCCTGCAGGCTCGTATTGAAGCGCCGGCCGATGTCCTCGAGCAGCCCGGGCTTGGGCTTGCGGCAGCTGCAGTTCGCCTCCATGGCGTGCGGGCAGTAGAAAACCGCGTCGATGCGCCCGCCCGCCTGGCCGACCGCGCGGTGCATCTTGTCGTGGATGGCGTTCAGCGTCGCCATGTCGAACAGCCCGCGCCCGACGCCGGACTGGTTGGTCGCCACGACGACGCGATAGTCCCCCTGGGTGAGGCGCGCGATCGCGTCGAGGCTCCGCGGGATCGGCTTCCACTCATCCGGGCCCTTGATGTAGGACGGGCTGTCGTAGTTGATGACGCCGTCGCGGTCCAGTATCACCAGCTTCATGCCGTGCTCACGCGGCGAGCTTCGAGAGGTCCGCGACGCGGTTCATCTCGGCACGGAGATCAGCGAGCAGCGCCAGGCGGTTCTGGCGCAGCTCGTGGTCGTCCACCATGACCATCACTGAATCGAAGAACGCATCGACCGGGCCCTTCAGCGCGGCGAAGGTCTTGAGAAAGCCGGTGAAATCCCCGCGCTCGTAGAGGCTTCGTGCGCTGTCCGCGGTGATGGCGAGGGCCGAGTAGAGCTCGCGCTCAGCGGGCTCCTTCAGCTTGTCCGAGGCGGCGCCTGCAAACGTCTCGCCCTTGGCAGCTGCCTGCTTCAATATGTTTGCCACGCGCTTGTTCGCGGCCGCGAGGCTTTCCGCCTCGGGCAGCCTGGTGAAGGCGCGGACGGCTTCCAGCTGGCGCGGCGTGAGATCGATGCGCTTCGGCCGCAGGCTGACGACCGAATCGACCTCCAGGGTCGTATATCCTGCTTCTTTCAAATAGCCGGCAAGCCGGTCATAGATGAAGGATTCAAGCGCCGCCTGGGCGTCGCTCACGCGCCCGCCGTATTCCTTGATCGCTGCGCCGACGAGGTCGTTCAGCGGGAGCGTCAGACGGCGCTCCACCAGGATGCGGACGACCCCGAGCGCGGCGCGGCGCAACCCGAACGGGTCGCGGTCGCCGGTCGGCGTCTGCCCGATGCCGAACAGGCCGGCGAGCGCATCGAGCTTGTCGGCGAGCGCGACCGCTATGCCGATGGGACTCTCGGGAAGGGCATCTCCCGCATAGCGCGGCCGGTAATGCGCCTCGATCGCATCGGCGGCCGCCTGCGGCTCGCCATCGTGAATCGCGTAATAACGCCCCATTGTTCCCTGCAGCTCGGGAAACTCGCCGACCATCTCCGTCAGGAGATCGGCCTTCGAGAGCCAGGCCGCGCGCCCCGTGAGCAGGGGATCGGCGCCGATGCCGTGCGCGATCTTCCCGGCGAGCAGCTGGATGCGCTCGACACGCTCGAGCTGGCTGCCCAGCTTGCCGTGGTAGACGACGCTGGCGAGGCGCGGCACGCGCGCCTCCAGACGCGTCTTGCGGTCCTGGTCGTAGAAGAACTTGGCGTCCGCCAGGCGCGCCCGCAATACGCGCTCGTTGCCGTGGATGATCTCGCGCGGCTGCTTCGTCTCGAGGTTGGAGACGAAGAGGAATCGCGGCAGGAGCCTTCCCGTCTCCTTGTCGCGCAGCGGCACGTATTTCTGGTGCCGCTGCATCGCGAGCACCAGGCACTCCTCCGGCACGTCGAGGAACTCGCGGCCGAACTCGCCTGCGTATACGGCTGGCCATTCCACGAGCGCGGTGATCTCGTCGAGCAGGGCGTCGTCCGCGACCAGCGCGGCGCCCTGTCCCGCAGCTTCCTCCAGCGCCTTGATTACGAGGGTGCGCCGGGCCGCAAGCCCGGCGATGACCCTGCCTTGCTCGCGCAGCGCCCGTTCGTACTCGTCGGCGTGCTTGAGCACGATCCCGCCGCCGGCGAGGAAGCGGTGACCCCGGGTCCGGTTGGAGCTCTCTGCTCCCAGCACCGTGCCCGAAATTTCGCGCGCGCCGTGCAGCATCACCAGGCCGTGCACCGGGCGCGCGAATTGCTGGTCGCCTGACCCCCACCGCATCACCTTCGGAATCGGGAGCGCTTCGAGGGCCGCCGCGACCTTGAGCGCCAGGTTGGCGCCCAGTTGGCCACCCTTGGCAGTGGTCGTGCAAAAGAAGATCTCGCCCTTGGGAGTCTGACGCCGGGCAAGCTTGTTGACTTCGACCCCGTGCTTCTTGGCGAAGCCAAGCAGCGCCGGCGTAGGTTGCCCCTTCGCATCAAGCCCGGCCTTGACGCTGGGTCCGGACGAATCGACGAGCTTGTCTGGCGCGCGGTCGCGCACACGGGTTATCCGCAGTGCCAGGCGGCGTGGCGTCGCGTACGGGTCGACTGCGCTGTCCGGCTCGAGAAAGTCATCCTGCTTGAGATTTTCCGCGAGCGCATGCGCGAATGCCTCCGAGAGCGAGCGCAGCGCTTTCGGCGGCAGCTCCTCGGTCAGCAACTCGACCAACAGAGTCTCCGGCTTTGGTGATTTGCCGCTTTGCTTGGCAGAAGTCATCGCAATGACCCTTTCCCCCGCTGGGGGGAGAGGGCTAGGGTGAGGGGGCCGTCTTCGCTGCCGCCCCCGCGAGCATGGGAAAGCCCAGCTTCTCGCGGGATTCGTAGTAGGCCTGCGCGATTGCCCGCGCCAGATTGCGGACCCGCCCGATGTAGGCAGCGCGCTCGGTGACCGAGATCGCGCCGCGTGCATCGAGTAGATTGAACGCGTGGGAGCACTTGAGCACCATCTCGTACGCCGGCAGCACGGATTGCGCCGCCATGAGGCGTTTTGCCTCGGACTCGAACTGGCCGAAATGCTGGGATAGCATTGCGGTATCGGCGAGCTCGAAGTTGTAGCGCGACTGCTCGACTTCATTCTGGTGAAAGACATCGCCGTAAAGGACTGGAGTCGACGCTCGCGTCTCCGCGCCGTCCACCCAGACGAGGTCGAACACGCTGTCCTTGCCCTGCAGGTACATCGCGAGGCGCTCGAGGCCGTAGGTCAGCTCGCCCAGCACCGGCTTGCACTCGAGGCCGCCCACCTGCTGGAAATAGGTGAACTGCGTGATCTCCATGCCGTTCAGCCAGACTTCCCAGCCGAGGCCGGAGGCGCCGAGGGTGGGCGATTCCCAGTCATCCTCGACGAACCGGATATCGTTCTTCCGCGGATCGACGCCGAGCGCGTCGTGGAGCGAGCCGAGATAGATGTCCTGGAACTCGGCGGGCGAGGGCTTCATCACCACCTGATACTGATAGTAGTGCTGCAAGCGGTTCGGGTTCTCCCCGTAACGGCCGTCCTTGGGACGGCGCGAGGGCTGGACGTAGGCCGCGTTCCACGGCTCCGGCCCGACCGCGCGCAGGAACGTCGCGGTGTGGAAGGTGCCCGCGCCCATCTCCATGTCATAGGGCTGCAGCAGCACGCAGCCGTGCCGATCCCAGTATTGATTGAGCTTCAGGATGATCTGCTGGAAGGTCAGCATCGGGGCTAAGCCCCGAATTTTACAGAGTTTGGTCAGGCGGCGGAACGCGGGGAACGGCGTCCGCGCCAGCCCGCCGCCACGATCAGCGCGAGGCACAGAGCGAGCACGGCAGTGTTGCCCCAGCGCACGTAGGGTGTCGCGCCGCTGTATCCCTGGACGGGATAGGTGAGGGTCGCGGTCTCGAACTCCGGCGCGGCGGCGAGCAGCTCCCCGCGCGGCCCGATGACGGCGGTGACGCCGGTATTGGTCGCGCGCAGCATTGAACGGCCGGTCTCGAGCGCGCGCGCCTGCGCGATCTGCAGATGCTGCCGCGGGGCGAGCGAGCGGCCGAACCAGGCGACGTTGCTGACGTTGACCAGTACTGTCGCTTCCGGCAACTGACGGATGATCTCTTCGCCGAACGCGTCCTCGTAGCAGATATTGACCGCCACCCGCTGGCCCGCCACGGCAAGCGGCCGCTGGTCCTTAGCGCCGCGCGAGAAGTCCTGCAGCGGGATGGCGAGCACGCCCACGATCCAGCCCAGCACCGGCCGCAATGGAATGAACTCACCGAATGGCACCAGGTGGGACTTGCGATAAACCTGCTGCGGCGAGGTTCCCAGCGAGACTACGCTGTTGAAATACGCGCCGCCGGCCTCGCGCTCAGGCACGCCGACCAGCAGATCGCCGCCCTGCTTGCGGGCGCTGGCGGTCAGCGCGTCCAGGTAATCCCGCGGCACCTGCGAGAAGAACAACGGCAGCGCGGTCTCGGGGAGGATGATGAGCGAGCCGGGCGCGGACTCAGCCAGCAGGCGGTAAGTTTCCAGGGTGGGGCGCACGCGTTCCGCGCGCCACTTCAGGTCCTGGGCAACATTGCCCTGCAGCAGGCTCGCGTTGAATGGTGCGCCGGCAGGCGTCGTCCACGCGATCTGACTCAGCCCCCAGCCCGCGAGCCAGATCGCCACAAGGCAGAAGGCAGAAGGCAGAAGGCGGACCAGGTCATCCTTCATCCTTCTGCCTTCAGACTTATCGGTCGCGCGCTGGGCGAGGACGACGATGAGTCCGGACGTGAGCGCAACGGCGAGCGTGACGCCGTGGATCCCCAGCACCGGCGCGAAGCCCGCCAGCGGACTCTCCGGGATCTGGGAGTAGCCAGTCCCAAGCCAGGGAAAGCCGGTAAAGAGCCATCCGCGCGTCCATTCCGCGAGCGTCCATGCCGCAGGGGCGACCACTGCGTAACGGATGGCGTGCGAAGCGCGCAGCCTCGCGCAGAGATAGCCCGCCGCGGCGGGACAGAGCGCGTAGATAGCGCAGAACAGGAAGGTGGCGATCGTGGCGAGCGGCGCCGGCATGGCGCCGAAATCGTGCAGGCTCACGTAAACCCACGAGGCCCCGGCGAGCAACAGCCCGAGACCGAACGCGAAACCGGTGAACGCCGCGGTGCGCGGACTTTCCGCCTGCGACCAGAGATAGAACAACCCCGCCAGGGTCACTACCGGCAGCGGGAACATGTGGAACGGCGCGAAGCCGGCCACGCTGACCGCGCCGAGGACAAATGCAAGGATGAGGGATGAGGGATGAGGGACGAGGAAACGACGGGATTCCGAAGTTTCGGTTCTGCCCTCCGCCCTCATCCCTCCGCCCTCAGCCCTATTTTTTCCGCGCGACCTGCAGGAGATGCAGCCGCCGGCTGTCGGCGCGCAAGACCTTGAACACAAGGTTGTCGAAGCTGATGCTCTCGCCGCGCTTGGGCACGCGGCCGAAGCGCGACAGGACCAGGCCGCCGATGGTGTCGAATTCCTGGTCGCCGTAGCGGGTGCCGAAGGCGGTGTTGAAGTCCGCAATCGTGGTCAGCGCCTTGACCCGGTATTGCCCGCCCTTGTCCGGCACGATGTTGTCCTCGACGTCCTGGAAGTCGTACTCGTCCTCGATGTCGCCGACGATCTGCTCGATGACCCCCTCGATCGTGATCAGCCCCGCGACGCCGCCGTACTCGTCGACGACGATCGCCATGTGATTGCGGTTCCTGCGGAAGTCCTTGAGCAGCACGTTGAGCGGCTTCGAGCCCGGGATGAACACCGCGGGGCGCAGCATCTCACGCACGTTGAATTCCTCCTCGCCCGCGTAGTAGCGCAGCAGGTCCTTCGCGAGCAGGATGCCGATCACGTCGTCCTTGTTTTCGCCGATCACCGGGAAGCGGGAGTGGCCGGTCTGGATCACCGTGGGAATGAACTGGTCCGGCGATTCCTTGATGTCGATGACGTCCATCTGCGCGCGCGGCACCATGATGTCGCGCGCCTGCATCTCCGAGACCTGGAGCACGCCTTCGATCATGGCGAGCGCGTCGGCGTCGAGGAGGTTCCTCTCGTAGGAGGAGCGCAGCAGCTCGACGAGCTCCTCCCGGTCCTCGGGCTCGCGGGCGAGCCACGCGCCGATGCGCTCGAGCAGCGACGGTTTATGGGCGGGTGGGTCGTCAGGCATAAGGGTCCGGGAACCCGAGGCTCTCCACCACCCGGGATTCGCGGCGCTCCATCACGCGCGCATCGCGCTCGGTCTCGTGATCGTAGCCCTGCAGGTGCAGGACGCCGTGCACCACCAGGTGCGCGTAGTGCGCGGCCGCGCTCTTCCCGCGCGCGCGCGCCTCGCGCTGAATCACCGGCGCGCACAACGCGATGTCGCCCTCGAGCCGCGGGCGGCTGCGCATGACGAAGGTGAGCACATTGGTCGGACGGTCCTTGCCGCGATAATTGCGGTTGAGCGCGCGCGCCTCGCCCGCGCCGACGATGCGCACCGTGACCCGTGCGTCGCGCTCCAGCGCGGCGCGCGCCCAGCGCTTGAATCGCGCCCGCGACGGCAGGCCGCGCGCATGGGTCGCGTACTGCACGGTGAGATCCAGCTGCGGGTTCATGGCTCGGAGCGTGGCGCCCGCTGCTCCGGCGTGGATCGCTTCTTTGAGGCGGGAGCTCCGGTCTTGTAGTTGGCGTAGGCGTTGACGATGCGCTGCACCAGCGGATGGCGCACCACGTCCTCGGCCTCGAAATGGGTGAAGGCGATGCCGCGCACCTTCTTGAGCACCTCGCGCGCCTCGACGAGCCCGCTCTTCTGGCCGCGCGCGAGATCGATCTGCGTCACATCGCCCGTCACCACTGCCTTGCTGCCGAAGCCGATGCGGGTGAGGAACATCTTCATCTGCTCGGGAGTCGTGTTCTGCGCCTCGTCCAGGATCACGAACGACTGGTTGAGCGTGCGCCCGCGCATGAAGGCGAGCGGGGCGATCTCGATCGCGGCGCGCTCGAACTGCCGCGCGACCTTGTCGAATCCCATGAGGTCGTAGAGCGCGTCGTAGAGCGGGCGAAGATACGGGTCCACCTTGGCTGCCATGTCGCCGGGCAGGAAGCCGAGCCGCTCGCCGGCCTCCACCGCGGGACGCACCAGCACGATGCGCTTGACCGCCTCGCGCTCGAGCGCGTCCACCGCGCACGCCACCGCGAGATAGGTCTTGCCGGTGCCGGCAGGGCCGATGCTGAAGGTGAGGTCGTGGGACAGGATGTTCTGCAGGTACTGCACCTGGCGCGGCGTGCGGCCGTGCAGGTCCTGGCGCCGCGTAATGAGCTGGGGGCTGCCATCGGGCGCGCGGCGCATGCCCGGACCCGCCGCCTCGATCAGCCCGAGCTGCACGTCCTCCAGCGAGAGCCCGCTCTTCGCCTGCTCGTAGAACGATCGCAGCACCTGCGCAGCGACCCGGGTCTGGTCGGGCCGCCCGGAGACGGTGAAGCGCTCGCCGCGGCGCGCGATGCTGACGTCGAGCGCGGTTTCGATCTGCCGCAGATTCTCGTCGAGCGCGCCGCACAGGTTGGCGAGCTGCTGATTGTCGACGGGCCGGAATGCGATTTCGACGGGCTTCAAGCGAGTGCGCCGCGCAGCGAATGGGGAAGCGCCGCGGTAATCGTAGTGTCCACGAGCCGGCCGACCAGCGCCCGGGGACCCGGGAAATTGACGACCCGGTTGTTCGCGGTGCGCCCGGCGAGCTCCGTGGCGTCCTTCTTTGCTGGACCTTCCACCAGCACGCGCTGGCGCGTGCCGACCATGCCGCGGCTGATGGCTTGCGCCTGCTGCTCGATTCGCGCCTGCAGCCGCGTGAGCCGCGCGAGCTTCACCTCGTGCGGCGTGTCATCCGGCAGCGCCGCCGCCGGCGTGCCGGGGCGCCGGCTGTAGATGAAGCTGAAGCTCGCGTCGAAGCCGATCTCCTCGACGAGGCGCATCGTGGCCTCGAAATCGGTCTCGCGCTCGCCCGGGAAGCCGACGATGAAGTCCGAGGAGATCGAGATCGCGGGGCACGCCGCCCGCAGGCGGCGCACGATCGCCTTGTATTCCAGTACCGTATAGCCGCGCTTCATCGCCGCCAGCACGCGGTCGGAGCCCGCCTGGACCGGCAGGTGCACGTGGGGCGCGAGCTGCGGGATGGCGGCGTGCGCGTCGGCGAGCCGCTGGGTGAATTCCCGGGGATGCGAGGTGGTATAGCGGATGCGCTCGATGCCGGGAATGGCGGCGACGTATTCGAGCAGCAGGGCGAGGTCCGCGGCTTCCCCTTCCGGCGTTGCGCCGCGATAGGCATTCACGTTCTGCCCGAGCAGCGTCACTTCCTTCACGCCTTGCTGCGCGAGCTCCGCCACCTCGGTGAGTACAGCCTCGAAGGGGCGGGAGACTTCCTCGCCTCGCGTATAGGGCACGACGCAGAACGTGCAGTACTTGCTGCATCCCTCCATCACCGACACGAAGGCGGTTGCGCCCTCGGCGCGCGCCGCCGGCAGGCTGTCGAACTTCTCGATTTCGGGAAACGACACGTCGACCTGCGGCCGGCCCGTCCCGCGGCGCGCTTCGATCATCTGCGGCAGCCGGTGCAGCGTCTGCGGTCCAAACACGAGGTCCACGTACGGCGCGCGCGCGATGATCGCCGCTCCTTCCTGGCTCGCTACGCAGCCCCCGACGCCGATCAGCAGCTGGGGATTGACGCTTTTCAGGTGCTTCACGCGCCCCAGATCGGTGAACACTTTCTCCTGTGCCTTCTCGCGCACCGAGCAAGTGTTGAACAGGATCACGTCCGCGCAGGCGGGATCCGCGGTTTGCTCCATTTCATGCGACTGCCGCAGGACGTCGGCCATCCGGGCCGAGTCATACTCGTTCATCTGGCAGCCGAAGGTCCTGATATACAGTCGGCGCGGCACGTCGGGAAAGGATGCGCGGGTCAGGACTATTGGGTCGTGGCGGGCTGGGGCGCGGGCTTGGCGGGCTCAGCCGGGAGGTTCAGCTTCACGCGCTCGATCTCCGCGGGCAGCAGTATGTACAGGCGCGCGATATCGCCATGCATGTCGGGAACAAACAGCACGGAGGCAGCGTCGGGCAGGGCCCCGTGCACGATCATGCGGTTGTGCTGATCAAAGATGCGCCCCCCCGGCGCGAGGCGCAGCAACTTCTTGTCGATGTGGAGCAGCGGGTATGGCTGCTGTTGTTGATCGCTCAGCTCACCGAGCTGCCCCTGGCTGGGCAGAAAGCGTTGCAGCTGGGCCGGGCTCGCCTGGGCAAAAGCCAGCGTGGCGATTAGCACCCATGCGCCCCTTCGCATCAATCCACGGTAACACAACACCATCAGGCTTTAACCGTCCTCCGGAGGTTTTCGCTCCGCCAAATTGCCCCGTCGCTGTTCAAAACTGGTGGCGAGTCAGGGATTTGAACCCCGGACCAACGGATTATGATTCCGCTGCTCTAACCGCTGAGCTAACTCGCCGTGGAAAGCGGGCGAGTCTAAAGACGCGGCCCGCCAATGTCAAGTTAAGCCACTGAATTTCTGCCGGATTCTGGTTGATTATCCGCGGGTTGTGGCGGCCCGTCCGGGAGTGCTATCCTCGTTTTGAACTCCGAATCCATTTCCCGTATCGCAAAATCGCGCGGCTGCGTCCATCCCGCGGCGGCGGGGATCGAGGACAAACAACGCAGGAGGAGATTGATGGCGACTACTTACAAGATTCTGATACTCGGCGCGTCCTATGGTTCGTTGCTGGCGACCAAGCTTCTGTTCGCGGGGCACACGCTCAAACTGGTATGCCTGCCCGCCGAGGCGGAGTTGATCAACAAGGAAGGCGCGCGGGTGCGCCTGCCGGTCAAGGGGCGTGAAGGGCTCGTCGAGATCGACACGCGGAAACTCCCAGGCAAGCTGTCCGCCGATGGCCCAGGGGCGGTCAATCCGGCGGACTACGATCTGATTGCGCTGGCCATGATGGAGCCCCAGTATCGCTCGGCAGGCGTGCGCGAGCTGATGGACGCGATCGCGAGGGCCAAAGTACCCTGCATGTCGATCATGAACATGCCGCCGCTCACCTATCTCAAGCGCATCCGCGGCCTCAACACGGATGCCTGCAGGGGCGCGTATACGGATCCGTCGGTCTGGGACGGATTCGATCCCAGGCTGATGACCCTGTGCAGCCCGGACCCGCAGGCCTTCCGTCCGCCAGACGAGAAGGTCAACGTACTGCAGGTGCGGCTCGCGACGAACTTCAAGGCCGCGCGCTTCGAGTCGGAGGCGCACACCGCGATCCTGCGCCGGCTCGAAGCGGACATCGAAGCGGTCAGGTTCGACACGGGTTCCGGCAAGATTGAGCTTCCGGTCAAGCTCAAGGTGCACGATTCGATCTTCGTGCCGCTCGCGAAGTGGCCGATGCTCATTGCGGGAAACTACCGTTGCGTGCAGAAGGACGGCATGCGCTCGATCAAGGACGTGGTGCACTCCAACCTCGAGGCCTCGCGCTCGGTCTATGACTGGGTCGTCAAGCTGTGCGTTTCCCTGGGCGCCGCCGAGAAGGACCTGGTGCCGTTCGAAAAGTATGCCAACGCGGCGCTCTCGCTCGGCAGCCCGTCGTCCGCGGCCCGCGCACTCTTCGGCGGCGCGCCCAATATCGAGCGCGTCGACCGGCTGGTGAAGGCCATCGCCGCGCAGAAGGGCATGCGCTCCGACGTCGTGGATGAGACGGTAGCGCTGGTCGATGCGCGGCTGGAGGCCAATCGCAAGAAGGCCGCCTGATTCCGCGCCAATCATTCGACGTCGTCATCATCGGCGGCGGTCTCGTCGGGCTCGCCCTTGCGCGCGCGCTCGATGGCAGCGGCCTGAGGCTGGCGCTGATCGAGCCACAGCGGCCCGCTCCTCCGCCCGCCGATGCCGCCTGGGACAGCCGTGTTTACGCCCTGAGCCCGGGCTCGTCTGCGTTCCTCGCGGACGGCGGGGCGTGGGGTCTGCTGCCACGCGAGCGCATCGCGCGGGTCGAGGCGATGAGGATATTCGGCGACGATCCCGGCGCCCGCCTCGATTTCAACTCCTACGACGCGGGCCTGCGCGAGCTCGCCTTCATGGTCGAGAATCGCCGCCTGCTTCATGCGCTGCGGGAAGCCGCGCGCGAGCAGGATATGCGCTTCTTCTGTCCGGCCGGCTGGACCGCGCTCGACTTTCACGATGACCATGTCGCGGTGCGGCTCGAGGGCGGGGCCGAGCTATCCGCGCGCCTTGTGGTCGGCGCCGATGGCGCGGAATCGCGAGTGCGCGCGCGCGCGGGCATCACCGTGCAGGCAAGCGACTACCGGCAGCTCGGTGTAGTCGCGAACTTCGACAGCGAGAAGCCTCATGACGGCGT
This sequence comes from Burkholderiales bacterium, assembly GCA_036555615.1. Lineage (GTDB taxonomy): Bacteria > Pseudomonadota > Gammaproteobacteria > Burkholderiales > SG8-41 > SG8-41. The sequence goes on along the minus strand of DATBKZ010000082.1, from coordinate 69,053 downwards.
TGCGTTTCAGTGGTTCAGGCGCGACGGCGTGCTGGCGCTGTTGCCGCTGCCGGGCAACCGCACGTCCATGGTGTGGTCAATTGCCGAAGAACGGGGGCGCCGGTTGCTCGGGCTCGCGCATGCCGAGCTCGCCGCAGAAGTGGAAACCGCGACCGGTGGCGCGCTGGGCGCGCTGCGCGTCATCACACCGGCGGCCGGATTTCCCTTGAAGCTGCAGAGCGTGACGCAGTTCACGCGCCCGCGCCTTGCGCTGGTGGGGGATGCCGCACATAATGTGCACCCTCTCGCAGGCCAGGGAGTGAACCTCGGATTTCGCGACGCGCGCGCGCTCGCCGGAGTGCTCAAGGAGCGCGGCCCGCAAGGCGACTGCGGAGACTACGCGCTGCTGCGGCGCTACGAGCGGGCGCGCAGGGAAGATGTGCTCGCCATGCAGGTCGCGACCGATGGCCTGCAGAAACTTTTCAACAACGACGCTGTCTTGTTGGCGAGGATGCGCAATCTGGGGCTGTCGCTCGTTGACCGCCAGCCATGGCTCAAGAGCTTCCTGGTTCACCACGCCGTCGCCTGAGCCGGGCCCGGCATACAAAGGACGACGATGGTACGAGGATTCGTGACGGTTTGCGCGGTTCTGGCCGGTCTCGCGGCCGGCAGCGCCTGCGCCAGCGAGGCGGCGATCCGGCAGTCGTTCCAGGGGCGATTTCCCAATGCGACGGTGGAAAGCGTCACGCGCACGCCGTTTGCCGGGATCTACGAGGTGGTGTTCAACGGGCAGATCGCCTACACCGATGAGAAGCTGAATTTCGTGCTTTTCGGCAATCTCGTGGATGTGCGGGCGGGCGCCGAGCGCAATCTGACGCGTGAGCGCAGCGCGCAGCTTGCCTCCCAGGCGCTGAGGCAATCGGCGGACAACGCGGTGAAGCGCGTGCGCGGCAACGGCAAGCGCGTGCTCTATACCTTCGAGGACCCCAACTGCGGATTCTGCCGCGAGTTGCAGAAGGAGCTCATGAAGCTGACCGATGTCACCATCTACACTTTTCTGTGGCCCATACTCTCGGCCGACTCGGTGGACAAGTCCCGGGCGGTGTGGTGCTCGAAGGATCGCGCCAAGGCGTGGGACGATCTGATGTCGCGCGGGGTAACTCCGCAGGGGGGCGCCAAATGCGACGTCCCGTTCGAAAAGAACCATGAGCTCGCGCAACGCTTTGGCATCCGCGGCACGCCTGCGGTCTATCTTGCGGACGGCCGCCAGGTCGGCTCGGGATACGTGCCGGCCAAGGAGCTCGAGCTGGCGCTCAACTCGGTCGCCCCCAAGTAGGCTCCAGTCAACAGGGGACGGCATGGGCCGTTATCCCCTGAATGGCAGGCGTCGGTCTAGCTCTTCCGCCCAAACCCGTACGGGCCTCAGCCGCGCGGCTGAGTGTGGCAACTGCGGCATCTCTGCTGGCTCATGGCTGGCTGCTGTCCGCGCTGCCGGTCGAATCCCCCTCGCCAGTTGTCGACCTCCATCCAGGAGGTGCACCGCTTGCGGTGCGGATCGCACCTGCGCGCGCGCTTCCATCGAATGATCCGCCATCCCCTGAGCCGGAAAGACGGCGCGGACCGCTGGCGGCAGCGCCGGCAGAGCCAAGCGCGCAGATTTCGCCGGGAGCGCACTTCTCAATCGGCGCTGCGCGTCCCGACGCAGAGACGCCTGCGCTCGCGCCAGTGCCCGATCCGCGCTATTACCTGGCGCGGGAACTCGACAGCTATCCCAGGCCGCTCTCGCCGCTGCGTTTCGGTCGACCCGCAGATAGCAGCGCGGAGGAAGTGCTGCTCGAGATCCTTGTCGACGAACGGGGCGTGGTCCAGGACGTGATCTCTGCCCGGCCCGCAGAGCGGAGCCGGGCGGACGAAGAACTTCGCGCCATGCTCGCTGCGACCCCTTTCCTGCCGGCGCGCAAGGACGGCCGCCTGGTAAAAAGCCGCTTGGTATTGCGCGTGAGACTCGATCCGGAAGACGGCAAGCGGTAAAGGGCTTACTGGATCTTGAATCCCGAATCCTGGATCCTGTATCCATTGGGAAACAGCACCCACAACCTCAGCGGCTGCTTCATGCGGCCCGCCTCGCGCGCGGCCTCCTCGCCGTACCCCCAGAAGTAATCCGCGCGCACTGCGCCGCGAATGGCGCTGCCCGTATCCTGTGCCACCATCAGCCGATTGAGCGGCCGGCTGGAGAGTGGCCAGGTGGTGGCGATGTAGACCGGCGCACCGAGCGGCACGAATCCCGGGTCGACCGCCACGCTGCGCCGCGGCGTCAACGGCACGCCGAGCGAACCGAGCGGCCCGGGCTGCCCTGCGGGCAGCTCGCGGAAGAATATGTATCTCGCGTTGTGATTGAGCAGCTCCGTGAGCTTGCCGGGGTTCGCGCGCGCCCATGCCTGGATGCCTTGCATCGAGGCTTTTTCCAGCGGCAGCTCGCCGCGCTCCGCGAGGTGCCTGGCGATCGAGCGATAAGGAAAGCCGTTGTGATCGGCATAGCCGATGCGCAGCGTCTCGCCGCTCTCGAGCACGATACGGCCCGAGCCTTGGACCTGCAGGAAGAAGAGCTCCACCGCGTCGTCGACCCAGGCGATCTCCCTACCGGCGAGCGGCGCGTGCCCCTGACCGATCTGCGCCCGGTCGTAATAGGGCACGACGCGCTTCCCGTCGAGACGGCCCCGCAGCCGCAATCCCTTTAATTCGGGATAGGCCTCGGCAAGATCGATTTCCAGCAGATCGTCGGGCACGCCATAGAGAGGGTAGCGGTAGCGCGAAGTAGCCGTACGGCTGCCGCGCAGCAGCGGCTCGTAATATCCCGTGATCAAGCCCTCGTCCCCGCCATCGGTGCGAAGCATCTGGAACGGCCTGAAATGAGCCTCGAAGAAGATTCGCGCGGCGTCACGCCCGGGACTTCCGATGCCTGCCGCCGCGGCACAGACTTCTCGCCACGCGCCCTGCGTTTCAAGCGCCTGGCAGCCCCTGACAAACGCCGCCCACGCTTCCGACGGCTCATCGGTTCGCCAGCCGGGAAGATCATTCCAGGTGGCCTGGCGCAACACGCCCGCCTCGCCGGCCGCGGTTGGCTTGGGCGGTGGAGCTTCCCGGGGTGGGGGTGCGGGGGGAACCGGGGGCGGCTGCATGGTCTCGCAGCCCGTGATGGCGAGGCATGCGCACAGGCCGAGCACGCGCACGCTGCGCATTTGGTGTCGAGACCGCAACCCGCGGAAAATGGGGTCAGGTCCGAATTTCCGCATTAGGCTGCCAGACCTCAGAAAAAGCCGGAAAATCGGACCTGACCCCATTTTTCTCTCATGAATGGCTAGGACCGGCTCCCCCGATGGATGGTTTCCTGTTGCTGCTGCTTGAAGCCGGTGCCGCGCTCGCCCTGCTCGTCTTCATCGTCTGGTGGACGTGGCCGCGCGGAAGGCGCCGGGACGGGGAGGAGGACGGGCCCGGCCGGCGGTGATATTTCACAGGCGCATCGCGTGCGTTCAGTGCAGGACGCGCGGCATCGAAAGCGTGAACTCGGGTATCAACGCGTCGAACTGCATGCCGTCTTCCGCGACCATCTGGTAGGTGCCGCGCATGGTGCCGACCGGCGTCGCGATCGCAGTGCCGCTGGTGTACTGGAAGCTTTCGTTCGGTCGCAGCATCGGCTGCTCGCCCACGACGCCCTGGCCGCGCACCTCCTGGACCTGGTTGTTGGCGTCGGTGATGATCCAGTGCCGGCTCACGAGCTGCGCCGGCAGCGTGCCGGTGTTGGTGATGGTGATGGTGTAGGCGAACACGTAGCGGCCGCCGTCCACGTCGGACTGGTCCGGGACGAAAGCCGTGCGCGCCGCGACGGTGATGTCGTATTTCTTCTCCACCACGCGGCGATTGTTGATCAATTCTTTCGAACAGGCAAGCGCCAGAACGGGTAAAATCCGGGCGGTTTCGAGTCACGCCTTATGTCGAAGAATTACCGGATCGCACCGAGCCTCTTGTCCGCAGATTTCGCCCGGCTCGGCGAGGAGGTGCGCGACGTGGTTGCCGCCGGCGCCGATCTCGTGCACTTCGACGTGATGGACAACCATTACGTTCCCAACCTCACCGTGGGCCCGCTGGTGTGCGAGGCGATACGGCCGCTCACCCAGACGATCATCGACGTGCACCTCATGATCAAGCCCGTGGACCGCATCGTGCCCGATTTCGCCAAGGCAGGGGCCAATATCATCTCGTTTCACCCTGAGGCATCCGAGCACGTCGACCGGACCATCGCCCTGATCAAGGACCAGGGCTGCAAGGCGGGACTGGTATTCAATCCGGCCACTCCGCTCACCCACCTGGACCACGTGATCGACCAGCTCGACCTCATCCTCATCATGTCGGTGAACCCCGGGTTCGGCGGCCAGAAGTTCATCCCCCAATCGCTGAAGAAGCTCGCGGCCGCGCGCTCGCGCATCGCCGCGACCGGGCGCGACATCTGGCTCGAGGTGGATGGGGGCGTGAAGGTGGATAACATCGCGGAGATCGCGCGCGCCGGCGCGGACACCTTCGTCGCGGGCTCGGCGATTTTCGGAACGCGGGACTACAAGGCCACCATCGGCGCGATGCGCGCCCAGCTCGCGAAGGCTTAAAGCATCCGCACGCAACGCTTCCCGCTGCGCGTCAAGGCCGTGATGATCGACCTCGACGGCACGCTCGCCGATACCATCCCCGATCTGGCGGAGGCAGCGAACATGATGCTGCGTGAGCTCGGCCGCCCCGCGCTCGAGCCGGCGCTCATACGCACGTTCGTCGGCAAGGGGATACCCCGGCTCGTCGAGCGCGTCCTCGCCGGCACCCTCGAGGGCCGCGCGGAAGACGCGCTGTTCGCGCGCGCGCTCCCGATCTTCGAGCGCTGCTATGCCGAGGTCAACGGCAGGCGCACGGTCATCTTCCCGGGGGTGCGCGAAGGACTGCAGCAGCTGCAGGCGATGCACCTGCCGCTCGCCTGCGTGACGAACAAGGCCGAGCGCTTCACGCTGGCATTGCTCGATCAACTGCAACTCGCGTCGAGCTTCGAGCAGGTCATAGCCGGCGACACGCTCCCCCAGAAGAAGCCGGACCCGCAGCCGTTGCTGCATGCCTGCCGCGGCTTTGGCATCGTCCCGGGAGACATGCTGATGATCGGCGATTCCGCGAATGACGTCGAGGCGGCGCGATCGGCCGGCTGCCTGGTGTTCTGCGTCGATTACGGCTACAACGAGGGGCAGGATGTGCGTGAGCTCGACGTTGATGCTATAGTAGCGTCCCTCATCGAGGCTACCCGGCTGATTCAAAAAGCATAGTCATGCACGACGCGGATCACGGAATCGAGCAGCACGCGGCCCTACTCTGGCGCCGCTGGCGGCACTGGCGCAGCTAGCCAGGCCCCGGCGCGCTTTGAGCGCGCCCGTGTTTTCGAACGCTGTCCGTTTTCGTGGAGTGATGTATGACTGAAGCTGAGTTCGTCCGCCTCGCCCAGGCGGGCTACAACCGGGTCCCCGTGGTGCTCGAGACGTTCGCCGATCTCGACACGCCGCTTTCCATCTACCTCAAGCTCGCGAACCGGCCTCATACCTATTTGCTGGAGTCGGTCGTGGGCGGCGAGCGCTTCGGGCGCTATTCGTTCATCGGGCTGCCGGCGGAAACGCGGCTCGAAGTCCGCGGCGATGTCTGCTCGGAGATTCGCGGCACGCAGGTCGTGAGCACGCAGCGCGTCAAGGACCCGCTCGCGTTCGTCAGCGACTATCTCGCCCGCTTCAGAGTCGTGCAGGACGCAAGCCTGCCGCGCTTTTGCGGGGGACTCGTCGGCTACTTCGGCTATGACACCGTGCGCTACATCGAGCGGCGGCTCGCGGCGACGCAAAAGCCGGACGAGCTGGGGACTCCCGACATCCTGCTGCTCGTATCCGAGGAGATCGCGATCGTCGACAACCTGTCGGGGAAGCTCACGCTGGTGGTCTACGCCGAGCCGGGGCGGCCGGGTGCATTCCAGGCCGCGCGCGCGCGGCTGCGGGAGCTCCTTGCGCGGCTGCGCGAGCCGGTAGCGATCCCATCGGACGTGCGCGGCGCCTCACAGGCGGCGGTTTCGGGATTCGGGCAGGCGGCGTATCACGCCGCGGTCGAGAAGGCGAAGCGCTACGTTTTCGAGGGGGACATCATGCAAGTAGTGCCCTCGCAGCGCATGGTGAAGCCGTTTCGCGCGACGCCGCTGGCCCTTTACCGGGCATTGCGCACGATCAATCCCTCGCCCTACATGTACTACTTCGACATGGGGGATTTCCACGTGGTCGGGGCCTCGCCCGAGATCCTGGCGCGGCTCGAGGGCGATACGGTGACGGTGAGGCCGATCGCGGGGACGCGCCGCCGCGGCACGACGCCCGCGGAGGACGCCGCCCTGGAGAAGGAGCTGCTGGCCGACGAGAAGGAGCGCGCCGAGCACATCATGCTGGTTGACCTGGGGCGGAACGACGCCGGCCGCGTGGCGCAAACCGGCAGCGTGCGGGTGACGGAACAAATGGTGGTCGAGCGCTACTCGCACGTGATGCACATCGTATCGAACGTCGAAGGCAAGCTTAAGCCCGGCCTCAACGCCGTCGACGTGCTGCGCGCGACCTTTCCAGCGGGAACGGTCTCCGGCGCGCCCAAGGTGCGGGCGATGGAAATCATCGACGAGCTGGAGCCCGTCAAGCGCGGCATCTACGCGGGGGCGGTAGGCTACCTCGGGTTTCATGGCAACATGGACGTCGCGATCGCGCTGCGCACGGCGGTGGTGAAGAACGGCACGCTCTACGTGCAGGCGGGCGGCGGCATCGTTGCCGATTCGCAGCCGGAGGCGGAGTGGCAGGAGACCCAGAACAAGGCGAAAGCACTCCTGCACGCGGCCGAGATGGCCGAGGGCGGGCTCGACACGCGGCTCGACTAGGGACGCGCCATGTTGTTGATGATCGATAACTACGATTCCTTCACCTATAACCTCGTGCAGTATTTCGGCGAGCTGGGCGAGGCGGTGGAGGTGCTGCGCAACGACGAGATCACGCTCGAGGGCATCGAGCGGCTGCGGCCGGCGCACATCGTCATTTCTCCCGGCCCCTGCACGCCGAGCGAAGCGGGCATTTCCGTGCCAGTGGTGAAGCAGTTCGCGGGCAAGGTCCCGATCTTGGGTGTCTGTCTCGGGCACCAGGCCATCGGGCAGGCGTTGGGCGGGAGGATCGTGCATGCCAGGCGGCTCATGCACGGCAAGACGTGCGCCATACGCCACGACGGGCGGGGGGTATTTCGCGGGCTGCCGGACCCGTTCACCGCGACGCGCTATCATTCGCTCGCCATCGAGCGGGCGAGCCTGCCCGCCTGCCTGGAGGTCAGCGCCTGGAGCGACGATGGCGAGATCATGGGCGTGCGGCACCGGGAGCTTGCGGTCGAGGGCGTGCAGTTCCATCCCGAATCCATCCTGACCGAGCACGGCCACCAGTTGCTGAAAAATTTTCTGCAAAGAGGCAACCCATGACACCCCAGGAAGCGCTTACCCGCGTCATCGAGCACCGCGAGATCTTCCGCGAGGAAATGCTCTCCCTCATGCGCGCCATCATGAGCGGGCAGGTCTCGCCGACGCTGATCGCGGCGATCATCGTCGGGCTGCGGGTGAAGAAGGAGACGATCGGCGAGATCGCCGCCGCGGCCGAAGTGATGCGTGAGTTCGCGACCAAAGTCCCGGTCAGCGATCCCGACAAGCTCATCGATATCGTCGGCACCGGGGGCGACGGCGCGCACACCTTCAATATCTCGACGGCGGCAACCTTCGTCTGCGCGGCCGCCGGCGCACGCGTCGCCAAGCACGGCAACCGGTCGGTGTCCAGCAAATCGGGCAGCGCGGACGTGCTGGAGGCGCTGGGCGCGAACATCAATCTCAAGCCGGAAGCGATCGGCCGCTGCATCGACGAGGTGGGTGTGGGGTTCATGTTCGCGCCGCATCATCACGGCGCGATGAAGCACGCTGCGCCGGTGCGGCGCGAGCTCGGCGTCAAGACGATCTTCAACATCCTTGGGCCACTCACCAATCCCGCGGGTGCCCGGCTGGAGCTGATGGGCGTATTTCACCCCGATCTGGTCGGCATCCAGGCGCGCGTCCTGCAGCGGCTCGGCAGCCGCCACGTGATGGTCGTGCACGGCCTGGAGGGAATGGACGAGATATCGATTTCCGGACCCACCCTGGTGGGAGAGCTCAAGGACGGAAAGATCAGCGAGTACCAGGTAGCTCCGCAGGATTTCGGATTGAAAGCGGCGGCCAGCGCCGCAATCCGGGTGGAAAGCGTCGAGCAGTCGAAGGCCTTGGTGCTCTCCGCCCTGAACAACGAGCCGGGCCCGGCGCGCGATATCGTTGCGTTAAACGCGGGCGCGAGCATCTACGTCGCGGGGCTCGCCCCAACCCTGGTGGCGGGCGTGCAGAAAGCCCAGGCGGTGATCGCGAGCGGCGCGCCTCGGAAGAAGCTCGACGCGTTCGTCGGATTCACGCAAGCCCATGGCTGATGTGCTGCAGCGCATCCTCGCGGTGAAGACTGAGGAGGTTGCACGCGCAAGGAAGGCGAAGCAGCAGGCGATTCTCAGGGAGGAGGCACGCCGGGCGCCGCCGCCGCGCGATTTTGTAGGAGCGCTCCGCCGTAGAATCACGTCCGGGAAGCCCGCCGTCATCGCGGAGATCAAGAAGGCGAGCCCGAGCCGGGGGGTGCTGCGCGAGCGCTACGACCCTTCTGCGATCGCGGCCAGCTACGAGCGGCATGGAGCGGCCTGCCTCTCGGTGCTGACTGACGAGCAGTTCTTCCAGGGCGCGCTCGAGCACCTGACGCGGGCGCGCGCCGCATGCGCGCTGCCGGTGCTGCGCAAGGACTTCACGATCGAGGCCTACCAGCTCTACGAGGCACGCGCAGCAGGCGCGGATTGCATCCTGCTCATCGTCGCCGCCCTCGACGTTTCAAGGATGCTGGAGCTGGAAGCGCTTGCGCGCGAACTCGGCATGGCGGTGCTGGTCGAAGCGCACGATGCAGGAGAGCTGGAGCAGGCGCTCCGGCTGAAAACGCCTCTCATCGGCATCAACAACCGCAGTTTGCGCACGTTCGAGACGCGGCTCGAAACCACGCTGGAGCTCATGCCGGGGATCCCGGACGGGCGCCTGGTGGTGACCGAGAGCGGCGTGCTGACGCCGGCCAATGTCCGGACGCTGCGCAAAGGCAACGTAAATTGTTTCCTGGTCGGTGAAGCCCTCATGCGCGCACCGGACCCGGGCGCCGAGCTGGCGCGGCTGTTTGGTGCCGCCTGAGGCTTGCCGCGCTATACTCGAACCATGTCTGCACTACCTCCATTGCCAACGCTCGACGAGCTGATCGTCTCCTTCGACAAGGGCCTGCGTACGGTTTTCGCGCCGGCACAGTCGTTGCGCCCGGTGCCGGGCGAGGAATTGGCGGAGGCCGAGTTGACCGGCGAGCAGCGCGCGCACGCAGCGGCGTTGATGCGGGTCAATCACACCGGCGAGATCTGCGCGCAGGCGCTCTATCAGGGCCAGGCGCTGACCGCGCGCAACCCGGGCGCGCGGGCGGCGCTCGAGCGCGCGGCGCAGGAAGAAACCGATCACCTGGCGTGGACCGAGCGCCGGATCGAGGCGCTCGGCGGGCGCAAGAGCCTCCTCAACCCGGCGTGGTATGCGGGCTCATTCGCAATCGGCGCGCTGACCGGGCTGCTGGGCGACCGTTGGAACCTGGGATTCCTGGCGGAAACCGAGCGCCAGGTCGTGAGGCATCTCGAAGGGCACCTGCAGCGGCTGCCCGCGGCCGATGAGAAGAGCCGCGCGGTGCTGGAGAAAATGAAGGAAGACGAGGCCCGCCACGCCACGAGCGCCATCACGCACGGGGGAGGGGAACTGCCCGCAACCGCCAAAGCCGCGATGCGGTTGTCGTCGAAGTTGATGACCGATACCGCCTACTCTATTTGATCGCTGCGCGCTCACCCGCGTTTTCCAAGGAGACCCGTTCTGAATTATCGGCCTGTCTGGCTCAGTGACGTGTCGCGCCAAGATTATTCTTGCCGCGATCGAATGTAGAACGACTCCAGGGCGGTTTGGCGGAGTGGTTTGCAGGAATTGCACCGACGAGGGCGATCGTGCTGGATTATGGGCGGACCGCTAAAAATATCGATTTTTACCCGGGACCACATCGACCAGCCGTCCCCCTATATTCGACTGGTGCAGCCACTCACGTTTCTGAAGCGCAGTGCGTCGCTCGCAGTCGAGAGTGAAATGGTGAATGACGAATTGATGGTCGACGCCGAGAGCTGGAGGGCGGCGGATGTCGTGATCATCACGAGAGGCTTCCCGAGCCGGGACACCATCGACTTCATTCGCGAAATCAGTGCCTCGAAGAAGCACCTTGTGTATGAAACAGACGATGCTATCCCGCTAATTCCAGACCATCACCAGAAGCCGTGGTACCGGGAAGCCGCACCACACATTTTTGAGTGTGCACGACTGGCGAATGTGGTCACGGTATCGACTGCGCCACTGGCGCAGGTGTTCAGGGCGTCCAATCGATCCGTCGAGGTCATCGAAAACCAATTGGACCCGAGGATCTGGAAGCCGCACTTGCGCACGGAGAAGAGAGGTGGGGAAGACCGGATCCGGGTCGGGATGGTCGGGTCCAAGCACCACGAGCAGGATTTCGGGATCCTGCGCGATGTTGTGGGCGCTATCGCGAAGCAGCATGAATCGGTCATGTGGATAGCGTACGGAGAAGGAGCGAAAAATCTTCTCGACGTTTTGCCAGCCGACAAGTGCCAGTTCATTCCCAGCAATTACCATTATGAAAGCCACCCTGAAAGGCTGGCGAAACTGCGCCTGGACATCGGTCTATGCCCGCTGGCAGACGATGATTTCAACCGCTGCAAGTCCGACATCAAGTACCTCGAATTCGCGTTTCTTGGGGTAGCCGGCATCTACAGCAGGCTTCCTCCCTACGAATCTTCGGTTTCCCACAAGGTTAACGGCTTGTTATGCGAGTGGTCCCCGGAAGATTGGCACGATCAAATCCAGGCATTGATCAACGATCGAGCGCTTCGCGATCAGATTTCACAGAGGGCTTATTCGAGCATCCAGGACAGGATCCTCAACTACGACAATAACAGGTGGAACGAAATTCTGGCCAAGCTCGTGTAACTTCTCTGGCTGCGCGGCTGAGCGAGGGCTGTATGGAGTGTCCGGCAAGGCTTAAATTCTCGCCCGGGGACATGGTGCCCTCCCGGCCTGGCAAGCAAGAGCGAATAGTATAATTCGATGCCTAAGCGACTCATTGCGGGTTGGGCGGCCACGTGATTTCTTGGCATCATCGCTGCATATTCGTTCATATTCCAAAGACCGGCGGAACCAGCATCGAGAACCTGATCTGGCCGGGACCGCGAACGACCGGCGATTTGTGGATGGGATTCGTCGACAAATATCGCAACCAGTACCAGACCGGCGGCTTGCAACATCTCCTGGCGACGCAGATTCGGATGGAAGTTGGCAGCAAGGTCTTCGCCGACTTCTACAAATTCTCCTTCGTCAGGAATCCCTGGGACAAGGCCGTATCGCAGTTCAGTTCCATGGCCAGCCGAGACGACCTGCGGGGTTTCATCGGGATGAAGAAAGGCGATAGCTTCAAGACGTACGCTGATCTGATCACGAGAAAAAAGCACGTGCAGTGGGAACCGCAGGTCAATTTCCTGCGTGATTCAAATGGTGACTTGCTTGTCGACTACGTTGGGCGATACGAAACGTTTTCCGAATCGGTTCATCACGTGCTGAAGGCGCTTGGCATCAAGATAGACGCGATTCCCCACGAAAACGCGAGTCGCCGCGGGCCGTATCCGGACTATTACGATGACGAGTCGCGAGAGATGATCGCCAGCCTGTATGCCGCGGATATCGAAGCATTCGGGTATAGCTTCGGTGAGAAAGTCGGCCCGCTCGTGAACCTTGCTCCCTCCCGTTAGGAGGATCCCGGTCGAATTTTTCGTATCGGAAATCCGGCGAAACGATGTCCTCGAGAAGGCACGTGGTAATAACAGGCACAGGGAGATCTGGAACCACCTTCCTGGTCGAGCTTCTGACTCATCTGGGACTCGATACTGGTTTCACTCTAGAAAGGTTGCGGGCCAAGATTCACAAGGTGGCGCGTGCAGGCTTGGAACATGACATAAGACGCGAGAACTGTCCTTATATCGTGAAGTGGCCCGCGTTTTGTGATTACGCAGAGGAGGTATTCGGCCGTAGCGACATCGCCATCGAGCACATACTCGTCCCAATGCGGGACCTGTATTCGGCCGCGGAAAGCAGACGGTTTGTCGAAAGCAACACACTTTCCGGTGCGAGTTTTCTCGAGCGATTGGCACTGACCGAAACGCAGCAAGAACTAATAGGCGGGCTGGTGGGCACAACGTCGTCAGAGCCGGGCAATCAGGAAGAAGTGCTGCTGCGCCGCATTTATTCGCTTCTGCTGGCGGTCTCCGGAACGGCGGTGCCGGTGACGTTCATGCGGTATCCGAGAATCGTCAAGGATTGTCCCTATTTGTTTGAAAAGCTCAAGCCCATACTGCGGGGCGTAACCTACGAATCGTTTGCCGCAGTGTTTGCCAGAACGGCGCGTCCGGATCTCATGCATAGCTTCAGCGAGAAGGATCGTTAGCAAGGCGCTCTGGAGAGCGACGCCGTGTCGGCGGCCACGGCCATTTCGCGCCAGACCGCCTCTCACTTAGTCACCACTCGGGGCACGACTAAACGCGGGCAGGGACTGGGCACCTCTTCGTTTCGATGTCCTCACCACTTAAGCTCTACGATTCCGCGCAGTCACTGATCGCACTGCACGTCCCTCGAACCGGCGGCACCAGTTTTCGTAGCGTCCTTGCCGCCTGGTTCGGTGACGACCTGCACCTGCACTACCGTCGCGGTCGACCCTTGCCGCGAAGGGTTGCGCTCGGAAGCGGTTCGTGCCTCTACGGCCACTTCAACGCATTGCGCGGTTTTGGAATACAAACCTATTACCCCGAGGCACGGCAGTGTATTGTGATGCTTCGCGATCCCTACGCGCGCTTCGTGTCGCAATGGCGATTCCTCAATCAACGGAAGCAGCGGGGTGTCGAAGACGGGCTCGACGATGTTGATCCGAATCTCGAGCGCTGGATACATCGGCGCGCCGAGGACATGGCGCGCGGGTGCGACAGCTACTCGTTCCTTTGCCATTTCCCGCGCGAACTCACGAGGGATAACTTCGCCGCCGTTCTAGACGAATATTTCGTGTTCGTCGCGATACTCGAAAGGGTCGGGCCGAGCTTAACGGCGCTCGCCAAGGCGCTTGGCCGCCAACCCATGGAGATGCCGCACGTCAACGTCTCGGCGGGCGAGAGCTACCCCGAATATCGTGGTTTCCACGAGGCGCATTTCGCGCTCGAGCACGAGCTTTACGCGTATTGCCTTCAGCTCAACGCGCGCTTGATCGACTATTACTGCTGATCGCCGCCCGGCTCGCGCACGGATACAGCAGTCCGCGACCCTCCCGTTAGATAGACGGTCTGGATGCCGCAATATTTCGCGGCGACCCAACAAGCTGCTCAAAGGTGAATAATGTCTGTTGGACGAAAGCTTGGATACCCCCGCTAGACGGTTGCAGCAGAGGCTGAGCAAATGCTCAAGGACAATTTTCGCTTCCTGATTGTCGGCGCGGGTCGAGGAGGGACCAGCTTGCTTGCCGGATTACTCGATTATCATCCGTCGCTAGAAGTCGGATTCGAGCTCTTTTCAGTTGCTTGCCTTATGGGAAAAGGGTTGCCTCATCAAGGATCCGCGATGTTTGATGAGAGGGTGGGCGCTTTCATGTCAGCTTGTAGGGATGAGTCGAGGCGTTATCCCGGCCAGCTTTGGGGTAACAAGATTACGACCGAGCAGATATTTGGTTTGGAGGACCACAATCTGGCAAACCCGGAAGCGACAATTGACATACTGGATACCTTCTTCAACCGGCACTTAACGATTCAGTCGATCATATTTGTCCTGAGAGATGGCAGGGCGTGTGTTAATTCGAAGGTGCAGCGGACCGGCCAATCTATGGAAGCAGCGTGCAGGAAATGGCAATTCTCGGTGAAGTGCTACAAATTCTTCAAGATGCTACATCAAAACAACGTTTGCATTCGTTTCGAGGACCTGTTGCTCGATCCGAAGGCAACATTGACCTCTATCTGCAGCTTCCTGGAAATCCCGTATCACGAAGAAATGTTGCAGGGGGTTGCCAACCGAAAGATGAGGCCTGAATATCAGAACACGAAGATCGATCGCAGCATGGCCAGGAGAGCGGACCTTCCCGAAGAGTATCTCAATATGATAAGAGACGATCTCAGAGATTGTGGTTATCTGACATAGCCGAGATTTTCCAGCGGTTACGCGGACTCAGGTGCATGATTGGCTCGCTAAGCCCGCTACAGATCGCCCGACAACGCGGTTTTCAACCGAAACGGCAGACCAAGTGATGCGGCCGCTCCGCAAAACGCTTTAAGGCGGCCACTATTAGCTTTCCGACTCCTTGATTTCGAAATCGTGCGTGATCGCGGCGGTCTTGCCGAGCATGATTGAGGCCGAGCAATACTTCTCTGCGGAGAGATGAATCGCGCGCTCGACCTGCTCGCGCTTGAGGCCCCGGCCCGTGACGATGAAGTGGAAGCGGATGCGCGTGAAGACCTTTGGATCCTCCGGGGCGCGCTCGGCCGCGATCTCCACCACGCAGTCGGTGACGGGCGCGCGGCTTTTCCTGAGGATGTGCACGACGTCGTAGGCCGTGCAGCCGCCGGTGCCGATGAGAACGGTCTCCATCGGACGCGGCCCGAGATTGCGCCCGCCACCCTCGGGCGCTCCGTCCATTACCAGCGCGTGCCCGCTTTCGGACTCGCCAAGAAACGCGACGTTCTCGATCCACTTGATGCGGACTTTCATGATGATTTGTTATCCCCCAACCCTCTCCCCGTAGGCACACCGGGGGAGGGAGTCTTAACTCCGGGTCCAGCGGTTTATGAGACTCCGCACATAGTACCAGCCGATGCCGACCACCTCTCGGAAAAACAATCCGCTGTCATGAAGGGCGCGGGCATCCGGCAGGAAATCGATCGCGGTCACCCTGAAACGCGTGGCAAACCCGGTCGGTGCCGGGATGACCTCGAAGCCCGCGTGCTCGAAAGCGACGCGCGCGCGCCGCAGGTGCCAGGCATGAGTGACAAGGTAGATTCGCTGCACGCCGGCGGGCTTCAGCACGGCGGCGCTCTGCAGCGCGTTCTCGAACGTGTTGATTGAGCCCTGCTCGATCCACTGCACTGGCACCTGGAAATCCTTCTGCAGCACATGACTCATGAGTTGAGCCTCGGGGACCGCATTGCCTTCCGGGGCCCCGCCGGAGGCCAGCACGGGCTTGCCGAGCGCGCGATGCAGGTGGGCGGCGTAGCGCAGGCGCGCCAGGACTTGTGGCTTGACGGTATCCGCACCGTATTCGGGCGCGGCGAAGTAGGTTCCGCCGCCCAGTACCACGATAGCCTGCCCGCTCGAATCCGAGACGGGGTCGCGGGGCGCGGGCTCGATCAGCCGCAGCAATTGATCGGCCACGAACTGCGTGGAAAGGGGGTAGAGCACGAGCAAGGCGAGCACGACCGGCTTCCACGCGGATAGCGGCCTGCGCCACGCGACCACCCCAGCGACGAGCAGGATGAAGAGCACGATGCCGAGCGGTTCCAGCAGGATGGCGATCGATTTGGTGATCAGAAATTCCATGATTGGACAGCGACTCGGCGGCGTGCAGGCGATGGGCGGCAATCGTAAGCCGCATTGTCAGACGAGCCAAGGATTTCTGGCTCACGGCCGGGCGCCAGCCGGGTTTCGCTGGGTTGACACAGACGACTGATTTCCAATAGAATTCGCCCCTTTCCAGCGATTGGCGGCAGTCCGATGAAAACGTTTACTGCAAGGCCGGAGACGGTCCAGCGCGGCTGGTATATCGTGGACGCATCCGGCCAGGTGCTCGGACGGCTCGCCTCCGAGATTGCCCGGCGATTGCGCGGCAAGCACAAGCCGGAATTCACGCCCCACGTGGACACCGGCGATTATATCGTCGTGGTCAACGCCGATAAGCTGCGCGTGACCGGGCGCAAGGGCCAGAACAAGATCTACTACCGGCATACGACGTATCCGGGCGGCATCTTCAGCGAGAGCTTTTCCAAGCTGCACGCGCGCCAGCCGGAGCGCGTGTTGAAGTTCGCCGTGAAGGGCATGCTGCCGAAGGGACCGCTCGGCTACGCAATGCTGAAGAAGATGAAGGTCTACGCGGGGGCAAGCCACCCGCACTCGGCGCAACAACCGCAACCATTGAAGATCTAGGGGCACCATGGCATTGGAGCGACAGCATCACTATGGCACGGGGCGCCGCAAGACCGCGGTGGCCCGGGTGTTCATCAAGCCGGGCAAGGGCGCGATCACCGTCAATGGGCGGCCAGTCGACGAATTCTTCTCGCGCGAGACCGGACGCATGGTCGTGCGCCAGCCGCTGGAAGTGACGAAGACCGCGACGAGTTTCGACATCCAGGTCAACGTGGACGGCGGCGGGGAGTCCGGGCAGGCCGGGGCCGTGCGCCACGGCATCACGCGCGCCCTGATCCATTACGACGCTGCGTTGAAGCCCGCGCTGAAGAAGGCGGGGCTCGTCACACGCGATGCGCGTGCGGTCGAGCGCAAGAAGGTGGGCCTGCACAAGGCGCGCCGCCGCAAGCAGTACTCGAAGCGCTAGAATCTATTGTTCGCAGCAAAGCCGCCTGCGGGCGGCTTTGTTGTCTGTGGGCCGGGAGGCGATGGCGAAGAACGGCATCCGGACGGGCATCGTGGGCGGCACCGGTTACACCGGCGTCGAGCTGCTGCGGCTGCTCGCCCAGCATCCGCATTGCGAGCTCGCCGCCATTACCTCGCGTAAGGAAGCGGGGATGGGAGTCGCGGAGCTGTTTCCCAACCTGCGCGGAAGAGTCGGGCTCAGGTTCTCCGATCCGGCGCAAGCGAATCTCGCAGCGTGCGACCTGGTTTTTTTCGCGACGCCGAACGGCGTTGCCATGGAGCAGGCGCGCGCGCTGGTGGACGCCGGCGTACGCATCATCGATATCGCTGCCGACTTTCGCATCCAGGACATAGCGCTGTGGGAGCAGTGGTACGGCGTCAAGCACGCGTGTCCGGAGCTGGTCGCGGAAGCGGTCTACGGGCTGCCGGAGGTGAACCGCGAGCGGATCCGCGAAGCGCGCATCGTCGCCAATCCCGGCTGCTATCCGACGGCTGTGCAACTTGGCTTCCTGCCGCTCGTCGAGTCTGGCGTCGCCGACCTCGATCACCTTATCGCCGACGCGAAGTCGGGCGTTTCCGGGGCCGGGCGCAGGGCGGAGGTGCACACCTTGCTCGCCGAGGCCTCCGATAATTTCAAGGCCTACGGGGTGGCGGGTCACCGTCACCACCCGGAAATCACGCAGGGACTCACGCGCGCCGCCGGCCGCGCGGTCAATGTCGTGTTCGTGCCGCACTTGACGCCCATGATCCGCGGCATCCACGCCACGCTCTATGCGCGGATCACGAACGGTGTCGATCTGCAGGGGCTGTACGAGAAGCGCTACGCCGGGGAGGCGTTCGTGGACGTCATGCCCGCCGGCAGCCACCCGGACACGCGCTCGGTGCGCGGCGCGAATACCTGCCGCATTGCCGTGCACCGGCCGCACGGCGGCGATATTGCGGTCGTGCTGTCGGTCATCGACAATCTGGTGAAGGGCGCCTCGGGGCAGGCCGTGCAGAATATGAATATCATGTTCGGATTGCCGGAGACGACCGGGCTCGGGCAGCTCGCGTTGATTCCCTAGGACGGATCATCCTGATGGCTCAGCTCATACGCACGCTCAAGCGCAGATTCGGGATCTTCGCACCGAGGGTGGCGGTGCGTGCGCACGTGCCATGGTACTGGCGCTGGCTCGGCTACATCCTGCTCGCAGGGGTGGTGATCGGCGCGGGCTGGAAGACCTACGAGCACGGCATGGAGCTCGCCGGCTTCCGGCAAGGCGAGGCGCAGCGCGTGATCGCTCGGATGAGCGAGGAGATCCAGAGCCGCGACGCCCGCATCACGGAGCTGCGGACACAGGTGGCGGCCGTGGAACGCCAACTGCAGATCGATCGCGCGACGTACGGCGACCTGGGCCGGCAGGTGAAACTGCTGTCCGAGGAGAACGCCACGCTCAAGGAGGACCTCGCGCTGTTCCAGTCGTTGATGGCCTCAGGGCAGAAGGAGCTGGGGCTCAGCATCAACCGCTTTCGCGTGCAGCCGGATTCGCTGCCCGGTGAATACCGTTACCGTTTCCTGCTCGTGCAGAGCGGGCAGCGGGTGAAGGAGTTCCAGGGAACGCTCCAATTCGTGGTGAATCTCGAGCAGGGCGACCGCAAGTTCGTGGTCACGCTGCCGCTGGAAGAGCAGAAAAGCGCGAAGGAGTATCAGGTCAGCTTCAAGTTCTTCCAGCGCGTGGAAGGAACCTTCAAGGTCGCGCCCGGCACGGTCGTCAGGAGCCTGCAAGTAAGGGTCTTTGAAAGCGGCTCCATTACGCCTAAACTATCGCAATCGGTGAGTGTTTCCTGAGGAGCCCGGGATGTTCGGCGGCAAGGGCGGCAGCAAGCCCCACAACAATATCGAGTGCCTGATCGGCTCCGGCGCCGTGGTCGAGGGCAACATCATCTTCGCGGGCGGCTTGCGCGTGGACGGGCGCGTGCGCGGCGACGTGATCGCGGCCGATGGCAAGCCCGGCACGCTGGTGCTCTCCGAGCAGGCGCACATCGAGGGCGAGATCCGGGTGTCCCACGTCGTGATCAACGGCACGGTGTCCGGTTCGGTGCATGCCTCGGAATACGTGGAACTGCAGCCCAAAGCGAATGTCACAGGGGATGTGCACTACAAGACGCTCGAGATCCAGCTCGGCGCAGTCGTCCAGGGCAGGCTCGTCTACATGAGCGAAGAGAAGTCCGAGAACGTGGTCAAGCTGAAGCCGGCCGCGGCGGAATGAGGTGGATTTGACACCGTCCAAATGTTGCGGGTATGACCAATGAATACAGTGACTGAAAAATTGCCGGATCCGCTGGTTTTTACCGACGCGGCAGCGGCCAGGGTGAAGCGCCTGATCGACGAGGAGGGCAATCCCAACTTGAAGCTCCGCGTCTTCGTGCAGGGCGGGGGTTGCTCGGGGTTCCAGTACGGGTTCACCTTCGATGAGGAAGCCGGCGACGACGACACCCGCATGGAAAAGGGCGGTGTGATGCTGCTGATCGATCCCATGAGCCTGCAGTATCTCCTCGGAGCGGAGATCGACTACCAGCAGAACGTCGAGGGCGAACAGTTCGTGATCAAGAACCCGAACGCGACCTCCACCTGCGGCTGCGGATCGTCCTTCTCGGCCTGAGCAGGACCGGGTTCATCCAGAACGGAAAAGGCGGCTGCGGCCGCCGTTTCTGTTGTTCGTCTCGTTCCCGTCACCTGGGATAGATGGCGCCGAGCACGCGCGGCTCGCGGGCGCCGGTCACGGCGGGGAGATTTCCCGGCTCGCCCCTGAGCGCTTGCCGCGCTAGCCAGGCAAAGGCCAGTGCCTCGACGTGTTCCGGTTCGATGCCGATCGTGGCGCTTGACGCAATCTTCTTCCCTGGCAGCAACGCGGACAGGCGCGCGAGCAGCGCGCGATTGCGCGCGCCGCCTCCGCACACGAAGACCTCGCGCACGCTCGCACCGTGGCTGCGCACTGCACGGGCGATCGAGACCGCAGTCAGCTCCAGGAGCGTCGCCTGCACGTCCATCGCCCGTTCGTTGCCGGAAAGCAGGCGCCTAAGCCAGCGCAGGTTGAACTCCTCGCGCCCCGTGCTCTTCGGGGGCCGGCGGCGGAGGTATGGATGGGCCAGAAGCCTGGTCAGCAGGCGGGGGTCGACACGACCGCTCGCGGCCCATGATCCGTCCACGTCATAGAGCCTGCGACGGCTGGCGTGGATCCAGGCGTCGAGCAGGCAGTTGCCCGGCCCGCAGTCGAATCCGGTCACCTTGCCCGTGGCGGGCAGGCAGGTGATGTTGGCGATGCCCCCGACATTGACGACGGCGCGATTTCGCCTCCGATGGCGAAACATTGCATGGTGGAACGCGGGAACGAGCGGCGCGCCTTCACCGCCAGCCGCAATGTCGCGGCTGCGGAAATCGCACACAACGGTGACGCCGGATCGCTCCGCCAGCCGCGCGCCGTTGACAAGTTGCAGCGTGTAACCCTCCCGCGGGCGATGGCGCACGGTCTGACCGTGGCAGCCGATCGCGGCAATCGAGCACGCCGCTACTCCGGCGCGGGCGAGCAGCCGGCGCACGGCGACCGCATAGAGGTCGGACAGCTCGTTCGCGAGAAGCGCGGAGCGACGCAACTCGTCGCCAGCGCTGCTCTGCAGGGCGAGCAGGCGCGAGCGCAGCCGCGCGGGGTATGCAAGGTGGACGTTTCCCACGAGTCGGAACCGCCTACCACGCGCCTCGGCGAGTACCGCGTCAACGCCGTCGAGGCTGGTGCCCGACATGATTCCTATATGGAGCTCGGGCACCGGGAGGCGGGTGGCTCTCAGTCGAGCCGGGCGAGATGGGTGCTGCGCAGCAGCTTCAGCTGCTGCACCAGGGGCTCGACTGCACGTTCGAACGCGGGCTTCAGCTCGGCGCTGATCGGCGGCGCGGGAGGCATCACCACGCGCAGGGGATTCTGGTGCACGTTGTTGATGCGGAACTCATAGTGCAGGTGCGGGCCAGTGGCGAGGCCGGTGGCGCCGACGTACCCGATCGTCTCGCTCTGGGCGACGCGCACGCCCCTGCGCAGGCCCTTGGCGAAACCGGACAAATGGCCGTACCAGGTGGTATATCGTGACTGGTGGCGCAATACCACCAGATTGCCGTAGCCGCGATGGTCCCGGCCCGCAAACTCGACCACGCCGTCTCCGGTGGCCCGGACGCGCGTGCCGTGGGGGGCCGCGTAATCGATGCCCTGATGCGCGCGCCACGTGCCCAGGATCGGGTGGTAGCGCGAGCGGCTGAAGCCGGAGGTTATGCGCGAATACTCCAGGGGTGAGCGCAGGAAGGCCTTGCGGACATTCCTGCCGTCGGGCGTGTAATAGCCGCCGCGCTTTTCGTCGTACTGGTAGTAGACCGCGCGATAGAGGCGGCCGACGTTGATGAACTCGGCGGCGAGCACACGGCCCGCCCGCACCGGCTCGCCCCGGTCGTAGAACATCTCGTAGACCACCGAGAAATGATCGCCGCGCCGCAGATCGCGGTGAAAGTCGATGTCGGTCGAGAAGATGTCCGCGAGCTGCATTGCGATCGAGTCGGCGAGTCCGGCCGAGTCGCTCGCGGAAAAGAGGGACGTGCGGATCTCGGCAGATTTCATCAGCACGCGCCGCTCGAGCTCGGCCGGATGCTCGGCGACGCTGATCTCCTCACCGCGGCGCTTCACGGTGAGGACGTTGGACCCGTTACGGTAGTGCAGCTCGAGCAGCCGGCCCTCCGCGGTCAACTGCGCGCGTATCGTCTGTCCGGGAACGAGCTGATGGAGAGAGCGCGGCGCGCGCCGGCTGTGCAACTGCTGCAGCGCCTCGGGATCGTGGGCGCCGAGGCGTTCCAGAAGAGAGGCGAGCGTGTCGCCGCGCCGGATGGGTTCTTCGCGCCAGTAACCCTCAGCGGCAGCGTCCCCGGAGCCGGCGGTGGGCAGCGCAAGCTCCAGCACGACGGGCTTCTGCTTCAGCGGCTCCGTCACCGTGTCGGGAGCAATGCCGAACGCCGCCACCACGCCAACGAACGGCAGCACGATCGCCGCTGCCGCGCGGCACAGCCGGGAACGCGCGATGCGCCCGACGAGGATCTTGCCGGCCTGGTGCCCGACAATCCTGCCGCAGGCTGCTACAATCTCCCCGTTCTCTTGCTCCATGATTTCCCAGTGATTTTTGGGATGCGGCCAGCTTAGCAGAATCACCCGCCACGGCAAACCCAATTTTGCATAGTGAAAAAGCGCACAGTGCCCGGACATTGGGTCGAGCCATGACCGCCGTCGAGCGCCAAATCGAAGTCATCCGGAGGGGAGCCGTGGAGCTGCTGGTCGAGTCGGAGCTGCGCGCAAAGCTTGCAACGGGCGCGCCATTGCGGGTAAAGGCTGGATTCGACCCTACTGCCCCGGACCTCCATCTGGGGCACACCGTGCTCATCACCAAGCTGCGCCAGCTGCAGGAACTGGGGCACCACATCCTATTCGTGATCGGTGATTTCACCGGGATGATCGGCGATCCCTCGGGCCGGAATGCGACGCGCCCGCCGCTCTCGCGCGAGGAGGTGATGGCGAACGCGAAGACCTACACCGACCAGGTGTTCCGGATCCTCGACCGGGCGCGCACTGAGGTCGTGTTCAATTCTTCGTGGATGGACAGAATGAATGCCGCGGACCTGATCCGGCTCGCGGCGAAGCACACGGTAGCACGCATGCTCGAGCGCGATGATTTCGGCAAGCGCTACCGGGCGCAGCACCCGATCGCGATCCACGAGTTTCTCTATCCACTGGTCCAGGGCTACGACTCCCTGGAACTCAAGGCGGATCTCGAGCTCGGCGGCACCGATCAGAAATTCAACCTGCTGATGGGACGCGAGGTGCAGAAGGAGCACGGGCAGGCACCGCAGTGCATTCTCACCCTGCCGCTCCTGGAAGGCACCGACGGCGTCAACAAGATGTCGAAATCGCTCGGCAACACGATCGGCATCACGGAGCCGCCCGGCGAGATTTTCGGCAAGCTGATGTCGATCTCGGATAATCTCATGTGGCGCTACATCGAGTTGCTATCGCTCGAGCCGCCGGAGACCATTCGCGCCAAGAAGCACGCAGTGGAGCAGGGCGGCAATCCGCGGGACGTGAAGTTCGAATTCGCCCGGCAGATCGTCGAGCGCTTTCATGGCGCGAATGCCGCCCAGCTTGCAGCCGAGGCATTCAATGCCCGGTTCCGGGATCACGAGATGCCAGCGGATGTTCCCGAGATCACACTGCGACCACCCGGCGGATCAGCGATGAGCATTGCACAGGTACTGAAACAGGCGCAGCTTGCAGCGAGTGCCTCGGAGGCCACGCGGTTGGTCCAGCAAGGGGGCATCAAGGTCGACGGCAGAAAGGTGAGCGACAAGGCGTTGACGCTCGCCCCGGGACACACTTATCTCATTCAGGCAGGCAAGCGCAAGTTCGCGCGCGTCACCATTGCCTGAAAACAAGACGGGCGCCGGAGTCTTCCGACCCCATGCGCCCGTGCTACCTAGAGACTTGCTGGTGACGAACTACGCGATTACCTGCGGGTAGGGCGAGTCCTTCTTGTCTTCATCGGCGAGCAGTTGCGGGAAGGGCGAATCCTTCTTCTGCTCTTCCTCGTCCGCGATCACCTGCGGATAGGGCGAGTCCTTCTTGTCTTCGTCGGCGAGCAGCTGCGGGAAGGGTGAATCCTTCTTCTGCTCGTCCTCGTCCGCGATCAGCTGCGGGAAGGGGGAGTCTTTCTTCTGCTCGTCTTCAGCGACAACCTGGGGCTTCTCCGTTTCCTTCTTCTCGTCCTCGGCGTAGGCCGAGAAAGCCGAGAGGCCGAACGCGCTGGCGAGTGCGAGCGCCAGTATGGTCTTGCGATTCATGTAAACCTCCGTCAGCGGTAATAGTTGATGGTTGGCGATCTGCCCAACAACCCGTTGGACGGGCGGAGAATAGGCGAGGTTTGCGCGCCGTGCGGATTCTTACGAACAAGTAATCGGCGCGTAGCGACGGCGTAAGCTCCGTGAAAAAAATGTTTCCGGACGCTTACGCGCAGCTTACGGAATCGTGCGCGATGCTCCTTGAGCGAGCGTGGATGTCGGCTCCGGGCGACACTGCCCCTACGATTTCCCATTTTGCAGCGGAGGTCACCGCTGCGTCTGCACGGTGCGCCCTCGCGCGGCCGTCGGCGCGGGGAATCGGATCGCGACGCAGAGCCCAGGCTGATTGTCTGACAGCTCGATCGACGCACCGTGCAGGTCGGCAACGGCCTTCACAAGCGCGAGGCCGAGGCCGCTGCCGGGGGTGGTGCGACTCGCTTCCAGTCGATAGAAGCGGCGGAACACATTCTCCCGTTCGCCCGCGGGGATGCCCGGGCCGGTGTCTGCGACTCGCAGAACCGGCGCGCCGGCTTCCTGTGCAAGCCCGACCGTGATGTCCACACCGGCCGGGCAGTGGTGCATCGAGTTCTCGATGAGATTGGCCACCATCTGCGTAAGCAGCTCGCGATCTCCATGTATCGGCGGGACGTTTGCGAGCCTGGCCTTCAGTTGCTGCCTGCGGTCTTCCGCCACCGGCGCGTACGCGTCGCAGACTGCTGATACGATCTGCTCCACGCTGACTTCCGAAAAAGCAGCGCGCCGCGCCCCGGCCTCGATCTGGGAAATGCGCAGCAGCGCCGAGAACGTCTCCAGTATTGCATCGACCTCGACGATGGACTGTTCGATGACGGGTTCGCCGCCCGCTGGCGCCTTGCCACGCGCAGCCTCCAGCTGGTGACGCAGGCGAGAGAGCGGCGTCCGCAGATCATGCGCGATGTCGTCGGAGACGCGCTTCAAGCTCTCCATCAGCACCTGGATCCGGTCGAGCATCGCGTTGAGGTTCTTTGCCAGCCGGTCCATCTCGTCGCCGGAGCCGGAGGCGGGCACGCGCTGGCCGAGATCGCCGTCGATGATGGAGCGGGTCGTGCGGTTGATCTCCTCGATGCGGCGCAGAAACCCGACGCCGAGCGCCGCGCCGCCGGCCGCGGCGAGCAACACCGTGATGGCGATGCCCCAGGCGAGCGCCTGGACGATCGCTTCCCGCGCAGTCACCGCCCGGTAACGACTCTCCCCCACCAGCAGAAAACCGCCGTTTTCGAGCAGGCGCCCGTGGGCCACGATCGGATAGGCATCGGCCGGATCGTCCGGTTTCGCGCTGCGGTCCGCCAGCAGCGAGGACACCGGCAGGATCCGCTCGCCCTCAAGGGGCTTCATCGGCGGAAGATTGCCGGCAATGCGCTTGCCGGCTGCATCCTGCAGCAGGTAGTAACGGCGCGGCGGCCGCAATTCCACGGTCCTCAGCTCGATTGCGCGCACGAGTGGGTTGAGCCCGCGGCTGCGGTAGAGCTCGACCAGCACCTCCGTCTCGCGCTCGACCGAATCGCTCAACTGATCGTCGAATGCGGTGATCGTGATCCAGTAGACGATCAGGAACAGCACCGCGACCGATGCCACGAAGACGGCGGCATACCACGCGAGAAGACGGAAGCTCGTGCTGCGAAAAAAGCTATGGGGAGGCGCCAAGGGAATATCCGGAGCCGCGCACCGTGTGGATCAGTTCCTCGCCGAACTCCCGGTCCACCTTGGCGCGGAGCCGGCTGATGTGGGTCTCGACGATGCTAGTGTGCGGATCGAAATGGAACTCCCACACATTCTCGAGTAGCATCGTCCGCGTCACCACCTGGCCGGCGTTTCGCATCAGGTACTCGAGCAGGCGGAACTCCTGCGGCTGCAGCTCGATGCGCTTGCCGCTGCGCGTCACCGTGCGCTTGAGGCGGTCGAGCTCGAGGTCCGCGACGCGCAGCACCGTGGCTTCGTCCACGATGGGCGGACGGCGCGCGAGCGCATTCACGCGGGCGAGCAGCTCGGCGAATGCAAAGGGCTTGGTCAGGTAGTCGTCCGCGCCCGCTTCCAGCCCCTCGACCCGGTCGTTTACTCCGCCCAGCGTCGTGAGCAGAAGCACGGGGGCGCGGGTGCCAGCAGCGCGAATCGTCTTGACGATGGCAAGCCCATCGAGCCCGGGCAGCATCCGATCGATGATCATGACCTCGTAGGCGCCTCCGGAAGCGAGCAGAAGCCCGTCGCGGCCGCTCGCGGAATGGTCCACGACGTGGCCGCGTTCGCGCAGCCCGTTCACTACGTACGCCGCGGTGTGCGGATCGTCTTCGATCAGCAGGATCTTCATGGGTGGGCCCGCCGCTGCGACGCTGCGTGCGATGACGCGGGTCGCGAGGGTTTTTTGTAAGATAACGCAGCAGCGCACGCCTCACAAGCACGCGCGGGCATCGTGACGCCGTTGCTTACTGAACCGTAAACTTCGAGCGCAGCTACCAGCTGCCAGACGCGCCGCCGCCTCCGGAGCTGCCGCCGCCACCGGAGAACCCGCCGCCTCCCGAGCTCCAGGAGCCCCCTCTGGAGCTCCAGCCGCCAGCGCCGCCGCCGACGGTAAACCCGCCTATGGTCGCGCGGCCCTTTTTCTTGAGATCTTCCATGGCCCTCCGGTAAGCATCCGTGCGCGAGACCAGGAGCTTCGCAGCAGGGAATCCAACGAGGTACGCGATCAGGATGTAGAACGTGATGCCGCTGCCGAAAATCATGACCGGAAACATCGCCCAGAACGGGATCAGGAAGAAGTACAGGAACCATCCCATGCCGGGGGTGACGACGCCGACGAACGTGAAGAGCCCGATGATGCCGAAGATGAACGCGCCCATCAGCACCTTCTCGTGCAGCGCCATCGTGGGCGCCTTGAAGAACTCCGATGGCTGCGCCCGCTCCCGGGGCTCGGTTCGGGCCGGGGCCGCCGCCTTGCCTTCGAGCTGGGCGAGGACGGCGCTGGCTCCCTGGAAAATTCCACCGTCGTAGTCGCCCTGCCGGAAGCGCGGTGTCATCACGTCGCGAATGATGCGGCCTGCGGCGGCGTCGGTGAGCGTTCCCTCCAGGCCGTATCCGACTTCGATGCGCATGCGGCGATCCTGCGGAACGACCACCACGAGCACCCCGTTGTCCTTGCCTTTCTGACCGAGCTTCCACTGCTCGAAGACGCGCACCGCGTAATCCTCTACGCTCTCGCCGTGTATCGTCGGCACCGTCAATACCGCCACCTGGTTGGTCGTCTCCCGCTCATGCGCCTGCAGCAGCTCCGCCAGGCGCCGCCGCGTGTCGGCCCTCATGATCTCGGCGTTGTCCACGACGCGGCCGGTGAGGTACGGCACCTCGGCGCGTTGTGCGTGGACGGCCAGGGGCAGCGCGACAAGCGCCGCGGACAGCCACCGAATCGCCCGCGTCACGATGGCCCTCGTTCCTGGATCAGCGTCTGGTCGACTTCGTCGCGCTCGCCCGGTTGTGCGCGGAAGCCGGTTTCGATGAGTGTCTTCTCGAGCCGGGCAAGTCCGTCAAGTAACGCGTCCCCGATGCGCCCGCGCTTCAGGGCAGTGGTGGCCGCGGAAACGGTCGCCTCGAGCGCGGCCGGGACGAGGCGGTCACGGACGCCGTGGTCCGCGAGCACGACGACTTCGTGCTCAAACAGGCTGACCAGGAGCAAGATGCCATCGCGGCGGGGCGTGCGGTGCAATCCAGCATCGAGAAACATCGCCTGCGCATATTGCAATGACTCGGCTTGCCGGCGCGCTCGCGTCAGGAACAGCCGAGCCAGCGGCTTCACCCATACGGTGGCGAGGGCCGCCGCACCGCCGGTCGCGAGCGCCGCCACTGCGGTTTCGACGATCGCTTCGGCCGCCTCCCAGCCCGGGGCAGTGAGCGCGGCGGCCACCGCCGCGAGCAATGCGAGCGAGGCACCCAGCGCGAACGCCTTCCAGGGAATCTCGGGATAGGAATCGGCGCGCGCGATGACCGCTGCGACAATCTCGACGCCGGTGGTGTGCTCGAGGCTCGCGATCCGCTGTCTGACGGCGGTTTCGGCCTCCGCGTCGAGGAACCTGCCGCCCTGCGATTCCGCACCCATTGGGCCCCGCCGCGGCTTCAGCCGCATCCTGCGGGTGCGCGCCGGACCCGGCCCGGGCTCATGGCCGGGCCCCTGCCGGGTTGGCGGCTTTCCTGCGCCTCAATTCCGCAAACGCCGCGAGTTCCCAGTGGCGGATGGCCACCAGCAGGCTCATCGCCGAGCGCTCGTTCAACGGCAGCCGGGCGTCCTCGTTGTGCAGTTCCGAAAACTCACGGGCGGCGCGCTTCAGCCGCGTGACGACCGCCGCGCTCGAGTTGCGGGACAGCATCCCGTTCACGACCACCATGAACTCTTCCGGCCGGTCGAAACGCGAGCGGAAATATTCAGTATGGGCCTGCTGGTTGAAGAAGCGCTGGATCGGCCCGTCCGGCAACCAGGCGAAACTCCGCGACACCAGCAGCTTGACGCGATTAGTGGGCAGCAGCTGGATGAACCCCAGGTGATCGAGTCGGGCGAGCAGCTGGATGCACTCGGCCTGGGATACGTCGTAGATGGAGGTGATCTGGTCGAACCCGACGTGATTCAGCACGCACACCGCCACCAGGAACAGTTTCCGGTTGGAAACGATTTCCTTTTCCTGCTCGAGGGTGAGCTGGGAGAGCAGGCTCTCCTCCTGGTAGAGCGCGCGGGCGACGTCCGAAAACTCGTTGCCCGCGAGCTGGCAGACCTGGTCGAGCCGCTTGAGGTTGAAGTCCTTCCGCGAGAACATGCGCTTCACGCTCGCCTCGCTGAGCCCCAGCTTGCGCGCGACCTGCGCGTACGTGATGCCACGCGTGCGCAGCTCGCGCTTCAGCACGTCCACCAGTCCAGCGCTCGTCGCCATGATGCGCCCGCGGTTCCGGATTCCAGGACACGGTATCACCTCATGATACCGGGCGGTGCACAGGTAGCAACGGCGCACGCCGTGCTTGCTCCCATATTGCGTCGCACCAATACTGGCTTCGCGCGCAGGCGCCGCCTGCGGCAAACGGGGAGAGGGAGGAGACGATGAACGCCACCGCAATCGGCACGACCCGGCGCGAGCGCAGCGAGCAGGCACGGGCGCGCGCCATCATCCGCTTTAACGGCTTGTTGTTCCACAGTCTCGCGGCCGCCTCCTTTCTGGAGAGTGCCGTGCCGTTGGACACGACCCGTCTTGGCCAGGTCTTTGCCGCGCGCCCAGATGCCGGGCGCTGGCTCGAGCAGGTCTGGTGGCTGCGGCGGGCGGCGCGCGGCCGCCGGCTGCGCGATTATCTCGAAGCGACCTGGCCCGAATTTGAGTGGAGTGCCGCCTACGAGGAGTACTGCGAGTCCCGCCGTCCGCGGCTGGAACGGATCGTGGGCGCTGCGCTCGGAGCGCTTGGCCAGTGCGTGACCGCGGCCCAGGCCGCGGTGTTCTATCGCGCGCTGGCGCGCAGCGCAGACGATCCGGCACTACGCGTGCTGGCGCACGAGGCGGCACGCGACCACGGCGAGTGCTTCGACTATTTCCGCGCCCTGTTCGAGCGCGGCGAGGGGGAAGAGCGCGTCGGGCTTGTCGCGGGCTGGCGTGCGGTGCGGGCGGCGTGCCGCGCCGCGCGCGATACCGGCGTGCGCGCGGCTTTCGAGCCGCTCGCCCGCCATTGGAAGGGCGCTCCAACGGTGCCGGCCCTCGATTACGGCGAGTTCCGGACGCGCATGGCGGCGCTCATCCAGCGCCACGCCGGTCTCGGAAGAATCGAGCGCCTGCTGTTCTTGCCATGGCTCGAGCACGAGCGCAGCGCGCCCGCGCCGCAGGTGCCCGAGAAGAGTGCTGAGCGGCGGTTGCAGCCCGCATCGCTGCCGGCCGCTGCCTAGCTCTGTGTTTCCCGCTACACTCCCCCCTCCGTAATTGAAACCCCAAACGTTCGGAGCAATCCCTTTGAATGCCACGACTGCAGCTCCTGACAGCAAGGCCGTCGCCACTCTCGCGGGAGGCTGCTTCTGGTGCCTCGAAGCAGTGTACGACGGCATGAAGGGCGTCACCTCGGTCGAGTCCGGCTACATGGGGGGCAAGACCGCCAACCCGACCTACGAGCAGGTTTGCGGCGGCGATACCGGACACGCCGAGGTCGTGCGCATTACCTTCGACCCCGCGATCGTTTCGTTCAAGGAGCTGCTGGAGGTGTTCTTCGTCATCCATGATCCGACCACGCTGAACTACCAGGGCAATGATTTCGGCACCCAATACCGCTCGGCGATGTTCTACCACACGCCGCAGCAGAAGACCGACGCCGAGGAGGTGATCGCCCGGCTCACTGCCGCGAAGCTTTGGAGGGATCCCGTCGTCACCGAGCTGACGCCCGCCTCGACGTTCTACGTCGCGGAGGGCTATCACCAGGAGTACTTCGCGCGCAATCCCTACCAGCCGTACTGCAAGGCGGTGGTCGCGCCCAAGGTCGCCAAGTTCCGAAAGCAATTCCTGGACAAGCTCAAGAAATCCTGAGCACCCGCTTCGGCGGACGGCGCGCCTCCCGGCGTGTAACAATTCCGTCACGTGACTGTCATAGACTTGGGCGCGGCCACAAACGCGACCACTGCCATGAACAGCATCATTCTCGTCGTCGAAGACGAGCCGGCCATCCAGGAGCTCGTCGCGGTCAATCTCGAGCACGCCGGCCACCAGGTGTGGCGCGCCCAGAGCGCGGAAGACGCCGATGCCATGGTGCGGGAGGCGCTTCCGGATCTCGTCATCCTCGACTGGATGCTGCCGGGGACTTCGGGGCTCGCCTACGCGCGCAGGCTACGCGGCGCCGAGCGTACCCGCCGCATCCCGATCATCATGCTGACCGCGCGCGCCGAGGAGCGCGACAAGGTCGAGGGCCTGGAGGGCGGGGCGGACGATTACCTCACGAAGCCGTTTTCGCCGAAGGAGCTACTCGCGCGCATCAAGGCGGTACTGCGGCGGCGCGCACCCGAGCGCACCGATGACGCCGTCGAGATTTCCGGGCTGCGGCTCGATCCGGCGACGCGGCGCGTGGTCGGGAACGGGCGCGAAATCACCCTCGGGCCGACGGAATTCCGATTGCTGCATTTCTTCATGACGCACCCGGAGCGCGTGCACAGCCGCACGCAGCTTCTCGACCGCGTGTGGGGGGACCATGTGTTTGTGGAGGAGCGCACGGTGGATGTCCACATCCGCCGTTTGCGCCAGGCGCTGGAGGCGAGCGGTCACGACCGGCTGGTCGAAACGGTGCGCTCGAGCGGCTACCGGATGCGGGGCGTCTAGGCCCCGGGGCCGCACGCCGTGAGATAATAGCGCCTGCCATTCGGGAGGCTTTCGCGCTTGACCCACCCGCTACTGCGAGCTGCGGTGCTGATCGCGATGATCGCGGTCGTGGCGTTGCTCGTGGGACTGGGATGGGGCGCTGCGACCGGATGGGCCGTGCTGGCGCTCGGCGCGCTCGTGCTGCTTGCCTATCACATCGCCAAGCTCGCCACGCTCGTGCGCTGGCTCCGGGCGCCCCGCGCCGGCACCATGCCCGAGGCGCGCGGCTCATGGGACGATGCGTTCGCGCTGCTGTACCGCTTCGAGCGCGCCGGGGCACGGGAGGCGGAACGTCTCTCGCGCGCGCTCACGCGCTGGCGCCAGGCCGGCGAGGCGCTGCCCGACGGCGTGGTCATACTCGACGCGCAGAACCGCATCGAATGGTGCAATGAAGGTGCGGCCCGGCATTTCGGGCTCGACCTTGGCACCGATGTCGGCCGGCCGGTGATCAACCTCGTGCGCCAGCCCGAGTTTGTCGCCTACGTCGAATCCGAGGACTACGCGCACCCAATTCCGCTGCGTTCGGAGCACGGTGGCGGACTTGCCCTGTCGGTACAGCTCATTCCGTACGGGGAAGCGCAGAAGCTCCTGCTGTCGCGCGATGTCACGCGCCTGGAGCGCGTCGAGACCATGCGCCGCGATTTCGTCGCCAATGTGTCGCACGAGCTGCGCACGCCGCTCACGGTGCTTGCCGGATTCCTGGAGACCGTCCAGGAGCTCGAGCTCGACGCCCAGCGCACCCGCGACTATGTGAACCTCATGGCCGAGCAGGCCCGGCGCATGCAGCGCATTGTGGATGACCTGCTTGCGCTTTCGGCCCTGGAGTCCTCGCCCGAGCCCGCGCTCGAGGAACGCGTGGACATGCAGGGCGTGATCGCGCGGCTCAAGGCGGATGCCGAGGCGTTGAGCGGCGGCCGGCATCACATCACGCTCGGGGCGACGGAGGGTTACGACGTAGCCGGTGCCGAAAGCGAGATCGCGAGCGCGTTCGGCAACCTCGTCAGCAACGCCGTGCGCTACACCCCGGCGGGAGGCGCGGTGCACCTTGCCTGGCGCGCCTCGAGCGCCGGCGCGGAGTTCGTCGTCGAAGATACGGGCATCGGCATCGAGCCGCAGCACATCGCGCGGCTGACCGAGCGGTTCTACCGCGTCGACCGCGGCCGGTCGCGCGAGACTGGCGGAACCGGCCTCGGCCTGGCCATCGTCAAGCACGCGCTCGCCCGGCACCAGGCCGTGCTGGAGATCCAGAGCGAGCCCGGCAAGGGCAGCCGTTTTACCGCGCGCTTCCCGGCGCGGCGCGTGATCCCCGCCGCAATTCGACCCCGGGACGCCGCTACGGCGTAAACGAGCGGGACGCTCCCGCGGGTGTCAAGCATCAGCCCGATCCCGGGCGCCGTTCTTCACAAGATGCATGATGAGTCTCGCAAGAACGGCCTGATTTACTGCCGGAATTCGAGCTCGAGAACGGCGTCGCGGCGATCATTCCCCGCGCTCGTTGTCACAAATCTGTAACCAAAACAGCCTATACCGTTGAGCGCGACATCCACTAAAATGATGTGAAACGAAGGATTGGAGCGGTCCGGCGGCCGATTCGCAAATGCTTGCCGGCACCCAGCGTCATCCTCCGGGGAATCATCGCCCCACCCAACGTACATTTTCGAGCGTGACCGCGGCGTCGTGCACCGTGCGCGGTCGCGCAGCCATCCACGGATGAACAAGCCGCGCGATCTACCGGAGCTGTACCTGAATCGCGAGCTCGGTCAGCTTGCGTTCAACCGGCGCGTCCTGGCGCAGGCGCAGGATATTGCCATGCCCCTGCTCGAGCGCCTGCGGTTCCTCTGCATCGTCAGCAGCAATCTCGACGAATTCTTCGAGATACGCGTCGCGGCGCTCAAGGCCGAGATCGAGGCCGGTGCGCCGGCGATCGGACCGGAGCGCATGCCGGCCGATCAGCTGTTCAAGCAGGTGGCGAAGGAAGCGCACGAGCTGGTTGCAGAGCAGTATCGCCTCCTCAATCATGAAGTGCTGCCGGGGCTCGAACGCGAGGGCATCCGCTTCCTGCGCCGCTCGGACTTCACGCCGGATCAGGCGGAATGGGTCCGCAGCTATTTCTTCCGCGACGTGATGCCGGTGCTGACGCCCATCGGGCTCGACCCCGCGCACCCCTTTCCGCGCGTGCTCAACAAGAGCCTCAACTTCGCGGTCGAGCTCGAAGGCAAGGACGCGTTCGGACGCAACTCTGGAATCGCCATCGTGCAGGCGCCGCGCGTGCTGCCGCGCGTGATCCGGCTGCCGCGCGAGATCTCCGGCGCGGACTATGATTTCGTGTTCTTGTCCTCGATCCTGCATTCGCACGTGGCGGAGCTATTCGCGGGCATGAAGGTCGTGGAGTGCTACCAGTTCCGGGTGACCCGCAACAGCGACCTGTTCGTCGACGAGGAGGAGGTGAAGGACCTGCGCACCGCCCTGCGCGGCGAGCTGCCCTCGCGCCAGTTCGGCGACGAGGTGAGGCTCGAGGTTGCGCAGAACAGCTCGGCGCGGATCATCGAGTTCCTGCTGGCGCAGTTCGGCCTCGGGGAGGACGACCTCTACCGCGTGGATGGCCCCGTCAACCTGGCGCGCCTGGTGAGCGTGCCGGGCTGGGTGGACCGCCCCGACCTCAAGTTCCCGGCGTTCCGGCCGGGATTGCCCGAGCGGATCAAGCGCCGGAACCACATATTCGAGACGATTCGTGAGCGCGACCTGCTGTTCCATCACCCCTATCAGTCGTTCCAGCCGGTGGTCGCCTTTCTCGAGCGGGCGGCAGCCGACCCGGCCGTGGTCGCGATCAAGATGACGGTCTATCGCACCGGCGTGGAATCGGAGCTGATGGAGATCCTGATCAACGCGGCGAAGAGCGGAAAGGAAGTCACCGTGGTGCTGGAGCTGCTCGCGCGCTTCGACGAGGAGGCCAACATCAACTGGGCGCAGCGGCTGGAGGCGGTCGGCGCGCACGTCGTCCACGGGGTGGTGGGCCACAAGACCCACGCCAAGATGCTGATGGTGGTGCGGCGCGAAGAGGACGGGTTGCGGCGCTACGTGCACCTGTCCACCGGCAACTATCACACCCGCACGGTCAGCCTCTACACCGATTTCGGCCTGCTCACCGCGAACGAGGAGATCTGCGCGGACGTCAACGATGTCTTCATCCAGCTGACCGGGCTCGGGCGCGCGACGAAGTTGAAGCACCTGTGGCTGGCGCCGTTCAGCCTGCACAAGCAGGTCTTGCGCGCGATCCGCAACGAAACACAGCACGCGAAGGACGGCAAGAAGGGCCGCATCATCGCCAAGATGAACGCGCTGCTCGATCCCGCAACCGTGGACGCGCTCTACGACGCGTCGCGGGCAGGAGTCCAGATCGACCTCATCGTGCGCGGCATGTGCGCCCTGCGGCCCGGCATACCGGGAATGTCGGAAAACATCTGCGTGCGATCCGTGGTCGGGCGCTTCCTCGAGCATTCCCGCGTGTTCTATTTCCACAACGACGGCGCCGAGGACGTGTACCTCTCCAGCGCCGACTGGATGGAGCGCAACTTCTTCCGCCGGGTCGAAGTGTGCTTTCCCATCCTCGATCCGCAACTGAAGAAGCGCGTCATCAACGAGGGCCTGAAGCCCTATCTCGAGGATAACGGCCAGGCCTGGAAAATGGGCCAGGACGGGGAGTATCACGCCGAGCCCCAGCGGCAAGGGGAACGGGTGGTGGCACAGGAATCCCTGCTCCAGCGGCTTGCGCAGAACGCATCAACCTGACGGTGCCGCCCCGGCATCGCGCCGAATTGCAGTTCCGGCCGTTGAGTGTCGCCGCACTCACACGGGTTGCCGGGCTGAGCGTACCGAGCAGGGCGCGTGGCGGGCCGGTCAAGTCGCGCCCCGCTGCGCTGACCCCCGCCATGACGGTGAGCAGCGCCTTCCGGGCGGTCATGGCGGCGGGCCTCGCGCACCTGCTGGCAAACGAGCGCGGCCTGCTGCGGGGCACCGACCCCGAGTATCTGCACCAGGCGCGAGTTGCGCTACGCCGCCTGCGCTCGGCGCTGGACGTGTTTTCGCCGCCGTTGCCGGACCGGGTGATCGCACCCGCGGCGCGAGAGTTGAAGTGGCTCGCTTCCTGGCTCGGGCCTGCGCGCGACTGGGACGTTTTCGTCAGCGAGACGCTTCCGCTCGTCGTCCAAGCGATTGGCGCCCACCGCGGGCTCAGAGCCTTGAGTGCGCGATGCGAGAGGTTGCGGCGCGGCGCCGGCGCGAAATCTCGCAGCGCTGCACGCTCGTCGCGTTACCGGCGGCTCACGCGCTCGCTTCCGGGGTGGGTCTTGTCGGAGGGTTGGCTCGCGCTGCTCGAAGACGCCGCCCGGGCCGCTGTGCAGGGTCCGATAACCAGCCATGCCCGTAACGTGCTCGAGAAGCGTTACCAGCGGGTACGCAAGCGCGCCCGCGGGCTCGACAAGCTGTCAAGCGCCGAGCTCCACCGCCTGCGCATCTCGGTCAAGAAGTTTCGATACGCCGCCGACTTCTTCGCGGGGCTCTACGAGGGAAGACCCGTCCGGGAAATGCTGCGTCGCCTGGCGCGGCTGCAGGACATACTGGGTGCGATGAATGACGCGGCAACAGCGGCCAATTTGACGAAGCAGAGCAGCCGCGGGACGCGCGGCGGCAGCCTGCTCGAGGCCCGAGGGATGCTGCTGGGGTGGAGCCGCGGGCGCGCGGCGACGCTGAGAGGCGAGCTGAAAGTCGCGTGGCAGGCGTTCCAAGAAGCGGATACGTTCTGGTGAGCTGGCGGCTTGCCTAGCTTGCGACAGCGAGCTCCGCGCCGGATTCGATCTCCTCGAGCTCGGGAATCTTGAGCTCGAAGCCGATTTTCTCCCAGTGACGGATCTCGTCGTGCAGCGCGGTCGCGGTGAGGGGATTGCGGGCGAGCCATCCCGGCGACAGCGAGAGGCGGAACTTTCTGCCCTGGCGGCGCGCCTGCAGTGGGGGAAGCTGCATGTCAGCCCGGCGGCGGTAGAGCAGCGCCGCGATCCTCAGGGCGAAAACCGTGTTCCAGTCCAGCTTGTGCGCGTCGATCTCGTCGGCAACCTTGTTGAGCGAGCGGCGATGCGATTGCACGAGGAGCGCCAGCTGCGACTGCTCGTCGCGCGAGAAGCCCGGCATGTCGGCATTGTTGATGATGTAGCCGGAATGCTTGTGATAGCCGCTGTAGGCGACCGAAATGCCGATCTCGTGCAGCTTGGCGGCCCACGCAATGAAGCGCGCAGCAACCTCATCGGGCTCACCGGATTCCGCGGCGAGCCGGCGCAGCAGCATGAAGGCGAGCGCCCCGACGCGCTGCGCCTGCAGCGCGTGCACGTGGTAGCGCTGCATGAACTGGGAGACGGTGACATCGCGCATGTCCTTGTGGTGGAAGCGGCCGAGCAGGTCATAGAGCACGCCCTGGCGCATCGCGCCTTCCGCGGGCGCCATGGACTTGATGTCGAGCTCGGAGAGCACGGCATTCAGGATCGCGAGCCCGCCCGGCAGCACCACCGCCCGGTCCGGCTTCAAACCCGCGAGCTCCACTTTCTCCATCCGGCCCGCCTTGATCAAGCGGGAGCGCAGGCGGTCGAGCCCCCCCGGCGTGATGTCCCCGTCATCGAAGCCGTTCAGCTGCAGGATGGCGGCGAGCGCCCGCACCGTGCCTGAGGAACCCACTGCTTGCTGCCAGTTGCCGCGCGCGAATCCCGCGACGACCGGCTGCAGCTCGTTGCGCGCGGCGAGCTCGGCTTCCTTCATGGCGCTCTTGGAGATCCTGCCCTCGGGAAAGAACCGCAGGCTGTAGGAAACGCAGCCCATGAACAGGCTCTCGAGCCTCTGCGGCCGGTGGCCGGCCCCGATGATCAACTCGGTGGAGCCCCCGCCGATGTCCACCACCAGCCGTTTCTCGCGCGAGGCGGGCAGGCTGTGCGAGACGCCGAGGTAGATCAAGCGCGCTTCCTCGCGCCCCGAAACCACCTCAATCGGGAATCCGAGCGCAGCCTCCGCCTTCCTGAGGAACGCCGCGGCGTCCTTCGCGACGCGCAGCGTATTGGTCCCGAGCGCTCGCACTGCGCTCCGCTCGAAGCCGCGCAGCCGCTCGCCGAAGCGCTTGAGGCAGGCGAGCGCGCGCTCCTGCACGGCTTCGTCGAGACGCTTATCCGCCGTGAGCCCTTCTCCCAGTCGCACCGGCTCGCGCAGGGCGTCGAGCGGATAGATCTGGTCTTCGACGACGCGCGCTACCTGGCAATGAAAGCTGTTGGAACCGAGATCGACAGCGGCGAGCGTCGTGTAGACGGTCATCGGGGCTGCCACGGAGCGAGAAGGGGATTGTTCCGGCTCCGCGCAGCGCGGACCGGAGGTGCGGGACTGGCCGCAGGCAGAGGAATTGCGCGGCGGCACTTGTGAAAGCAAGGCAATGCAGCCGATAGCGTGATCAGTCTCCTTCGCTCAATGCGCGGATCGACAATGCAAGTATAAGTAACCCGTGCTCGTTCGCCAAGCCAAACCGCTCATCCTGCATCGGGATTGTTTCAGAAATGTTAAGGCGACGCGGGCGCAGGCGTTTCAACGCGTTCCAGGAGACTCTGAACAACGCATCATAGATTGTGCCGCGATGTTGTTGTGTGACTGGCAGATTCATGTCGGGCTTGTGCGCGCGAACGTTTTTGCGTCATGCTTTCGCGCCTGCCGGACAAATGAATCATACGAGGAGTTGCCACCATGCCAGATCGAGCGAGCCAGACTCCGCCGTCCAAGAGCTGGGCCGATGAGATCGATGACTTGTACACCGATGCGACGGAACGCAGCCTGAAGGCGATCGTCGCCACGCGTGCGCGGAGGCTCGTCCGCGACGCCGAGGCACCGCATGACGCCGAAGACGTTCAACGTCCTGTTTCTCTGTACCGGTAACTCGGCCCGCAGCATCATGGCCGAGGTCCTGCTCAATGCCATGGGCAGGGACCGCTTCTGCGCCTTCAGCGGGGGCAGCCACCCGAAGGGGGAGGTGCATCCGCGGGCGCTGGACCTGATACAGAAGAACCGCCTGCCGACGGAAGGACTGCGCAGCAAGGACTGGATGGAGTTCGCGAGGGCCGGCGCGCCGCGGATGGACTTCGTCTTCACGGTCTGCGACCACGCGGCGGCGGAGGTATGCCCGGTGTGGCCCGGTCAGCCCATGACCGCGCACTGGGGTATTCCGGACCCTGCCGCGGAAGCGGGTAGCGACGACGCCCGCCGGCGGGCGTTTTTCACTGCCTACAGCCAGCTCGCGCAGCGCATATCGATCTTCGTGAATCTTCCCCTCGCGAGTCTCGACCGGCTCGCCTTGCAGGCGAGGCTGGACGAAATCGGACGCATCGGACGCGAGACACCGGTCGCGTGATGGGATCACGGCGAGCCAGAACCCCGTTCACAGTTGTCACGAAGGTGTAACACAGCCTGGTTACCATCCGTCCGTGGGTGCAAATGACTGATCAGTGACCAGGAGAACAGAATGAAATCCATCAGTAGATTCAGGGTATTAAGTGTGGTGCTTGCTACGACAGCGGCGTTCGGGGTCGCGGCTGCGGCCAAGGCTCAGATCGTCAAGATCGACGGCTCGAGCACGGTGTATCCGATCAGCGAGGCGGTGGCCGAGGAATTCCAGAAGGCCAAGCGCGGCGCGGTGAAGGTGACGGTAGGAATCTCCGGCACGGGCGGCGGCTTCAAGAAGTTCTGCCGCGGCGAGACCGACATCTCGGATGCCTCGCGGCCGATCCTGGAGAAGGAAATGAAGGCGTGCGCCGCGGCCGGCATCCGCTACATCGAGCTCCCGGTGGCGTATGACGCGCTGACCGTCGTCGTCAATCCGAAGAACACCTGGATCAAGGAATTCAAGGTCGAGGAGCTGAAGAAGATGTGGGAGCCGGGCGCACAGGGCAAGATCACAAGTTGGAAGCAGGTCAACGCAGCCTGGCCCGACCGCGGGCTCAAGCTGTTTGGACCGGGCGCGGATTCCGGCACCTTCGACTACTTCACCGATGCCATCAACGGCAAGGAGAAGGCAAGCCGTGGCGACTACACCGCGAGCGAAGACGACAACGTGCTGGTGCAGGGCGTATCGCGCGACATCGGGGGCATCGGCTATTTCGGCCTTGCCTACTACGTGGAGAACAAGGACAAGCTGAAGGCCGTGCCGATCGTGAACAAGGGCGAAACGAAGGCGGTCATGCCCTCGATCGAGACCGTGATGGATGGCACCTACCAGCCGCTCGCGCGCCCGATATTCATCTACGTCAGCGAGAAGGGAATGGGGCGGCCCGAAGTCCGCGAATTCGTCGAGTACTACATGGCGCACGCCGCTACGCTGTCACGGCAGGTCGGCTATGTTCCGCTCGGCAAGCAGCACTACGATCTCGCGCTGAAGAACTTCAAGAACAAGAAGCTCGGCACCGGGTTCGGCGGCAAGGCGGAGGTCGGGGTCAAGCTTGATGACCTGCTCCGGCGCGAAGCCAAACTCTAGGATACAGGCGCTTGTACAGCGGGAGGGGTGAGCCCACCCCTCCCGTTTTTTTGTTGGTTCGACCGCAGCGCGCCCGACCTGCGATAATTCCCGCATAACAATTCGAATGAGCTCGACCTTCCAGGCGGACGCGATCGACGTGGTTGCCGAGCACACCATCAGCGACCGGCTTGCGCGGCGCCGGTTGCGTCACGCCAAGGAGCGCTTGATCGAGTTCATCCTGTTCTTGGCGGCATCGGTATCGGTGGCGACGACCATCGGCATCGTGCTGATCCTGCTGAAGGAGTCGTACGATTTCTTCCAGGTGGTGTCGATCTGGGCGTTCCTGACCGATACCATGTGGACGCCGCTGTTTTCCGAGCCGCGCTACGGCATCCTGCCGCTGCTCTCCGGCACGCTCGTCAGCTCGGCGGTGGCGCTGCTGGTGGCGATTCCGCTGGGCACGATCATCGCGATCTACCTTTCCGAATTCGCGCCGTTTGGCGTGCGCGAAGTGGC
Organism: Burkholderiales bacterium; assembly: GCA_036555615.1. Taxonomy (GTDB): domain Bacteria; phylum Pseudomonadota; class Gammaproteobacteria; order Burkholderiales; family SG8-41; genus SG8-41. The sequence continues at coordinate 28,833 of DATBKZ010000082.1, read as the reverse complement.
GAAGCCCTTCCTCGAGCTGCTTGCTGGCGTGCCCACGATCGTCTACGGCTATTTTGCGCTGCTGTTCGTAACGCCTCTGCTCCAGCAGCTGATTCCATCCCTGCCCGGATTCAACCTGCTCTCTGCGGGCATCGTCATGGGCATCATGATCATCCCGACCGTGAGCTCGGTGTCCGAGGATGCCATGCGTGCGGTGCCGATGGCGCTGCGCGAGGGCTCATATGCCATGGGCGCGACGCGCTTCCAGACCGCGATCCGGGTGGTGACGCCCGCTGCATTCTCCGGGATTGCCGCGGCCTACATTCTCGGGATCTCGCGCGCGGTCGGCGAGACCATGATCCTCGCGGTCGCGGCCGGCATGCAGCCCAATCTCACCTGGAATCCCCTCGAGCCCGCGGCGACGATCACCGCGTATATCGTGCAGGTCGCGCTCGGTGACCTGCCGCATGGCAGCATCGGCTACCAGACGATATTTGCCGCCGGCCTGACGCTGGCGCTGGTCACGCTGTGCTTCAACGTGCTTGGTCACCTGCTGCGCAAGCGCTATCGCCAGGCCTATTGATATGTCGAGCGCCTCCACGAACGTTCGCGAGATCCGCGCTCTCATCGCGGCGCACAAGCGCTGGGACGTCGTGTTCGCGCTGCTGGGGCTGCTTGCTTTGATGGTCGGAGTCCTGACCTTCGTCGCGTTGTTCGGGCAGATGGTCGTGGACGGCGCGACGCGCCTGTCCTGGGACTTCTTTACGTCATATCCCTCCCGCAAGGCGGCGCAAGCCGGCATTCTTTCGGCATGGGTCGGCTCGGTGCTCGTGATGATCGTGACCGCCTGCGCAGCGGTGCCGCTGGGCGTCGGAGCCGGTGTCTACCTGGAGGAGTATGCGCCCCGGAACTGGATGACGGACCTGATCGAGATCAACGTGACCAACCTCGCCGGCGTCCCCTCCATCGTCTACGGCCTGCTCGCGCTCGGGTTGTTCGTATACGGCTTCGGGCTGGGCCAGAGCATACTGACCGCCGGTCTCACGCTCGCGCTGCTGATCCTGCCGGTCGTGATCGTCGCGACGCGCGAGGCGATCCGCGCCATCCCCGCGGCGATCCGCGAAGGCTCCTACGCCCTCGGCGCTACGCAGTGGCAGACCACCATCCACCATATCCTGCCGTACTCGATGGCTGGCATCATCACCGGGGTCATCATCGGCATGTCGCGCGCGATCGGCGAGACCGCGCCGATCATCACCATCGGCGCGCTCACCTTCATCGCCTTCCTGCCGCCGAGCCCGGTGTCCGCCACGCCCCCGTTCCTGTCGTTCGAGTGGCTGCTGTCCCCGTTCACCGTGATGCCGATCCAGATGTTCAACTGGACCTCCCGGCCGGAGGCCGCCTTTCAGCACAATGCGGCGGCGGCGGGGCTGGTGCTGGTGGTGATGACGCTGGCCATGAACGGCCTTGCCATCTATCTGCGTTACCGACTGAGAAAGAACATCAAATGGTAGCCACCCCGGTCCCCGAAATGGCCTCGGTCGCGGCGGCGGCCGGACCGTCGCCCGCCATGAAATCGGAGTCGAAGAACCTCAATTTCTATTACGGCTCGTTCCAGGCGCTCAAGAACATCAACATGCCGATCTTCGAGAAGAAGGTGACGGCTTTGATCGGGCCCTCGGGCTGCGGAAAATCCACCTACCTGCGCTGCTTCAACCGCATGCACGACCTCTACCCGGGCAATCGCTACGAGGGCGCGATCATGCTCTACCCCGACAACACCAGCATCCTCAACCCGGACGTCGACCCGATCGAGGTGCGCATGCGCATCAGCATGGTGTTCCAGAAGCCGAACCCGTTTCCAAAATCGATCTACGAGAACGTCGCGTACGGCCTGAGGGTCCGCGGCGAGCGCAAGCGCGCGTTGCTCGACGAGAAAGTGGAAGAGGCGCTGCGCGGGGCGGCGCTGTGGGACGAAGTGAAGAGCCGGCTCGACGATCTCGCCTTCAACCTCTCCGGCGGGCAGCAGCAGCGGCTGTGCATTGCGCGGGCGCTCGCAACGGATCCCGAGATGCTGCTGTTCGACGAGCCGACCTCCGCGCTCGACCCGATCGCGACCGCCAGCATCGAGCAGCTGATCGCCGAGCTCAAGGAGAAGGTCACGATCCTGATCGTCACCCACAACATGCAGCAGGCGGCGCGTGTCTCCGACTACACCGCCTACATGTATCTCGGCGAGTTGATCGAGTTCGACGCGACCGATACCATCTTTATCAAGCCGAAGAACAAGCAGACCGAGGATTACATCACGGGTCGCTTCGGCTAGCGATCCGCGGGAGCCAGGCCATGCCTACCACCGAGCACATGACGAAGCAGTTCGACGTCGATCTCGAGACCCTGAGGTCGCGGATGCTGCAGATGGGCGGCCTGATCGAGTCGCAGATTCTCGCGGCGATCGAGGGCTTCTACACGGGCAATCCCAAGGCGCTGGACCAGGTGGTCGAGAACGACCGCCAGGTCAACGGCTACGAGGTGAGCATCGACACCGAATGCAGCCACATCATTGCCCGCCGCCAGCCCGCGGCGAGCGACCTGCGCATGATCATGGGAGTGAGCAAGGCGGTGACGGACCTCGAGCGCGTCGGCGACGAGGCCAAGAAGATCGCCGTCGTGAGCAAGCAGATCCACGAGAGCGGCCGGCTGCAGGTGCCGCGGCTCGGCGACATCCGGCGCGCCGGCGGCATCGTGGTCGGGATGCTGCGCAAGGCGCTGGACGCCTTCGCGCGCCTCGATGCGGTGGCGGCGGCGGAGGTGATACGCGACGACGCCGCGATCGACGAGGCGTTTCGCGGCATCATGCGCCAGTTGATCACCTTCATGATGGAGGACCCGCGCACCATCTCCACCGCCCTCGAGATCGTCTGGGTGGCGCGCGCCATTGAGCGCATGGGCGATCATTCCAAGAACCTGGCAGAGCAGGTGATCTACATCGTCAAGGGCACCGACGTCCGCCACACCAGCTTCGAGAACGTCGAGCGCAAGGCGTCTCTGTGAGCGGCGGCCTGCCGCCGCGCTCCCCCATCCCGGGACCACTCCAAAAGTCGATTCGCGCCCGCCGCCGGCTTGAGCAGGTGCGGATAAGTCCTTGACTTCATGCCGCGGCTGGACGGGCGCGCGGCGCCGAAAGTCGCTCGCCGCGGCAATCGGATCCGGCGCCGGCGCGGCGAAGGGCGCGGCATGAAACCGGCGATGCGAGTGTCCGCGCTCGGCGACACTCGCAGAAAACCCTTGCAAGCCGCCGCGGACATTGGCATCCTCTAGACGCCGAATTCGAAGACCGACGGCGTTACCTATCACTCACTCGCGCTCAGTCAGCGCACCCAACGGGAGATCCACACTATGGCCAAGGCCAAGAAGAGCAGCAAGAAGTCCAAGGGCAAGGCAAAGAAGAGCGGGCGCAAGGCGAACCCCGCGTTCATGAAGGCCATGACCCCGAGCTCGACGCTCGCCGCGGTGATCGGCAGCAGCCCCATGCCCCGCACGGAGGTCACGAAGAAGCTGTGGGCCTATATCAAGCGCAACGGCCTGCAGGACAAGACCAACAAGCGCATGATCAACGCCGATGACAAGCTGCGCGCGGTGTTCGGCGGCCGCTCGCAGGTCTCGATGTTCGACATGACCAAGCTGGTCAGCAATCACCTGCGCTAGTCCCCGCTTCACTCGGATAACGGGGCTGCCTGATCGCAGCCCCGTTTTTGTTGTTGGCGTGAGCGCGCGGGCGAGCGCATTGCCTCGCCGGCCCATCGTTACCGCGCGTCGCTTACTGCCCGCCGTCCTTTCTGCGCAGCGCGAAGAAACCGGCGACGAGCAGCGTCACGCCCATCGCCCAGTACACCGGCAGCATCCCGAGCGCGGCGCCGAGCGCCCCGGAGGCGAGCGGCGCGCTGGTCTGGCTGAAATTGATGAGCCACGTGCGCACGCTCAGCACTTCGGCACCGCGTCCCGCCGGCGCCTTCTCGTAGAGCAGCGCCATGATGAGCGGCTGGGTGCCGCCCAGGCCGACGCCGAGAATGAACGCGAGCGCCATCAGCAGCGGCACGCCATCCACGAGCGGGAATACGAGCAGCGTCGAGCCGGACAGCAGCATCGCCGCGATCAGCACGCGCCACTCGTCCAGCCGGTGCGCGACGAGCGGGAGCATGAGCCGGACGACGAACACCGCCGCGCCGAAGGCGCCGAGTATGACGCCGATGGTGGAGGCGGTGAGCCCGATCTGCGAGCCGTGGATCGGGATGACGAAGGCAAAGAGGTCCCATGTCATCGAGAGCGCGCCGCTCACCACGAACACCAGCCTGAAGCCCGGGATGCGGAGGAGATCGGCGATGCGCCGCTCCCCCTGCGGGGCGGCGGCTGCCGCCGCATGACGCGGGACGTCGGCGCGCCCGACTGCGAGCCCGATGATGGTCGCGAGCGCCGCGACCGAGAGCGCCAGCATGGCGCTGCGATGGCCGATGCCGTCAATCGCAAAGCCGGCGAGGACCGGCCCGAGAAAGCCCGAGGTCGAGTACGCGAGCGCTAGCAGGCCGAAATTCCTGACGCGATCCTGCGGGCGCCCGATCACGGCGGCTGCCTGGCCGGCGGCGATATGGAACAGGAAGAAGCCCGTTCCTGCGAGCGGACTCGCCACGAACAGGGTCTCCAGCCGCGGCACGGCCCAGGCGAGCGCCATGGCCGCGAAGATTCCGGCCGCGCCCGCAAGCATCGGCCCGCGCACGCCAACGCGGTCCACCCAGCGCCCCCAGCGCACAGCGAACAGCATCGCGATTACGGTGAGGAGCGACATCACGACGCCGACCGTGAATGGTGTCGCGCCGTGATGGATCGCCGTGAGCGAGATGATGACGCGGCACCCGGCGAACGACAGGTGCACCAGGACCGTGAGCGCGACAAGGAGCTGGATGCTCAATGGAGCCGCACCTGGAAATCAGGAATTGTACGCGCGCGTTGCGGGGCGCATCACGAGGGGGACGCTCCCGCGCGCGCCGGCGGCGAAGCCCGCCACGTCACCAGCGCGACGCCGAAGCAGGTAACCGCGATCCCGGCGAGGGAGAGCGCGCTCGGCACGACTCCGAACATCGGGAGCTCCAGGACAACGGCGAAGATCGGCGTGAGGTAGAGCAGGCTTGTCACGCGGGTCGCCTGGCCGCGGCGCATCAGCAGGTGCAGCGCGCTCACCGCGAGGAGCGATGCCCCGATTACAAGGAACGCAATCGAGCCCGCCAAGGCCCACGACCAGTCGACCCGCAGGTCCTCGAACGCCCACGCGAGGGGCGCGAGCACGGCAATGGTGACCGCGAATTGCACGGCCGCGGCGCTGCGCAAGTCCACGAGCGGGCAAAACACCCGCTGGTAGAGCGTGCCCGAGGTGACGCCGGCGAGCGATATCGTCACCGCAATGAGGCTCGCGAGACTCGCCTCGCGCACATCGACCTTGTGCCACACGATGAGGGCAACGCCGGCGAGCCCGATGACGACGCCTGCCCATTGGCGCGCCGCGAGCGTCTCGCCCATCCAGCGCACGGCGACGAGCGCCGTGATGAGCGGCTGCGCCGAGAGGATCAGCGCGGTGATGCCGGCGGAGACACCGAGGTACTGGGTGTAATGACTGCCGCCGAGATGCACGGCGTGCATCAATAGCCCGGCCACGACCACGTGCCCGAGCACGCGCCCCGTGGGCCAGCGCGGCTGCATGAGCAGGACGATGGGTACGACGCAGGCGAGCCCGAACGCGAAGCGCAGCGTGAGGAACGTGAACGGAGCGGCGTGCTGCAGGCCAACCTTCGTGGCGAGAAAGCCCGAGCCCCAGACGGCCACGAAGTACCACGCCAGCGCGGCGTCGAACCAGGGCTTGTCCTTCAGCGACATCGGTTTCGTCATTCCCGCGGAGTCGGGTTTCCCCTTTCCCCCCTGCGGGGGAAGGAACGATGGGGGGTCATCGCGTGCCCTCTAACGGCTCAGCCGGTTGCGTCCCCGCTCCTTTGCGCGGTAGAGCGCGCGGTCGGCGGCCTCGATCACCGACTGCGGCGTGTCGAAGCGCCCGTTGCGCGCCGCCACGCCGATGCTCACCGTTACCGATACTCCGCGCTTTCCCCGCCAGCCGCCGCGCTGGCGTTTCGCGCCCCTGCTCCAGGCGGGGCGGTCGGCCGCGCGCAGCGCCATGCGGTAGGACCCGATGTCCTCGCGCACCACCTCGAGGTGCGGGATGGCATCCTCCGCGTCCTTCCCCGGGAACAGCACCGTGAATTCCTCGCCGCCGTAGCGGAAAGCCCGGCCGCCGCCGCTCACGCGCGAGATGTGCGCCGCCACCATCTTCAGCACCTGGTCGCCGAGGTCGTGCCCGTACGTGTCGTTGAATTTCTTGAAGTGGTCGACGTCGAGCATCGCGACCGTGTAGCGGCTGCCGAGCGTGGCCAGCTGCTCGTTCAGCGCGCGCCGGCCGGGAATGCCCGTCAACTCGTCGCGGAACGCCATGTGATAGGTGTCCTGCAGGATCCCCACGGCCACCATCAGCTCCGCGGCGGCGATGAAGCTCGCAAACGTGACATAGGCGTTGGGGACGTGCGCAGCGATGGCGAACGCGGCTATCGCGCCGGCGAAGCTCGCGTTCAGGTGGGAGCGCCTGACCAGCGCCGCGATCGCTGCCACGGCGAATCCGAGCGTGAGGGCGAGGATCGCGGACTGCGGCAGGCGCCCGGCGCTCAGCGGGATCGGATCGAGAGGGTTCCGGTATGCCAGGTCGACAAGATCGGCGCGGCCCTCGACAAACAACCAGGCCGTGATCCCGATCTGCGCGAGAAGGACCCCGAAGCGCAGCGCCCCGTGACGGTTGAGCACACCGCGCTCGGGCAGCATGGCCAGCAGCGCCAGATCGAGCGGCACGAAGATCGTGATTGCCGCGTAGATCGCGCGCGCATGAAACCCCTCCACTCCCTCCTGCAGCCACCATTGCCGCGCCGCGTAGGCGGTGGCGAGGACGAGAAGCGCGAACACGGCGCGGCCGCGGCGGTAGCCGATCGCGAGCGCCATGCCCAGGGCGAACAGGATGTGGGGACTGTAGAGGGTGAAGCCGGCGAGGGAACGCGGCAGCGCCCCGCCGTATATGACGAGCGCAAATCCCGCCGCGAGGATCGCGATCGGGACCGCCGGCAGTTCAATCGCCCTCAGCAATGCCCGCATGACTATCGATAGCAGTGAGCGGCAGCTGGTAGGCGGTTATCGAGAGGCTTCTGCGCGTACCGGTCACTGGTCACCGATCACCGGTCAAAGCGTTTAGGGCGCCAATCGCCCGATCACCCAGCGGCCTCCGCGCGCACGGCGATAGAGGATGCGGTCGTGCAGCCGGTCCTCGCGACCTTGCCAGAACTCGAAGGCGTCCGGCACCATGCGGTAGCCGCCCCACTGCGGCGGGCGCGGCACGGCCGCGGGAAACCTGCGCGCGAAGGCGGCGAATCGGCGCTCGAGGGAGCCGCGGCCCGCCACCACCGCGCTCTGCGGCGACGCCCACGCCGAGAGCTGGCTGCCCCGGGGGCGCGTGGCGAAATAGTCGTCGGAATCGCGCGCCGAAAGCTTCTGCACGCGCCCGTCGACGCGCACCTGGCGCCCGGCCTCGCCCCAGTAGAACAGCAGGCTGGCGCGCGGGTTGCGCGCGAGCTCGCCGCCCTTGCGGCTTCGGTAGTTGGTGTAGAAGACGAATCCGTGCGCGTCGAAGCTCTTCAGCAGCACCATGCGCAGCGAAGGATGCCCGGCGCGCGTCGCGGTGGCGAGCGCAACCGCCTCCGGCAGCGGCTTCACGACGGCCTGCGCGCGCTCATACCACTGCGCGAATTGCGCGACGGGATCGGCTGCGACTTCGTCCTCGCTTAATGGCCGGCGGCTATCTGGCACGCGCGGAATTGTAGCGTAAAGATCAATCCCTCACCGCGCGGCTGGCACGTCGGCAAGCACCGGGCTTGACGCGCCGCGAGTCTTAGGCAAATCTAGCCAGAGCGCTGCGATAACTTCACGGGAGGACGCAATGCGAACGCACTGGCTGATGACCGCAACCCTGGGACTGCTGCTCGCGGCGGGCGGCGTGCATGCCCAGCAGAAGTATCCGACGAAGCCGATCCGGCTGATCGTGCCGTTTCCCGCTGGCGGCCAGACCGACATCGTGGTGCGGACGCTGGCGCACAAGTTGACCGATTCCTTGGGGCAGCAGGTGGTGGTCGACAACCGTCCCGGCGGCGGCGGCACCATCGGCGCCGAAGTCGCGGTGAGGACGACCCCCGACGGCTATTCCTTCGTCGCCGTGTCGACCAGTTACGCCTCGAATGCGGCGCTCTACAAGCTTCCCTACGATCCCCTCAAGGACATGTTGCCGGTCGTGATGGTCGGCGAGATCGCGAACCTGATGACGGTCAATCCGTCGAGCTCCATCACGAACGTCAGGGAGCTGATCGCCTACGCCAAGGCGAACCCGGGAAAGATCAACTATGGCTCCGGCGGCATCGGCAGCGGCAATCATCTCGCGACCGAGCTCTTCAACCAGATGACCGGCACCCAGATGACGCATGTGCCGTACAAGGGCGCCACTTCCGCGGCGAGCGACCTGATGAGCGGCCAGATCCAGCTCATCGTCGGCGGCCTGCCGGGCCTGGTCCCGCACGTGAAGTCGAAGCGGCTGCGCGGCATCGCGGTGACGAGCGCCAAGCGCGCGAGCGTCCTGCCCGATGTTCCGACCGCGGCCGAAACCGTTCCGGGTTATGTCGCCGTGAGCTGGGCCGCCATCCTTACGCCGCGGGGCGTCCCCGCGGGCATCGTCAAGCGCTGGAACAGCGAGGTCAACCGCATTCTGCAGATGCCCGACGTCAGGACGCGCTTCACTGCCGATGGCCTGGAGCTCGAAGGCGGCACGCCGGAGCGCCTCGGCGAGCGGCTCCGCCACGACATCGCGATGTGGAAGAAGGTGGTTCAGACCGCGGGCATCAAGCCGCTGCGGTGATCTTCTTGAGCGTGACGCCGACCCCCGCGGCGTGCATGTTGAGAAACACCGTGTCGTAGGCCGGGTCGGCCGTGACGGCCTCGATGTAGCGGGGATCGGGCGCGGGCGACGCCATGTTATGCGCGACGATGAGGCCGCCGGGGCGCACGCGCGGCGCGAGCTTTTCAAGGTAGTCGGGATAGCCGTCCTTGTCGGCGTCGAGGAAGACGAGATCGACGGGATCTTTCAGCCGGGCGATCTCGACGTGCGCATCGCCCCGCACCAGCGTCACCTGGCCGCCGAGACCGGCGCGCTCGAAGTTGCGGCGCGCGGTCTCATGGCGTCCGCGGTCGATTTCGAAGGTGGTGAGGCGCCCGCCCGTGCGCGCGAGCGCGAGGAGGATCCACAGCCCTGAATATCCGGTGGAGGTGCCGACTTCCACGACGTGCTTCGCGCGCATGGATTCGGTGAGGATGCGCAGCAGCCGTCCGTCTTCCTCCGGGACGCTGAGGTAGCGCTGGTTGCGGTGGATGTCCTCGAGCACCGCGAGCACGCGCTTTTCCTCGGTTGAGCGGCCAAGGGGCGCGCGCTCCAGCGTCCTCATCCGCTGCGCGGCCGCCAGCGATCCCGAAAGCCCGGCGGCGGCGCCCATCAGAAGCGCGGCGCGCAGCGCGGCGCGCCGTGCCGGTTCAGCTGCCTTGCGTCCCGCCACTAGCCACCGGTCACGTGCGTCGCCCTGTCAGCCGACGAAGCGCCAGGTGCCGTCGCCGCCCGGGCAGGCCTTCACCCGGTTCGTCTTCTTGATGCCGTCGGTGGTGGTGACCCGGAAATCGAACTCCCGGCACTTGGCGCCATCCTGCGCAACGCCCCGCACCGGGAAGAACCGGTAGGTCCGGCGATTATCCGCGCTCGCCCAGGTCACCGATCTCTTGTCGCCCACGAGCTCGAGCGCGTGGCCGATGCACGCCCGATCGATTTCATCCAGTCCCCGGCCGACCTGCGCGCCGATGATCGCGCCCGCCACCGAGCCGACGACGATCGCGATCTCCCGGTTGTTCTCGTTTCCCACCCCGGCGCCGATTGCTCCGCCGGCGGCCGCGCCGATGATTTCCCCGATGACCTCGCGGTTGCAGCGGCCGGCAAGCACCCCGTAGTGCTTGTCCCATTGCTTGCCACTGAAGCCGGTGTAGGGGTCGCCCTTCTTGCGCTTGCCGTGCGCGGGCGCCCAGGGTGGCGGATCGCCGTAGGTGTTCAAGGGCACCGTGGCGGCAAGCCCTCCGGCGACGAGTGCGAGCAGGGCCAGGGTGCGGGCGAGAGCGCGACGAGCGTGCATCAATTCCTCCTGTCTGCCGGGAAGGCGGGCGTTACCTGCGCCTTGGACCGTCAATCGGCTGCCGAGTTTACCCGCAGGCGCCGATCGCCCCGCACGCCGTGCAGAACTCGCAGCCGTCCTTGTGGATGACCGCGGCGTTGCCGCATTCCCCGCAGCGCTTGCCGTGCAGGACGCGGTAGGCAGCCCCTTCGCGCACCGGCAGCCGGTCGTCCTCGGGAATCTCGAGCACGCCCATCTCGGAGAGCGGATAGCCGCGCTCGTCGAGCACGCCGAGCATCGCGTAGCGGTGGATGATGAGCCGCGCGCAGTAGGCGATCGTGCTGGGGAAGTTCTGCTGCCGCTGCTCGCCCGGCACCCGCACCATGAAGTCGCCGAGCGGCTCGGCATAATTGAGGAGCTTCCTCAGCTTCATGCCGATCCACGCGGGATCGATCACGCGCATGTCGAGCGAGAGCAGCTTGCACAGGCCGTCGAGCGCGCGCGGGTACTCGCCCGCCATCCACACCGAGTACGGCCGGCGGTGGCCGCCCGGCAGCATCAGCTCCTTCAGGATCAGCAGGAAATCGTCGCCGGCACGCGGGTTGTGCACGTCCACCGTCCACGACATGGTGCCATCGGTGCCGGTTTTCGGCTCCTTCTTCGCGAACAGGGCGTCGAGCACCGGCGACCGGCCTTCAGGCTTTGTGAAGGCGCCGAGCTGGTCCACTCGGTAGCGTACGATGCGCGCGAACGCCGCCACCATGCTCGGCACGCGCCGCACCTCGCCGTCGGGCGGCATCGGGCAGTCGAAAGCGTCGTCGCCCGCCGTGCGCGCGAGGATCTCGAGCTTCATCTTGAGCCAGGCCTTGTCCTGCGCGCGCATGTCCATCGACAGAGTCTTCGCGACCGCGCCGAGGCCGCGCGGCTGCTCGGTGCCGTTGACCCAAACCTCGAACGGGAACGGCTCGCCGTTCTCGACGTGGCCGACGAAGATCGCGAACTCGCCGAACGGCGACTCCACCATGTAGGTCCAGGACGGGTTGCCCGCGGCAAGCTTCGGCCGTCCCGGCCAGCGCAGGCTGGCAAGCGCGGGCTGCGGCGCCGCTTCCAGCCGGATGCGGCGGTCGGCGCTGGTGTCGAGATCGCTCGGCTGCTCCGCTTCCGGGGCGACCGAGAGCACGGCGCCCAGCAACTTGTTCGGGCGGTAGGTCGTGATGCCCTTCAACCCCGCCTTCCACGCTTCGAGGTAGAGGTCCTTGAACTGCTCGTACGGATAGTCCTCGGGAACGTTGACGGTCTTGCTGATCGCGGAGTCCACACAGGGCGCGACCGCCGCCACCATGCGCATGTGGTCGAGCGCGGAGATGTCCATGGCGGTGACGAATGCGTCCGGAAGACGCTCCATGTCGCCGCCGAGGTGGCGGTAGAGCCGCCACGCGTGATCCTCGACGTCGTAAGTCTTCATCGAGTCGTCGGGCATGCGCTTTTTGCGCTGGTAGGTCCAGGAGTAGGGCGGCTCGATGCCGTTCGAGGCGTTGTCCGCGAAGGCGAGCGAAATCGTGCCGGTGGGCGCAATCGAGAGGAGATGGCTGTTGCGGATGCCGTGCGCGCGGATCTCGTCCTTCAGCCGCTCCGGCAGGCGCGAGGCGAAATGGGGCGCGGCGAGAAACTGCTCGGCGTCGAGCAGCGGGAATGCGCCTTTTTCCCGCGCCAGCTCGACCGATGCCGCATAGGACTCGTCGCGCATCGCTTCGGCGATCTTCGCTCCCATGCGGCGCGCTTCATCGGTGTCGTAGCGCAGTCCGAGCATGATGAGCGCGTCGCCGAGCCCGGTGAAGCCGAGTCCGATGCGGCGCTTGGCGCGCGCCTCCTCCTGCTGCCGCTTCAGCGGCCACACCGTCGCGTCGAGCACGTTGTCGAGCATGCGTACCGCCGGGCGCACGACTTTTCCGAACGCCTCGAAGTCGAAGCGCGCTCGCGCGCTGAACGGCTCGCGCACGAACGGCGTGAGATTGATCGAGCCGAGGCAGCAGCAGCCGTACGACGGAAGCGGCTGCTCGCCGCACGGGTTGGTCGATTCAATCGACTCGACGTAGGAAAGATTGTTGTCCGCATTCGCGCGATCCACGAAGAACACGCCCGGCTCGGCGTGGTCGTAGGTGGACTCCATGATCTGCCGCCAGAGCTCGCGCGCCTTCACCTTGCGGTAGACCCACAGGCCATCCGGGCGCTGGCTTGCCTCGCCTTCGAAATCGGGCGCGGGCGGCTGCTTGTGCACGAGCTCCCAGTCGCCGTCTGCCTCCTCCGCGCGCATGAAGTCATCAGTCACCGCCACGCTCACGTTGAAATTCTTCAGCTCTCCCTCGTCCTTGGCGTGGATGAAATCCTCGATGTCGGGGTGGTCGCAGCGGAGTATTCCCATCTGCGCGCCGCGCCGCGAGCCCGCGGACTCCACCGTCTCGCAGCTCTTGTCGAACACGCGCATGTAGGACACCGGCCCGCTCGCCGTGCTTTCCGTCCCGCGCACGCGCGCGCCCCGCGGGCGAATGGCCGAGAAGTCGTAGCCCACGCCGCCGCCCCGGCGCATCGTCTCCGCGGACTCCATGAGCGCGACGTAGATGCCGGGCTTGCCGTCCACCGTCTCGGACACCGAGTCGCCCACGGGCTGGACGAAGCAGTTGATGAGGGTCGCCTGCAGATGTGTGCCCGCCGCGGAGTTGACGCGCCCGCCGGGAATGAAGCCGCTCTCAAGGGCCTCGTAGAACACCGGCTCCCAGCGCGCGGGATCCTTCTCGACGGCGGCGAGCGCGCGCGCCACCCGCTTCCGTACGGCGTCGACGCTCTTCTCGTCGCCCTTGGCGTATTTCTCCAGCAGCACGTCGAGCGTGACCTGCTGGGGCGGCAGCGCGAAGCCGGTATCGGTGAGCTTCATTTCTTTCCGAATCCTCTCCCAGTGCGTGACTCGGCGATTGAAAAATAATAATACTCCGGTTGAGAAGCGGATTCTAACCGATTGTTTGCATTACTTTGATGGAGATCAAGAAAGCGCGAAGAGCTCGCGCCCCGCACACCGCAGGCTGTCGCCGTCAGCCCGCTTTCCTGCGGTAGGTGCCGAACAATGCCGGAAACTGCTGCGTTTGTGCATGCTGCGGAGCGGGTTGCCGGTCGCCGTGTTGAGAATGCTGGTCGGTTTGCGCGGGCCAGTGCGTCTGCGGGCGCTGCGGGTGGCCGGACCGCGGGCCCTGCGCGGGAGCGGGGCGTTCGTGCCGGCGCTCCTGCCGGTTCTGCTGCGGCTGGTTGCTGCCCTTGCGATGGCGCTGTCGGCCGGCGGGCTGCCGTCCGCGCTCATGGCGCTGCTGCCTCTGCGGCTCGTGCCGCGGCGTTGGCGCGTGGTACGACGACCCGGGCTCGAAACCCGCGATGGTCCGCTGCTCGATGCGGCGGTTGATCAGGCGCTCGATCGCGGCGAGCAGCGGGCGGTCCTCGCCGCACACCAGCGACACCGCCTCGCCCGATGCGCCCGCGCGGCCGGTGCGGCCGATGCGGTGCACGTAATCTTCCGCGACGTGCGGCAGGTCGTAGTTCACGACGTGCGGCAGCTCTTCGATGTCGAGACCGCGCGACGCGATGTCGGTTGCGACCAGCACTTGCAGCTCGTTGTCCTTGAAGCGCTTCAACGCGCGCGTGCGCGCCGGCTGGCTCTTGTTGCCGTGGATCGCATCGGCCTCGATGCCGTCGCGCCCGAGCTGCTGCGCGAGCCGGTTCGCGCCGTGCTTGGTGCGGATGAACACCAGCACCTGGTGCCAGTCGCCGGTCTTCACGAGGTGCGCGAGCAGCTCGCGCTTGCGGTCCCTGTCCACCGGGTGCGCGACCTGCGAGATGAGCTCGACCGGCCGGTTGCGCGGCGCCACCTCGACGGTGGCCGGATCGCGCATGAACGAGCCGGCGAGCTTGCGGATTTCCTCGGGAAACGTCGCCGAGAACAGCAGGTTCTGGCGCCTCGAGGGCAGCAGCGCGAGGACGCGGCGGATCGCGGGGATGAAGCCCATGTCGAGCATGCGGTCGGCCTCGTCCAGCACCAGGATCTCGACCTGGCGCAGGTCGATCGTGCGTTGCTCGACGTGATCGAGGAGCCGTCCCGGCGTCGCGACGACGATGTCCGCGCCGCGGCGCAGTTCCGTGGCCTGCGGGTTGAAGCCGACGCCGCCGAAGACCACGGTCGAGCGCAGCTTCGAGTGCCGGCCATAGGCACGCACGCTTTCCTGCACCTGCGCCGCGAGCTCGCGGGTCGGCACCAGGATCAGGGCCCTGACGGGATGGCGCGCGGGCGAAGCGCTCGCGTTGGCGCCGGCCGCGAGGCGCTGCAGCAGCGGCAGGGTGAATCCTGCGGTCTTGCCGGTGCCGGTCTGCGCCGCGCCGAGCAGATCCCGCCCGGAGAGCACGATCGGGATGGCCTGCGCCTGGATGGGGGTGGGTTCGGTGTAACCCTGCTCGGCGACAGCGCGGAGCAGCTCGGCCGACAGGCCGAGATTTTCGAAGGTGCTAATAAATATCTCCTGAGTGATCGGCCCGGGAAGGACTCGCCTTCCAAACCGGTTCAGGCAGATGCGATTCCAGGCTGGGTGATTCGACGGTCCAGGATGGACCGTGAAACGACTGAGACGCTAACCGGACGACGCGAAACAGAAACCTTGCTGCGCATTATACAGGGTACCGGTGCCGCCGTCAGCGCCCCTCTCCGCTCGGGAGAGGGGCGGGGGTGAGGGGATTTTTGAGATGAGTTCTAGCGAACTGCCGCGTTCCGCCGCGCCCGCCGCAACGCGAATCGCCCCGGGTCGACCGCGTCGATGAGATCGCCTGCGAGCGGCAGGGGTTCCCCGTCCACGAGGCTCGCGATCAGCTCGGCCCCGAGCGCCGCCCACGTCAGCCCGCGCGAGGCGTATGCGAGCGCGCCGTATAGGCCCGGCAATCGGGGGAGGGCCCGCGAGTCGAGAGGGGAGGCCCGGATGTCAGGAAGCGCACCGATGAGTGGCAGCCGGTCCGGGCTGACACAGCGAAATCCCACCGCGCCCGCGAGCTGCGCAGGGTCCGGGAGGGAAGCGCCTCCTGCAAGCAGCCGCCCGACCCGCACGAGATTGCCGGCATGTCCTTCTGCGCTCGGCGCGGCGTCCTCGTCCTCGTAATCATAGGTTGCGCCCGCCACCGCCGCGCCGCTTCCGGCCGGCACGAGGTGCCCGGCACCTGCCAGCGCGACGCGCAGCCCGGGAAGGCTGTGCTCGGGCAGGACGGTGAGCTGCCCGCGCACGCGCTTCAGCTCCGTGCCGGGCGGGACGAGGCGCGCTGCATCGTGCGAGTTCGCCAGCACAGCAACCGGTGCCGACGCGATCAGCTTGCCATCCGGCGCGCGCGCATCCCAACGATCGCCGCTGCGGGTGAGCGCGTGTACGCCGATGCCGAAGTGGCGCACGAACCGCGAGTGGCCACCGGCCGCCGTGAGCTGGGCGTCGACGAGAGAGACAGGCTGCATCCATCCGCCGTCGGGGAACCACCAGCCGCCGGCGGTTACCTCGACCCCTGCACGGTCGCCGGCCGGCCTTCGTGGCAGGAACTCCACGTAGCCTGCCGGGAAGCCAAGCGCGCGCACCGTCGCTGCCATGCGCGGCTCGTCGCGCGCGTCCCTGGCGATCTGCAGCACGCCGCAACGCTCCCAAGCCGGCCCATTGCCGGCGGCAGCGAGCGCGCGCCAGCGCGCGAGCGCGTAGAGACAGCCGGCGCGCGTCACGCGGGAGAGGATGCTGTCGTCGCGCGACACCTGCGGATGAAAGATGCCGGCCGGCATGCCCGAGGCTTCCGCCGCCGGCCTGGTATGGCGCTCGATCAGCTCGATCGCCCATCCGCGCGCCGTGAGGCGCTCGGCGACCGCCGCGCCCGCAAGCCCCGCGCCGATGACGATGGCGCGGCGCTCGCTCCATCGCGGCGTCGGGAGCGGCGCATGACGCGGCGGCCGGGGCGGAGCATAGCGCGCGACGAGCATCTGCCGCTTGCGGCCGAAGCCAGGGCGCAGCTGGGGAGCAAACCCGGCGGCAGCCAGCGCGTCGCGCACCGCGCGCGCAGTCGTGTAAGTGGCAACGGTCGCGCCGGGCCGCACGAGCCGCGCGAGCGCCTTCATGACCGCGGACGTCCACATGTCCGGGTTGCGGTCGGGCGCGAAGCCGTCGAGATAGACCGCGTCGGCGGTGAGCCTCAGCTTCGGCAGGATATCCGCGACGTCCGCGTAGGCAAGGGTCAGCGTCACGCGGCCGTCTTCGAAGTGCAGGCGATGCAAGCCGGGCAGGGGCAGCGGCCACGCAGCATGCAAATCCGCAGCAAGCGGAGCGAACTCGGAATAGCGCGCGTGCAATGCCGCGAGTCCCGCGCGCGCGAAAGGGTGCTTTTCGACCGACACGAAATGCAGCCGGCGCGGGCGCGCGGGATCGGCGCCCCACGCGGCCCACGTCGCAAGAAAATTCAGGCCTAAGCCGAATCCGGTCTCGAGAACGGTGAAGACCTCCGCGCCTGCCCAGCGCGCCGGCAAGTCGTTCCCGCCGAGAAAGACATGCCTTGCCTGTCCTGGCCCTGACTCGTCGCTGTGATAAACGTCGCCGTACTCGGGCGAGAACGGCGTGCCATTGGCATCGAATGCCAGCGCGGCGGGAACGAACGGAGAGGGCATGCGCGGCCGGTGGCGCGACAGCTCAGGAGCGGGCGGCTGTCTCCATGGGGGGTCGAGGCGCCTTGGCAGGATTCCGGCGCCAGGCGGCAGGCGTCACGCCCAGCTCGCGCTTGAACGCGCGGTTGAACGCCGCTTCCGAATCGTAGCCGACATCGGCGGCAACGGAGGCGACGTTGCGGGCGCCCGAGCGCAGCAGGTTCGCGGCGAGCTGCAGGCGCCAGCGGGTGAGATACTGCATCGGCGGCTGGCCGACGAGGGCGGTAAAGCGGTCGGCGAGCGCCGAGCGCGACAGCCCCACCGCGCCCGCGAGCTCATCCACCGTCCAGGGATGGGCGGGCTTCGAATGGATCAGGGCGAGCGTTTTCCCCACGAAACGGTCGCGCAACCCAGCGAGCCAGCCGCTCTCGCCCGGCGGCAGGCTCTCGATGTGGCGGCGGATCGCTTCCACGAACATCAGCTCCGAGAGTTTCGCCAGCACCGTGCCCGCCCCGGCGCGCTGCCCGGCGGCCTCGGAAATACTGAAGCGGATCGAGGACGTCAGCCACTGGGCGCCGGGTCCTTCGCGCATGTCGACGACCATGACGCGCGGCAGCGCCGCGAGCACCGTGTCGAAGAGCGAGGAGTCGCAGGCGAGATAACCGCACACCATCCGCGTCACCTCGCCGCCGCCGCCGTAGCGCACCTGCGGCACGTCGTCGGGGCCGCGCTGCACCACCAGGCGCGCGCCGTCCGCCCGCGGCCGCGACAGATCGCTGCCCAGGGCATGCGCTTCCCCGCTCGGGATGACGACCAGATCTCCGGCGCGCGCCGGCAGCGGCTCGATGCCGGGCACCGCTACCTCGAGCCTCCCCTCCGTCAGCAGGTGGTAGATCACGACGTGCTGGGCATCCGGCAGGTGCTCGACGCACACATCGACGCCGGCGGGCTCCCCGATGCACCACGGCGCGGTGAACTCGGCGTCCATGAATACGGCGCCCGCCAACCGCACGATTCTCAGCACGTCCGAAAGCGCGTCCAAACAGGCCTCCGCGGCAATTCCGGCGTCCCGCGCAAGAGATCCGGCGGATCAGTCATGGGCGGACGCCGGGCCGCAACTGATACTAGCACCCCGTAGCGCGGCCGACCACGACCGGACGCGCCCGACACTCAACCACTGAAAGGACAATCAACATGCAAGTCGTACTACAGAAGCTGCAGTTGGACGATACGGCACGCTACGCCAAGTGCATCGAGGTCTCGAAGCGCGTGCGCTTCGACATCGACCGCGACGTCATTCGCGGGCGTCGCTTCGACGTCACGAAGAAATTCCTTCCCGACGGCCTGTCCAAGGTCAATGAGGTCAAGTTCCTGAGCGCCGCTGAGCGGCGGCTGCTCTCCCAGATCCAGGGGCGGACCTACGCCAACATGTTCGGGCTGGTCGAGCGCTTCATCGGTCCCAAGATCCTGGAGGTGAGCCGCGAGCACTGGCTCGGCGATCAAATCAAGTTCGAGGCGCTCGTGCGATTCACCGACGAGGAGCTGAAGCACCAGGAGCTGTTCCGCCGCATCGAGCGCCTGGCCGGGGAGGACATGCCCGCCGGCTACACCTTCCTGCCGCAGCCGAACGAGGTCGCCGCCGCGGTGCTGGGCAAGTCGAGCTGGGCGGTGCTGGCGCTCGTTTGCCACATCGAGCTCTTCGTGCTCCAGCACTATCACGCCAGCATCGATCCGGACGCCGGGCTCTCCGAGCTCTACAAGGACGTCTTTTTGCATCACGCGCGCGAGGAGTCGCAGCACGCGATCCTCGACGAGCTCGAGTGGCGGCGCGAGAACGCCAACCTCTCGTCGGCGGAGCGCGACCGCGCGGTCGACGATCTCATCGAGCTCGTCGCCGCGGTGGACGGTCTGCTGCAGATGCAGGCGGGCGCCGACGCGGAGTATTTCCTGACGAACTGCGAGCGCGCCTTCACGGACGAGGAGCAGGCGCAGGTGCGCGCGGGCGTGCTCAAGGCCTACCGCTGGCAGTACATTGTTTCAGGGGTCCAGGACGCGCGCTTCCAGGCGATCCTCGGCGACATGCTCACGCCGGAGCAGGTCGAGCGCATCGAAAGAGCGCTGGCGCCGATCGTCGGCTGAATGAGGAGGCGTTAGCGGACCCCGAAGCCGCTGCTCGGCACGTGTTCCGGTGTCCCAATCGGTTTACCGGGTGCGCGTGCCGGCGGCGATGGCCGGGGACGGGTTCGCGCCAGGACACGGTCCCATGGAATTTCTCCTCACCATCGCCAATGTGCTCTACGTGTTCGCCTATTTCGTGCGGAAAACTCTGTGGCTGCGCGCGCTTTCGCTGGCGGGGACGTCGTGCCTGCTCGCCTACTTCCTGACGCTGCCCGTGCCCTTGATGCAGGCGGTCTACTGGAACACGCTCTACGCGGTCATCAACGTGGTGTGGATCGGGCGCGTCCTGCTGCAGCCTCGCCAATGAAGCCGCCCGGCAGTTCATGGTTTCGCGCCCGTCACCGTCGTGCCTGCGCGCACCCGGGTCCCGCGGCGGCCTTCCAGCAGCGCGAGCGCGTCCTCGAGCCGCCCGATGCCGGCGAGGCCGCCGGTCGCCTCGACGAACCGGCACGCGGCTTCCACCTTGGGCCCCATCGAGCCCGGCGCGAACCGGTGCTGGCGCAATTCCCGGGGTGTGGTCGAGGAGAAGGGGCTCGCTTCGGGCGTGTTCCAGCTGCGGTAGACGGCGTCCACGTCGGTGAGCAGCAGCAGGGCATCGGCGTGGAGCTCGCGCGCGAGAAGCGCGGCCGCGAGGTCCTTGTCGATGACGCCCTCGACGCCGCGAATCCCGCCCGCGGGCGTCACCACGACCGGGATCCCGCCGCCGCCAGCGCAGACCACGACCACGCCTGCTTCCACCAGCAAACGGATCGTGGCGAGCTCGAGAACCCGGCGCGGCTCGGGCGAGGGCACCACCCGGCGCCAGGCGTTTCCGTCGAGCCCGACCGTCCAGCCGCGCGCCTGGGACAGGCGCTGCGCGTCGGCGGCCGTGTAGGGCAGCCCGATCGGCTTCGTCGGCCGCAGGAACGCGGGATCGTCGGGCGCCACCTCGATCTGGGTGAGCAGCGTCGCGACGCTTTTCCCGGGCAGGCGCGCGGCGAGCTCCTGCTCGATCAGATAACCGATCATGCCTTCGGTCTCCGCATCGAGAATGTCGAGCGGGTATGACGGCACGCGCGCGGATTCCTCGGCCTGCAGCGCGAGGAGCCCCACTTGCGGACCGTTGCCGTGAGTGACGACCACGACGTGCGCGCGCGCGACCTCGGCGACGGACTGCGCGGCGCGCGCGACGTTCGCGCGCTGGGCCGCGGCGGTCGGCAGCTCGCCGCGCCGGAGCAGCGCATTGCCCCCGAGAGCGATGACGACCTTCATCGGCTGCGCTCCAGGCGGCGCTCGACAAAGCCCTCGACTTCGTTCCACAGGCTCCGGCCGCCGCCTTCGGCGTAGTCGTAGCGCGCGCGCACGACCGGCTTGTTCACCGGCAGCAACGCTCCCAGATCGATAGGCGTGCCGGCGACGACAACATCGGCCGGCGTGGCGCCGATCGTCCGCCGCAGCTCTTCCAGCTGATCGCGCGAGTAGCCCATCGCGGGCAGCACCGGCCCGATGTGCGGGTGCGCCGCGTAGACCGCGGCAAGGCCGCCGCTCGCGTATGGCCGCGGGTCGATGAGTCGTGCGGCGCCGGCGCGCAGCGCCGCGGCATACGCAGCCCCATAGGGCATGCCGCCGTGGGTGATCGTGGGGCCGTCCTCCACCGCCAGCACCGACCTGCCGCGGACCGCGGCGGCCTCCTCGAGAGTGACGGGGGAGCTGCCGAGAATGACGGGTGCACGCGGATTGACGGCCTTCACGCTCGCGACGAGGCGCGCGACCTCCGCGGTGTCCGCTGCGTCGGATTTCGCGACGACCACGACGTCCGCCATGCGCAGCACCGCTTCACCCGGATGGTGGGTGGTCTCGTGGCCGGGCCGCAGGGCATCCACGAGCACCACGTGCAGATCGGGGCGCACGAGCGGGAAATCGTTGTTGCCGCCGTCCCAGACGATGACATCGCCTTCGGCCCGGGCAGCGGCGATGACGGCCGCGTAATCCACCCCGGCGAATACGACGCTGCCCGCGGCAAGGTGCGGCTCGAACTCCTCGCGCTCCTCGATCGTGCAGTCTGCGGCATCGAGATCGCCCCGCGCCGCGAATCGCTGCAGCCGGCCACGCTCGAGATCGCCGTAGGCCATGGGATGGCGCACGATGGCGACGCGCACGCGCCGCTCCCGCAGGCGGCGCGACAGGTAGCGCACGACCTGTGACTTGCCGCAACCCGTGCGCACTGCGGACACCGCGATCACGGGAACGCCCGCCTCGAGCATGGTGCGGGCGGGGCCGAGCAGAGCGAAATCCGCACCCGCGGCGAGCGCGCGCGAGGCGAGGTGCATGACGTGCGCGTGCGTCACGTCGCTGTAGGCGAACACCACAAGGTCCGCGCCGCCTCCGCGCACCAGCGCCTCCATCTCCGGCTCGGCGACGATCGGAATGCCGCTGGGGTAGAGCGCGCCGGCGAGCACAGGCGGGTAGCGGCGCCCCGCGATGCCGGGAATTTGCGCCGCGGTGAACGCGACCACCTCGATCGCCGGATCGTCGCGATAGACGACGTTGAAGTTGTGGAAGTCGCGCCCGCCGGCGCCGAGGATCACGACGCGCGTTCGACGCTTGGAACTGGACATTGCTTGCACCAGGTGGGCCCGCCGATTCGGCAATCTGATCACGCCGCGGCCCGCCGGAGCTTGCGCTGGATCAAGCGCGCGGGCAAGCGGCCCGGGAGAGGCGTTACACTAGCCCGCGAGGAGGAACGGCCGTGGTGAGGGAACTGCATGCCGCCGCGTGGTGGGCGGGGCTGACCGCATTCGTGTGGTACGCCTTCGGCGCGGTGCCGCTGCACATCTCGGTCTCGGAGCAGCTCGGCCTCACGACCGCGCAGACGTCGAGCTGGATCTTCATCGTCTGGTTCAGCGGCGCCGTGTCATCGATCGCAGCCTCGCTCTGGTTCCGCCAGCCCATCCCGATCACCTGGACGATACCCGGCCTCGTGTACCTGGGCACGCTCGTCGACCGCTTCACCTTCGCCGAGCTGGTGGGCGCCAATCTGGCGGCGGGCGTGCTGCTGCTGGTGCTGGGGCTGCTCGGCGTCGGCGCGAGGATCATGAGATGGCTGCCGCTGCCCATCATCATGGGGATGTTTGCGGGCAGCATACTCGAGTACATCGTGCGCATGGTCCGGGCCACCGTCGAGGACGTGGCCGTGGCCGGAACGGTGGTCGGGTGCTACCTGCTTGGGCGGCTCATCGGGAATCCACGCGTGCCGCCGGTGGGGCTCGCGGTCGTCGGCGGCGCCGTCGCGGTCGCCGCGGTCAGCACGGGCGGCGCAGCGCCGGTCGAGTGGACCGCTCCAGTGCTAGTGCTGCCGGATGTGGCGTTTTCGGCCTCCGCGTTCGTTGCAGTCAGCCTGCCGATGGTGGTGCTGGCGATGGGCCTGGGCAACGTCCAGGGACTGGGATTTCTCCTCGCGCAGGGGTACCGGGTTCCGGTCAACGCGATCTCGACTCTCGTCGGCGTGAACTCCATCGTCAACGCCCTGCTCGGCGGCCATGCCGCCACGGTTGCGCGGACCGGCGTCGCGATACTGGCTTCCGCTGACGCCGGGCCGGCCGCGGGGCGCTACTGGGCGGCGGTCATTGCCGCCGCCCTGACGATCATCATGGCCATGGCGGCAACGCCGCTTGCGTCGCTGTTGAACGTGCTGCCGCGGGCCTACATCTATGCCCTCGCGGGGGTCGCGATCATCTCCTCGCTGCAGGACGCGCTGGAAAAATCATTCGGGGGAAGCCTGCGCTTTGGTGCGCTCGTGGCGTTCGTCGTCGCGGCGACGCCCTTCAGCGTGCTCGGAATCACCTCCGCCTTCTGGGCGATCGTCGCGGGGGTGGCGGCGTCCGCGTTCACGGAGCGCAGCCAGCTCGTCGAGTTCTGGAAAGGCAGCTAGTTTCGCCGAGCGCCGCGCGCGGTCATGCGCGGCGGGCAAGCCGGATGGCATCGGGCCGCGTCCGCGCCTGCCGGCGCGGCTCGGCGAGGAATTCCGACAGGATCGGCGCGGTGTGGGAGCGCACCACCCCGTCGGCTTCGCCGCCACCCCTCCTCGCCAAGGAGGGGAATGTCCTGACGATATCTGCCGGGGAGCCCTGCGCGACGATGCGGCCGCCGGCGTCGCCGCCTTCCGGCCCGAGGTCGAGGATCCAGTCGGCCTCGGCAATCACGTCGAGGTTGTGCTCGATCACGACGACCGTGTTGCCGGCGTCCACCAGCCGGTGCAGCACGCGCACGAGCTTCTCGACGTCAGCCATGTGCAGGCCGACCGTCGGCTCATCGAGCACGTAGAGCGTGGACCGTGATTCGCCTCCCACCACCCCGGCGCCGCGCGCCACCCCGCCCGTCCCAACTCGCTGCATCGAGTTGGTCACTCGCCGGCTCAGAGGCATGCTCATCGAAACCCCGGCTCGCCCTCCGGCAGGAGGGGATGCCACTCGATCGGTGCTTCGAACCTTGGCGAGCTCGGTCACCAGCTTGATGCGCTGGGCCTCGCCGCCGGAAAGCGTCGGGCTCTGTTGGCCGAGCGTGAGGTAACCCAGGCCCACGTCCTGCAGCAGCGCGAGCGCGTGGTGAATCGAGGGATGCGCCGCGAAAAATTCCACCGCTTCGTCGACGCTCATGCGCAGCACGTCGCCGATGCTCCGGTCCTTGAAGCGCACGGCGAGCGTTTCCGGATTGAAGCGCGCGCCGCGGCACGCTTCGCACGTGACCTTCACGTCAGGGAGGAAGGACATCTCGATCCGCTTCAGCCCCTGCCCCTCGCACGCGTCGCAGCGCCCGCCCGCGGTGTTGAAAGAGAAGCGCGAGGCGGTGTAGCCGCGCATGCGCGCTTCGGGAACCTCGGCGTAGAGCCGGCGTACGGTGTCCCAGAAGCCGACATAGGTCGCAGGGCAGGAGCGCGGCGTCTTGCCGATGGGCGTCTGGTCCACTTCCAAGACCCGGGCAATCTGGTCGGCGCCGCGAATCGAACGGCAGCCGATCAACTTGAGGGATGAGGGATGAGGGATGAGGGAAGATCCGGCTCCGCGTCTCGCTGCTGTACGGTCCGCCTTCTGCCTTCGGACTTCTGACTTTGGGCGGCGCGAGGCGATGAGCCGGCGCAGGTTCTCGTAGAGCACGTCGCGGGCAAGCGTGGATTTGCCCGAGCCGGACACGCCCGTCACCACAATCAGCCGCCCGAGCGGGATGCGGAGGTCGAGGTCCCTGAGGTTGTGCAATGCCGCTCCGTAAACCGCGACTGCGGGTGCGGCGGGAGTCACGGGGCGGGGCGCGTGCAGGGGATGCCGGAGCGGCTGCGCGAGGAATCGACCCGTGACCGAAGCGGGGACAAGCACGAGCTCGTCCGCGGAGCCCGCCGCCACGACCTCGCCCCCGCGATGGCCCGCGCCGGGACCAAGATCGATGACGTGCCCGGCGCGCCGGATAGTGTCCTCGTCGTGCTCGACCACCACGAGCGTATTGCCCCGGGCCTCGAGCTTCGCCAGCGTGTCGAGCAGGATGCGGTTGTCGCGCGGGTGCAGGCCAATGGTCGGCTCGTCGAGGATGTAGGCGACGCCGCGCAGGTTGGAGCCCAGCTGCGCCGCGAGCCGGATACGCTGCGCCTCGCCGCCGGAGAGCGTGGGCGCGGCGCGGTCGAGCGCGAGGTAGGAAAGCCCCACTTCACGCAGAAACGCGAGGCGGCTTTTCAGCTCCGCCACCATGTCGCGGGCGATTTCCATTTCTCGTCCCTCGAGGCGGAGATTCGAGAGGAACGTCTCGATATCCGCCACGGACAGACGGCTGAGGTCCGCAATCGAGCGGTCACGAAAGCGCACCGCCAGCGCGGTCGGGTTGAGGCGCCTGCCCGCGCAGGCGCCGCAGGCTGTGGCTTCACCCTCGTACCATTCATTCCACCAGATCTCCTCGCCGGTCTGCTGCTCGTCGAATCCCCGCAGGCTCAGGCCCGTGCCGTAGCAGGCCGCGCACCAGCCGTGCCGGGAGTTGTAGGAGAAGAGCCGGGGGTCGAGCTCCGGGAAGCTCGCGCCGCAGGACGGGCAGGCGCGCTTCACCGAGAACACGGTTTCAGTCATCACCGCGAGGGCGGGATCGCGCTTCTCCATCGCGCGCTCCAGCGCTTCCAGGGGCGCGAGCACGTGGACGACGCCCTTGCCGAAGCCGAGCGCGCGTTCGAGCCCCGCGCGCAGCGCCGCTTCATTGCCCGGCACCGCGTGCGTGTCGGCCACCGGCAGCTCGATCGTGTGCTCCTGAAAGCGCGACAGGCGCGGCCAGCGGTCGGTCGGCAGGAACTCCCGGTCCACGCGCAGGTGCGTGTGACCCTTGCCGCGCGCCCAGCGGGCGAGGTCGGTGTAGTAGCCCTTGCGGTTCACGACGAGCGGCGCGAGCAGTCCCACGCGCGAGCCGCGGTGCTCGCGCAGGATCCTTGCCGCGATCGCGTCCATGCTCTGCGGCTCGATCGGCACCGCGCAGCGCGGGCAGTGCTGCGTGCCGAGCTTCACGAAGAGCAGACGCAGGAAGTGATGAATCTCGGTCAGCGTCGCCACGGTGCTCTTGCGGCCGCCGCGGCTCGTGCGCTGCTCGATGGCGACGGTCGGCGGGATGCCGAATATGGCGTCGACGTCGGGCCGCGCCGCAGGCTCGACGAACTGGCGCGCGTAGGCGTTGAGCGACTCGAGGTAGCGGCGCTGGCCCTCCGCGAACACGATGTCGAATGCAAGCGTGGACTTGCCCGAGCCCGAGACGCCGGTGACCACCGTGAAGCGGTTGCGCGGAAACGCGACGTCGATGCTTTTCAGGTTGTGCTCGCGCGCGCCGTGCACCTGGATCGAGGGATGCGGGATGAGGGATGAGGGATGGGGCGCGCGCGCGGGCGGCTCGGCCGCTGCCGGAGCGAAAGCGGACTCGTACTCACGTAATGCCTTCCCGGTGTGCGAGATCGGATGGGCAACGACCTCCGCTGGCGCGCCCGAGCACACGATCTCGCCGCCGGCATCGCCGCCTTCGGGTCCGAGGTCGATGATCCAGTCGGCCGCGCGGATGACGTCGAGGTTGTGCTCGATCACGACGAGCGAATGGCCGGCGGCGAGCAGCTTGCGGAACGCGCGCAGGAGCTTCGCGACGTCGTCGAAATGCAGGCCGGTGGTCGGCTCGTCGAACAGGAACAGCGTCCCCCCCAACCCGCCGGCCTTGGTGGCACCGGGAGGTGGCGGAGTGGTTGCGGCGTCGGCCAGATGCCCCGCCAATTTCAGGCGCTGCGCTTCGCCCCCGGAGAGCGTGGGCACCGGCTGGCCGAGACGCAGGTAATCGAGCCCGACGTCGGCGAGCGGCCTGAGCGCGCGCGTCACTTCGGGATGATCGCGGAAGAACTCGACGGCCTCCGACACGGTCATGTCGAGCACGTCTGCGATTGACTTCGCGGTGACTCGTGACTCGTGACTCGTGGATCGAGCGGTGGCCGGGCCCTCCAGCTTGACTTCGAGTACCTCGGGCCGGTAGCGTCGCCCGCCGCAATCGGGGCACCGCAGGTACACGTCGGACAGGAACTGCATCTCGACGCGCTCGAAGCCATTGCCGCTGCAGGCGGGGCAGCGCCCGTTGCCCGAGTTGAAGCTGAAGGTGCCCGCGCTGTAGCGCCGCTCGATTGCGCCCGGCGTCCCGGCGAAGAGCGAGCGGATCGCGTCGAACGCGCCCACGTAGCTCGCGGGGTTGGAGCGGGTCGTGCGCCCGATTGGCGACTGGTCCACCATGATGACGTCGGCGATGCGCTCGTGACCGCGCAGGCCGCGGTGCCGTCCGGGTGCTTCGGTGGGCCGTCCCTTGGCCTTGAGCAGCGCCGCGTGGAGCACGTCCTGCACCAGCGTGGATTTCCCCGATCCTGACACGCCGGTGACGCATACCAGGCGCTCGAGCGGGATCATCACGTCGATGTTCTTGAGGTTGTGCTCGGCGGCGCCGAAGAGCTGCAGCCGCGGGCCGACCCGTCCGGGCGCCCGTGGTGCGGCGCCGCCGTCGGCGCGCCTGCGGCCGGCAAGGTAGTCGGCGGTGAGCGAATGCGGCGCTCGCTTCAGCGCTTCCGGCGTGCCGAAGCACACGATGCGGCCGCCGCGCTCGCCCGGGCCCGGGCCGAGGTCGAGGACGCGGTCGGCGGCAAGCATGATCTGGGGGTCGTGCTCGACCACCACCAGCGAATTGCCGGCGCCGCGCAGCTTCTTCATCACGCCGATGACGCGCCCCATGTCGCGCGGGTGCAGACCGATGGACGGCTCGTCCAATACGAAGAGCGCGTTGGTGAGCGAGGTGCCGAGCGCCGTGGTGAGATTGATGCGTTGCACCTCTCCCCCCGACAGAGTGCGCGACTGGCGGTCGAGCGTGAGATAGCCGAGCCCGACCTCGCCGAGGTAGGAAAACCGCGCCCGGATATCGCCGAGCAGCGTCTCGGTTGCCTGGTCCAACGGGGCGGGGAGAGCCAGGCCGTCAAAGAAGGCGCGCGCCTTCTCGATCGGCGCCAGCATCAGATCGTGGACGGTGAGGCCCGGCAGACTGGCGGTCACTTCGCTCCCGTAGTTGACGCCGGCCGGCACGAAGCGCTCGCCGGGCACACGGGCAGCGTCCAGCTTCGTCCCCAGCCGCCAGGCCAGCGCCTCGGGCTTCAGGCGCGCGCCTTGGCACGCCGCGCACGGCGTGTACGCGCGGTAGCGCGAGAGCAGCACGCGCACATGCATCTTGTAGGCCTTGGATTCGAGCCATTTGAAGAAGCGCGCGACGCCGTACCAGCTGCCGGGCCAGGATTTCCGCCAGCTCACCCATCCCGGATCGCCGTCCATGACCCACTGCCGGTGGCGCGCGTCGAGCTCGCGCCACGGCGTGTCGAGCGGCACGCCGCGCTTGCCCGCGTAGTCGACGAGGTCGTCGTTCCATCCGCGGTAGGTCTCGGTGAGCCACGGCCGGATGGCGCCTTCACGCAGCGTCTTCGACTCGTTGGGAATGACCAGCCCGTAATCGACGCCGATCACGCGGCCGAAGCCGCGGCAGGTTTCGCAGGCGCCGACCGGGGAATTGAAGGAAAACAGGCTCGGCGTCGGATCCTGGTAGTGGATGTCGCAGTCCGGGCAGTGGAGGTCCGTGGAGTATCTCCACGGCGAGGGAGGAGGGATGAGGGATGAGGGATGACGTGCGTCGCCGTCGGCGACGGAATAGACGTTGACGCGGCCTTGGCCGACGCGCAGCGCGGCTTCGAGCGCCTCGATGACCCGCGCGCGCTCCGCGGAAGACAGGCGGACGCGGTCCTGCACCACTTCCAGCAGCCCATCGCGCCGCGCGTGGATCCGGGTGTATCCCTGGCGTGCGAGCAGCCCGCTCACCTCGTCCTCGGAAAAATTCTTCGGCACGCCGACCGGAAAGGTGATGACGAGCCGGGGATTGGCGGCCGCAGCGGCCCGGACGGCGAGATCCGCGTAGATCGTGTCGGGCGTATCGCGCACGACCCGTGCGCCGCAGCCGCGACAGTAGAGGCTCGCGGCGCGCGCGAAAAGCAGCTTCAGGTGATCGTTCAGCTCCGTCATGGTGCCCACGGTCGAGCGCGACGTGCGCACGGGGTTCACCTGGTCGATGGCGATTGCCGGCGGAATGCCTTCGATCGCGTCGACC
>DATBKZ010000081.1:0-10164 GCA_036555615.1 Burkholderiales bacterium | reverse complement strand
ATCTCGGGGATCGCGATGACGCTCATGGCGGCCGCCATCGCGACGCTCGAGCCCGAGATCGCGCCGAACAGCACGCATGCGAGCACGGTGGCCACGCCGAAGCCCCCCGGCATCCATCCCACCAGCGCGTCGGAGAAGCGGAAGAGCTGCGCGACCAGTCCCGTGCGCTCCATCAGGAATCCCGCGAAGATGAAGAGCGGGATCGCCATCAGGGAATACCGGCTGATGAAATTGAAGAACGCGCGGAATATGACCTCGTTGGTGAGCAGCGGATCGACCGCGATGTAGGCAGCAGCCGCGGCGCTCAATGCGATGCCGATCGGCACGCTCAGCACCAGCAGCACGGCGGCCGTGATCCACACTACGTACATCTGTCTCTCCCGTCCCCACCGTAGGGCGAGCCGGCGGCCCGCCCCTGCGATCAATGCCCGTGGGCGCCCGCGTCCGGGTCCACGAGCACGCTCCGGCCACGCAACTTCTGTATCTGCCGGTAAATCTGGAAGAACAGCGTCACCGCCATGAAGCCGAACCCCGCCAGCAGCGCGAGCAGGAACGGCCACAAGGGGAACGTCAGGCTCTCGGTGCGAGTCTCGAACTCGATGCCGTCCTTAACCTCCGGTATGCCCCACCAGAACACCAGGAGCATGAACAGGAAGGAGATCACCAGCGCAAAGAGCCGGACGATGTCCGCGGCGTAGCGCGTGCGCGGACCGATCGTCTCCAGCGATTCGGTCAGCAGCGCCACGTTGAGATGCGAGTTACGCCGCTGCGCGATGCCGAAATAGAGGTAGACGCCGCTCAGAATGAAGAAGGTGACGGCGTCCTGCTGCCATTCGAAGGAGACGCCGAGGATGTAGCGGCGGAAGATCTCGACCAGGGCGAGCAGCGTGCAGCCGAGAAGCAGGAGCGCGGCGGCAGGTTCCAGGACCCGGTCCTGGAACCCGCGCCAGACAGCGTAAGCTTTTTCCACGCGCCCGCGCTTGCGCGCGCTACTTGATCACGATCTTCGACGCGTGCTTGGAGCAGTCAATCTTCTCGATCCACGAGGAGCCTGAAGGGTTCTGCTGCGACAGCTCGCGGCCTTCCTTGACGAACAGGTCGACCCACTTGGCGGCCTCCGGCGGCGTCTTGCTCTTCACGTAGCGGACCGCCGCGTCGCCCATCGCGTTCACCATGGCAGAGACCTCCTGCGGGGTCATCCAGTAGACGCCGGGCTTGGAAGGATCCTTGGTGCCGTACTTCTCGTAGGCCATCTTGTCGAAGCACCAGTTGTACTCCTTCTGCACCTGGATCGTTTCCTTGATCAACCCCTCGAGCGCGGTCCGGGTAGCGGGGGACAGGCGCTCGAACCAGCGGCGGCTCGCGCTGATCATGTAGTAGTCGCCGACGAACGCGCCGGCGCCGCCCATCGTGTAGTACGGCGCCTGCTGGCGCAGGCTGTTCCAGCCCCCGAGGCTCGTCATCAGCCCGTCGATGACGCCGGACTCCAGCGCGCTCGGCACTTCGCCGAAGTTCATGACGACGGCGGAGGCCTTCCACGACTCGAGCACGGGGTTCTCGGCGGGGCCCATGCTGCGCACCTTGCGGCCGACGAAGTCCTCGGGCTTGGCGTAGCGCTTCTTGCCGCCGACGCCCATGCCGAAGCTCATGTGCCCGACGCCGAACACCTTGACCAGCTGGCGCTTCGCCATCCTCTCCTCGAGCATCTTGTAGGTCTGGGTCTTCTCGAGGTTGTCCACCGCGCCGACCGTCGTGAGTATGCCCGGCCCCACCACCGACAGCATCCACGAATCGACCGGTGCTGCCTTCCCGATCTGCATCCAGGTCATCTCCAGGTTGCCCTGGCGCATCGCCTCGTACGCCTCGGGGATGGTGTAGAGCGCCCCCGCGTAGTAGAGACGCGCCTCGCTTCCCGGGATCACCTGTGGCAGCCGCTCGGCGAAGTAGCGCATGGCGAGACCCGCCGGGTGCGGCGGCGGCGGGAAGTCCGATACGAAGCGCAGCACGACCTTCCGCGGCTGGTCCTGCGCGTGTGCTGGCTGAGGGGCGACCGAGTTTGCGGTCAGCGCTGCCAGGAAGACAGCAGCCGCGGAGCCGGCGCTAACTCGATGAATTTGCTTCCTGTCCATAACCTCCTCCTAGTATGAGTGCTATTTTCCCTGATGCTTCGCCTGCCGGTTCGCCAGACCCGGTCTAGGGCAGCAGTTTGGTGGGAAACCGTATAGGAACGGGCATGCAACGTCAAGGCTCCCGAAGCAGAGGGAGCCTGCTGTTTGCCGGACTGATTGCGGAGCGAAGGGCGGGCGCCTACCCCGCAGGCTGTGACTGCAGGCCGATCTTGGAGTCCGCCAGCCGGCGGTGACGCCAGATGCCAATGAGCGTCACCGGCAGCACAACCGATGCGGCAGCAATCGCCACCTTGCCATCCGGGTGAAACAGCGCGATGAACGCGACGAGCGCCAGCGCGACGCGGAGCGCCATATCGCCCGCCGCATGCTCCACGAACCGCCCGAACATCGCGAAGGCAGTGGCGCTCGTGCCGATGAACACCACAAGCGTAGCCGCAATCTGCGGCCAGCCCGGATTCACCACCATGTCGGTCCGCGCGAAGATGGCGAAAGTCATGAGCGTGATCGGCAGGCAGATTCGCAGTGCCTCCCACATGGTCTTCATGAACGACGCCTCGGCGATGCGCGCGGATATCGCGGCCGTAAGCGACGTAGGCGGCGACAGCTCGCCCCAGACCGAGATCAGGAAGACGAAGAAATGCGCGACCCAGGGATTGACGCCGAGCTTGGTGAGGGGGCCGACGATGACGACCGCGCCGATAATGTAGGTCGCCGTCGGCGGCAGGCCCATGCCGACCAGCCACCCGAAAATGAAGGACATGAATATGAGGGCCATGATGTGCCATGCGCCGAGCTCGAGCAGCATGCCGCCCATGCGGTTGATGAAGCCGGTCACGGTGAACAGCCCGATCATGATGCCGAGCGTCGCGAGCAGCAGCGTCAGGTACGACGTCATGTCCGCGTGCGTCTCGATGCTGAGGCGCACGTTGCCGAGGAACGTCTCCTGCGCCACCGCCGGGTCCTTCAGCACATACTTGAAGTAGAGGAAATTGATGAGAAGCAGCACGAACATGAAGACCGCGGTGAAGAGGGCTGCGCGCAGCTCGCCCATGCCGACCCAGCCCATCAGGATCATGAGGAACACGACCGCAAGGAAGAAGATCGAGGTCTTGGTCTGGTTGTAGGCCGGGACCCGCGGGGCCTCGATCGATTCGCGCGGCAGCAGGCGCACGCAGATGAGGTAGACCGCGAGCGCCAGCGACGCGTAATAGGTCAGCGCGAGCGCGAATCCGCGGATGACCACGTCCCAGTACGGAACTCCGAGAAAATCCGACATCAGGAACGCCCCGACGCCCATCATGGGCGGCATGAGGAGCCCCCCCATCGACGCCGCGGTCTCCGTTGCGGCGGCGAAAACGCCCGGCACGCCGTAACGCTTCATCAGCGGAATGGTGATGGAGCCGACGACGACCGCGTTCGCCGAGCCGCTGCCGCTCACCATGCCGATCGATAGCGACCCCATGACCGCCGCCTGCGGCACCATCTGGCGTGAGCGGCCGGCGAGCCGTTGCATGACGTGGATCATGGCATTCTGCGCCCCGAAGCCGTTCGCAATCGCGGCGAGCAGCAGGAAGGCTGCGATCAGGGTGAGCGCGATCTGGCCGTAGATGCCGTAGATGCCATTGGACATTTCAACCGTGCTGGAGGTGACCACCCGGTAGAAGCTCGTGCCCGGATGCCAGAAGAAGTCGAGCGGGCTCAAGTACCCGAAGAGCGTGTAGAACACCAGCACGAAATTGACCCAGAAGAGCACCGGGTGCGCGAGCCTGGAGAGCTCCATCACCAGCAGGAACATGAGGAGGCCGACCACGAAATCCTGCGTGGTGTAGGAGCCCTGGCGGTAGATCGCGATGTCCTCGTACTCGAACAGGAAATAGACGAACCCATAGATGCAGATGCCGATGTACAGCATCACCAGCGCGTGGTTCGCGGCCGCGGGCAGGCGCTTGTACAGATAGTCGTTCTGGTACATAAAGAGGATCTGCAGCGCAAGGGCGATAGGGAGCAGGCGGGACACCAGCTCCTGCGCGCCCCCGAAGCCGGTGTAGCAGTACCAGATTACCCAGACGAAAAGAACCAGCGAGAAGGCAAGAGTGAGGTTCTTGAGCGTGGCGTGCGCCGTGAGCCGGTCGAACAGCATCACCCTCCCCCTTGCGCGAATAAAGCGATACGCCACGCCGGGCCGCGGTCCCGGCGTGGCGGATGGACAGGCGCAGCGATCGTTACGCGATCACTTCGCGATTTTCCACTTGTCGTTCCAGGCCTTCTGCTCTTTGAGGAATTTCGCCAGGCCCGCGTGGACGGGAATGTGCGGATTGGCGCTGATGCCCTGCACCTGCATGCCGACGAAATTCGCCGCCATGGGCGTGAATCCGGGATCGGCCTGCGCGAGCTTGTCCTTCTGCTTGTAGAACGAGCTCACCATCTTGTAGACGACATCCACGGGCATGTCCGCGCGCACGTTGTAACCAAACAGGATCGGGACAGCCTGAATCTGCTTCACCCCGACATCCTTGGTAAACGCCTGTTTCGGATCGACATCCACCACGGCCAGGCCTGCGGCCTTCAGCTTCGCGACCTCGGCAGGGCACGGGTTAATGACCTTGAGATCCATGCGCACTTCGGTCTCTTTCCAGTAGGGCGCGAGCGAGCGGCCAGCGGTCGTGTAGGCGACGGAGCCCACGATAGTGCCGCCCTGCAGCGCGTCGCTGTTGGTCTTGGCGTCGATCTGGACGTGCTTGAACTGATTGCCGAGCGCCTTGTGGATGCGCTGGAAATTCAGCCAGTTCATGAAGCCCGCCGTGGTGTAGAACACCGGCTTGCCGCTGAAGTCGCTCCAACACTTGTACTTGCCCGCGTCCTTTGCGGACGTGGCCATGAACGACTCCATCGGATAGGCATACCACGTGTGCACCAGCCTGCCCTTCCCGGCCTGGTAATTCTTGAATCCGCCTTCGCCGGCATACACCTGTGTCATGCCGACATCGGCCGTGTAGCCGATCTCGCCCGTGCCATCCATGGCTGCCTTCATGGCACCCGTTGTCGAGGGGTAGGGATTGACGGTGACGGTGTATTCGCCTCCCAGGGCGTCCTCGAGGACCTTGACCATGGACGCGGCGACCTTGTATCCGTAGGAGTCCACGCTCGATGTTGCCCAGCGGATCGATTTGCGCTGCGCCTGGGCGGACTCGCTCGCCGTCACGGAAATGGCGGCGGCCAGCACGATGCTCAAGCCGACCGGGAACCAGCCACGTACGCTGCTTTCATCGCGTTTCATACGAAACCTCTCCTTCATCAAGAAAACGAGGCAAGGCTAGCAAACCGGTCGGGCCTTGGCAACGCGGCAGGGGCGTTCGCCGTTGCTTCCGGTTGATTCAGATCAACTAATGGCGCTCCAAGCGGGCTGCACGCCCGGCTCGGCACCCGTTGCCTGATATCGGCAGTCCACACCGATGCCCGCCGCCCATACCAGCTCGTCGCCGCAGAGCAGCAGCGGCAGCCGGCCACGCTGCCATGGCGGAACGCGGCACTCCTGCAGAAGGTTCTTGAGACTGCGCCGCGGGCGCCGGCAGTCCGGCTGCAAGCGCTCTCCCCCGCGCCGCACCCCGATCGTCACCGGGCGCCCGCGCAAACGCGCAAGACTGATCCCTGCTCCCCACGCCCGCGGCATTGCCAGCACGCCGCCCAGCTCCGGCAGAACGATCGCGCTTTGCCCGCGCCACCTGCGCGCATACCGCGCAGGAAGGTCCTTCATTGCCGCGACCACGTGCAGCCGGTTCTCGAATCGCCTCAGGTCGCAGCCGCCCAGCTCGATCCGCACCTGTGCGTCCCGCTTCGCGCAGAGCGCCTGCCGCAGGGCCTCGTCAATCCGCTCGGCGTTGGGCATGGGCACCCGATGGGAGGCGAGCAGGTAGCGCAGGAGGTTCCGGGCGCGAGCCGGAGGCAGGTGCTGGAATGCCGCCATCGATAGTGTCCCGCCCTCCAGATGACCGGCGGCATCGGCTGCCGCCAGCTCGTCGAGCACCTGTGCGGCTTCCGCGAGATGGCCGGCGGCGCGCGCAAGGGTGACGCGATAGGCGGGAAAGCGCCGCGCGATCAGCGGCAGCACTTCATGCCGGATGAAGTTGCGGTGGAAATAGATGTCCTGGTTGCTCTCGTCCTCGATCCACTCGAGCGTGCGCTTGCGGGCGTAATCGAGGATTTCCTCGCGCGTCACGTCGAGCAGCGGCCGCAGGAGCGAAGGCTTCTGCCTTCTGCCTTCTGCCTTGCGAAGCAGCGGCATCGCCGCGAGCCCTTTCACTCCCGCCCCGCGCAGCAGCTGGAGGAGCAGCGTCTCGACCTGGTCATCGCGATGGTGGGCAAGCACCACGAAATCGCACCGCTGGCGCGCGAACACCGCGTAGCGGGCGTCGCGTGCGGCAGCTTCCAGGCTGTCCCCGCGGCGAATCTTGACCCGCACGCTCTTGTACGGAATGCCGCGCCTCCTGCACAGGTCCCGGCAAAAGGCCGACCAGCGCGTGGCATGCGTGCTCAATTGATGATTGATGTGCAGCGCGGAAAGCCGGAATCGGAGCGTGCGCGCGATCTGTTGCAGCACGTCGAGCAGCACCACGGAGTCGACACCGCCGGAAAGCCCCGTCACCAGCCGGTCGGAAGGCTGAACAACTTCCTTCAGCTGGGCGGCAACGCGGGCAACCAGCCCCTCCGCCCTGCTTCCCCCCTCGGTCAACTCACTTCTGCTCGACTTCCTTGAACTTGCCATGGCCGATGAGCTTCTCGAAGCGGGTCTCGAGAAGCTTGTCGAGCGGAGTGTCCTTGATCTGCCTCCAGGTGTCCTGCAACGCCTTCCTGACCGCCTGCATCGTCGCCTCCGGGTCCCGATGCGCCGCGCCCAGCGGCTCGGTGATGATCCTGTCGACGAGCCCCAGCGATTTCAGGCGCGCCGCCGTGATGCCGAGCGTTTCCGCCGCCTCCTCGGCGTATTCGGCGCTCTTCCACAGAATCGAGGCGCAGCCCTCCGGCGAGATGACCGAATAGGTCGAGTATTGCAGCATCAGCACGACGTCCCCGACCGCGATTGCCAGGGCGCCGCCGGAGCCGCCCTCGCCGATGACGGTGCAGATGACGGGTGTCCGCAGCTCGGCCATGGCATAGAGATTGCGTCCAATGGCTTCGGACTGCCCGCGTTCCTCGGCACCGACCCCGGGATAGGCGCCCGGCGTGTCGACAAAGGTGAAAACCGGCACGCCGAACTTCTCGGCAAGCTTCATCAGCCGCAGCGCTTTGCGGTAGCCCTCGGGCTTGGGCATGCCGAAGTTGCGGAAGATCTTTTCCTTGGTGTCACGCCCTTTCTGGTGGCCGATCACGACACAGGCTTCGCCGTTGAAGCGTGCGAGCCCGCCCACGATGGCGGTGTCGTCGGCGAATACGCGGTCGCCATGCAGCTCCTCGAACCCGGTAAAGATGCTGGAAACGTAGTCAAGCGTGTACGGCCGCTGCGGGTGACGCGCCACCTGCGCGATCTGCCAGGCGCTCAGCTTCCCGTAGATGTCCTTCGTCAGCGCCTGGCTCTTCTTCTGCAGCTGCGCGATCTCCATCGAGATATCGACGGCGGAGTCGTCCTGCACGAAGCGCAACTCCTCGATCTTCGCCTCGAGCTCGGCGATCGGCTGCTCGAAATCCAGGAAGGTCGTCTTCATCCGGCGCTAATGATACCGGATGAAGTTCCGCGACGGGACATCACGGTACTCAGTAATCCGCTCCTCGCGGATCGCTTGCCGCGACCGCGCGCCCGTCGCGCTTCGACTTGAACACCGCCTGCATGTTGCCCCACGCGCGCCGCGCTGGCTGCGGCCGGTGGCCTCTGGCTTCCAGAGCGGCACGCCACTGCGCCGGAAACGCTCCCGGTTCCACCTCCAACTCGTCCGGCCACCACTGGTGGTGATAGCGCGGCGCGACCACGATCGCCGCAAGATCCACTGCCGGCGCGTGAACGTAGTCGAGCACCGCGAGCAGGACCTGGCTCACGATGCGTGAGCCGCCCGGTGTGCCAAGAACGAGAATGCCTCTCGCGTCCTCGACGAAGGTCGGCGTCATGCTCGAGAGCGGCCGCTTGCCGGGCGCGATGGCGTTGGCCTCGCCGCCGCGCAAGCGAAACGCGTTGGGCACATGGGGCTGTACCGTGAAGTCGTCCATCTCGTTATTGAGCAGCACGCCGGTGCCGCGCGCAACCACGCCGGAGCCGAAAACAAGATTAATGGTCAGCGTCGCCGCAACGCGGTTGCCCGCGGCGTCCACCACCGAGAGGTGCGTGGTATTCGCGCTTTCTGCAGCCGCCGGCTCGCGCGCCGGCGCCTCGCTGCGCGTTGCGGTCGCGGGGTTGATCGCGGCAGCGCCCTCCTTGGCGTACGCCCTGCTCGTGAGTCGCTCCAGCGGCACGGTGACGTAGTCCGCATCGCCCAGGTATGCCGCGCGATCGCGAAATGCGCGTCGCAGGGCCTCGATCACCAGGTGCGCGCCCGGTGGCGTGCGCGCGTCGACGGCGTCGAAATGCTCGAGCATCTGCAGGCTTTGCGCGAGGGCGATGCCCCCGGCGGAAGGCAGAGTCGCGGTCGTAATGGATGCGCCGCGATAGCTGAAGTGCAGCGGCGCGCGCTCGACGACGCGATAGCGGGCAAGATCGCGCACCTGCCAGACGCCGCCCGCCTCGTTCGCCGAATCCACGAGCGCGCGCGCGACGGCTCCTCCGTAAAACCCCTCCATTCCGTCCCGGGCCAGGCGCTCCAGCGTCGCCGCAAGATCGGTCTGGCGCAACCGCCAGCCCGCCTGCGGCGCACGGCCGCCATCGAGAAAGATGCGGGACGCCCCCGAATTTTCCCGGAGCATGTCCTCGCGCAGGCCAGCAAGGCTCTCATAACGCTCCCCCACGGGAAACCCGCCGCGGGCGTGCCGTATCGCCGGCGCGAGCGACTCGGCGAGCGGCAGCGCGCCGTAATGCTCGGCCACGTGGACCAGCGCCGCCGGCGCGCCCGGAATGGCCGCTGCCGTCCCGCCCCGACGCGTGGCGCCGCGGATCGGATTGCCCGAGCCGTCCACGTACTGCTCCGGCTTTACGCCAGCCGGGGCGGATTCCCGCGCATCGACCATCACCTGCCGCCCGTCCGCTGCACGGTGGAGCAGCCACAAGCCGCCGCCACCGAGCCCCGAAGCGTACGGCTCCACGACCGCGAGCACCGCCGCGACAGCGACTGCCGCGTCGAATGCATTGCCGCCGCGGCCCAGAATCTCCTGTCCAGCCGCCGTGGCAAGCGGATGAGCTGACGCGATCGCTGCGCCCGGCTGCTCCGGGCCCGTTGCCGCAGGGTGTGCTGGCGGCGCGGCAAGCGCAACGAGCACGCCGACCGCGAACGCGAGCGACGAGCTTCGGGAAACGAGCAACGAGAAACGAGAACCCATCTCAAAATACCCCTGGAGCAGTATGAGCACGCATCCGAGGTATACGCAACGGCGCGGGTCCTGTCAGAACGGTCGGGGCCCGCTCCGAGGCTTCCCGCGCATCCGGGCAATAGACTTGGCCATCGCGTTCTCTGGAGTCAGTACCGGTACCGGAAGCCTCAGATCAAACCCCGACCCTTCTGCCACCCGCGCAACTCGGCACACCCGCGGACCGGGTGGCAGAGCGGTTGGGATCTGGTTCCGGTTTTCCGGTACTGGTACTGGGTGTCCAAGGGAGTTGTCCTGATCAATTGACCAAGTGGGCCGGGAAATCCGGAGAAGATCGCGACCGCTCTGACAGGACCCGCCCCGCGGCCTGCACGCTACGCTCAGGATGAACAGTCGGGGGCGAAAGGGCGAACGACCGGGTTTTTGAGATAGGTTCGAGTCACTTTCTATGTCAGTCGACCGTCTCGCGATAGCGCAACAGGGCGATCGCCCCCGCGACGAGCAGGAATGCAGCGATCGGCCACAACTCCGCTCCGATCTCGGCCATTCCGTTACCCTTCAGCAGGATGCCGCGCAGGATGCGCAGGAAATG
>DATBKZ010000080.1:0-27371 GCA_036555615.1 Burkholderiales bacterium | reverse complement strand
TGGCAGATGCGCGCCTGGTGGTCCATGTTGTTGGTACCGAACATGGATACGAACTTACGGAACAGATACGATTGTTCGTTGTTGTGTTTGGAGGAACCAATCCAGAAGGTCGCGTCGGGGCCGCTCTCCTTGCGGATCGCGAGCAGCTTGTCGCTCACTTCCTTCAGCGCCTGGTCCCAGGAGACCTTCTGCCACTTGCCGCCAACGAGCTTCATCGGCGTCTTCAGGCGGTGCGAGTGTTCGGTCATGCCGTGCTCGCGGATCGAGGCGCCCTTGGCGCAGTGCGCGCCGAGGTTGATCGGCGAATCGAACACCGGCTCCTGCCGGATCCACACGCCGTTCTGGACCACGGCGTCGATCGCGCAGCCCACGGAGCAATGCGTGCAGATCGTGCGCTTGACCTCGAGCTGGCCGCCGGCGCTCTGCGCCTCGGCCTTCTCGACGATGCTGAACGGCAGCTGCGACGCCACCGCGCCCGCGCCGAGCGTGACGCCCGAGCGTTTCAGGAACGTGCGGCGGTCGATCGTCCGGCCGAGCATGCCCGCGACATTGCGAGTGAGCCGGCTCGGGCTCGCGGAAACGCTGGCGGCTTTTCTCGTGAGCAACATGGCGCTCTCCTCAGACTTTGGCGGTGTTGTAGTACTTGCGGACGTGTTCCGTGACTTGATAGCCCTTCGCCTTGCCCGCAACTTCGGACTTCTTGGGCTCGCCGTGTGGGGTCTTGCCGGCGATGACTGCCGCGGTGGCGGCAACGCCTCCGGCACCAGCGAGAAGGAAATTACGGCGGGAAAGTCTGCGATCCGGACGGTCCATTACATCCTCCTTACCGAAATACTGCGTATGGGACGTTCTGGTCGATAAATCTACCTCTCCCCCAATGCCAAATCAATCACATTTCGACTCGATCAAATAGTGATAATCATTCGCATCAAGACCTGATGCGAGTTTATGAGAGCTATTCTCATTTGCTTTTCAGCCATCGCTTTCGAGCATTTCAAATGCACGCCGCTCGACTTCCAGAAAAGCGCGCGCAAATGCCGCAACGTAGCGATAGAACACAGCTGAGCTGGCGCCCGAGACCAGATCGCAGAACGAGGAGGCCCCCTGGTACACAAACTCGTTGAAAAACAGGCGCTGATCCGAGAGGGAATGGTTAGCCACAATCAGAAATCGCATGACGTCGCAGACTCCGGACACGTGGTCCTCGACCTCGAATGCTGCGTTGCGGCGAGCCAGTCCCAGCTGCTCAAGTCGCTCCCGTAGACGCACCAGGTGCCGGTCCGGAGAAATTCCCCTGACGTAGCGCGAGGTATAGGGCGAAATCTCCGCCTTTCCCACGCCCACAAAGAGGTTGTCGTACTCCTGCTTGACCACGATCGGATAAGCGCGCGTGCAGGCATCCTGAAGTGCCTTCCAGGCTTGCCCGAGCGGGACATTCTCGCCGTTCGGGTCGCCCGGTGCGCCGCAGAGCTGCGCCAGCAGGATCGAATCGGGAGCCTCGTGGAAGAGGCGCCCGATCAGCGCGTAGAGATTGGCCCGGGCGGCGTCCTCCTCGGACAGCGCTTCCCCCGCCTGCGACTCCCCGCCGTCGTTCATCGCCCGCCGTCTCCGCCGCCACGGTAGTCAAATATGCTTGCCCCGCCCTGCTGCTCCATCATGTCGATCACCCGGCAATCCGCGCACATCTGCAGCCGGCGCAGCGCCTCTCCCGTCGCGAACATGGAATGCGAGCTCAAGCGCCCCATCATGTTCTCGATCATCTGGCGCGTCGCAAACGGCTTTCCGCAGCGCACGCAGGGAAACGCCTCGGCTGCGTTCAGCACCACGGCCGATTGCGCGTCGCGGGCGAGCAGCAGGCGCGGCGCGAGGCTGATCGCGTCCTCCGGGCATGTTTTCTCGCACAATCCGCATTGCACGCAGTTGCGCTCGATGAACTTGAGTTGCGGGGCGTCCTTCGCATCGAGCAGAGCCGACTCCGGGCACGCGCCCACGCACGCCATGCACAGGGTGCAAGTCTGACGATTGACCACGACGCGGCCATAGGGCGCCCCGGCCGCAAGCGCGACCTCATCCACCGGAGCCGGCGCGTGCCGGAGCAAGTGGTCGAAGACGAAATCAAGCGTAGTGCGCTTCTCCGCGGAGAAATTGAAGCCGGCGGGCGGGATACTGCGCTGGGCCCCGTGATCCCAGACCGCCCGCTCCAGCGCCTGCGGGTCCGTCGCTTCGATGAGCCGCAGGCGACCCTCCCCGAAGCCGAGCCCCGACAATATCTGCTGGCCATAGCCGAGCTGATCGCGCAACGCCGCGAGGTACTCTGCCGCCTCCGTTCCTGTCGTCATGACCATGCAGCCCGCTGCCCCCAGAGCAATCGAGCCCAGCGTGACATCAAGCCCGAGGGAACCAATATGAAAGACTTCGAGCGGAATCACGTTCGCCGGCAGGCCGCGCCCGCGCCGCGCGAGCCGCGCGATCAACTCGCGCCCGTCGGTCGTGTTGAGGAACAACAGCACGGGATCGCGGCCCCCGGCATCGCGGTAAGTTTGCAGCACCGTCTTGATCCGCGAACCCATGTCGGGAACGCGCGGGTAGGCATAGCTCATCGCGCCCGAGGGACACACGGTCGCGCACCCGCCGCAGCCCATGCACAGGTGCGGGTCGACCGTCACGCGGTTCGCCTCCTTTTCGCTCGCGATCGCCTGCGTGGAGCAGACGTCGATGCAGCGCGTGCAGCCGGTGATTTCGGCGCGGCTGTGGGCGCAGATGCTCTCCTTGTATAGAAAATAGCGCGGTTTCTCGAATTCCCCGATCATCCCGGCGAGCCGGTTCGCGGCCAACGCCTGCTCGAGTGGATCGCCGCGCGGCGCGAAATAGCCCTGCGGCGGCTGCGCCAGCCTGATCAGCGGCTCGCGCGACAGGTCGAGCACCATGTCGAAGGTGTCGCTGCGCCGCGTTTCCCTGCGCTCGAAGTCGATTGCCTGGATCTCCCCGCACGCGCTCACGCACCGGCGGTGCGACCGGCATTTCGCGAGATCGATCTGGTAGGAATAGTCGATCGCCTGCTCGGGGCAGACGCGTATGCAGGCGTTGCAGCGCGTGCAGGTCTCGAGGTCGATCGGGTTGGCCTGGTCCCACGCAACCTCGAATGCGCCGAGATATCCTTTCACCTCGTGTGGCCGCCCGGAAAAAACCGGATAGCGCCGCTCGGCCGGCAGCTCGTAGTGCTCGCCGCTCTCGGTCACCAGCACGTTCACCGCGAAGCGGTCGGCCAGCCGCTCCGCCCATGCGAGCGCCGCCCCACCCGGACCGATGACGAGTAGCCGCCCTTCAGAGCGGTAGGACACGGCCGGCACCGGCTCGGGCTCGGGCGCGTCGGCAAGCGCCAGCAGGGCAGCGATCTTGGGGGTGGCCGCTTTCGCTTCGGCCGACCAGCCGGCGGCTTCCCGGATGTTCACGAACTTCAGGCCGCCCTCCCCCTTCAGCGCCTCGTGCAGTTCCCCGAACAACGGCGCTTCCTGAGTGCAGGCCACCACCAGCTCCCCGCCATTCTTGACCGCCGCCTCGAATGCCGCGACATGCCGGCGGCACAGCTCGCTCGCGATGTTCGGCGCGGTGTCGAGCTTCAGCGCGGCGCCGAGCGCCTTCGCGTCGAGCGGCATCGTCTTGTTGCAGTTGCAGATGAGCTTGGTCTTGGACATCGGATGCGCTCCTTCCCCCTCAGGGGGAAGGTGGGATGGGGGTGGTTACGCGTTCCCGGATGAGCGGTCTGCGGGGACGCAGTCGGGAACGGAGGGTGTGCTTTCGGCAACCCGCTCGGCGGCGGACGAAGGCGATGCCGGAGCGGCGGGCGGCTCCAGGGCCGCGGTCTGCGCGGCCTCCATTGCATCCGGACCGGCCCGGTCCTCCGGCGCCTTCTTCTCCTCGCCCCTCGCCCACTCCAATATCTTCTGCGCCTGCCGCAGGCCCGCCAGCATCGCGGGCGATATGGGGTCCGACTTGCTGTAATCGTCGATGTATACGTCGAGCCCGTCCATGACGTTGAAGCGCGAGTCGCTGAAGAGCTTCTTCAGCGCCGCGCGCCGCGTATCCTCGCTCACCTTGGGGTGGAAGAAAGCGCGGTAATCGGAATCGAAATCGAGCTTCTCGACCGGAGGCAATGCCGGCGGCGCCTGGTCCGCCGCTCTTGGCACTGGGGCCTTTTCCGCAGGCTTCTGTGCCTCGACCTCGCTCTGCGCTTCCGCCTTGCGCCGCGACCAGCGATCGAGAAACGGCTCGCGATCCGGCCGGAGGGTCTTGTCATCTGCCCCGCTGCTCACGTCTCGCCTCCACGACGCGATGCCACGCCCTTGTCCTTGCTGCTGGCGTAGCGCACCTTCTTCTTCGGCTCCGGCTTGTAATGGAGCGCAGCGAACTCGGCGATCCATGGCAGCAGGTCCGGCGGCAGCGCGACGCCGCCGACGTTCTCGTCGGTGTCCATCCACCGCGCGCCCTCGTGGTAGCTGACGGTCAGCAGCTCCGGCCGCGCCACGTCATCGCGCATGCGCCACATGACGAAAACCTTGGGCTCGGGCGAGGTGATGTTGTAGAGGTAGCCCTCCGCCTCGTCGGGATGGAGCTTGAGCACGAATCCAGGAAACACGATCTGCGTGATGCGCTCATCGCTCACGATGACGCGCTCGCCGCTGCCCGGCGGCATCACATCGCGCACGACTCCCTTCGCCTCCCAGCGCTCGGTGGCCCACCGGTTCGCGAGCCTCACCCGCTCCATGATCACGGCAATCGGGTAGGGTGCGACGCGGCTCGGGCTGGTGGCATCCATTGCCATTGGATTGTGCGCCACGTGCCGCCACCGCGCAACCGGAAACACTCCCAAATACTTGATTTCCAAACAGTGTTTTCCTTGCCTCGGGGACGCCTCTTTTGTCATAATCGATGCACCGCCTGAATCCTCCCGGTGGCTGAACATCCCATGGCCGGACCTGCAAGCGCTTCCGCTTCCCCCGCCGCGCACGATCGGCTCGGCCGGCCATTGCGCGATCTCCGCATCTCGGTCACCGATCGCTGCAATTTCCGCTGCGTCTACTGCATGCCGAAGGAGGTGTTCGGCAAGGATTATCAGTTCCTCGAGCGGCGCGAGATCCTGACATTTGAGGAAATCACCCGCGTCGCCCGCATCTTCCGCGGTCTGGGCGTGGAGAAGATCCGGCTGACCGGCGGCGAGCCGCTCATCCGGCGCAACATCGAGCAGTTGATCGCGCAGCTCGCCCGCGTTCCCGGACTCGACCTCACGCTCACCACCAACGGCTCGTCGCTCAAGCACAAGGCTTCAGCGCTCAAGGCCGCCGGCTTGCGGCGCATTACGGTGAGTCTCGATGCGCTGGATGACGCGGTATTCCGCCGCCTGAACGACGTGGATTTTCCCGTTGCGCGCGTCCTGGAGGGCATCGAGGCGGCGTCCGCGGCGGGACTCGCCCCGGTCAAGGTCAACATGGTGGTGAAGCGCGGCGAAAACGACGCCAGCATCCTGCCCATGGCGCGCTTCTTCCGCGGTACCGGCCACATCCTGCGCTTCATCGAATACATGGATGTCGGGCACACCAACGGCTGGCGCATGAACGACGTCGTCCCCGCGCGCGAAATCATCGAGCGCATCGATCGCGAAATGCCGCTCGAGCCCATTGACCCCAACT
The DNA here is from genome assembly GCA_036555615.1 of Burkholderiales bacterium. Classification (GTDB taxonomy): domain Bacteria; phylum Pseudomonadota; class Gammaproteobacteria; order Burkholderiales; family SG8-41; genus SG8-41. Next base: position 21,684 of record DATBKZ010000080.1, on the reverse strand, counting down.
ATCCGGGCGAAGTCGCGGAGCGCTGGCGCTACCGGGACGGCAGCGGCGAGATCGGCGTCATCGCCTCCGTCACTCAGGCCTTCTGCCGCACGTGCACGCGCCTGCGGCTGTCCACCGAGGGCCAGCTCTACACTTGCCTCTTCGCCACGACTGGCCACGATCTGCGCGCGCTGCTGCGCGGCGGTGCCTCCGACGAAGAGCTGCGGGCGACCGTCACCGGAATCTGGTCGCAGCGCGCCGACCGCTACTCCGAGATCCGCACCGGCCAGACGGCCCGGCTGCAGAAGATCGAGATGTCCTATATCGGTGGCTGAACGTGCCTTACCGTCCCCAGCTCACCAATTCCGGCCGCCCGCTGACCTTCGAAGTCGAAGCCGTCAACGAGCGCGGCGAGATGCTGCCGACGGCCATCGCCGGGGAGCACCCGCTGACGCTCTACCTCGACAAGCGCGAGATCGTCACGCTGATGACGCTCGGCCAGGCGCCCGAAGCGCTGGCCATCGGCTATCTCCGCAATCAGCGCCTCGCGGGCTCCATCGAGGAGATCGCTGCAGTGCAGGTGGACTGGGAGACGGATTCGGTTGCCGTCACGACCCGCAAGGGGGTGAGGGGGCTGCGGGAACGCCTCAAGAAGCGCACGGTCACCACCGGCTGCGGCCAGGGCACCGTGTTCGGCGACCTGATGGAGGAGATCGACGCCATCGAGCTGCGCGACGACGTGACGCTCACGGAAGAGACGCTCTACGGGCTCCTCGACGCGGTGCGCCACCGCGAGACTATCTACAAGAGCGCGGGGGCGGTGCACGGCTGCGCCCTCGCCGACGGCGCGAACGTCCTCTACTTCGTGGAGGACGTCGGACGGCACAACGCGGTGGACGCGATCGCGGGACAAATGTGGCTCGACCGCGTGGACGGCTCGGACAAGATCTTCTACACCACCGGGCGGCTCACCTCCGAGATGGTGATCAAGGCCGCGCAGATGCGGATCCCTTTCCTGGTGTCGCGCTCGGGGCTCACCGAGATGGGCCACCAGATCGCTGCCAAAGTCGGCATCACCATGATCGGGCGCGCGGTGACCAAGCACTACCTGCTGTTCACTGGCAAGCACCGCTTCGTCAAGACCGTCATGCCCACGATGCTGGCATGATCACCGGGGTCATCCTCGCAGGCGGCCAGGGCCGGCGGATGGGCGGGGTGGACAAGGGCCTGCAGCCGCTGCGGGGCCGCCCGATGGTGGCGTGGGTGATCGAGCGCTTCGCGCCGCAAGTGGATGAGGTTCTTGTCAACGCCAACCAGAACCTCGAGCGCTACGCGGCATTCGGCCACCGCCTGATCCCGGATGCGATTCAGGGCTACGCCGGCCCGCTCGCCGGGCTGCACCGGGGGCTCACCGAGGCTCGACATGAGCTCGTCGCGACCGTGCCCTGCGATTCGCCGTTTCTCCCCCCTGACCTGGTTGCACGGCTCAACGCGGCGCTCGAGCGCGAGCGGGCGGAGATCGCGGTGGCGCGGACCGGGAAACAGCCACACCCCGTCTTCTGCCTGTGCCAAAAGCGGGTGCTGCCCGGTCTCACGGAGTTTCTCGCCGCGGGCGGGCGGAAGATCGACGCGTGGTACGCGAAGTTGAAAGTGGTCGAGGTGCCCTTCGACGAGCAGGAGGCGGCGTTCAGCAACATCAACACCGAGGACGAACTGCGCGCCTACGAGCGCGGCGCGCTGCCATAGATTTCTTCGAGTTGGCGGCTGTTGCGCAGCTCACCGAAATTCGCTTTCGATCCAAACTATTCGAACGTCCCGGTGCGCACCTCGCCGCTGCGCACATAGCGGGTGATCAGCACACCGCTAGGCGTGCTGGTCGAGTGCGCCAGGGTGAAGGCCGACACTTGTGCGTTGTCGCCGAACAGGCGCTTGCCGCGCCCAAGTACGACGGGATAAATCAGAAGCCGAAGCTCGTCCACCAGCCCGGCGGCAAGCAGCTGGCGCACCATATCGCCGCTACCGTGCGTCAATAGGTTGCCGCCGTCCTGGCGTTTAAGCGCGCGTATCGCGTCGGCAAGATCGCCCTTCAGCGCGTGACTGTTCTGCCAGTCAAGGGTATCGGGTCGGTGCGTAGCCACGTGCTTAGGCACGCTGTTGAACAGGTCAGCGATCGCGTGGCCGGCCTGCACGCGCGGCCAATACGGTGCCCATATGTCGTAGGTGCGACGCCCCAACAGCAGCTCGAACGGCTGCGAAAACAGCTCCTGCACGGCTTGGCCGATGGCCTCGTCGGCGTAGGGCACTTGCCAGCCACCGAGGCGGAATTCCCCGCTGGGATCTTCTTTAGGCCCGCCGGGGGCTTGAATAACGCCATCAAGACTGATGAATTCGGCAACGATGAGCTTGCGCATACTCTTCTCCAAGTTCGACCTTGTGAAATTTCTCGTACGGGGAATGCCTGCAATCATTGCGGCCAATCGGCTTCATTCCCTGACGGATAGTCGAACGAGACTCTGCGAAATCGACAGTGCGATGCCCGGATGACGCCAAGCGTTCCGTTCAGCGGCGCGCCGCCTGTGGTGCGGCCGCTGCAATGGGCAGTCGGGCGTGCCGGTTCACTGCCGTAACACAACCAGCCAGGCTACGACCTCCTCGATCGCGGCGGTCGGCACCGTGAAGTGGTCCGCGGTGACCGTCACGAATTTGCTCTTGGCGTGGGCTGGCGCCCTGTCGAAGATGTAATCCTTAGCCGGCGCGGTGCGATCGCCGCTGCCGACGACAAACAGCAAAGGGGTAGCCGTCTTGATCGAAGCCGCGGATCTGGGCATCAAAGCAGGTCCGTCGGGATCAAGCCAGCTCAGGTAGACCTCCGCAGTCGCCGTAACCTCCAAGACCTGCCCCTGGTTCAGATCGGAAAACACCTGCTTCTCTTTCCCTTTTCCAGCCGCGACCATGGCTCTCGCGCGCCGCACATCCGCCCCCGTCCGTCTGGCGAACGCCTGGAGTTCTGGATTGTGCGCAGGCGCGAGGGCAATGATCCCGCCGACGCGCTCCCTCGAGGCGGCGTAGCCAAGGGCGGCATTTGCGCCCAGGCTCTGCCCCGCCACCACGACGAGCTTCGCCCCCTTCTGCCGCAGCGCGTCAAAGTGGCCATCGATCTCGGCCATCGCTTCCTCGAACGAGGCGTCGTAGATCCGGTTCTTCGCCCAAGGCATCGTGGGAGTGGCAACGAGATAGCCCCTGCCTTCAAGCGCGGCAGCCAATTCTCGGATATGTCCTGTAGGCGATCCTCCCTTTCCGTGCAGCAGCACAATGCCAAGATCGCCGCCCGCGGCCGAAGCAATGTGACTCGCCAGCGCCGCGGCAAGACTGAATAGAATCGCCGCGCAGCTACGCATATTCTCTCCTTGCGGCCGTCCGCTCGAACGCGGCGGTGGGCGTCATTCTAGGCAACCGCATCGTAGCCCCGACTACTGAACTGAAGAAGGCAAAACCCGTGACCAAACGGGTCGCTTAGGGTCGCCTGCCGTCCCCAACTGAACGACTGAATTTCCCCCTCGAGCTTCGCTCCGGCCGCCACAGCGCGCTCAACGGCAGCAGAGACATCGGCGACTTCGAAGTCGAGATGGACCGGGGTCCAGTGTCGACGGTAGTCGCGAACGGAGGAGGCTCCGAGCGACGTGGGGCTTCCGGTGGGCTTGGCCATCAAGTAAATCTTCGAGGAAGCACCCGCCATCTCGGCGACCGAACGATCGAACAGCCGTCGCGCGACGCGAAGACCGATCGCTGTCGTGTAGAACTCGATAGCGCGTTCAAGGTCGTCCACATCAACGTTGACGAGAAGCTGCATCCGTCACCGCACCTATGACGCCCAACTAGTATCAGTTGTCCTCTGCCGGACGGCAAAAGAATATACCCGCGTACGGAAGTATCCAAATGCGGATATGTCCATCTGCGCTGGTACATCGAGATATACACGCCTTCGGCAAGGCCGTCCGCTTCTGGCCGGCTGCCGCCGTTCTTGATGCCCCTGTTCGCCGCCGAGCAGCGCAGACCGGCCCGGGAATTTGGGCGAGCAAAGAGAAACTCACTGGCGCCGGGGCCGCCCCCCGCTCAGTGGCGGCGCAGTCGCCAGCTACTTCGTCCCGGCGAGCCGGGCCGCCTCCATCAGCGCCCCGTAGAGTCCGACGAGCGGATTCATCACAACGTGCACCGGCATCGTCGCCAGCAGATCCGAGAAGCGGCCCTTGCTGGTGAACGCGCGCATGAACCCCCCATCCTTCAGCTTGGGGGCGATCTTGGGGGCGATCCCGCCCGCGATGTAGACCCCGCCGCGCGCAACCGTCGCGAGCGCCATGTTGCCCGCGAACGCGCCGTAGGCCGCAACAAAGAGATCGAGCGCTCGCACCGCCAGCGGGTCGAGCTTGGCCAGCCCGAACTCCGCAATCAGCTCGGCTGTGTCCTTGCGCGTCTTGTCCGCGTCGCGCAGCTGCTTCGACGGCACCCCTGCCCCGGTCTCCTGCAGGAAGCTGAAGATGCGCATCAGTCCCGGACCGGAGATCACCCGCTCATAGGAGACTCGGCCGTAGGTACGGCGCAGATGCGCGAGCAGCTTGTCCTGCAGCTCGTCGACCGGGGCAAAGTCCGCGTGCCCCGCTTCCGAGCCCTGCACCGCGTAGCCGTCCTCCTGCCACGTGAGGAGCCCGACGCCGAGGCCGGTGCCGGCGCCGATGACGAGCCGCGCCGCCTTTGCCACCGGGCTGCCTGCCTGGAGGGTCTCGAGCTCGCTCGGAGCGAGCCGGCTGATGCCGAGCCCGGCGGCCTCGAAGTCGTTCACCAGGAGCACTTCCGGCAGCCGCAGCTCGGCAGCGAGCGCGTTGCCGCTCACCTTCCAGCCGAGGTTGGTCAGCGTCGTCGTGTTCAGCGCAACCGGTCCCGCCACCGAGAAGCAGGCGGCGGCAATTGCGTTGCGATGTTCCGCCACTTGCCGCTGCTGCAGGAAATCCACGACGATCGGCTGCAGGCCGTCGAAATCCTGGCACGCGTAGACCCGGTCGGCCACGATCTGGGGCCGGTTGCCGCTCGCGGTCGCGAGTGCGAGCGCGGCCTTGGTGCCGCCGACGTCCGCCGCGAGGAGGTAGCGCCGCCGTGCGGTCGCGCTCACGCGAACAGCGCTTTCTGCTGCTGCGCCGGCTCGTCTCCCAGCGCCTCAGGCTCGGCGACGAAATAACCCTGGGCGTAATCGAGCCCCAGCTCGGTGATGCGCGCGAGCGTCGCGGCGTCCTCCACCGATTCCGCCACCGTGCGCATGCCCAGGATGTGGCCGATGCGGTTCACCGAGTCCACGATGGCGTAATCCATCGGGTCCGACACCATGTCCTTGATGAAGACGCCCGCGATCTTCAGGAAGTCGACCGGCAGGTACTTGAGGTAGGCGAACGAGGACATGCCCGTGCCGAAATCGTCGAGCGCGAAGCGGCAGCCCATGCCCTTCAGCTCGTGCATCAGCTCCGCGGCTTTCGACAGGTTCGAGATCGCGGTGGTCTCCGTGATCTCGAAGCACAGCAGCCCGCTCGGCAATTGGTAGCGCGTCAGGAGATTTCGCAGGAAGTCAGGAAAGCTCCTGTCGTTGATGCTCGCGCCCGAGATGTTGACCGAGTAGAAGCCGCGCTCGCCGCTGCCGTGGAGATCGTGGGGAATGGCGCCGGCGGTCCAGCTGCGGTGCAGGAATTCCACGAGCGAGCTCACCACCCAGCGCTCGATCGAGGTGAGCAGGTTGTAGCGCTCGGCCTGAGGCATGAAGCCGGTCGCCGGGATGAGGTTCCCGGCCCGGTCCAGCATGCGCACCAGCACCTCGTAGTGCCGCTCGCGGGAGGGCGCGCCGTCCAGCCGGTCGATGCGTTGTCGAAAGAGCTTGAACTGTCCGAGCTCGAACGCGCGGTTGATCTGGGAGACGATCTGCAGCTCCTCGCGCCGCCCGCTGCGGCTGGGCTCCTCCGGGCGATAGACCTGGACCCGGTCGCGTCCCCGGTTCTTGGCCTCGTAGCACGTCGCATCGGCGGCCGCGAGCACCTGGTTCACGTCCCCGCTTTCGGCGTCGATCGGCACGAGGCCGACGCTCACCCCGACGCTGAAGGTCTTGCCCTCCCACACGAAGCGGAATTCGCGCACCGTCTCGCGCAGGGCGTTGGCGATGCGCAGCGCCTGGTCGATCGGGCACGCCTCGAGCAGCGCGCCGAACTCGTCGCCGCCGAGGCGCGCCAGCGTGTCGCTGCCGCGCATGCGGGTCAGCATGATCGCCGTCAACTGCCGCAGCAACTCGTCGCCGGCGCTGTGGCCGCAGGTGTCGTTGACCGCCTTGAAGTTGTCCAGGTCCATGAACAGCAGCGCGTGCTCGCGCCGCTGCGCCCCCGCGGTCTCGATCAGCTCGGTCAGGCGCCGCTCGAACTCCCGGCGGTTGACGAGCCCGGTCAGCGCGTCGTGGCTCGCCTGCCACAGCAGCTGCTGCGACATGGCGCGCAGCTGGCTCACGTCGTGGAACACTACGATCTTGCCGTGCACGGTGCCGTCGCGTCCGAGAATCGGCGCGTGCGAATAGCGCACCGGGCACTCGCGCCCGTTGCGGTCCACGAGCCGCACCGCCACCAGCTCCGCTTCGCCGGCCGCGCCTGCCGCCTGGGTCATGGGCAGCGGATCGATCGGCCGGCCGCTGCGCTCGTCGAGCACGCGGTAGACTTCGGCGAGCGGCCTGCCGAACGCCTCGATGCTGCTCCAGCCCAGGTACTGCTCGGCAACCGGATTCAGGTACTCGACGCGCCCGGCGGCGTCGGTGGTGATGACGCCATCCACGATCGAGTGCAGCGTCACCTCCGCGAGCTCTTTTTCATGCTCGAGCGTCGCCTCGGTCGCGGCCACGATGCGGATCACCAGCACCGCGATCACGATGCCTGCAAGCAGCGCGAGGATGCCGCCGGCGCCGATCAGCAGGAAGCCGTTGCGCATGCCCGCGTTCGCCGCCGCAATCGCTTCCGAGATGCGGGCATGATTGGCCTCCAGCATCAGGTAAAGCGTTTCCTGGAAGCGCGAATCCTCCAGCAGCGCCTGCGTGAGGTTCAATTCGGAAGCACGCGCGATCTCCCCCTTCATGAGAAGACCCACGATGTCCTCGCCGATCGCGCGGGCACGGGCGGCGGCGGCGAGCGCCCGGTCGCGCGCCGCGGACTCGGACGGATCCACTTGCAGCGTCCGCAGCCTCTCCACCGCTCGCGTGTACGCCTGCATTGCGAGCTGATACTGCTCGTGGACCGTCTTGCGTGCCTCGCCCGTCTCCGCCCCGAACAACCGGTCGATCAGCGCCGAGCGCTGGCCGTTGCTGAGGAAGAGCTCCGATACCGTGCCAATCTTGCGCCCCTGCGCCTCCGTCAACCGGTGGATCTGCTGGTTGAACGATTCGATGCGCGCGAGCCCGAGAGCAATCAGCGCGGTCAGCGCGGCGAGCAGGAGTCCAAAGCTGGCGTACAGCAGGTACTTCGACTTGGGGCTGGCGAGCCTGGAGCGCAGTGACATCACATTCGGATGCTGAATGTCAGCGATTGTGCCCGGCGATGCAAATGAACGCCTTCAGGATTCCACATGCAGAGCTTGCGAGCTTGCTTCGAGCCGCTCGGCCGGGTCCTGCCGATAAAACGCGGCGAGCAGGCGGTAAACCTCTCCATATTCGGCACGGACGGCGGCGGGCGACTCGATGAACGCCTCGCTCAGCACGGCAAAGAATTCGGCGGGGTGCTCGGCGGCGTAGGGGTCGATCGCGGTCGGCTCGCCGCGCGCCACGCGGTCGCCGAAGTCCTCGAAGGCCGCGCCGAACACCCGCGACCAGGCCGCGCGGTTCATCCCGGCGTGCAGCGGCGGAAAGCCGTTGGCGGCGCCGTTCAGCATGTCGATCTTGTGGGCGAACTCGTGAATCACCACGTTGTATCCGGGATCTCCGCTGCGCAGCTCGGCGTCGGCCCAGGACAGGATCACCGGGCCCTCGAGCCAGGATTCCCCGGTCATCGGCGCCGCGACGTGGTGCGCGATGCCATCCTCGTCCACGTAATCGTACTCGGCGACGAATTCGTCCGGATACACGATCACCTCGACCCACCCGCGGTAGTAGGCGAGATCAAGATTGAGCGTGAGCATACAGGCCTGCGCCGCGATGCACACGCGCATTTCGTCACGCAGCGCGAGCCCGCCCGCGCCGACGATCGATTTCTCATGCAAAAACAGGATCACCTGCTCGCGCAGACGGGATTGCTCCTCTGCGGAGAGCGCGCGGGTGAAGGGATAGCGGCCGACCACCGAGCGCCACAGGCGCCCGTCGAGGGGATGGCGCCTGAGTATCCGCTCGCGGCGCCAGTTGGCGAGCCACTGCATGATCTATTCGACGACTTTGAGCTTCGCCGCCTCCGGCGCGTCGAGCTCGGCGGCCTCGATGCGCTGGAACTGCTGCGAGATCTTGTCGCCGGTGATCTGGATCTTCTGCGCGTCGTCGTGGGCCTGCCGGATGTGGTCCGCGAGCTTGCGCAGGCGGTCGTCGAAGCGATTGAACTCGACCGCCAGGCGCGACAGTGCGTCCTTGATGAGGTGCACCTGCTTGCGCGTCTCGACGTCCTTCAGCACCGCGCGCGCGGTGTTGAGCACCGCCATCAGCGTGGTCGGCGACACGATCCACACGCGCCTGGAGTTGGCGTATTCCACGACCTCGGCATGGTAGGCGTGGATCTCCGCAAACACCGCCTCGGCCGGCACGAACATCACCGCGCCTTCCGCGGTCTCGTTCGGCAGGATGTACTTGCGCGCGATATCGTCTACATGCTTTCTCACGTCGGCGCGAAACTGGCGCTGCGCCAGCGCGCGGTCGACGTCGTTCGTCCCGGGCCCGACCATGCGGTGGTAATTCTCGAGAGGAAACTTCGAATCCACGCACAACAGCCCCACGGGCTCCGGCAGCTTCAGGACGCAATCCACCCGCATCCCGTTGGAAAGCGTGTATTGCATCTCGAATGCCGACGGCGGCAGCGTGTTGCGGACCTGCGCCTCGAGCTGCACTTCGCCGAACGCGCCGCGCGAGCGCTTGTCGCCGAGCAGCTCCTGCAGGCCCACCACGCTGCCGGTCAGCGTGTCGATCTTCTTCTGCGCCTCGTCGATGGTGGCAAGGCGCTGCATCACGTTGACGAAGGTCTCGTTGGTCTTCTTGAATCCTTCCTCGAGGCGCTCGTTCACTTTTCCGGCAATCTGCTCGAGACGCTGGTCGATCCTCGCGTTCAGCTTGTCGGTGGTTTCACCGAGATTCGCCGCCAGGGAGAGCTGGAGGCGGTGCAGGGTATCCCGGGTCTGGTTGAGCTCTTCGGAGAGACGGGAATTGAGGCGGTCGGACTGCTGGGCGAGGCCGCCGTGGAGATCGGTCAGCATGGCCCGGTGCCGCTCTTCGAGCACCCGGGCGAGCTCCTCGGGCAGCCTTTTCACCGCGGTAGCCTGGCCCGCCAGCCTCGCGATCAGGAAAATCAGTACGGCGAGGACAGCGAGCGCCAGAACCGGCCACAAGATGTCAGGCATCGCCTGCAAATTATATCAGCCAATGGCGCGCAGCACCTTGAGCGGAGGCGCTGCCAGAACCTGCCGCGTGCCCAGGTAGCCCGCCGCGGCCACGCCCAGCGCTCCGCCGCCGACCCCGATCAGCCACACTGACGGGTCGGGCGCATAGGCAAGGTGCAGGAAGCGGTGCGCAATGAAGTACGCCAGCCCGCTCGCGCCCGCCGCCGCCACGAGTCCCGCGGCCGCGCCGGTCAGCCCGAACTCCGCGAGGTGAGCGCGGGAGATCTGCGCGCGGCTTGCTCCCAGCGTGCGCATGATCGTTGCCTGGTAGAGCCGCTCATCCTGGGTGCTGGCCACCGCCGCATACAGCACCACCAGCCCGGCGGCGAGCGTAAACAGAAAGACAAATTGCACCCCCAGCGCGGCGTGATCCAGCATGCGCCGCACCTGGGAGAGCACCTGCGCGACATCGATCAGGACAATGTTGGGAAATGCCTGCACCAGGGCGTTGAGCAGCTCGACCTGCCCCCCCTCCAGGTGGAAGCTCGTCACGTAGGTCGCGGGATACTTCTCCAGCAGTCCGGGAGGGGCCACGACAAAAAAGTTCACGTTGAAGCTGTCCCAGTCGACGGTGCGCAGGCTCGTCACGTTCGCCGTGACGGGGGTCCCCGCGATGTCGAATGTCAGGGAATCGCCCAAGCGGATGCCAAGCGCATCAGCCAGTCCCTTTTCCACCGAGAACTGCCCGGCTTGTCCCGGCGCACGCTCCCACCAGAGCCCCGCGACGACGCGATTGTCCGCCTGCGGATGGTCCGCCCATGACAGATTGAACTCGCGCGTGACGAGGCGCCGCGCCCGCTCCTCCTCGTAGTCATCTGCTTTCACGCCGCGCCCGCCGATCTCGACCAGCCGCCCGCGCACCATGGGGAAGAGCTCGGGCGCTGCCAACTGCCGCTCCGAAAAGAAGCGCCCGATGGCTGCGACCTGATCCGGCTGAATGTTGACGACGAAGCGGTTCGGGGCGTTCCGCGGCAGGCTCTCGCGCCACGTGCGGAGCAGATCGTTATGGATCACGGTGAGCGTGAGCAGCGCCATGATTCCCATCGCAAGCGCCACGACCTGCAGGATGGTGCCGAGCGTGCGGCGCCGCAGGTTCGCCACCCCGAATCGCCACGAAACGCCGTGCCCGCGCAACGCCCCGGCCGCGCGCAGCAGCGCCCATGTCAGAGCGCAGGCGCAGGCCGTGGCCGCGGCGAACCAGCCGAGGACCGTCACGCCGAGCCGCAGTTCCTGCGCCCGCCACAGAATCATCACGGCGATAACGCCGGCGCCGAGCACGTGCGCAGCCAACCCGCGGCGCCTGGGCATTCCCAGCTCCCGCCTCAGCACGCGCAGCGTCGGCACGTGGGCGAGGCTCATGAGCGGCGGCAGCGCGAATCCCAGCAGCAGCAGCCACCCGACCGCGGCGCCGTGAGCCGCCGGCTGGAGGCTCGCCGCCGGCAAGGTGACCGCGACGACCTGGCCGAGCCACGCGACGAGCACCGCTTGTGCGCCTGCGCCGACTGCAATGCCGGCCGCGGCAGCGAGCGCCCCCAGCACCGTGAAATGCGCAACGTATAACCGCATGATGAGCGCCTGGCTTGCGCCGAGGCACCGCATCACGGCGCAGCCGTCGAGGTGGCGCTGGAGGTAGCGCCGCGCCGAAAGCGCGATCGCCACTGCTGCGAGCAGCACGCTCGTCAGCGCCGCCAGGTTGAGGTATTTCTCGGCGCGCTCGAGCGCAGACCGCACCTCGGGTCGCGCGTCGCGCACGCCTTCAATGCGCGTGCCCGGCCGCAGGCGGGATCGCGCCCAGTCGCGGTACGCGTCCACCGCGACGCTTGGCCCGGCAAGCTGCAGCCGGTAGCGGACGCGGCTCGCGGGTTGCACCAGGCCCGTTGCCGCGAGGTCCTCCGCGCTGAGCAGGAGACGCGGCTGGCCGCTCAGGAACCCCAGCTCCACTCCCGGCTCGTGGGTCAGTACACCGCCGACAGTGAACGCGCTGTTGCCAAGCCCGATGCGTGCCCCCGCTTGCAGATCGAGCGACGTATGGAGCCTCTCGTCCACCCACACGCTCCCGCGCGCGGGAATCGATCCGGCAACCCGGTCGGGACCGAACAGGCGCTCGGCGATGCGCAGCTCTCCGCGCAGCGGGTAGCCGGGGGTCACGGCCCGGACGTCGGTCAGCACGGTGCGCTCGCCCAGCACGACCATGCTGGGAAAACGGATGACTTCAGCCGCCGCCAGGCCGCGGCGTGAAGCTTCGCGCTGCAGCTCGGGATCGAGGGGCCGGGAATCGGAGATGATGAGGTCGGCTCCCAGCAATCGGTTTGCCTCCCCCTCGAGTACTCGCTGCACCCGGTCGGTGAAGAATCCGACGGTGGTCACGGCGGCCACGGCAACGATGATCGCCGCCGCGATCATCGTGATCTCCCCCGCCCGGTAATCGCGTGCGAGGAGTCTCCACGCCAGGCGGATTTGCGCGAGCGTGCTCATATCAGGCGTTGTCCGCGAGGCGCCCCGCGGCGAGGCGCAGCACGCGGTCGCAGCGCCCGGTGATCGCCTCATCGTGGGTGACGAGCAGCAAGGTCGTGCCGCTCTCGCGGTTCAATTCGAACAGCAGATCGATCACCTGCCCGCCCGTCGCCGTATCGAGATTCCCGGTCGGCTCGTCCGCGAACAGGAGCTTGGGGCGGGTCACGAAGGCGCGCGCGATCGCCACGCGCTGCTGCTCGCCGCCGGAGAGCTGCTTGGGATAGTGATGCAGGCGGTCGCCGAGGCCCACCCGCGCGAGCATCGCCTGCGCCGGCGCCTGGGGATCGATAGCCCCGGCGAGCTCGAGCGGCAGCATCACATTCTCGAGCGCAGTCATCGCCGGCAGGAGTTGAAACGACTGGAACACGAACCCCAGCATCTGGCCGCGCAGCGCAGCGCGGCCATCCTCATCGAGCGCAAAGAGCGCCTGCCCATCGATGTCGACCAAGCCGGCGCTCGGCGTATCGAGCCCCGCCAGCAGGCCGAGCAGGGTGGACTTTCCCGAGCCCGACACGCCGACGATCGCGACTGCCTCGCCGGCGCCGACTTCGAAACTCACGCCGCTCAGAATGGTCAGTTCGGTATTGCCGGTGGTAACCTGCTTGGTGATTCCCGAGGCTTTGAGTATGGTGCGCGCGCGGCTCTTCGGCATCGTTGTGCGTTCAGTGTTGGTGTTGGCGTTCACGCTGGCGGCACCGGCCGCCAGCTGCCTCGCCGCGACCATCGTGGTCTTCGGCGACAGCCTGGCGGCGGGATACGGTCTGCCCCGGGAACAGGGCTGGGTGCACCTGCTCGAGCAGCGGCTGCGCGCGGAGAAGCTGGATTATAAGGTAGTCAACGCAAGCATCAGCGGGGAAACGACGCTCGGCGGGGTGAACCGCATTGGCGAAATGCTCAAGGCGCACCGCCCCGCCCTCGTCATCCTCGAGCTGGGCGCCAACGACGGCTTGCGCGGCGGCCCACCGGATTCGATTCGCCGCAACCTCGAAGCGATCGTCGACGCCTGCCGTCGTGCTGGCGCCCGCGTCCTGCTGGTGGGCATTCGCATTCCACCGAATTATGGCAAGGCGTACACGGAAGAGTTCCAGGAGGTATTCTCGAGGGTGGCGCGCAGCCGGAAACTTCCGCTGGTCCCGTTCCTGCTCGACGGCTTTCCCGAGAACCGCGCGCTCTTTCAGGACGACGGCATCCACCCGACTGCCGCGGCGCAGCCGCTGATGCTCGACACGGTCTGGAAGGAGCTGCGGCCGCTGCTCAAGTGACGACGACGCGGGGCGCGCCGGCACCCAGCGTACCGAGTGCCGCCGCGTGCGGGAAGCCCTCTTTCTTGAAGACTTCCAGCACGGCCGGCACGGTAGCCGCATCGCACGCAACGAGCAGCCCTCCGCTCGTCTGAGGATCGGTCAGGATCTTGCGGCGCCACAACGGCCACTCCCCCGGCAGCTGCACCGCTTCCTGGCAGCTTGCCCAGTTGCGGTCCGAAGCGCCGGTGGCGTAACCAGCCTCCACGAGATGGCGCGCCGCCGACAGGATTGGCACGCGGTCGAACTCGAGCCGCGCCTGAAGTTTCGAACCGCGGCAAATCTCGAGCAGGTGGCCGAGGAGCCCGAAACCCGTGACATCGGTCAGCGCATGCACCCCCTCCATGTCCGCAAGCTTGAGGCCGGGCGTGTTGAGCTGGGTCGCGGTTTCCAGCATCTGGCGATACGCCTTCTCCTTCAGCTCCCCTTTTTTCAACGCGGCACCCATCACGCCGATGCCAAGCCCCTTGCCGAGAATCAGGACGTCGCCCGCGCGCGCGCGATCGTTGCGCTTCACCTTGACGGGATCGATCAACCCGAGCGCGACCAACCCGTACAGCGGCTCGGGTGAATCGATGGAGTGACCACCGGCAATCGGCACGCCCACCTGCTCGCACACGTCGTGGCCGCCGGCGACGATGCGCTGCACGGCCGACACGGGAAGCTTTCCGAGCGGGACACCCAATAGCGCCAGCGCCATGATCGGGCGCGCGCCCATTGCATAGATATCCGAGATGGCGTTGGTCGCGGCGATGCGCCCGAAATCGTAGGGATCGTCCACGATGGGCGTGAAGAAATCCGTCGTCGCGACCAGGGCCTGCGACTCGTTCAGGCGATACACCGCCGCATCGTCGCTGGTTTCGTGGCCGACCATGAGGTTCGGCCATGCCCGCCCGAGCGGCGTTCCCGCAAGCACTTCGCTCAGCAACGCCGGCGTGAGCTTGCAGCCTCAGCCGCCGCCGTGCGCGAGCTGGGTCAACCGGATCGGCGCGTCTACAGTGGGCTTGTTCATGATTTCCCGTAAACTAGGCTGATGCACGCAAAAAAAAGCATTCCCGCGCGAGGACCAGCGACGGCAACCGTAGCACAACTCTCCCACTTTGACGAGGTCATCGACGTTCGTTCCGAGGGAGAATTCGCCGAAGACCATGTTCCCGGGGCGATCAACTGCCCCGCTCTCGACGACGCCGAGCGCGCGCGCGTTGGGACGATCTACAAGCAGCGCTCCGCCTTCGAAGCGAAAAAGATCGGCGCGGCGCTCGTGAGCGCCAGCATCGCGCGGCATCTCGCCGAGCGCTTTCTCGACCGGCCGCGCGAATGGCGCCCGCTCGTGTACTGCTGGCGCGGCGGCGAGCGCAGCGGCGCGTTCGCCCACGTGCTGCACCAGGTTGGCTGGAAGGTGGGCCGGCTCGACGGCGGCTACCGCGCCTATCGCCGCGCAGTCGTCGCGGACCTCGAGCGACTGCCGCGCCGCTTGCGGCTGCGCGTGGTGTGCGGTCTCACCGGCAGTGGAAAAAGCCGCCTGCTGCGCGCGATCGGGGAAGCGGGCGGGCAGGTGCTCGACCTGGAGGCACTGGCCGCGCACCGCGGCTCGGTGCTCGGGGAGCTGCCGCACGCCCCGCAGCCGACGCAGAAGATGTTCGAGAGCCAGGTATGGGCGGCGCTGCAAGCATTCGACCGCAAGCGCCCCGTGTATGTCGAGGCCGAAAGCAGAAAGATCGGCGTTCTGCGCGTGCCGGAGGCGCTGATCGCGGCCATGTGGGCGGCCGAATGCATCGTGCTGGAAGCGCCGGACGCCGCGCGGGTCGAGCTCCTCAAGCAGGAATATGCGCATTTTTTTGACCGGGGCGAAGCGCTGGTTGAGCGACTGGAGTGCCTGCTGCCTCTGCACGGCTACGCCGTCATCGCGAAGTGGCGGGAGCTCGCGCTCGCGCGACGCTGGGACAAGCTCATCGTCGAGCTGCTGGTGCGGCATTACGATCCGGCCTACACCCGCTCCACCGGCAAGCATTACGCCAGGCTGCCGCAAGCGCTGAAGCTCGCGCTCGACCGGGTGAACGATGCGGCGTTCGCCGCGCTCGCCCGCCGCTGCCTCGAGGCCGAGGACTCGTGAAGCTCGGCCTGCGCGTCGAGGTTGCCACCCTGCGCGGCACGCGCGAAGCCGTCCCGCGGCTCGCGGGGATCCTCAAGGAGGCGGGCGCAAGCGCAACGTTTCTGTTCAGCCTCGGGCCCGACCACTCCGGGCGCGCGCTCGGGAGCCTGCCGCGCGTGCCGCGGCTGAGATGCTACGGTCTTGCCGCTCTGCTCTCCGGCACGCTGCTGCCCGGCGCCGATATCGGCAGGCGCGGCGCGGACGCCATGCGCTCGGTTGCTGTGGAGGGGCACGAGGCCGGCATCCTGGCGCACGACCGCGTCGGCTGGCTGAAGCGCATCGCAGCGGCAGGCGAAGCGGGGACGGCGGCAGCAATGCGGCGCGCCCGCGAGCGCTACGAGGAGATTTTCGGCGCGCCGGCCCTCACCCATGGCGCGCCGGGATGGCGCATGAATCGCTACGCCTTCCGCTACCTGCAGCGGTTGGGCTTCCGGCACGGGTCGGACACGCGCGGAACCGGCCCGTTCATCCCTGTTGTCCGGGGCGAGCTCGTTGCCTGCCCGCAGCTGCCGACGACGCTGCCCACGCTCGATGAGCTGCTGGCCGGAGGCAACTCGCCCGACGAAGCGGTGCAGCACCTGCTCGAAGCAAGCCGCGAGCCGTCGTCGACCGGCCATGTCTTCGCGGCTCGTGCCGAAGTCGAAGGAACGGTGTTCGCGCCCGCGCTGCGTGCGCTGATCGCCGGCTGGCAGGCGCTCGGCTACCAGGTGGTCGCGCTGCGCGATTATGCGGTCGGGCTCGATCTTGCCCGCCTGCCGCGACGCAGTGTCGCGCTGCCGGCACCTGGCGCGGCGGCGGACTCCGTTGCGGCCGAGGGCGAGGAGTTCCTCCTGGATGCCGCGGGTCGCGACCCGTGAATTGCGCGTGGTGAACGGTGTTCGTTTCGCAGGTTTTGGCCTCGTGCAGGCCACTCGCCGCGCGCTTGCGCATGGCGGCGGTTTCCGTCACCATTGTCCGAAAAATCCGAGTGCGGGGAGGAACCGCTCAGCCGAATGCTCGACCAGCCTGCACCCGACTTCGAATTACCCGCTACCGGTGGCAAGATCTTCCGCCTATCCCGCGCCAAGGGCGCGCCGCTCGTGCTGTATTTCTACCCCAAGGACAATACCCCGGGCTGCACGATGGAAGGCCAGAACTTTCGCGATCTACATGCGGGTTTCCAGAAGCTCGACTGCGAGATCTACGGGATTTCGCGCGACAGCATCAAGTCGCACGAGGCATTCAAGGCCAGGATGAAATTCCCCTTCGATCTCCTCTCCGACGAGGAGGAGCAGGCCTGCAAGCTCTACGGCGTCATCAAAATGAAAACCATGTATGGCAGAAAGGTGCGGGGCATCGAGCGCAGCACGTTCGCCATCGACGCCAGGGGGATCGTGCGCCGCGAGTGGCGCGGGGTCCGGGTTCCGGGCCACGCGCAGGAGGTGCTCGAGTTCATGAAGACACTGAGATGATATGACCCAACGCAAGACCGCCTCCGCGCCCTCGTCCGTCGTCGCCCGCTTTCCCTCCGCTGCCAAGCTCTTCGTGCTCGACACCAACGTGCTGATGCACGATCCCACGAGCCTGTTCCGGTTCGAGGAGCACGACCTCTACATTCCCATGGCGACGCTCGAGGAGCTCGACCACAACAAGCAGGGCGTATCGGAGGTCGCGCGCAACGCGCGCCAGGCGAGCCGTTTCCTCGACGAGATGATCGGGCGTTGGGACGAGGCGATCGCCGCGGGCATCGCGCTTGCCATCCACGGCGACAAGACCGCAACCGGGCGACTGTTCCTGCAAACCGAGTCCATCAACGGCGACATACCCGCCGGTCTCGCCGCCGGGAAGTCCGACAACCAGGTGCTCGCGGTCGTCAAGCACCTCCAGGAGCGGCACCCCCAGCGCCAGGTGATCCTGGTCACCAAGGACATCAACATGCGCATCAAGGCGCGTGCGCTGGGACTGGCGGCGGAGGACTACTTCAATGACAAGGTGCTCGAGGATACCGACCTCCTCTACACCGGCTCCCGCGAGCTGCCGGGGAATTTCTGGGAGACTCACGGCCGCGACATGGAGTCGTGGCAGCAGTCCGGACAAACCTACTACCGCCTGCACGGCCCCCTGTGCCGCGAGCTGCTCGTGAACGAGTTCGTCTACCTCGAAGCCGAGCGCCCGTTCCACGCCCAGGTGAAGGAGGTGAGCGGGAAGACCGCGGTCCTCGCCACGCTGCGCGACTATGCGGGCCAGCGCCATAACGTGTGGGGCATCACCGCGCGCAACCGCGAGCAGAACTTCGCGTTGAATGCCCTGATGAACCCGCAGATCGATTTCGTGACGCTCCTCGGCCAGGCCGGCACCGGCAAGACGCTGCTCACGCTCGCCGCCGGCCTGATGCAGACGCTGGAGCACAAGATCTACACCGAGATCATCATGACGCGGGTCACGGTGCCGGTGGGCGAAGACATCGGCTTCCTCCCCGGTACCGAGGAGGAAAAGATGAACCCGTGGATGGGCGCGCTCGAGGACAACCTGGATGTCCTCAACAAGACCGACGACGAGGCGGGCGAATGGGGGCGGGCCGCGACCCGGGATCTCATCCGCTCGCGCATCAAGGTCAAGTCGCTCAACTTCATGCGCGGGCGTACCTTCATCCACAAGTACCTGATCATCGACGAGGCGCAGAACCTGACGCCCAAGCAGATGAAGACCCTCATCACGCGCGCGGGCCCCGGCACGAAGGTCGTGTGCCTCGGCAACATCGCCCAGATCGACACGCCCTACCTCACCGAGGGCAGCTCGGGGCTCACCTACGTCGTGGATCGCATGAAGGGCTGGCCCCACAGCGCGCACGTCACGCTGACGCGCGGGGAGCGCTCGCGCCTGGCGGATCATGCCGCCGAGGCGCTGTAAAGCTCAGAAGCGGCCGGGATCGGCGAAATTCTCGAAGCGCGTGAACTCGCCGCGGAAGGTCAGCTTCACGGTGCCGATCGGCCCGTTGCGCTGCTTGCCGATGATGATCTCGGCGATGCCCTTGTCCGGCGTGTCGGGACGGTATACCTCGTCGCGGTAAATGAAGAGGATCAGGTCGGCATCCTGCTCGATCGCCCCGGACTCGCGCAGGTCCGACATCAGCGGGCGCCGGTCGGTGCGCGATTCCACGCCGCGATTGAGCTGCGAGAGCGCGACGATCGGCACGTGCAATTCCTTTGCCAGCGCCTTCAGCGAGCGCGAGATCTCGGAGAGCTCCGTCGCGCGATTCTCGTTGTCGCCGCGGGATGCGGACATGAGCTGCAGGTAATCGACGACCACCAACCCCAGCTTCCCGCACTGGCGGTAGAGCCGGCGCGCCCGCGCGCGAAGCTCCAGGGGGTTCAACGCCCCGCTCTCGTCGATGTAGATATTGGCGTTCTGCAGCTTGGCGAGCCCGGCGGTCACGTTCGCCCAGTCGTTTTCCTCCACGCGGCCGGTGCGGATCTTGTGCTGGCTCACGCGCGCAATCGACCCGAGCATCCGCATCGCCACCTGCTCCCCGCTCATCTCCATGCTGTAGACCGCGACCGGCAGCCCGAAATCGATGCCAACGTGCTCGGCGATGTTCAAGGCAAGCGCCGTCTTGCCCATGCTTGGTCTGCCGGCGACGATGATGAGGTCTCCGGGCTGCAGGCCCGCCGTCTTCTGGTCGAGGTCGGTGAAGCCGGTCGGGATGCCGGTGATGTCGCTCGCGTTCTCGGCGTGATACAGCTCGTCCATGCGGGTGACGACCCGCGCCGCGAGCTCGTCGATCCCGAGGAAGCCCTGCTTGCCGCGGTTGCTCGCCTCGGCGATCTCGAAGACGCGCCCCTCGGCTGAATCGAGCAGCTCTCCTGCCGTCCGGCCGCCGGGGCTGAACGCGGAATCCGCGATCTCGGCGCCGACCGCGGCGAGCTGCCGCATGACCGAGCGCTCGCGCACGATCTCGGCGTAACGCCGGATATTGGCCGCGCTCGGGGTGTTCAGCGACAGCGACGCCAGGTACGAATGCCCGCCGATCTCGCCGAGGCTGCCGCTCCTCTCGAGGCTTTCGGCGACGGTGAGCGTATCGGCCGGCTTGCCGTGCTCGATCAGCGCGCCGATGTGCTGGAAGATCAGCCGGTGATCGGCGCGGTAGAAATCGTGCTCGACGATCAGGTCGGCGATCCGGTCCCAGGCCGAGTTGTCGAGCAGCAGCCCGCCGAGCACCGACTGCTCGGCTTCGATCGACTGCGGCGGGATCCGCGCTGCCTCGACCTGGGCGTCCTTGACGATCGAGGTAACCTGGGCCTGGGCCATGCCGCGTGCCGCCGCTGTCTCGCTGTGCGTGTGGTGTCGGAAAAAAATCTTCGCGCGGGAGCCGCGCGACGAATTGGCAATCTACATAAAAAAAAGGGCTGGTGCCAGCCCTTTTTTCAGAAAAATATTTTCGTTTCGAATGAACGCATAAGCGTAACGCTCTGCGCGTTGCTCGCTATTGCTCTCCGAGCACTGAAACGGTGATCGTGACCACGACGTCGGCATGCAGCGCGATGCGGATAGGGTGATCGCCGACCGTCTTGAGGGGGCCCTGGGGCATGCGAATCGCGGCTTTCGGAACCTCGAAGCCCTGCGCCTTCAGCGCCTCTGAGATGTCCACGTTGGTGACGGAACCGAAGAGCTTGCCGTCGACGCCGGCCTTCTGCGTGACCTGCACCATCAGGCCGTCCAGCTTGGCGGCTTTCTCCTGGGCCTTGGCGAGCGTGTCTGCCTGCGCCTGTTCCAGCTCCGTGCGGCGCCGCTCGAACTCGGCGACGTTCTCCGGCGTGGCGCGTTTCGCCTTTCCGTGAGGGATCAGATAGTTGCGCGCGAATCCCGCGCGCACCTTCACGACGTCGCCGAGCCCCCCCAGATTCACGATCTTTTCAAGCAGGATCACTTGCATGGCCATGACTCCATATCGATCGCACCCGGTCCCGTCAGTGAAGGTCCGTGTACGGCAGCAGCGCGAGAAACCGCGCGCGCTGGATCGCGACGCTCAACTGGCGCTGGTAGCGCGCCTTCGTGCCGGTGATGCGCGCCGGTATGATCTTGCCGTTCTCGTTGACGAATTCCCGCAGCACTCCGATGTCCTTGTAGTCGATCTCCTTCACCTTCTCCGCCGTGAAGCGGCAGAAGCGCCGGCGCCGGAACAGCTGCCCGCGGCCGCCGCGCGTATCGCGGCCTTTTCCGCCCTTGCCGAACTTGCCCTTGCCTTTGCCTCTGCCCCGGCCACCGGGGCCTCGCGACATGCCGTACCGTGCCATTGCCATGACTATTCCTTTATTGCCTGCGCTTCCGTTGCATGAAGAACCAACTGTGCGCTCATCCGGCTCTTGCGGTTGAGAAACCCCTTCACCCGCGCCGCGTGCCCCGGCTTGAGATGGGACAGCGCCACCGCCACCTCGGCCATCGCCACCCCGCTTACCTCGCACTCGACCTGGCGCTTGAGCCCCGACTCCGCCTGCTGCGAACGGTGCAGCAGCCGGAAGGTGACGAGGGGTATGCCGGCGGGGGTGTACCGCAGCGGCTCGATGGCGGTCAACTCCCCCGTCAGCGCAACCTCGTTTGTCAAGTTTGGGCGGCCGGCTCTTCCGCCGCCGGTGCCGGCTTGACGCCTTCCTCGACGGAGGTCAAGGACCTCGATTTTTCTTCCTTCATCATCGGCGAGGGCGCCGACACCGCGCCCCCCATCTTCACGATGAGATGGCGCAGCACTGCGTCGTTGAACTTGAATGCGTGATCGAGCTCATTCAGCGTCTCGCCGTCGCACTCGACGTTCATCAGAACGTAGTGCGCCTTGTGAACCTTCTGGATGGGAAAAGCGAGCTGGCGCCGGCCCCAGTCCTCCAGGCGATGGATCTTCCCGCTCCGGCCGGTGACCATCTGGCGGTAGCGCTCGACCATGCCCGGGACCTGCTCGCTCTGGTCCGGATGAACGATAAAAACGATCTCGTAATGCCGCATCGGCATTTCTCCTTATGGGTTAAGGGCTCCTGTATCCAGGATCCCCAAGCCTCCCGCACGCTGCACGCGGTGAGGCAAGGATGATGATTCCGGCATCCGGCCGAAATCATGAAGGCGCGGATTATACAG
>DATBKZ010000079.1:0-12283 GCA_036555615.1 Burkholderiales bacterium | reverse complement strand
CATTTCAACCTGAAGGAGCTGACCGCCGGCCTGGGCGAAACCTGGCAGACGATGGGCGTCGCGCTCAAGTTCTACGCCTGCGTCGGCACCAACCACACCACGCTCGATGCGATCCGCGACATGCAGAAGGAGCGCGCCTTCCGCGCGAAAGACGTGAAGAAGATCGTGGTGCGCGGCTCGCAGGTCACGGTGAACCATGTCGGCTGGAAGTACGTGCCGCAGGGACTGACTTCGGCGCAGTTGAACCTCCCCTACTGCGTGGCGACCTGGCTCATCGAGGGTGACTGCTTCGTGGACCAGTTCACCGAAAAAATGGTGGCGGACCCCGCCCGCATGAATCTTGCCGGGAAGGTGGAAGTGGTGCATGACCCGGAGATCACGGCGCTCGGCGCCAAATTCCGCCACAAGGTGCACGTCGAGGCACACCTGAATGACGGCACGACGCTCAGGCGCACGGTGGAAGCCGCGCGCGGCAGCGAGAAGAAGTTCGCAACCGACGCCGAGATCGTGGAAAAATACGAGAAGCTCGCGGCGAAGGCGCTGCCGCGGGCCCAGGCGGGCAAGCTGCGGGATGCGATGCTGGGGCTGGAGACGCTCAAGGACGCATCGGGGCTCGTGCGCCTGCTCGCGCGCAAGTAAAGAACACGAACAAGAATCGAGGAGGAGAGCAAGCCATGACGGCCCTGAAACTGTTTTGGGCGGCCCTGCTCGTGGGGGCCGCGCTGCCGGCGTCGCCGCAGGCCTATCCGAACAAGCCGATCCGGCTCGTGATTCCCACCGCGGCCGGGGGCGGCCCCGACACGATCGGGCGCGCCGTGGGACAGGGCCTGTCCGACAGCATCGGGCAACCGGTCGTGGTGGACAACCGCGCCGGGGCGAGCGGCGCGATCGCGCTCGAGGTCGGACGGCTCGCCGCGCCGGATGGCTACACGCTCAACATCATCAGCGCGACCCAGGTGATACGGCCGCTGCTCTACAAGGTGGCGTACGATCTGGAGCGCGATTTCCTGCCGGTCACCCAGTTGAGCGCCCAGTCCTACGTGCTGGTGGTCAACAACGACCTGCCCGCGCGTTCCGTTTCCGAGCTCGTCGCGCACGCGAAGGCGAACCCGGGCAAGCTCAACTTCTCCTCGGTGGGACAGGGCAGCCAGATCCACCTCATGACCGAGCTGTTCAGGACGATGGCGGGAATCGACGTCGTCCACGTCCCGTACAAGGGCATCGCGATGGCCTACCCCGATCTCATGTCCGGCCGCATCCATTTCTCGTTTGCCGGCATCATCAGCGCCCAGGCCCACGTCAAGGCCCGGCGGCTGCGCGCGCTCGCGGTCTCCGGCGCCACCCGCATGAAGGCGTTGCCCGATCTGCCCACCGTCGCCGAGGCCGGCGTGCCCGGCTTTGCCGTTTCGCAGTGGTACGGATTGCTGGCGCCCGCCGGCACCCCGCGCAAGACTGTTGAGTTCCTCAACCGGGAGATCAACTCGTTGCTGAAGCACCCGGAGGTGGCCGGACGGATCACCGCGGAAGGCTCGGAGCCGGTTGGCAGCACGCCTCAGCAGCTCGCGGCGACCATCAAGGCCGAGCGCGCGAAGTGGGCGAAGGTGATCAAGCAGGCGGGGATCAAGCGCGACGGGTAGCTCGCGGCCGCTTGCCCCGGCGCTCGCGGAACTTCAGGAGCTTCAGCAGATCGCCGACGTCGGCGAGCTTCTCGATCTTCCACGCCGCCGCCAGCACGGCATCGGCCTGCTTCTTTTCCAGCACTCTTGCAGAAAGCTCACGGAACTTCTGCTCGATCTCGGCGTCGGACAGCGGCCGCCTGGCGTGGCCCTTGAAGTACGGCGCCGCCGCGCTTTTCTTCCTTCCCCCGCGCAGCGTGACGTCGATGCGGCACGGCCACTCGCCGGGATGCGCGCGCGTATAGGCCGGGTTCTCCCGGATGGTCGTGCGCTCGATCAGCGCCGCGATGCGCGGATCGCGGATGCGCCGCGCGGAAAAGCTCGCCTCGGTGATCTCCCCGTCGAGAAGCGCCGTCACGACGCAATACGGGAGGCTGTGATCGGCGGTCTCGCGCGTTGCGGGATGCCAGAGCGCGTTGGCGCGATCCACGTAGCGTTCCGCCACCCAGTAGGTCTCGATCGCGATCGCCTCGATCTCCTCCGGCGCGACCTGGCCGTGCAGCTCGAGCGCGACCGTGATCGGCGTCTGGGCGTGGATGACCGCGGGGAAATACTTGATATGGGTCTGGGTGACGCGGAACGGCGCGCCGCGCCCGCCGAACGGCTGCCAGCGGAATTTTCCGAGCGGATGCCACAGGCCCCACTTTCCCTCGATCGCCTGCTCGGGACCGGTCAGGCCCTCCCGCGCCAGCTGTGCCGCGAAGATGCCGTTGCGCGCGGCATTGGCGGCGGCGCAGCCCTTCCACATGGAGAGCTCCCCCGTGCGTGTCTGCTCGAGCGCCATGTTGGGGATCGTGGCGAGCGCGATCGCGTTGCCCATCTGCGCGCGCGTGAGGCCGAGGAGCTTGCCCGAGGCGACGGCGTTGGCAACGACGCCGAATACCACGTGGTCCCAGCCCTGCTCGCGCGCGACCGACTCGGAAAAGTTGCAGAAGACCTCGTAGGCCAGCGCAGATGCCGTGATCGCGCCCCGGCCATCCGCGCGAAGCGCGTCGGCCACGGCGAGTGTCGCCGCGAAGATGTCGCTCGGATGTCCCGCGGATTTGCCGAAGGTGGCGTCGTTGAAATCGAGGTAGCGCATCATGACGCCGTTGGCGAACGCGGCCAGCTCGGGTGTCGAGCGCTCCAGCGTGCCGAGGATGCGCGCGGGCGGATCGCCGCGGTTGCGCCGCGCGAGCGCGCGCGCGGCGACCGAAGGCTTCGCGTCGAAGCCGCCGGCTGCGCAGCCAAGCGTGTCGATGAGCCGGCGCTTGCACTCGTGGACGGCCTCCGGCGTGAGGTCCTTAAGGCGCAGGCTTGCGGCGTATTCCGAAAGCTGCTCGATCATCGAGTCCATGGCTTCACTCCGTGATGGGGCGCGTCGAGGGGCGGAACAGGGGCCCCGAGCGTATTCGGGGATGTGACCCCCGATGACGCGCAGAGCGGCCGAATCGATAATTTCATTTGTGTGAAAGCGCATCTGAGGCCGCTGATGGTTGATTGTAGCGGCGCATCCGTTGCTTGACCCTGTCCGGAGCGCCGAATTAAGATCGCCGGCACGATTTCAACCGCCCAAGGAACGCAGCATGCCACCGCTCGACCTCACCATGGTTTCGCCCCTTCCCGTCTATCTAGACGAGAGCGGCCCGCAGAGCAAGCTGGCACCGCGGCCCGCGACGCTCGACGGCAAGACCGTCGGGTTGCTTCCCAACTGGCGGCCCTCCGCCGTGGAGATCCTGCGCGCGATCGGCGGGCTCCTCGGGGAGCGCTACCGGTTGAAGCATGTGGTGATGGAGCAGCCCGTGCGGGAGCTTCCGATCCGCACCGGCAAGCTCCTCGACACGATGCGCGGCCAGCTCGACAGCCTCGCCAGGCGCGTCGACGTCGTCATCACCGCCACCGGCGACTGAGGCTCCTGCACGACGTGGTGTAGCCACGTCACGCCGGCCCTGGAGGAGCGGGGCATTCCCACGGTGATGGTGGTCACCGACACCTTCGCCAAATTCGCGCGCCGCATGGCCTCCACGCAGGGCTGGCCCTACGTGATCATCGCGGAGACGGAAAACCCGATCCGGCAGCTCGAGCCCGAAGCGCTGCGGGCGCGGGCCGAGGCGATGCTCGGAACCGTCATCGAGGGGCTCACGCTGCCGCCCGCCGAGATCGAAGCCCGCCTGAAGCAGGTGGCGCGGGCCGAGATTCATCCCGAGGGCGTCGTGCGCTCCGCCACGCCGGTGTAGCGGCCGGCGGACTTGAATGGCGCAATCGCAAATCCAGATCCAGGGCGACTCGGTCGAGGCGCTCCTCGCGCGCGCCTACGAGCACGCCTACGAACAGGGCTGGACCGATGGCCTGCCGGTCATTCCCGCGACGCCCGCGGTCGTGCAGCAGTTCGTCGCCGCATCGGGCCGTTCCGCGCAGGAGGTGATCGGCCTCCTGCCGCCGCGCAAGGGGCGCGCGACGGTGGAAGCGATCGCGGTCAACGCCGTCATGGCCGGCTGCCGTCCGGAGTACATGCCGGTCATCCTCGCGGCGGTCCAGGGGATGCTCGACCCGAGCTATCCCCTGGAGTTCATGCAGGTCACAACCAATCCCATGACTCCGTTCCTGCTGGTGAACGGCCCCGTGCGCAGCCGCCTCGACATCAACTGCGGCACCGGCTGCCTCGGCCCGGGATGGCGCGCCAACGCGACCGTCGGCCGCGCGATCCGCCTCATCATGAACAACATCGGGGGCGCGCTTCCCGGCGTCTATTCCAAGGTGAGCTTCGGCTCGCCGCTCAGATATTCCTACATCTGCGGCGAGAACGAGGAGGAAAATCCCTGGACCCCGTTCCACGTCGACCGCGGCTTCCGCCGTGACGAGAGCACCGTCACGGTGTTCAAGGCCTCCAACTTCTGCAACATCTCCGGTGGCGAAGGCGTCGGTCCCGAGGAGATTCTCCGCCAGATCGCGACCAACATGCCGCCCATGTACGGCGGCGGGGACGGCGTGCTGCTGCTGCTCGGCGTGAATCACGCGCGCTCGCTCCACGAGGCGGGGCGCACCAAGCGCGACATCCAGGTCCGCCTCTGGGAATTGGCGCGGCTGCCCGTAGCCTACTTTGCCGAGGCGTTCGCCGCGACGGAGCGCGCGGCGGGCCGGGGCGATGGCGAGACGGTGTGGCGCGCCCGCAGCCCCGATGAGATCTACATCGCGGTTGCCGGCGGCCCGGGGCCGCAGGACGTCTACATCGGCGCGGGCATGCCGCAGACGCGCGTCATCCGCGCCTGACGGGAGCACCCGCTTTGGCCGCGCCTCACTCGCGGTACACCAGGCCCGCCGTGACGCCCGCAGCGACGAACTCCACGAGTATCGCGACGAACCAGTAGAACGCCAGCGCGAGCGGGACTGGCAACAGCACGTACCAGCCGAAGCCGTTCAACACGGACAACATGGCGCCGAGATAGAGCCCGAAACGAAATCCCTGTCCCAGGCCGGGCTTGCCTTTCTCGTAGCCCTTGACGTAGATGAACGTGAAGATCGGCGCGAACACCAGGTAGCCCACCCAGAAGATCCACATCAGCCGCTGAATCTCCGCCGGCACCCGCCACACGGAGGCCGTCTCACGGTACACCCCGTGCAGAAGCACGCCATGAATGACGAATTCCAGCACCAGGATCACCACGAATACTGCCACGCTCGCCAGCAGCCACCGCTTCGTGTTCATAGGATCCTCCTTTCCTAGTTGAAACGCACGGACACCGTCGGATTTCCCGGCAACCCCTCGTAGCGCACGGTCACCGTCGTCCCCGCCTTCGGCGCGAGCGGCGGCGTGAACGAGCCGAGGCTCAGCACGTCGCCCGGCTTCAGCCGCACGCGCCCGCGCGCAAGGTCCTCGTGCAGCCACATGACCGCATTGAGGGGATGGCCGAGGATCGCCGCACCGCTTCCGCGCGCGAGCTCCCTGCCGTCCTGGTCGGTCACCACGACGCGCAGGTTCGCAAGGGCGTCGGCGAATGCCTGTGTCGCCTCCACCCGGATCGGCTTGCCCACCACGCCGAGCCGCGCGCCGACGTTGAGAAAGGTGATGAGCGGCGCGGACAGTTTTTCGCCCTGCGCGACGCCGAGGTCGGGCAGCTCGATGAACGGCATCACCTGCACCAGCGTCTGCAGCACGCCGGCGGGCGTCTTCACCTCCGGCAGCGGCTCGCCGGTCACCCTCACCAGCAGATCCGCCTCGAGCACCGGACGCGCGCCGAAGCGCGCAGGCACTTCCACCCCGTCGGGAAGCAGCATATTTTCGAGCAGCACGCCGCGCACCGGCCGCGAAGCGCCGAACTGCGCCTGGATCTTCGCGTTGGTAAGCCCGGCCTTGTAGCCGACGACAGGGTTCGCGGCCGACTGGAGCTTTTCGACGAGGCGCCGGCGACCGCATTCCGCGTCCTGCATCGTGAGATCGGCGCGCAGGCCGCGCAGGGGCTCGCGCGACTCGAGCGCGCGCAGGATGGCGTTGACCCGCTCGTGGCTGGGGCACGCGGCCCGGGCGTCGCCCTGCCACGACAGCGCAGCCGTCAACGCGGCGCCCCACGCGAACGTTCTAGCACGACATGGTCTCATTACCTGTCACCCGTCACTTGCCAATTGCCGCCGGGCCGCGCGGCGGCCCCGTATAATACGCGCTTTTTCGCGCGCGCCCGCCGCATGGCTCTCTACGCTCTCACGATCTTCACGAGCGCGTTCCTGCTGTTCCTGGTCCAGCCGATCATCGCCAAGCAGATCCTGCCGTGGTTCGGCGGCTCGGCCGCGGTGTGGACCACCTGCCTCGTCTTCTTCCAGTCGCTGCTCCTTGCGGGCTACGCCTATTCGGACTGGACCACGCGCAAGCTTCCCGCGCGCAGGCAGGTCGTGTTGCACGCCGTCCTGCTTGCCGCGAGCCTTGCCTCGCTCCCCATCGTCGCGGGCGCGGGGTGGAAGCCGGAGGGCGGCGAAGACCCGACCTGGCGCATCCTGGGACTGCTCTCGGCCACCATCGGGCTGCCCTACTTCCTGCTCGCAACGACCGGGCCGCTGGTGCAGGCGTGGTTCGCGCGCACCTTTCCCGCGGGCACCGTGTACCGGCTGTTCGCACTCTCCAACTTCGGCTCGCTCCTCGCCCTCCTCTCCTATCCCTTCGCGTTCGAGCCGTGGGTGACCACGGCAGTGCAGTCGTGGGGCTGGAGCGCCGCCTACGTCGCGTTTGCCGCGCTGTGCGCAGCCTCCGCCTTCTTCAGCCTGCGCGGAGCGATGGCCGCGAGCGAGCGCGAGGCGTCCCCGGGGCCGGACGCCGGGCCGCCGCCCGCTGCGGGAAACTACGCCGCGTGGCTGCTCCTCTCGGGCATGGGCGCCTTCATGCTGCTCGCCGTGACCAACCACATCACGCACGACATCGCGTCGGTGCCGTTCCTGTGGATCCTGCCGCTCACGCTCTACCTCGTCACCTTCATCCTGTGCTTCGAGGGGCGCGGCTGGTACCAGCGGCGCATCTTCATCGTGCCGCTGCTCGCCGTCGTGTGCGCCATGGCATGGGCGCTGCACGCGGAACGCGGGCTCGCGGACATCAAGGAAGCCGTGCCTCTCAACCTGGTCGGGCTCTTCGTCATGTGCATGTTCTTTCACGGCGAGCTCGCGGAGAGAAAGCCCGCGCCGCGTTACCTCACGACCTTCTATCTCATGGTGGCGCTGGGCGGTGCGCTCGGCGGCATCGCGGTGGGGCTCGTCGCGGTCAAGCTCTTCAGCACCTACTATGAGTTCGGCGCGGGGCTTGTCGTTACGCTGCTGATCGCCGCTTACATCACCCGCTTCATGTATTCGGCGGTGCCGATGCTCGCGCTCGCGGCGCTCGGCTTCGCTGGCTACCACGCTTACGCGTACATCGGGGATCTCACCCGCGACACACGGGTCATGACGCGCAACTTCTACGGCACGCTGCGCGTGACGGATATCGGGGCGGACGGCGAGGAGGAGGCGGTGCGGCGCCTCACGCACGGCGTGATCATGCACGGCGAGCAGTACCGCGCGCCCGGCCGCCGCAACGAGCCGACGACCTACTACGGCGCGACTTCCGGTATCGCGCGCGCGATTCAGGCTTTCGAAGCCAAGCCGCTGCGGGTGGGCGTCGTCGGGCTCGGCACCGGCACGCTCGCGCTCTACGGGCGCCCGGGGGACGTCTATCGCTTCTACGAGATCAATCCGCAGGTCGTGGCGGTCGCGACGAGCGAGTTCACCTTCCTCGCGGATAGCGCCGCAAGAATCGAGCACATCCTGGGCGATGCGCGCCTGTCGATGGAACGCGAGCCGCCCCAGGACTACGACATTCTTGCAATCGACGCGTTCTCGAGCGATGCGATCCCCGTCCATCTCATCACGCGCGAGGCGCTCGCGGTCTACCTTCGCCACATGAAGCCCGGCGGAGTGATCGCCTTCCATGTCACCAACCGCTTCCTCGATCTCGCGCCGGTGGTGATGCGCATCGCCGCCGAGCACGGCCTGGCCGTCGCGCTCATCTCGGACGATGCCGAGGAGAGCGAGCTCGCGCGCACCGATTGGGTCCTCGTCGCGCGCGAGAAGGCCCTGCTCGAGGGTCCGGAGATCGCCAAGTTCGCAGCCGAGATCGGCGACATCCCCGGCCTGGACGTGTGGACGGATGATTTCAACAATCTTTTCCGGATCCTGAAATGACGAAGCCGCGCGGCCGTGGGTCTACAATCCAAGATCATGCTTCGTAAGCTCAAGTTTCCGGCAGCGTGCGCGCTCGCGATCTGCGGCATCGGGGTCGCCGCCGCCCAGCCTGCAACAGGAGTGCGGGGGTTGCCGACCCTCGCCCCGCTCGTCAACGAGGTGACGCCCGCGGTGGTGAACATCTCGGTCATCACGCGCTCGCCGCTCGAGGCGAATCCGCTGTTCGCCGATCCGTTCTTCCGCCGCTTCTTCAATCTCCCCGACCAGCCGCAACGCCGGGAGCAGTCCGCGGGCTCGGGAGTCATCGTGGACGCGGCGCGCGGCTACGTGATCACCAATCACCACGTGATCCGCAACGCCGAGCAGGTGCTGGTCACGTTGAAGGATCGCCGCCAGGTGCCGGCCAAGCTCGTCGGCACCGATCCCGGCACCGATATCGCCGTGGTCCAGATCGACGCCAGGGACCTGTCGGCAATCCGCATCGGCGATTCCGACACGCTGCAGGTGGGCGATTACGTGATCGCGATCGGCAATCCGTTCGGGATCGGGCAGACGGTCACCTCGGGCATCGTGAGCGCGCTCGGCAGGAGCGGGCTGTCGCCGGAGGGGTTCGAAGACTTCATCCAGACCGACGCCTCGATCAATCCCGGCAACTCCGGCGGCGCGTTGATCAACCTGCGCGGCGAGCTGGTCGGCATCAATACCGCGATCATCGGCCCTGCGGGCGGCAACGTCGGCATCGGCTTCGCGGTGCCGTCCAACATGGCGCGCGCGGTGCTCGCCCAGATCGCGCGCTTCGGCGAGGTCCGGCGCGGGCGGCTCGGCATCGAGATGGTGGATCTCACGCCCGATATCGCGAAGAAGCTCGGGGTCAGCGCCTCCGAGGGCGTCGTGATCGCGGGGGTCGACGCCGGATCCCCTGCGGAGAAGGCGGGGCTGCGCGAGGGCGACGTCGTGATCGCCCTGGGCGCCCGCACGGTGCGCGCGGCGGCAGAGCTGCGGGCACGGCTGGGGCTCACGCCCGTGGGCGAGGAAATCGAGCTGCGGGTGCAACGCGGGAGGGACACGCGCGTGGTGCGCGCCACCATCGCGCCGCCCCAGGACCCAGCGAATGTCCAGGGCAAGGCCGTGCCGCAACTGCCAGGCATGAGCGTGGTGGAAATCGAGCGTGGCAGCCCGCTGTACCAGCGCCTGAAGGGCGGCGGCCTGGTGGTCGCGGACGTGGAGCAGGAAAGCCGCGCGTGGATGGCCGGCTTCCGGCCGGGCGACATCATCTACGCTCTGAACCGCCGCCGGGTGCAGTCGCTCGCCCAGTTCCAGAAGGCGGCGGGCGCGGCGAAGGGCGGCTATTCCGTGTCGCTCGTGCGCGGGGATTTCAATGTCACGATCATCGTTCGCTAAATCCTGCTAAATCCGGACGCTTCGCGCCGGTTTAGCTCCGCACGATTGAGCGGGCGATTTCATCGCCGCTCATCGCGCGGAATCCACACCGCTCATCGCGCGGGGCCCATGTTCAGCAGCCACTTCCGCGCATCATCCACCGACGCGAACACCGTGACCGGCAGGCCGCGGTTGACCGCGACGGTCTCGGCGAACTTCATCTGGCCGCCCTGGGCGTTGACGTCAACATAAGCGATCGCCTCGAAGAGCCCCTTGGCACGGTCGGCGCCGTCCGCCGCGATCTGATACAC
Organism: Burkholderiales bacterium; assembly: GCA_036555615.1. Lineage (GTDB taxonomy): Bacteria > Pseudomonadota > Gammaproteobacteria > Burkholderiales > SG8-41 > SG8-41. The sequence continues at coordinate 2,241 of DATBKZ010000079.1, read as the reverse complement.
ATCCATCGTGCCGAGGCGGGGCCCCTCTAGACGCTCCTCGATGAGCACCCGATACGACCTCCGGGCCATGCATTCGCGCATGATTTCCGCGAGGTAGGACTGGACGTTCTCCCAGCTGTTCGTGCCGGTGACGATCACGTGCAGGTACGAAGGCTCCTGCTTTATCGCCAGCTTGTAACTCATCGCGAGAACATTCAACGCGCCAGGAACGACTTGACTCTGCGTGACGCGAGCAGATGAAGACCAAGGAACAATGCGAGCAGCAACAAGCCGAAGACGATGAACAGTCCCATAGTGTCCGAGGTGGCCTTCGGGGGCACGTGCTCCGCAATCTGCCAAGCCAGCACCAGTGCCCACCCAAGCCCGAGCATCGCCCCCAGGAGGCGAGACCACCGTTGGCGCAACAGCAGGCCGGCAAAGCATACTCCGTGAATGAGCCACACCGCCAGCATCGCCGCCCAATCCCTGCCGTAGTGAAACGGATACAGCCTGCCCTCAAGCGCCGTCATCAGAAGCTGAAATATTCCTACCAGCGCGGCAACGCCAGTGCCGATGAGGACGGGCCACAGGCCGATCGGCCACGGTTCGCCCTCCGTGCCGGCTGCGCTCGCGATGCGCCGGCCCCTGGCGGCCAGCCACCCTGCTCCCCACATGACAAGGTGCCCGGCGACCCACATGATCAGGACGATGGGCAGGAGGAAAATCGGGGGTGGGTGACCGCCCTTCGCGAATACCAGAACGACCGACACCGTGACGGCAAGCACCGCCCACGCGGCGTGCGCAACGCGCCACCATTTTCGAGACTCAGCGCGTGCGGGTCGCATCTTCGAGCATGGATGCCAGCCGCTGCGCTTGGGTGACCGAAAGCGTAATCGGCACCATCTTGTAACTGAGGGAGCTGGTCGCGACGAGCTCGATGCCAATGAGCTTTTGCAGGCCATCACCTCGCAGGGAGTGAACCCTGAGGGCGACGCTCAACGAACCCTGGTTCTCCCCGATCACCTCGCCGACGGTGTGCTCGATGCTCGCCCCGAACATCGCGGCTTTGAAGCCCCCGTACCGAAGAATCCGATACGCAAAATAGCCGATGACTGTCGCGAAGACTATGACAAATATCGTTGCCGCTACAAAGTCCATCGTTCCCCCTTAAGCCCCTTGACGTCGGAGATCAGCTGCGGGCCGCTGCGATAACCTGTGCCTGGCACCGTGGGTCATGCCTGATTGTCAGCCTGTATGTCGTCGCCCCGGCTGCATCACCGAGAGGCGGGTTTTCGCTGCCAGACGGCCCATACGATCAGGCAAGCAACAATTCCCAGCGCGAGCCAAATCGGCGCGTACAGGTTCAGCCGTCCCGCCAACAGGCACAACACCCCCATGGCCAGAGAACAACCGGGCGCGGCCAGCGCAATCCAGAGCGGGCGCAGCCTGGCGCGGGTCTCCAGCTGGCGTGCGATGGTCCAGGAAAGCAGCGAAGCCTGCAGCAGCGGAGGTATACCGAAGACCAGCGACAGATTCAGCCAGAAGCTGCCCAGGAGAGCGATGGCCAGCAGCACATATATCCCGACCACCGCGGGCCCCCCTGCGAGAAGCCCCCACCGCAGCCTCCAGACCACGATGCCGGCGACTGCCCCCACCACGACGCCAAGAATTGCTGCCGCAGCAGCTGTGGCGTAGACCGCTGCGGCTATCGGAGCCATGACTCATGATGCCCGGCGTCGGACCGAAAAAAAAGCCCCGCGTAAGCGGGGCTTCAAATACTCGGGATTCGCGTATTGAGCGGCGGGCTTGCGCCCGTCCGCTCGAGCGCGTTAATAGTCCATGTCGCCCATTCCACCGTGGCCGTGGCCGGCCGCCGGCTTCTCTTCCTTGGGCGCTTCGGCCACCATGGCGTCGGTAGTGAGAATCAGGCCGGCAACGGACGCGCCGTTCTGCAGCGCGCAGCGCGCGACCTTGGTCGGGTCCACCACGCCCATCTGCACGAGATCGCCGTACTCGCCGGTCTGGGCGTTGTAGCCAAAATTGCCCTTGCCTTCGACGACCTTGTTGACGACGACGGAGGCTTCCACGCCGCCGTTCGCGGCGATCCAGCGTGTCGGCTCCTCCAGCGCGCGCATCACGATCTTGATGCCGGCGTCCTGGTCGTGGTTGTCGCCCTTCACCTTCAGGTTCGCCCGCGCCCGCAGGAACGCGACGCCCCCGCCCGGCACGATGCCTTCCTCGACCGCCGCGCGTGTGGCGTGC
>DATBKZ010000078.1:0-48829 GCA_036555615.1 Burkholderiales bacterium | reverse complement strand
GTACTCGTTGATGATGTTCGACTCGTAGAGGATGAGATCGCGCTCGACCAGCACCGGCACCTGGTTGTAGGGATTCATCACCGCCAGGTCTTCCGGCTTGTTGAAGAGATCGACATCCACGATCTGGAAGTCCATGCCCTTTTCGTAGAGCACGATGCGGCAGCGCTGGCTGAACGGGCAGGTCGTGCCGGAGTAGAGGGTCATCATGGCGGCGGTGGCGGAAGTCCTAACGCACGTCCTTCCAGTATTCCTTCTTGAGCAGGTACGCAAACACGAACAGCAGGCCCAGGAACATCAGCACGTAGATCCCCAGATCGACCCGGGATTGCCGGGAAGGCTCGGCCACGTAAACCAGGAAATTCACGAGGTCCCCGACCATGCGGTCGTAGTCGGACGGGTTCATCGTGCCGGGCTTCTCCAGCGCGAGCTTCTGGACCTCGTGCTTTTCCACTTCGCCTTTGGTCCCGCGCGGAATCGACACCACCTCGGTTCGGAGCACCTGCTCCCCCTGCAGTTGCCACAGCACGTGGGGCATGGCGACGTTCGGGTACACCGTGTTGTTCCAGCCGGTCGGGCGCGAGGAATCGCGGTAGAAGCCGCGCAGGTAGCTGTAGAGCCAGTCCGCGCCGCTGCCGGCGCCGGAGGAACGCGAGCGCGCGATCAGCGTGAGATCCGGCGGCGGCGCGCCGAACCATTCCTTGGACTCCTTGGCGGGCATCGCGATCGTCATCAGGTCGCCGACTTTGGCGCCGGTGAAGATCAGGTTGTCCCGGATCTGCTGCGGCGTGAGGCCAAGGTCCTGCAGCCGGTTGTAGCGCATGTAGGCAGCGCTGTGGCAGCCGATGCAGTAGTTGACGTAGACCTGCGCGCCGCGCTGCAGAGAAACCGGGTCGTGCGGGCTGATGTCGGCGGGCAGGCGTTCGAGCGTCACGCTCTCCGCCGCGGCCGCCGCGAGCGGCGCCGCCAGCAGCACGCAGGCGAGCCCCCTTGCCAGATTCATGGCCGCGCGCCTCACCCGGACACCCGTTCAGGCTCGGGAAGAGTCTTGTCGAGGCGCGTGTACCACGGCATCAACAGGAAGAACGCGAAGTAGACGAGCGTGAATAACTGCGCCGTCAAGGTGCGGCCCTCGGTTACCGACAGCGTGCCCAGATAGCCCAGCACGAAAAAGGAGATGACAAAGAGCGCAAGCGCGGCCTTGGTGATCGGGCCCTTGTAGCGGATCGACTTGACGGGGCTTCGATCGAGCCAGGGCAGCAGGAAGTAAATCAGTGCTCCAACGCCCATCAGCGCCACGCCCCACACTTTGGGATCGATGACGAACTGCTCGGGCCCCTTCATGAAGAAGATGAGCACGGCGCCCGCGACCGCTGCGGCCAGCTTCGTCCCGAAGCCGCGGGCGGTCAGCCAGATCAGGGCCACATACCCCGCCACGCCGAGCGCGAGGACGATCATGAAGTCTTCGGTAATGGCGCGCAGGATCGAGTAGTACGGCGTGAAGTACCACACCGGCGCGATGTGCGCCGGGGTCTTCAGAGGGTCGGCCGGGATGAAGTTGTTGTACTCGAGGAAGTAGCCGCCGAATTCCGGCATGAAGAACACGACCACGCAGAACACGATCAGGAACGCCACCGCGCCCAGCGTATCCTTCACCGTGTAGTACGGATGGAACGGGATGCCGTCGGCCGGGTGGCCGGTCCTGGGGTCCTTCACCTTCTTGATCTCGATGCCGTCGGGATTGTTCGAGCCCACCTCGTGCAGCGCCATGATGTGCGCGGCCACGAGTCCCAGCAGCAGCAGCGGAATCGCGATGACGTGGAACGAGAAGAACCGGTTGAGCGTCGCATCGGCCACGACATAGTCGCCGCGGATCCAGATCGCGAGCGTCGGCCCGACCCAGGGAATCGCATCGAACAGGTTGACGATCACCTGCGCGCCCCAGTACGACATCTGTCCCCACGGCAGCAGGTAGCCGAAGAACGCCTCCGCCATGAGGCAGAGGTAGATCAGCATCCCGAGGATCCAGATCAGCTCGCGCGGCTTGCGGTAGGAGCCGTAGAGGAGCCCGCGGAACATGTGCAGGTAGACCACGATGAAGAAAAAGGACGCGCCGGTCGAGTGCAGGTAACGGATGATCCAGCCGCCGGGCACGTCGCGCATGATGTACTCGACCGAGGCGAAGGCCTGCGCGGCGTCCGGCTTGTAGTGCATCGTGAGAAAGATCCCGGTCACGATCTGCAGCACCAGCACCAGCATCGCGAGCGATCCGAAGTAGTACCAGAAGTTGAAGTTCTTCGGCGCGTAATACTCGGCGAGATGGTCCCGCCACAGCGACATCAGGGGAAAGCGCTGATCGACCCAGGTGAGGAAGGCGCTCAGCGCGCCATTGAGCGGCCCGGCGCAGGTGATCGTGACGGGCTGTTTTTCCGCCGCCGCCATGTCCTACGCTCCTTTCCCGCCTTCGCCGATCAGGATCCGGGACTCGGAGAGGTAGGCGTGCGGCGGAACGGGGAGATTGTCCGGGGCCGGCTTGTTCTTGTAGACGCGGCCTGCGAGATCGAACAGCGAGCCGTGACACGGGCAGTAGAAGCCGCCCTTCCAGTCAGCATCGAAGGCCTCGGGCTGGGCCTTGAACTTATCCACCGGCGAGCAGCCGAGGTGGGTGCAGATGCCGACCACTACAAGAAACTCCGGCTTGATCGAGCGCAATTCGTTGCGCGCGTAATCGGGAGTGAGCTCCCTGTGGCGCTCGCTCTTGGGGTCGGCGACCTTGTTGTCGCTCGCCTTGACCGACTCCTGCATCTCGCGCGTGCGCCTGACGATCCACACCGGCTTGCCACGCCATTCCACGCGCATCATTTCGCCCGGGGAGAGACTGCCGATGTCGGCTTCGACCGGCGCGCCCGCCGCCTTGGCGCGCTCCGACGGCAGCATGCTGGCGACAAAGGGCACTGCGGCACCGGCGCCGGCGATGCCGCCCGCGACACTGGTGGCGGCAACCAGAAAACGCCGCTTGCCTGGATCCAACTCTTTGTCAGCCATGCGCTTGTGCCCCGCTCTCGAAAAGTCGCCATTCTACACAAAGGGCCTTGGGGATTTGAAGCGAAACGTGAAAAACCATCAAGCAATCAGCCGGTTACAACGGGGTGCCGCCGACAGCCCAAGCCCGCACTCGTGTTTTGTTATGATGCGTGCCAGCAAGATCCTGTCCGCTCTCTGCGGCATCCTCGCCTACCGTTTCCATGCGGAAGTTCTGGCTCATCTTTTCGCAGACAGCGACCGTCTGCCTGGCGGCGCTGTTCGTCGTCTCGACGTTGCGCCCTGACCTCCTCGCCTGGAATTTGCGCGGTGACACCGTGCGCAGCGACGGTGCCCCGGTGACGGCGCCTCAGCCGGAGATTTCGGCGCCCACTGGCGCATCCTTCCGGGATGCGGCGCGCCAGGCGATGCCGGCGGTGGTCAACATTTTCACCAGCCAGGAGGTCAAGCGGCCCCGCCTGCCCTTCATGGACGATCCCCTGTTCCGCTATTTCTTCGGCGACCCGCAGGACGCGGGGCCGCAGCGCCGGGAAGGACTCGGCTCGGGCGTGATCGTCAGCGCGGACGGCTACATCCTCACCAACCATCACGTGGTCGAATCCGTGGACCAGATCGAGATCGCGCTCGCCGACTCGCGCAAGGTGCGGGCGCGCGTGGTCGGCACCGATCCCGAGACCGACCTGGCGGTGCTGAAGATCGAGCTGGAGAAGCTGCCGTCGATCAGCTTCGCGCTGCCCGAGCAGCTGCGCGTGGGCGATATCGTGCTCGCCATCGGCAATCCCTTCGGCGTGGGCCAGACGGTCACCATGGGGATCGTGAGCGGGCTGGGGCGCTCGCACCTCGGCATCACCACGTTCGAGAACTTCATCCAGACCGACGCAGCGATCAATCCCGGCAACTCGGGCGGGGCGCTGGTGGACGCGGGCGGCAGGCTGGTCGGGATCAATACCGCCATCTACTCGCAGACCGGGGGCTCGATGGGCATCGGCTATGCCATCCCGGTCTCCATCGCGCGGCAGGTGATGGAGCAGATCGTTCAGAAAGGATCGGTGACGCGCGGCTGGATCGGGGTCGGCGTCCAGGACATCACGCCGGAGCTGGCGCAGTCATTCAACCTGCCTGCCACGCGCGGCGTGCTGATCACGCAGGTGGAGCGCGGCAGTCCTGCCGACAAGGGGGGCATCAAGCCCGGCGATGTGCTGATATCCGTGAATGGCCGGATGGTAGCCGATACCACCACCATGCTCAATCTGATAGCCGCGCTGCCGCCGGGTCAGAAGGCTGCAATCAAGCTTACGCGCAATCAGGCCGAAGCCGACCTTACCGTTGTCATCGGGCGGCGGCCGCCACCCCGGCAGCGCAAGTAGGCGCCGCCTCGGTATCACCGCTCCCCTTCGGCTTCCGGGGCTTTTTCTTCATCGCCCGCGGGCTGCCGCGGCCGGCCGAAGAGCCGCGCAGCGAGCAACCCGACTTCATAGAGCACGCACATCGGAATCGCGAGCAGCAGCTGCGAGATCACATCGGGAGGGGTAACGATCGCGGCGACCACGAAGGCGCCCACGATGAAGTAGGGACGGACGCCTGCGAGCTGCTCGAGGGTGACGACCCCCATGCGCGTGAGGATCAGCACCACGATCGGCACCTCGAACGTGACCCCGAACGCGAGAAACATCGTGATGGCGAAATTGAGATAGTTCTCGATATCGGGCGCGACGGAGATGCTCTTCGGCGCGATCTTGTAGATGAAATCGAACACCATGCCGAACACGAAGAAATAGCAGAACGCGACGCCCACGAAGAACAGCACCGTGCTCGCGATCACCAGCGGCATCACCAGCCGCCGCTCGTGGGCGTAGAGGCCCGGCGCGACAAACGCCCAGACCTGGTACAGGACGTACGGCAGCGCGATCGCAAACGCCACCAGCGCGGCGATCTTGACCGGTATCAGGAACGGCGTCACGACGCCAATCGCGACCATTTTCGAGCCTTCCGGCAGCGTGCGCATCAACGGATACGCGAGGAAATCGTAGAGGTCGGAGGCGAAGGGAAAGAGGAGGACGAAGACCACGCCCACGGCGATCAGCATGCGCAGCAACCGGTCGCGCAGCTCGATCAGGTGAGAGATGAAGGTGTCTTCCGTCATGGAGAGTGAGGCGCGGCGTGTGACGGGTGACAGGTGACGCGGGCGAAACGCCGGTCAGCGCCCATCACTCGTCAACTGGCGCTCCCGCCTCACGCCTGCTTCTGCGAGGGCCGCGGCGGGCTCGTGTCCAGCGCCAGCTCGCGCTGCTCCGGCGCGGCCGCCGCAGGCGGCTCAGCCGGTGCCGGCGCTTCCGTGTAGGCGTCCACTGCCGACTGCGTATCCTGCGCGAGCCTGTCCATCTCGCGCTCGGCCTCGCCCACGCCCTGGTTGACGGAATTCTGGAACGAGCGCGCCGCGTCTTCCATGCTCGACTGCATTTTCTTGAGCTCGTCGAGCTCCATCTCGCGGGCGATATCGGCCTTGACGTCGTTGACGTAGCGCTGCATGCGGCCGAACAGGTGCCCCAGCGTGCGTGCAACCTTGGGCAGGCGCTCGGGGCCGATCACGATCAACGCGACGACCGCGATGAGGAGCAGCTCCGAAAATCCGATATCAAACATCGGGAGGGGAGGAGGCTGAGGCGTGAAGCGCAGACCCGGGAGCGGGAGCCGTCGTTTCGGCGCGCCTCACGCCTCACGCATCCCGCCTCACGTCTTGGGCGTTTCCTTCTTGGCCTGGCCTTCGATGGTCTCTCCGGTGGACGGCGGAAGCTCCGCCTTGGCCTGCGCGGATTTGTCATCCTCCGACTTCATGCCGTCCTTGAAGCCCTTGACCGCGCTGCCCAGGTCGGTGCCGATATTGCGCAGCTTCTTGGTGCCGAAGATCAGCACCACGACCAGCAGCACAATCAGCCAGTGCCAGATGCTCAGCGAGCCCATCGTCCCTTCCTTCCAGAAATCCCGGTCATCCGCGGGACTTCTTCTCCTCGATTCCGGATATGCCTTCGCGGCGCCGCAGCTCGCCCAGCACGTCCTCGGGGGCGAGGCCATGCCAGGCCAGCAACACCATGCTGTGAAACCACAAATCGGCGGTCTCGCGCACGACCTGCAGTTTATCACCGCCCTTGGCGGCAAGCACCGTCTCGGCAGCCTCCTCGGCGACCTTCTTCAGGATCGCATCCTGGCCCTTCGCGAACAGGCTCGCCACGTAGGAAGCCGACGGGTCGTCGCGCTTGCGCTCGGCGATCACCTTCCCCAGCCGGTGCAGAAGATTGGCGTCGATCATTGCTTGTAGATGTCCCGGGGGTCCTTGAGCACGGGCTCGGTCACCACCCACTTGTCGCCGTCGAGCCGCCGGAAAAAGCAGCTGTGACGACCGGTATGACAGGCGATGCCGCCGGTCTGTTCCACCTCCAGCAGGATGACGTCCTCGTCGCAGTCGATACGGATCGCCCTCACCTTCTGCACGTGCCCGGAGCTTTCGCCCTTGCGCCACAGCTTGCCGCGCGAGCGCGACCAGTAATGGGCTTCCCCGCTCGCCACCGTCCTGCCCAGCGCCTCGCGGTTCATCCACGCCACGGTGAGGACCTTGCCGCTGCCGGCTTCCTGAGCCACCGCCGGCACCAGCCCGTCGTGCGCCCAGTTGACCTTGTCGAGCCAGTTGTCTTTCATCGAAAGGCAGGATCCAGTATCGGGGACCGAGGATCGAGCAATGTCGCGCTTCCGACCGTCATCCGGCATTCTCGTCGGTTTTCCCCCAATCCTCAATCCTGATCGCTCGATCCTAGAGCCGGACCTCGATTCCCCGCCGCGCCATATGCTCCTTGGCCTGGCGCACCGTGTACTCGCCGTAGTGAAACACGCTCGCCGCGAGCACGGCGTCGGCGTGGCCCCGCAGGATGCCCTCGGCAAGATGATCCAGGTTGCCCACCCCGCCGCTCGCGATCACCGGGATCGCGAGCGCATCGGAGAAGGCGCGGGTCAGCTCGAGATCGAAGCCGCTGCGCGTGCCGTCGCGATCCATGCTGGTGAGCAGGATTTCGCCGGCGCCGGCCGCTTCCATCCGGCGGCCCCATTCCAGCGCATCGAGCCCGGTCGCGTTGCGCCCGCCGTGCGTGAATACCTCCCAGCGCGGCGCGCCCGCACCCGGCTTGCGCTTGGCGTCCACCGCCACCACGATGCACTGCGAGCCGTAGCGCCCGGCCGACTCTTCCACCAGTTGCGGTCGTTGCACCGCGGCGGTGTTGATGCTCACTTTGTCGGCGCCCGCATTGAGCAGCCGCCGCACGTCCTCGACCGAGCGCACGCCACCGCCCACGGTGAGGGGAATAAAGACCTGCGCAGCGACCGCCTCGACCACGCCCACGATCAGATCACGCCCGTCGCTCGAGGCGGTGATGTCGAGGAACGCGAGCTCATCTGCGCCCTGCTCGTCATAACGCCGCGCGATTTCCACCGGATCGCCGGCGTCGCGCAGCCCGAGGAAGTTGACGCCCTTCACCACGCGCCCGGCAGTGACGTCGAGGCAGGGGATGATGCGCTTGGCGAGGCCCATCAGAGTCGAGGGATGAGGGATGTAGGATGAGGGATGAGACTAAAGCGGCTTGAGGGAACATCGTCCGCCCTCAGCCCTCCGCCCTCAGCCCTTGGACGGCAAACCACTACTTCCCCGGCTTCGAGAGCTCGTCGGCCAATTTCTGGGCCTTCGCAAAATCCAGCTTGCCTTCGTATATGGCGCGGCCGGTGATCGCGCCGGTGATGCCCTCGTGCTCCACCGCGCAGAGGGACTTGATGTCCTCCAGGCTGGTGATGCCGCCGCTCGCGATCACCGGCACCGCGAGCGCCTTGGCCAGTGTCACGGTGGCGGGGATGTTGACGCCGGTCAGCATCCCGTCGCGCCCGATATCGGTGTAGATGATGGCCTCGACGCCGTAGTCCTGGAATTTCCGGGCGAGGTCGAGCACCTCGTGCCCGGTCAGCTTCGACCAGCCGTCGACCGCCACCTTGCCGTCCTTCGCGTCGAGCGCAACCAGCACGTGCCCCGGGAAGGCGGTGCACGCATCGTGCAGGAATCCCGGCGTCTTCACCGCCGCAGTCCCGATGATGACGTAGGCTGCGCCGGAATCGAGCAGCTGCTCGACCGTGTCGAGATCGCGGATGCCGCCGCCCAGTTGAATGGGCAGCTTGTCGCCCACCGCGGCCGTGATCGCCTTGATCGCCGGCTCGTTCTTCGGGCGTCCGGCGGCCGCGCCGTTGAGATCGACGACATGCAGCCGGCGCGCGCCCAGCTTGAGCCACCGCTCGGCCATCGCCGCCGGATCGTCGGAAAAGACGGTGGACTTGTCCATTGCGCCCTGCTTCAGGCGCACGCACTTGCCATCCTTCAGATCGATCGCGGGGATGAGGAGCATGATGTCACGCGGCGGGCGACGCCGCGGCACGTCGCGTGGCGCGTTGCGCCGCGGGTTGCCATTCCACGAAATTGGCGAGCAGCCTCAGACCGGCTTCGGCGCTTTTTTCCGGGTGGAACTGCACGGCAAAGATGTTGCCGCGCGCGGCCGCGCACGTGAACGGCACGCCGTAATCGGTCTCCCCCGCGGTCAGCTCGCGGCTGCCGGGCACCGGGAAATAACTGTGCACGAAATAAAAGCGGCTGCCCTGCGGGATGCCCCGCCACAATGGATGATCGGCCGTCTGCCGCACCTCGTTCCATCCGATGTGCGGCACCTTGAGGCGGCCGCCGCCGCTCGCCACCATGCTCCCCGCCGGAAAGCGCCGCACGCGGCCCGGAAGCAGGGCAAGCCCTGGCGTATCGCCCTCCTCGCTTGCCTCGAACAGCATCTGCAGGCCGATGCAGATGCCGAGGAAGGGCTTCGTGCCGGCGGCCTCCACCACCGCCGCGCGCAGCCCGCGCGCTTCCATCTCGCGCATGCAATCCGGCATCGCGCCCTGACCCGGGAAGACCACGCGCTCGGCGCGCATCACCTGCCGCGCATCGCTCGTCACGTCGACCGCGAGGCGGGGCGCGACATGCTCGATGGCCTTGGCGACCGAGCGCAGGTTGCCCATTCCGTAGTCGACGACGGCAACGTCAATCATAAGCGGTGGTCAGAGCGCAGCGGCCAGATCGAGACGAAAGGCGGTGGAACATCCGGTCATGCAGGTGTGCTGACTGCTGATCGCTGTGCGCAGGTGGCTCCGTTACAGGCTGCCCTTCGTGGACGGGACGTCCTTCACGCGCGCATCGGGCTCGACCGCCATGCGCAGCGCGCGTGCGAACGCCTTGAACGCCGTCTCCGCCTGGTGGTGGGCGTTCGTGCCCTTGACATTGTCCACGTGCAGCGTCACCTGCGCGTGATTGACGAAGCCCTGGAAGAACTCGTGCACCAGGTCGACGTCGAACTCGCCGATCCGCGCGCGCGTGAAATCGATGTGATACTCGAGACCGGGCCGCCCCGAGAGATCCACCACCGCCCGCGACAGCGCCTCGTCGAGCGGCACGTAGGCGTGCCCGTAGCGGCGCACGCCTTTCTTGTCCCCGATCGCCTTGGCGAACGCCTGCCCGAGCGTGATGCCCACGTCTTCCACGGTGTGATGCGCGTCGACCTTCAGGTCGCCGTCCGCCGACACCTCGAGGTCGAACACGCCGTGGCGGGCGACCTGCTCCAGCATGTGATCGAGAAACGGGACCCCGGTCGCGACTTTCGCTCGTCCCGAGCCGTCGAGGTTCAACTTGACGCCGATCCGGGTCTCGTTCGTATTGCGCGTGACTTCGGCTTTACGCATGGCCGTGCTGACAGCAGTACGGGCGTACCGCGCGCGAAACAGGCGTGGATTTCAAGCGTTGAGGGTCTGGGTCAAAGCGCTCAGGAAGGCGGCGTTCTCATCCGGCGTGCCGACGGTCACCCGCAGGCATTCCGCAAGCAGGCGATGAGATCCGTGGAGACTCTTGATCAGTACTCCGCGTCGTTTCAGTCCGTCGAAAACGCGCTCCGCGTGGCTGACTCTGAACAATATGAAATTAGCGTCGCTCGGATACGGCGTCACGCCAGGCATCCGCTGCAACTCGCGCAGCAAGCGGCCTCGTTCAAGCTTGATCGCCGCGGCCTGTTCTGTCAACACCGAACCGTACTCCAGCACCACGGCGGCGATGAGCTGTGTGAGCGTGTTCACATTATAGGGCAAACGCAGCTTGTCGAGCTGCCGGATCCAGCGCCCTGCGCCCAGCAACACGCCCAGCCGGAGGCCGGCGAGCCCAAGCTTGGACAGCGTGCGCATCACCAGCAGGTTCGGATGGCGGGAGAGCGCCGGCAGGAAGCTTCTCCCGGCGAATCCGTGGTACGCCTCGTCGATCACCACCAGGCCCGGCGCCGCCTCGATCACCCTCTCGATCAATCCGGCGTCGAACAGGTTGCCGGTCGGATTGTTGGGGTAGGCGAGGAAGATCAATCCCGGCCGGTGTTGCTCGACCGCGCCCAGGAGCCCTTCGATGTCGAGCGCGTAGTCATCGCGCAAATCGACGCCGAGGTAGGGCGCGCCGGCGAAGGTCGCGATCATGCGAAACATCACGAACGACGGCTCGACCCCGAGCACCGCGGCCCCCGGCTTGCGCACGGCGAGCGCGAGCGTCTGGATCAGCTCGTCCGAGCCGTTGCCCAGCAGCAGCTCCACGCCCTCCGGCACGCCGAAGGCCTGGCGCAGCCGCGCCTTCAGCGCGGGCGCCGATGGGTCCGGATAGCGATTCAACGCCGCCTGCTCGACCAGGCGCGCGATGCGGCCGCGCAGCTCCGGCGGCAGGGGATACGGATTCTCCATGGCGTCGAGCTTCACCATGCCGGTCGCGTCCGGCACAGGATACGCCTTGAGCGCGCGTATCTCGTCGCGGATGACGTCGTCAGGAGTTTTCGGCATGGACGTAAGCATCACCGTTCAGGGGCAGCCGCGCCATTCGCATCCCGGCGTTCAGGCCTTTTGCCTCTTCATGCGGAGTTCCGCCGCCTTCGCGTGCGCGGCGAGCCCCTCTCCGCGCGCGAGCGTTGCGGCAACGGCGCCGAGCCCGCGCGCGGCCTTTGCCGAGATGCGAATCACGCTCGAGCGCTTCTGGAAATCGTAGACGCCGAGCGGCGAGGAAAAGCGCGCAGTGCGCGCCGTGGGCAGCACGTGGTTCGGGCCCGCGCAGTAATCGCCGAGCGCCTCCGAGCTATAGGCGCCGAGGAAGATCGCGCCTGCGTGCCGGATCTTCGGCAATAGCCGCTCCGGATCGCGCACTGAAAGCTCCAGGTGCTCCGGCGCGATCCGGTTCACCAGTTGGCACGCCTCGTCGAGACTCCGCACGCGAACGAGCGCCCCGCGTTTCGACAGCGCTGCGGCGATCACCGTGCTCCGCGGCAGCGCGGCGAGCTGGCGGTCCATGCTCGCCGCGACCGCATCGAGAAACCGCGCGTCGGGCGTGATCAGTATCGCCTGCGCCAGCTCGTCGTGCTCGGCCTGCGCGAACAGATCCATTGCGACCCAGTCGGCGTCCGTGCTGCCGTCGCACACCACCACCACCTCCGAGGGCCCCGCGATCATGTCGATGCCCACGACGCCGAATACGCGCCGTTTGGCGGCCGCGACGTAGACGTTGCCGGGGCCGACGATCTTGTCCACTGCCGGAATCGTCGCGGTGCCATAGGCAAGCGCGGCGATCGCCTGCGCCCCCCCGACGCAGAACACGCGGTTCACGCCGCAGATCGCGGCGGCCGCGAGCACGAGGTCATTGCGCTCGCCGTCGGGAGCCGGTGCCACCATGATGACCTCGCGCACCCCGGCCACCCGCGCGGGCACCGCGTTCATGATGACCGACGATGGATAGGACGCTTTTCCACCCGGCACGTAAATGCCAACACGATCGAGCGCCGTCACGCGCTGGCCCAGCACGGTGCCGGCCGGCTCGCGATAGCGCCACGAGGCGGCCAGCTGCTTCCGGTGATAGGCACGCACGCGCCTGGCCGCGGTCTCGAGCGCGGCGCGGCTCGCCGCCGGAATCCGGGCACGCGCCCGCTTGAACTCCGCGCGCGGGACCTCGAGCGCGGCGACTGACTCCGCCGATGCGCGGTCGAAACGCCGCGTGAATTCGAGCACCGCGGCATCGCCACGCGCCTTCACGTCGGCAAGGATGGCCGCGACAGCAGCCTCCACCGTCGGGTCCTGCACGGACTCGTACGCGAGCAGCTCCGCGAGGCGAGCCTCGAAATCAGGCTGCGTCGAGGCGAGGCGCCGGATTCGCATCATCGCGCCGCCCGCGCGAACGCCTCGATGAGCGGCTGGATCGCGGCGCGCTTCACCTTCAGCGCCGCCTGGTTGACGATCAGCCGCGCGCTCACCGGAGCGATTTCCTCCACCACCGAAAGGCGATTGGCGCGCAGCGTCCGGCCGGTGTCCACGAGATCGACAATGGCGTCCGCGAGCCCGGTCAGCGGCGCCAGCTCCATCGAGCCGTAGAGCTTGATCAAGTCGACATGCACGCCTTTCCTGGCAAAGTGCTCGCGCGCAGTCTGCACGTATTTGGTCGCGACGCGCAGCCGCGCGCCCTGGCGCACCGCGCGCCGGTAGTCGAATCCCGTCGGGGCCGCGACCACCATGCGGCAGCGGGCAATGCCAAGATCCAGCGGCTGGTAGAGCCCCTGCCCGCCGCTCTCGTCGAGCACGTCCCGGCCGGCCACGCCGAGGTCGGCGGCGCCGTATTGGACGTACGTCGGCACGTCGGACGCACGCACGATCAGGAGCCGCACGTCGGCGCGGTTGGTGCGCAGGATCAATTTCCGCGATTTCTCCGGATCGTCGCGCGCGACGACACCCGCGCGCTTCAACAGCGGCGCGGTTTCGTCATAGATGCGGCCCTTGGACAGGGCGATGGTGATCACGTCAGCAACCCGAGCGACCAGGCAGGGGCGGCATTTTACAGGAAAAACAATAAATTAGCCGCCAGGTTTGGGCACGGCGCCGGGACGATGTCCCGACGGGATTCAGGACAGGTGTGAAATCGGTGCGCCGTTATCGGTCACGGCCCACCCCGCTCACCGGACGCGCTTGATGCGCGCGCCGAGCTTCGAGAGCTTCTCCTCGATCCGCTCGTAGCCGCGGTCGAGGTGGTAGATGCGCTCGACCGTCGTGGCGCCACGCGCGATCAGCCCGGCCAGCACCAGGCTCGCCGAGGCACGCAGATCCGTTGCCATCACGGTCGCACCGTTGAGGTGCGCGACTCCCTTGACCACCGCGGTGTTGCCCTCGACCTCGATATCCGCTCCGAGCCGCTTCAGCTCCTGCACATGCATGAAACGGTTCTCGAAGACGGTTTCCGTCACGAGCGCGGTGCCGCGCGCGATGCTGTCGAGCGCCATGAACTGCGCCTGCATGTCGGTCGGAAAAGCCGGATACGGCGCCGTGCGCACGTTGACCGCGCTCAACGCGCCGTTCGACTCCAGCGCGACCCAATCCGGCCCGGTCGTGATCCGCGCTCCCGTTTCACGCAGTTTCTCCAGCACCGCATCCAGAATCTCGGGCCGCGCCCCGGTCAGCCGGATGCTGCCCCCCGTGGCTGCCGCTGCCGCGAGATAGGTGCCGGACTCGATGCGGTCGGGCATGACGCGGTAGCGCGCGCCGTGCAGCCGGTTGACGCCCTCGATTGTGATGACATCGCTGCCCGCCCCCTGCACCCGCGCGCCCATGGCATTCAAGCAGTTCGCAAGGTCCACCACCTCGGGCTCGCGCGCCGCGTTCTCGATCACGGTTGTGCCCTCCGCGAGGGTCGCCGCCATCATGATGTTCTCCGTGCCGGTTACCGTGATGAGATCCATGCAGATGCGCGTGCCCCGCAGGCGCTTCGCCCGCACCGAGATGTAGCCCTGCTCGATCGCGACCTCAGCGCCCATCGCCTGCAGGCCCTTCAAGTGCTGATCCACCGGGCGCAGCCCGATGGCGCAGCCGCCAGGCAGCGACACCCGCGCTTCCCCGCAGCGCGCGGTGAGCGGCCCGAGTACGAGCACCGAGGCGCGCATGGTCTTCACCAGCTCGTAGGGCGCCACCGGCTCTGCGATGCGCGCGGCGGTCAGCTCGACTCCGAGCTTCTCGTCCATCGAGACCCCGATGCCCATCTGCGCGAGTAGATTGAGCGTGGTCGTCACGTCGCGCAAATGCGGCACGTTGGAAACGGTCAGCGGCTCGGTGGAGAGCAGCGCGGCGGTCAGTATCGGCAGCGTCGCATTCTTGGCGCCGGAAACGGCGATTTCACCCGCCAGCGGCACTCCGCCCTCGATGACGAGCCTGTCCATGCCGGCTACCGCCCCCTGGCCGCCCAGTCTTCGGGAGTGAGCGTCTGCATCGAGAGCGCGTGGATTTCCGCGCCCATGCGCGCGCCGAGCACGGCGTACACCTGCTGATGCCGCTGCACGCGCGTGCGGCCGCGGAATGCGGAACTGACGATCACCGCCTCGAAGTGGTGCCCATCGCCCTGCACCGTCACGTGCTCACAGGCAATGCCTTCCTCTATCCAGCGCCTGATTTGATCGGGATCGATCATGGCGCATGACCGCTGGAGGGGATCGGGCCGCGGGCGCTGGCTTCGGGATCGGATTCAGGTGCGAGGCCGCCTGCCAGAGCGGCATCCGCAAAGCGTGAGACGTCAGGCGTGAGGCGAGTCACGCAATCGCTGGTCTTTCCCGCCTCCCGTCTCACGCTTTACTCCCCACCCAGCAGTTCAGCGATGCCGTAGAGCTCGGCAAGGCTCTTCATGCTGGCGGGCAGATTGCGAAAGCGGATCTCGCGTCCGTTGCGGACTGCCTCCCGCCGCCATTCGAGGAGCAGGCTCAGCGCCGACGAGTCCACCTCCGTCACGCCGGAGAGGTCCACCGTTACCCTTGGCGCGGTAAATCGCTGCGCGCCTTGCGCCAGCAGCGCCACCACGTTGTCAGCAGTAACCGGTCCCTGCAGGGTGCAGCGGTCCCCGTTGCAGTCGATCATTGCCGGGACACGAGCTGCTTGTTCTTTTCCGTGAGCGCCTTGACCAGCCCGTCGATTCCACCCTTCTGCACTTCGGTGTTGAAACTGCCGCGATAGCTCTGCACCAGGCTGAGGTCACCCACCACGACGTCATACACCTTCCAGCCGTTGTCGCCCTTCTGCATCCTGTAATCAACCGTGACGGGCTTCCCGCCGGGCTGGTTGATCAGCGACCTCACCACGACGTCCGTGTCCTCCGGCTGAATGCGCAGCGGCCGGTACTCGATGGTCTGGTCCCGGTATGCAGTCAGTGTCGCGGCATAGGTCTGCACCAGCAGCGTCCGGAACTCGTTCACCAGCAATTTCCGCTGCGCGGGGTTGGCCTCGCGCCAGTGTCTGCCCACGGCGAGCTGCGTCATGCGGACGAAATTGAAATGCGGCAGCACCTTTGTCTCGACGAGGTCCACCACCTTCTTCCGGTTGCCGGCCTGGATGTCCTTGTCTGCGCGCAGCACAACCAGCACTTCGTCGGTCACACTCCGCGCCAGCGCGTCCGGCGGCGTCATGTTCTGCGCGCCCGCCGGCACGGCCAGCGCACAGAATGCCGCCACCAACCCGATCAAGAATCCCTTGGTCATCGCGTCTCCCGTCATTCGCCAGGGCTCCCCGCACGATGAACGGCGAGGATACCGTCCTTTCGATCGTGCGCGGCCTCTGCCACGCTGTTGGTAAGTATCCA
Organism: Burkholderiales bacterium; assembly: GCA_036555615.1. Taxonomy (GTDB): domain Bacteria; phylum Pseudomonadota; class Gammaproteobacteria; order Burkholderiales; family SG8-41; genus SG8-41. Next base: position 33,051 of record DATBKZ010000078.1, on the reverse strand, counting down.
TCATCATCGTGTCGGCCGCCTGTGCGCCTTTGCGGTCGCATCCCCATGAATGGGGCCCCAGCTCATCGCTCCGGCGCGCGCTAGACCGGCGCGTTAGCGTCCGGCTCTAATATTACTTGGACCCCCCCTCGGCCGCTTTGTTGTAGAGAAACTGGCCGATCAGCTTCTCCAGCACCACCGCGGATTGCGTCAATTTAACGGTGTCGCCCTCCTTGAGCATGGCGCTGTCCCCGCCCGCCTCGAGACCAACGTACTGCTCCCCGAGCAGGCCCGAGGTCAGGATCGACACGGAGGTGTCCTTCGGAAACTCGTAGCGCCTGTCGATATTCAGGGTCACGCGGGCGGTGAACTTCTTGCTGTCGAACTGGATGTCGTCGACCCGCCCCACCACCACGCCCGAGCTTTTCACCGGCGCGCGCACCTTGAGGCCGCCGATATTGTCGAATTCCGCGACGATGCTGTAGGTGGCACCGGTCTGGAACGTCGTGCTGGCGTTGCCCACCTTCAGGGCCAGCACGAAAAGGGCCGCGATCCCGCTTGCGACGAAGATGCCCACCCAGAGGTCGAGGAGCGTCCGATCCATGGCTAAATCCCTTTGAACATGAAAGCGGTCAGGACGAAGTCGAGACCCAGTATCGCGAGCGAGGAGGTGACGACGGTGCGGGTCGTGGCTCCCGAAACGCCCTCGGCGGTCGGGGGAGCGTCATATCCTTCAAATAATGCGATCGCGGTTACGGCCACGCCGAACACGACGCTCTTGATCACCCCGTTCACGATATCCTGCCGGAAATCCACCGCGCTCTGCATCTGGGACCAGAACGCGCCCTCGTCCACGCCGATGACGACCACGGCAATGAGATAGCCCCCGAATACGCCGACTGCGCTGAACATCGCGGCCAGCAGCGGCATCGATATCACGCCCCCCCAGAAACGCGGCCCGATCACGCGCGCGATCGGATCCACCGCCATCATTTCCATCGCGGAAATCTGTTCCGTGGCTTTCATCAGGCCGATCTCCGCGGTCATCGCCGAGCCGGCGCGGCTTGCGAACAACAGTGCCGACACCACCGGGCCGAGCTCGCGGGTAAGCGAAAGCGCAACCAGCGTGCCGACCGCTTCCGAGGAACCGTATTTCTGGAGCGTCTCGTAGCCCTGCAATCCCAGCACCATCCCCACGAACAGTCCGGAAACGATGATGATGATGAGCGAGAGCACACCCGCAAAATAGATCTCCCGGAACGTCAGGCCACGGAACCGGCGGAAGCTTAAGGCCGAGCGCGCGAGCGTGTACAGAAAGAACCGGGCGGCGAAGCCGAGCCGCCAGATGCCATTGATGACCGCGTGGCCGACGATGCGCAGGCCCTTGACGACGTGCTCAGGCACCGGCGACCTCCAGCTCGAGGTCCGCGCGATACGGCGCGCCCGGGTAGTGGAACGGCATGGGTCCGTCCATCTCGCCCCACACGAACTGATGGACGAACGGCGCGTTCGAGCCCCGGATCTCGTCTGGCGTGCCCTGCGCGACCACGGCACCGTCCGACATGAAATAGACATAATCGACGATCTTCAGCGATTCCTGGACGTCGTGCGTGACCACGATCGAGGTCGCCCCCAGCGCGTCATTCAGCCGCCGCACCAGATTGCTGATCACGCCCATCGAGATCGGGTCGAGACCGGTAAACGGCTCGTCATACATGATGAGCATGGGATCGAGCGCGATCGCACGGGCGAGCGCGACGCGGCGTGCCATCCCGCCCGAGAGCTCGGAGGGCATGAGGTGATGGGCGCCGCGCAGTCCCACGGCGTTGAGCTTCATGAGCACGAGGTCCTGGATCATCGGCTCCGGCAGGTCGGTATGCTCGCGGATCTGGAACGCGACGTTCTCGAACACGGAGATGTCGGTGAACAACGCGCCGAACTGATAGAGCATCCCCATCTTGCGCCGCATCTGGTAGAGCTCTTCCTGGCCGAGCTGGTTCATGACGCGGCTGGCAACGGTGACCGTTCCGGTGCCGGGCCGCAACGCGCCCCCGATCATGCGCAGCAGCGTCGTCTTCCCGCACCCGGAAAGCCCCATGATTGCCACGATCTTGCCGCGCGGCATGGTCATGTTGATGCCTTTCAGCACCGGGCGAACGTCGTACGCAAAGCTGACGTCCTTGATTGCAACGAGATTTTCCATCGGAGGGGGCACGGGCGCCAAGGGTCGTAGATTCTAAACCACCCCGTACTGCTCAACAATCGAGATTGGACCCGCAATTCGAATCATGAATCACGACGCTCGTCCCGCTACGCCCGCCTGTGCCGGCAGGTTGTGACATCCGAGCCTTTGGGATAATTTAGACACTCGCTATGGGCGATTTAGCGTTGCGTTTCGCGCAGGTCGAGAAGCGCTACGCCGGCCGGTCGGTCGTAAGCGGGTTCTCGCTGGAGGTGCGCCGCGGAGAATTCTTCGCGCTGGTCGGCGTCAATGGCGCGGGCAAGACCACGCTGATCAAGTGCCTGCTCGATTTCTGCGACACCGACGGCGGCCAGATCGAAATCTTCAGCGTCCCGCATACGACGACCTCGGCACGCGCGCGGATCGCGTACCTGCCGGAACGCTTCAATCCTCCGTTCTATCTGACCGGTCGCGACTTCCTGCGCTACATGCTCGGGCTCTACCGCGTGCGCTTTGACGATGCCGAGGTCGCCCGCGTCTTCGACGCCCTCGGGCTCGAGCCGTCGGCGCTCGACCGCCCCGCGCGGGCCTATTCCAAAGGCATGACCCAGAAACTCGGTCTCGCCGCCTGCTTGCTTTCCGGCAAGGATCTCTTTGTGCTTGACGAGCCGACCGGTGGCCTCGACCCCCGGGCCCGGGCGCTGCTCAAGCGCGAGCTCGCAGCATTGCGACGCTCCGGACGCACCCTTTTCTTCACTTCCCACACGCTGGCGGATGTCGCCGATCTGTGCGACCGCCTCGCGGTGATGCACGCCGGTGAGTTGCGTTTCGCCGGCAGCCCGGCGGAGTTGATCGGGCGCACCGGGACCTCCGGGCTGGAACAGGCCTTTCTTGCCTCGATCGCGGACTGAGCCGGCCGCGGCGGATCCAAGAAAACCGTTGTTATACAATTGAAACCGGGCAAAAGATGGTACTCTGGATTAATATGAGGGGGCGTCTGCGCGTGAGCGCCGGGAAGCATCGCCCAGGAGAGGACTGACTGAATTGGTGTCGCAGCCGAAGCAAGCCGAGCCCGCCAAGCCCGAACTGCTGATCGTCGACGACGATCCGCTGATCACGGACACGCTCAACTTCGTCCTGAGCCGCGACTTCACCGTGTATGTTGCGGATTCCCGCAGCCGCGTCAAGAGCCTGTTGCGCCAGCTGGACAACGCGCCCCAGCTCGCCCTGATCGACCTCGGGCTGCCGCCCACTCCGCACCGCCCCGACGAGGGGTTCCGGCTGATCAGCGAGCTCATTGCCTATTCCCCTGGCATCAAGATCGTGGTGCTGTCGGGCCAGAACGACGAAGCCAATGCCCGCCACGCGCGCACTCTCGGCGCGATCGAGTTCGTCGCCAAGCCCTGCGAGCCGGACGCGCTGAAGGTGCTGCTCACGCGCGCGCTCGAGGTGCGCGAGGCAGAGCTCGGGGAGCCGGCGGAGGTCGGGCTGCTCGGCAAGCATCTGCTCGTCGAAAAGCTGCGCCAGCAGATCTCGCAATTCGCGAACGCGCCTTTCCCGGTGCTCATCGAGGGCGAATCCGGCAGCGGCAAGGAGCTCGTCGCAACCGCGCTCCACCGCATGAGCCAGCGCGCCGCGCATCCCTTCCTCGCGCTTAACTGCGCCGCGATCTCGCCGACGCTGGTGGAGCCGACGCTGTTCGGCTACGCCAAAGGGTCGTTCACCGGCGCAACTACCGCGCGCTCGGGATATTTCGAGGATGCCAAGGACTCCACCCTGTTTCTCGACGAGATCGGGGAGCTTCCGCTCGAGCTGCAGGCGAAGCTCCTGCGGGTCCTGGAGAACGGAGAGTACCAGCGGGTCGGCGAGACCCAGAGCCGCGTTTCCAATGCGCGGGTCGTCGCCGCCACCAACCGCGACATGCGGCAGGAGATCCGTGCCGGCCGTTTTCGCCCCGACCTCTACCACCGCCTGTCGGTGTTCACCATCAACGTGCCCCCCCTGCGCGACCTGGGCGACGACAAGCGGGTTCTGCTCGATCATTACCGCGAGTTCTACGCGCGCCAGGCACGCGTCGACCCGTTCGAGCTCGATGCGGATGCGCTCCGGGCATGGCTCGACTACGGTTTTCCGGGGAACGCACGGGAGCTGCGCAACATTGTGATCCGCCTTACGACCAAGCACGCCGGGCGGCGCGTTACGGCGGGCGAGCTGCAGCCGGAGCTCGACCTGGAAAACCTGGAAGTCGAACTGCCGGGCCTGGCGGTGGGCCAGGACTTCAAGGCGGTGCTGGAGGCCGCCAAGCGCCACCTGCAGCTGCACAAGAACTTCAGTCTTGACAACACGCTTGCCCAGTGGGAACGCGGCTACATCGAGGCGGCGCTGATGATCACGCAGGGCAACCTGACGCAGGCCGCGAAGATGCTCGGCATCCACCGCACCACCCTCTACAGCAGGATGCAGAGCTACGGCGAGGCGGAGGACGCGGCAAAGTCGCCGCGGCCGGCTGCCAAGAGTCCATAGCAATCATGACGGCGCGCTGCGACTTCGATGCGCGCGGTCCGGGGGACGAGCGATGTACTACAGCCATTTCGGACTGAACCAGGCGCCGTTCAAGATCACGCCGAACACCGAGTTCTTCTTCACCGGTGGCAATCGCGGGCCGATACTCGAGGCGCTGATCTACGCCGTCTCGCACGGCGAGGGCATCATCAAGGTCACCGGCGAGGTCGGCAGCGGCAAGACCATGCTGTGCCACATGCTGCCGACACGGCTGCCGCCGCACGTCGAGACCGTGTACATCGCCAACCCCAGCGTCTCGCCCGAAGAAATCCTGCACACCATTGCCATCGAGCTGCAGCTCGCGGTCGCCCGCAGCGCGTCGCGCCTCGAGGTCATGCAGGCGCTTCACGAGTTTCTGCTCAGCCGTCACGCCGAGGGCAAGCGCGTCGTGGTGTTCGTCGAGGAATCGCAAAGCATGCCGCTCGCAACCCTCGAGGAGATCCGGCTACTGTCCAACCTCGAGACCCGCAACGACAAGCTGCTGCAGATCGTGCTCTTCGGCCAGCCCGAGCTCGATGAGACGTTGCGGCAGCCCCAACTGCGGCCGCTGCGGGAGCGCATCACCCACAGCTTCCGGCTTGATCCGCTCGGCGCGGGCGCGATTCGCGAATACCTGATGTTCCGCATGCGCACGGCGGGCTACCGCGGCCCCGACCTGTTCACGGACGCGGTGGTGAAGCAGGTCGCGTGCGCTTCGCTCGGTCTCACCCGGCGGGTCAACCTGATCGCCGACAAGGCCCTGCTCGCGGCATTCGCGGAGAACACCCACACGATCCGTCCGAAGCACGTCGAAGTGGCCGTGCGGGACAGCGAGTTCAGCCAGGAACCGGGGTCGCAAACCCGGCCGCGCTTGCTGTGGGGAGCAGCGGTGTTTGCCGCCGGCGCATTGCTCGGGATCGGGGGCTACATGGTCTTCGGGCCGGGGAGCGAGCGGCCTTCCCTTCCCTCTGACGCCGCTGGCGTCGCAGGACCAGTGACCAAGTCTGCCACAGGAAGCGACATGCAGGTTGATCCAACGGCTGTTAAGCAAGCTCAACCCACTGAATCTAAATTGAAATCAGGTGCGGGCGCCCGGCCGGAAACGGTGCCGGTACCCAAGCTTGCGTCTTCTCCCCCTGCAACTAACCGGAGTGGGGCCGAAACGGCTGCCGCTCTAGCGGCAGTTGTGACTCATATCACAGCGCCCGTGGTGCCCGACGTGCTCGAATCCCGGCTGGCGGCGACGGAAAAGTGGCTTGCGACGGAAAATGGCAATTTATACATCATTCAGCTGCTAGGGACCGTGGACGCAACACAGCTAAAGCTACACCTCAATGACTTGTCCAAATCCATTGAAATGAATAAGCTTTTTGTGTATCGTACTTTGGCAAACGGGCGTCCACTGCTGACGGTCCTTTACGGCACGTTCAGCGACCGCCGCTCGGCACAGGATGTGCTAGAGAAGTTGCCGGATGATCTTAAAGTCAACCGGCCTTTCGTGCGCACGGTGGAGGGGATCCGGGACGAGCTCAGGCGCAACCAAGCTTCCTGAGCTGAACGTCATCGGTTCAGTGAGGGGATAGGTGGGCTTCGACCAGGGAGACGCGATGGATCCAATAAACGCTCTGCCACGTGCCGGTCGGGCGGCGCGTTCCCTGTCCGCGTATACCGTTCACGTCTTCGCGTTGGCGATCATTCTGACCGCGGCTGGTTGCTACAACATCAAGCCATACATTCCGCCTTCCGAGGGGCATATCGCCAAGCCCGCGGACAAGCCCGCACCTGACCGGGCCATCCCACCGCCTGCGCGCGTCAGCGACCTCCTGCCGCCACCCAAGCCCGCGCCCAAAGCGCAAACCTACAGCGTGGTGGTGAGCGAGGTTCCGGTAAAGGATCTGTTGGTTGCGCTCGCGCGGGACACCAAGCAGAACATCGACGTGCATCCCGGCATCGGCGGGCTCGTCAGTCTCAACGCCATCAACGAAACGCTGCCGGCGATCCTCGAGCGCGTGAGCAAGCAAGTCAACATGCGCTACAGGATGGAAGGCAACACGATCGTGGTGTCGCCCGATACGCCGTACGTCAAGACCTATCGTGTCAACTATGTGAACATGGCGCGCGAAGCCAGTTCGACCATCGGGGTCTCCGGAGAGTTGACCGTCACCGGCGGCGCCGGGGGCGGGACGGGGGGTGGTGCCGCCGGCGGGGGCGCGGGCGGGGGCGCCAGCAGCGGCTCCAGTACGGTAGTCCGGACCGTTTCCAAGAACGATTTCTGGGAGCAGCTGCGGGACAATATCCGCTCCATACTCAATTCGACGCGGCTGCAAAGCCTGTCTGCCGACGCCAGGAACGAGCGCCTCGCACTGATCAAGCAGGAACAGGAAATGCGCGTCAAGCAGATGGAGGCGGCAAGCCGCGCCGGTCAGGGCGCGCCGTCGCTTGCATCCTCCGTCGTTTCATCGACGGGCGGCGCCCAGCAACAGGCTTCGCTGCTGCCCGACGACGTTGTGGTGAACGCAGTATCGGGCACCGTGACCGTCAACGCGACCGAGAAGCAGCACCAGCTGGTCCAGCAGCACGTCGACAGCATCGTCAGCGCCATGCAACGGCAGGTATTGATCGAGGCGACCATCGTCGAGGTGATACTGTCCGAGAAGTACCAAGGAGGCGTCGACTGGAGCCGCCTGCCGGTGACCGGCGGGCCCTCCCTCATTCAGAGGACGCTGGGCGGTTTCGGGACGGGTCTCACCCAGGCCGGAGCGAACAGTTTCCAGATCGGCTATGTCGATCCGAATTCGTCGCTCGGGAACATCAGCGCGGCCGTGAAGCTGCTGCAGGAATTCGGCAATACGCGGGTGCTGTCGAGCCCCAAGCTGATGGCACTCAACAACCAGACGGCGCTGCTCAAGGTCGTGGATAACATCGTCTACTTCGAGGTCACGTCGTCGACCTCCCAGGGGGTGCAGGGCAGCACTTTGCAGGCCTTCTCGAGCACGGCCAAGACGGTGGCGGTGGGCGTCGTCATGAGCGTGACCCCGCAGATCAATGAAGACGGGCGGGTCTCGTTAACGGTGCGGCCCACCGTGACGCGGCTGCGTCCGGAACAGCCGTTTGTCAACGATCCCAATCCATCCCTGGCCAATCCCTGCGGCACCGGAGTGCCCAGCTGCACGATCCCGGCGATCAACAACCCCGTGCCACAGGTCCAGGTGCGCGAGATGGAGTCGGTGCTGCAGGTTGGAAGCGGCCAGACGATCATTCTGGGCGGACTCATGCAGGATGACATTCGGCGCAATCGCCAGCAGATACCGGGAGCGGACGAATTTGCCGCCGCCGGCGAGCTACTGCGTTTTCGCGACGAGGCCGCTGGCAAGTCCGAGCTGATGATCTTCCTGCGCCCGATCGTCGTCGCCAATCCCTCGCTTGAAAGCGACGAGCTCAAGTTCTTCCAGCGCTTCCTGCCGCAGCCGGAATCACCTCCAGCGAAGACCAGCGCCGCGCAATGAGCCTGTTGATGAAGGCCTTGGAAAAGGCCGCCAAGGACCGGATGGACGCGCGTACCGAGCCGGTCGCGGCGGAGGCCGCCGCCCCGGCTCCGGCAGCCAGGGAGCTCGCGCTCGAGCCCCTGGGCGCCGAAGCGTCGCAAGCGCCGGCAGCGCCTCGGGCGGAACCCGCGTCGGCGCGCCCGGTCGCTGCGCCTGCCCGCGAGCAGACCCAGGCGCAGGCAAGTACCGTCATGCAGGCAAGTGCCTCAAGCCGGCCTGCGCGCGGGGGTGGAGTGGGCGCTTACGTGCGCGCGCACCCGCTACCAGTGTTCGGCACCATCGCTGGCTTGTTTGCGCTCGGCTTCGGAATCTACGTCTATCTGCAGATCGCCCATCCCGGCTTGTTCATTGAGCGGCCGCCGCTGGCGCCCGCCAAGGGTCCCGTCACGCCGCTTGCCCAGGCTCCCGTGGCTCCCGCGGGGCCGCTGCCCGCTGCTCCCCTGCTGAAGGAAGCCGCAGCGGAATCGGCGGCAGCCGCCCCGGTGCGGCGTCAAAAGCCGGCGGCTGCACCCATCGCGCCGGAGGAGCCCGCAACGCGCAGTCGGGTCGTCGTCAGCGCGGGCGACGCCGAGCCGGCCCTCCATCCGATGCTTCCTCAGGCCTATGCCGCGCTGCAATCAGGGCAGCTCGATCAGGCACAGCGCCTCTACCAGGACGTCCTCGGCGCCGAGCCAAGAAACGTCGATGCCCTGCTCGGCCTGGCTGCGATCGCGATCCGGCAGGGCAACAGCGATGAGGCGACGCGGCGCTACCTCCAGGTGCTTGACCTGGTGCCGCGGAACGCGCTCGCGCAGAGCGGGCTGATCGCCCTGCTCGGTCGCGCTGACCCGGTCGCGGCGGAATCACGCTTGAAGCAGCTCATCGCGCGCGAGCCCTCGGCACAGCTCTACTTCACACTGGGCAATCTCTACGCTGACCAGTCGCAGTGGGCGGCGGCACAGCACGCCTACTTCCAGGCGCACCATCTCGAGCCAGCCAATCCGGACTATGCGTACAACCTCGCGGTCGGACTCGAGCATGTCAGCCAGCCCAAGCTTGCGCTCGGTTTCTACCAGCGCGCGATGCAGCTCGCGGCCGTCAGGGGCCGCGCAAATTTCAACCTCGCACAGGCCCAGGAGCGCATCGGCACGCTTGCTGCGCAGGTAGAATAGCCCGCTCCGCGACACGGGCCGTTCCGCATCATTCATGGCCGAACAGCGCAAAAAACTCCGTCTCGGCGAGCTGCTGGTGCAGCAGGGCCTGATCACCACCGATCAGCTCTCGATCGTCCTCGCCGAGCAGCGCCACAACAACATTCCTATCGGCCGCCTCCTGGTGCGGCTCGGCTTCGTCACGGAAAGCGCCATCCGCGACATCATGGCGCGCACCATCGGCCAGGAATCGATCGACCTGGCCCAGGTCGTCGCCGACCCGGAGGCGTTGAAGCTCGTCTCTCAGGATTTCGCGCGCCGAAACCGCGTCCTGCCGATCGCCTACGATCCCGCGGACCAGGTGCTCACTGTCGCCACCACCGAGATATTCAACGTGGTCGCGATGGACCAGCTGCGCGCCATGCTGGGGCCGCAGATCGAGATCAAGACCCAGCTCGCGAGCGAGGCGCAGCTCGAGGACTACACCGACCATTTCTATGGCTACGAGCTTTCGGTCGACGGCATCCTGAAGGAAATCGAGACCGGCGAGATCGACTACGAGAGCTTGCAGGCGGCTGGCGGGGGCGACGAGTACACGCAGCCGATGGTACGGCTCGTGAACGCGCTGCTGGTGGATGCAGTCAAGCGCGGCGCATCCGACATCCATTTCGAGCCCGAATATGCGTTCCTGCGCATTCGCTACCGCATCGACGGCGTGCTCGAGACCGTCCGCAGCCTGCACAAGACCTATCTCCCGGGGATCACGGTGCGCGTCAAGGTCGTGAGCGCGATGAACATCGCCGAGACGCGCGCGCCGCAGGACGGGCGGCTGTCGCTCACGTTGAACGGTCGGCCGATAGACTTCCGCGTGTCCACCCAGCCCACCATCTACGGCGAGAACATCGTGCTGCGCGTGCTCGACCGCGAAAAGTCGATCATCAGCCTCGACCGCATGCGCCTCTCCAAGCCGGTGACGGACAAGATCAATCTCATGCTGGCGCGCCCGGAAGGCATCCTGATCGTCACCGGCCCCACCGGCAGCGGCAAGACCACGACGCTCTATTCGTTGCTGGCGCAGGTAAACGATGAGACGGTCAACATCATGACGCTGGAAGACCCCGTCGAGTACCCGCTGACGCTGATGCGGCAGACTTCGGTGGGCGAGGTTGCGCGGATGGATTTCGCGGACGGCATCCGCTCGATCATGCGCCAGGACCCGGACATCATCCTGGTCGGCGAAGTGCGCGACAAGGAGACCGCCGAGATGGCGTTCCGCGCCGCCATGACCGGCCACCAGGTGTTCACCACCCTCCACACGAACTCATCGCTCGGCGCCTTTCCCCGTCTGCTCGACATCGGCATTCAGCCGGACATCATGGCCGGCAACATCATCGGGGTGATTGCGCAGCGCCTGGTACGCGTCCTGTGCACCCACTGCAAGGAGGCCTATGCGCCGTCCCGCGAGGAGCGCCAGCTGCTCGGGCCCGCGGGGGACAAGGTTTCCTTCCTGCACCGCCCGGTGGGCTGCAAGCATTGCGACAACAAGGGCTACAAGGGACGCAGCGCCATCATGGAGCTGCTCGTGATGGACAGCGACCTCGACGAGTTGGTGGCGCGCCGCGCCACGGCCAAGGAAATGCGCGCCGCGGCCATGGCCAAGGGCTTCCGCTCGCTCTCCGACGAGGGGCTGCAACGGGCCGTGGACGGCACGACGAGCCTCACTGAAGTGGCCCGCGAGATCGATCTCACGGGGCGCTACCACTAGCGTGCCCTCCTACGAATACAAGGCAGTAGACAAGACCGGCCGGCCGGCGCGTGGCGCGCTCGAGGCCGTCAACGAGGTCGATCTCGAGCTGCGCCTGCGCCGTATGGGGCTCGATCTCATCACCTATCGGCAGATCGAGCGCCAGACGCGCCTCTTCGTGGGCGGCGGCAAGATCACGCGCCAGGATCTCATCAATTTCTGCTTCGACATGGAACAAATGGCCCGCTCGGGCATTCCGATCCTCGATGGCCTGCGCGACATGCGCGAGTCGATGGACAACCCGCGCTTTCGCGACGTGCTGACCGCGATGACCGAGGACATGGAAGGCGGCAAGGTGCTGTCGCAGTGCATGGCCAATCATCCCGGCGTGTTCGACAGCGTTTTCGTCAGCCTGATCCGGGCGGGCGAGCAGTCCGGCCAGCTCCCGGAAGTATTCCGCAACCTGGCGGACAACCTCAGGTGGCTGGATGAGCTCATTTCACAGACGCGCCGGTTGCTGATCCTGCCGTTGATCACGCTCGTCGTCGTGCTCGGCGTGCTGGTCGCGCTCCTGATCTTCCTCGTCCCGCAGATCGCGCAACTGTTCAAGACCATGAATCTCGCCCTTCCTACCCAGACCCGGGTTCTCATTGCGGTCTCGGAGTTCATGACACAGTACTGGTACGTGGTCTTCGGGCTCCCTGTCATAGTGTTCGTGGTGCTGGCCACGGCAATCCAGCGCAGCCCCCGGGCCTCCTATCTGTGGGACTATGCGAAGCTGCGCCTGCCGCTCATCGGGCCGACGCTCCTGAAGATCATCCTGTCGCGTTTTGCGAACGTTTTTGCGCTCCTCTACCGGTCGGGCATCACCGTGCTCGATGCCATCAAGACCAGCGAGGACGTCGTGAACAACCGGGTCATTTCGGACGGTCTCGCGCGGGCCGGCCAGCAGATCACGTCGGGCGAAAGCCTGAGCGAGACCTTCCAGAATTTGGGCGTGTTTCCGCCGCTCGTCATTCGCATGCTGCGGGTCGGCGAGAGCACAGGAGCGCTGGACACCGCGCTTCTCAATATCACCTATTTCTACAACCGCGATGTCAAGGAATCGGTGGACAAGGCACAGAAGATGCTTGGGCCCGTGATGACCGTGGTGCTTGGCGGGCTGCTTGGTTTCGTGGTCTGGGCTGTGATGGGACCGGTTTATGATATTTTGGGGAAGATTAAGTTCTAACATATTGAATAGTTGGCGTAAAATGAGCTCCGTGACGGGCTTCCACGGCCCAAGGGATGCGACACCTTAACATTCGCTATTCGCGATTGGCGGGATTTGAATGGCTGACAAGCTCCTCATCGGCATCTCGGCTCCGGCCGTGACCGCGGCGCACTGGCGCGGCGGCAAGATCGCCGAATGCCTGACCTTCGCCCACGACGAAGGTGGCCAGGCGGACTTCAAGGAGTACCTCGACCGGCTGCCCGACCTTCCCGCCCATATCGTGGTGGATGCCGTCGAGGAGGATTATCGCTTCGAGACCTTGCCGCACGCGTTCGGCAGCGACCGCGCGGACATGGTCAGCCGCAAGCTCAGGCAGCATTACCGCAACACGCCGTACATGGCCGCCACGCCGCTTGGCCGCGACACCGGCAAGCGGCGCGACGACCGCTACCTGTTCTCGGCTCTCACCAATTCCGACCTGATCACCGGGTGGCAGCAGGCGGTAGCCGCGCGCGGGATGCCGTTGGCCGGGATCTACCTTCTGCCGATGGCCAGCACGGGGTTGCTCGAGAAGCTCGACGTGAAGGCAACCAACCTCCTCCTGGTGGCACAGCACGCCACTGGACTGCGGCTCACGTTCTTTCTCGACCGCCAGTTCCGGCTGAGCCGGTTGACGCGCGGGGACGGCGGCAGACCGGAAAACCGCGCCCGTTACTTCACCGAGGAAATATCCAATACGCGGCTCTACCTGCACGCGCTGCGCACGATGACGCTCGACGAGCACCTCACGGTGCTCCTGATCGATCGCGCGGATGAGCTGGCGGACGAGGCAGCGGCAATCGCGCGCGACAATCCGAGTCTCGATTGCGTGCGTGTCGGACGCGGCGAACTCTCCAGCCGGCTCGGTATCGACCCCGCGCTGCTTGACGCCTCCCCCTACTCGATCTATCTGCATCTGCTCGGGCTGAAGGCTCCGCAAAGCAACCTTGCGCCGGCAAACGCGATGGTGGGCTACAAGCGTTTTCAGGCACGGCGGGCGATCTATGCGGGGTGCGGCGCGTTGGCCGCTGCTGCCCTCGTCTGGACCGGCGTCAATTTTTACAACACGGTGAAGCTGAGTGGAGATGTGGCGGATGCCCGCCGGCAAACGGATCTGCTGCGCGCCCAGTACAACGAGATCACGCGCCAGTTTCCGCGGGCTCCGACCTCAGCCGAGAACCTGAAGAATACGGTTGAGATCGCGCAGCGGCTGCGTGGTTCGGCGCACTCTCCCCAGAAGGTGATGGCGCTCCTTGGGCGGGCGCTGGAGACAAGCCCGACCATCGTCATCAGGGAGTTCGGCTGGAAATACGGCGTCGCGGAAATTGTGTCCCGGGGTTCGGGCGGCCGCGAAGCCGCGCCGCTCGAGCGAACGTCAACCGGACCGGGTCCAGCCGGGCAACGCAAGGAGAGCGCGCTCGTCGACGGCGAGGTCCGGCCATTCCGCGGCGATTACCGAAGCGCCATCGACACCATAAACGGTTTCGCTGACCGGCTGCGAGAAGAGCCGGAAGTCTCCGAGGTCAAGGTCGTGAAACTGCCGCTCAATGTGAATCCCGCGTTGTCCCTTTCAGGCAACACCCTCGACAATCCAGAGCAGCGTGGGACGGCGGAGTTCTCGCTGCTCCTCGTGCTCAAGGCGCTCAAATGAACCAGGCGGATCTCCAGGCGCTGCGAAACCCTCTGCTCGTGCTTGCCGCGGTGGCGCTGCTTGGCGCACTGGCCGTCTATTATTCCGGCCGCATGATGATCGCGGCGGGCCAGCAACTCGCGCAGCAGCAGGCCCAGCTCAAGGAGGCGCGAACCCGCCTGCAGAAATCGGGCGAGGAGAAGGACATCATCGTGCGCTATATCGACGGCTTCCGCGAGCTCGAGCGCACCGGATTTGTCGGCGAGGAGCAGCGCATCAACTGGCTCGACGGGCTGCGGCTTGCCAACCAGCAGGCTGACCTGTTCGGCGTGGACTACCAGATCGGGGCGCAAAGCGCCTATACATTCGCCTCCGAATTCAGTCCGGGACCGCTCAAGCTCAACCAGTCAATCATGCGGGTGCGTTTCCGCCTGCTGCACGAGGGAGACCTGGCACGGTTCTTCGACTCGCTCGCAAACCAGAGAACCGGGATCTTCGCCGTCGATCAGTGTTGGCTCCGGCGCATCGACACCGGCGGCGTGATCCGCTACCAGCCAAACGTCAACGCGGAATGCGACCTCTCGTGGATCACCGTCAGGATCGGCGCGAGCGGGGAGCAGAAAAAGCCGTGACGAGGTGACCCGTGACTTGTAACTGGAAAATCAGATTCGTCCTATGCTGTGCGCTCGCAGCCGCGGCGATGCCGGCGCCTGCGCAGGAGCGGCTTGGCCGGCTGTTTTTCACGCCCGCCCAGCGCGCCTCGCTGGACGTCGCGCGCAGCCAGCGGGCACGGACCACGCTTGACACTGAGAAAACCGAGCAGGATGCCGCGCCGGTCCCGCAGACGATCACCTATAGCGGCGTGCTGCGCCGGAGCGACGGCAAGACGACCGTCTGGCTCAACAACCAACCCGTGCACGACCGGATTTCGGCGGGCGCCGCCGCAATCGTCGGGCGGGTGCGGCCCGATGGCAGCGTGACGCTGCAAGTGCCCCAGTCCGGCCGCAGCGTCACGCTCAAGCCCGGGCAGAGCGTCGAGCTCCTGGGAGGAACGGTCGAGGAAGGTTACTCACGCCGTCCCGAAGCACCCAAGCCCGAGCCCAAGCCGGCGGCCACCGCGAGCCCTGCCAAGGCCGCTCCGGATAACGCCGTCCGACGCGAGCGCGAGGAACGGGAGACCCAGCGCATCGAGGACGCCGTCTCGCGGGCGCTGGCGGAGACGGCAAGCGCCCGCCCCGCCGCACAGCCCGTTCCCGTCGTCCCGCCGAATCCGTGAGGACGTGTCGACCCGATTCGCCCCGCAGATTCCCAGGCCGACGGGGCTACCAGCGCGGGCAGGCGGCACTGCTGGTGGCGTTGCTGGTCGGGACAGCCACCGCGCTGCTCGTCTACGGCGTGATCGATACCAACTCGATTGAGCTTCGGCGCAACCGTGACACGGCGGCAGCGCTCGCGCAGGCGAAGCAAGCTCTGATCGGGCGCGCCGTTGCGGACGACACCCGACCGGGCTCGCTGCCCTGTCCCGACACCGACGACGACGGCGCGGCTGACCTTTTTGCCGGCACCGAATGTCCCTCCTATATCGGCCGGCTGCCGTGGAAGACGCTGGGGCTGCCCGATCCGCGCGACAGCTCTGGAGAACGGCTGTGGTATGCCCTCTCGAATAACTTCCGTGACGACATGGCTGCCGGCCCCCTCAACAGCGACACCAAGGGCAACCGGATGGTGCGCAACGAGACCACGGCCGTCACCGTCACGGCGGAAGCGGTCGCGGTGATCTTCGCACCCGGGGCCACCCTCGCCGGCCAGGTTCGCGATGCAGTTGCTGCGCTTTGCCCGACGACGGCCACGAACATCCCGCGCAACTTGTGCGCCGCGAACTACCTGGACGCCACGGGAGGCGCGAACAACGCGCAGGCCGGAGGCATCGGGCCGTTCATCTCCGCGCAAGCGTCGGACACCTTCAACGATCGGCTGCTCGTCATCACGACCTCTGAATTGATGCCGCCGGTCGAGCAGCGGGTCGCGCGCGAAATGCGAACGATCCTGCAGAGCTACAAGGCGAGAACCAGCTGCTGCAGCAATTTCGGGGGAACGACCGGCTGCTATCCCTGGGCCGATCTCAGCAACGGGGAAAGCGACGCTTACCCGCCCAATCCGGGGTCGGAGCGCAACCGCGGCCGGATCCCCGTTGATGTTGCCGCTCCCTACAACTGGGGGACGAATCCCTGCGGGGCGGGTGCATTGCCCACCATGCCAGGCTGGTTTCTGAACAATAACTGGCATGCGGTCGTTTACTACTCCGTCGGGCGCAATTTTCTGGGTTCACCCGTTACCGGGGATCCGTGCACGACGTGCTCCGCGTCCACCCTCACGGTGGACGGGACCTCCGGCAAAGAGGCGGTCATCCTCATGCCGGGCCCCAATTTGGGCGCGTCCCCGCGCGCACCGGTGTCGCTCAGCGACTCGACCTACTGGCAGTATTACCTCGAAGATTCGGCGAACAGGGACTTCGCAGACGACGTCTATGTTACGCCGACGTCAACCGCATACACCCGTGACCGCATCTTCGTCATCCCCTGAGCGCGCCCGCGGCTTCACGCTGGTCGAGATCGCGATCGCGATCTTCATCATCGCCCTGCTGCTGGGCAGCATTCTGGTGCCGCTCACTACCCAGGTCGAGCAGCGTCAGGTAAGCGAAACACAGAAAATGCTGGAGGACATCAAGGAGGCGCTGATTGGGCACGCTGTCGCCAAGGGTTACCTGCCGTGTCCCGACCGGACCGCGGGCGGCGCCGGGACCACGTACGACACGGCCAACGACGGGGTCGAAGATTACAACACCGGTACCGGCGTCTGCTTCAGCACAACCGCAACCGGCAACGTGCCGTGGGTGACGCTGGGCGTTGGCGCATCCGATCCCTGGGGCAATCGCTTCCGCTATCGGGTCCACAGTTCCTACGCACAGCGCTCCCCGGCGGCCATATTCAATCTGACAACGGGAACGAATCTGACGGTGACCGCGACCAGCGGTGGCGCGTTGCTCACGGCTGCCAGCCCCGATGGCGCAGTGGCCGTGATTATTTCCCACGGCAAGAATCGCTACGGCGGCATCAACTCCCACACTGGCGTCCAAATACCCTGCCCCGCCGGAGGATGCAGCGTGGACGAGCAGGACAATTTGCTCGGCGGCACCAGCTACACCAGCCGCACGCACACCGTCTTTGCCAATCCCTGCGGCGGTGCGGGAGAACCGCTCTGCGAATTCGATGACGTTGTGACCTGGGTCGGGAAATACACGCTCTTCAACCGCATGGTCGCTGCCGGGAAGCTCCCCTAGGCTTCCTCTCCGTCCCGCGTCAGCACGAAGCACACCGTCCCAGGACGGTTGGCGGCGAGCGTCAGGCGATAGCCGAGCTGCGCCGCCTGGCGCGCGGAATGGTATAACCCCACCCCGAGCCCGCTCTGCGAGTGCACCGGCGCCTGGAACAGCTGGCTTTCGGTGCTCTTCGCGATCGCCGCGCCGTTGTCGCAGATCGTCAGCGTGCCGCCGCGCGCCGCGGAGAGCGTCACCCTAATCTGCAATCCTGTCCCGTCGGCCGACTTGTTGACGGCGTTCTCGATCAGGTTGTCGGCGACGCTGTCGAACAGCTCCGCGGGCAGCTTGAGGTCCCGGGGCGGACCGTCCATGTGGAAGTGGATGTTGCGCCCCGCATGGCGCTGGATGAGCGCCTCCCACCAAAGGGTGACGTCCACGCGCGCCGCTTCCGACTGCTGCTGCGGCGTGCGCAGCTTGTCGAGCGTCGCATTCAGGCGCTGGGTAACCTGCGGGAGCTGCCGCTGCATCAGCGCCTGCAGGCCCTGCGCCTGCTGGGGGCTGCTGCCGTCCACTGCCGCGCACAGCGAGCGCAGCGACTGCAGCAGGTTCTTGACGTCGTGAGTCAACCGGGCGCCCGTCTCGTAAATCGCCTGCGTATAGGCGTTCTGTCGCTGGATCTGCTCCCGGCGCTTCGCTTCGTAGAAATGGCCGACCATCTGCGTGAGGAGCTTCAGGTGCAGCAACACCGCGGGTGACAGCGACCAGCGCGTATAGATCCTCAGGCGCAGATCCTGGAATGAGAACTCCGCGGAATAACCCGACTTCGCGCCATACTCGCCCTGGCCGACGCGCGTCTCCCAGTGCAGCCCGGTCACCCAGGGCAGGTCGACGATGTGTTCGAGGGAGAGCGCAAGAAAGCGTTGCGGCTGGGTCTCCTGCTCCGCGAATTCCGCCAGACGCTGCACCCAGCGCTCGAACGGCAGCCCCAGGCTCAGGAGGTACTGCGACAGGATGTGGCCGATGCCGGCGAAGCCGCCGCGGGGATTCCACAGCCAGGACAGCGCCATCAGAACTACCGCGATGGCAAACAACGTCTGCGCCAGCGCGAGGGGGTAGTTGCCGTGACTGACCTGCTTGACGACGAAGCTGCCCAGCACCAGCGCGGTGACCAACAGGAACAGGACCACGCTGTAGAAGAGATCGACGGCCAGCGGCGCCATGCTGCGGCTCGCTTCCACCCGCGTCAGGAGGATCGCCACCGGCAAGATCGGCAGCCCGTATTGCACCAGCAACACCGGCAGCAGGGAAGGATGCGACTGCACCAGCGTCGGCAGCGCCATCACTCCTTGCCTTGACAGCAGGGCGGCTGCGTCTTCCAGCGTCTGGTCCGCAAACAGATGGGGCACTACCCACATCAGCAGGATCGAGAGCAGATAGAGCGCAGCGAGCATCGATACCATGCGCTGCCGGCGTTGCGCGATGCCCGGCACGGAGCCGCCGATCAGCCCGAACAGCACTGCCAGCCACACCGCCATCAACCACCAGTTGTTCCAGATCGCGAGCAGGAAGCCGACGATCACTACCAGGAACACGTAGCGCGACTCGATGTCGGCTTCGCCCCGCCACACTGGCTGCCACAGCAGAAACAGCCCGAAATGCGCCAACAGCAGCGCCCGCGACCACCAGTCGGTGATTCCCCAAGCGAGCGCGGCATGCAACGCGAGCAGCATCAGCCCGAGCCGCCACTGCCGGGGCGCGGCGGCGGGCGGGGCCGATGCAACGGCAGCGGAGCTCATCCGGCCCTTCGCCGCGTGCCTGGCGAGCAGCGTCTTTCGCTATACTTTCGGCGGGAAATGTTAGAAGCTCCCGATCGAGGCAACGCAGGAACTGCGAAAGCAAGACTTGTGCGCAGGAGAAACCTCCTTCGGCACCCTCTGCAATTCATCCGTCACGGGCGACGGGCCGCGCCTTATCACGCATACATTGTGGCATGGATCCCAGAATAGCAGCCATTGCGCGCTATACGCTGCTGGAGGCATTGCGCACGCGCCTGTCCGTGCTGGTTCTGATCACGCTGGCCGGTCTGGTGGCCGCCAGCTTTTTCGTCGAGGCGCTGGCCATTACCGAAGGCGCACGATTCCAGGCCGGCTTCTATGCCGCCGGCATGCGACTCGCAAGCGTCTTCATCGCCGCCGTCTATGTCCTGGTCAGCATGACGCGGGAATTCAATGACAAGGGCCTGGACGTGCTGCTCGCGCTCGACCTGCCGCGGTCCCATTACGTCCTGGGCAAGCTCGCGGGATTTCTCGCCATTGTCGTGCTGATCGCGGCGGCGGCGGCGCTCCCGCTCGGGTGGCTCGCCACACCGGCCGCCGCGCTTCAATGGGCGGCGTCGCTGGCGGGGGAATTGGCGATCGTCGTGGCGTTCGCGTTGTTCTGCGTCGTGACGTTCAACCAGCTCACCCCGGCGGCAAGCTTTGTGCTGGCCTTCTACGCCCTCGCCCGGGCGCTCACCGCGATACGCCTCATGAGCGCCCACCCGCTCACCGGCGCCGACACCTTCTCGCACCAGGCCATCCAGCTCATGGTGGAAGCCCTGGCGCTGATCATGCCCGCACTCGACGCCTGGACGCAGACGGCCTGGCTCGTCGACCAGCCGACTGCCTGGTCCAGCCTGCTCGAGCTGGCGGCGCTCAGCTTGCTCTACGTCGCGCTGCTTGCCGGGGCAACTATGTTCGATTTCTACCGGAAGAATTTCTGACCACGGCTCGGGATCCGGGATGCGGTGAGAAGCGGAACAGAACGCAGAATCGCCGAGGTGCCGCGCTGGGTGCTGGCGCTCGTCGTCGCCGCATTTTGCGCACAGGGGACCTGGCAGGCACTGCAGGCCCGCCCGAATGCGCGTGCCGAGGCGCTCAGCGCCCCGCCGCCGCCTGCATTGCTGCGCCCTCTTGCGCTGGGCGAGCCGATCGCGCTTGCCCAGCTGCTCACCCTGTATCTTCAGGCGTTCGACAACCAGCCGGGGATCAGCGTCCCGTTTCAGGAACTGGATTATCACCGTGTCATCGCATGGCTGCGCACGATACTCGAGCTCGATCCGGTCGGCCAATATCCATTGTTGATGGCCTCGCAGATCTACTCGCAGGTTCCGGAGGAGGAAAAGCGGCGCCAGATGTGCGAGTTCGTGCGCAAAGAATTCGACCGCGACCCCGACCGGCGCTGGCGCTGGCTCGCTCACTGCGCCGTCATGGCCAAGCACCGGTTGCGCGATGTGCGCCTCGCGCTTGCCTATGCCGAGGCCATCGCGCACCAGGCGCAGAATGCGTCTAACTGGGCGCGGCAGATGCGTATCTTCATACTCGAGGATCTGGGGGAACTGGAGGCCGCCAAGGTGCTGCTCGGTGGGCTGCTCGCGAGCGGCGAGGTCACCGAACCTAAGGAAATTCATTTTCTGATGGAGCGGCTGAAAGAACTCGAAGCCGCCGGAAAGGCGTCACCACTGCCGAAAAACCGACACCCCAAGCCACAACCGGGACGTATTCCCTTAATATTCAAGCACTAAATACTCAAACCTGTCTACGACATGCCCGCGAGAATGCAACAAAACATCCAATATTACAGAGAGTTGCGAGTTAAACCTAAACGACTGTGATATATTTCACGATGAAGCGAAATTGCAGGTGCTGTGTCTACCATGTCCGAGGATTAATTGGCATGAGACTTGCGTAATCTGCCGCTACCCGGGGGATATTGGAGGATATGCGTCATGCGTAAACAAAGTGGATTTACCCTGATCGAGATCGCGATCGTGCTCGTGATCATCGGCCTGCTGCTGGGCGGCGTGCTCAAGGGTCAGGAGTTGATTACCAGCGCCCGCGTGCGCAACCTGATCTCGCAGCAGGATGGGGTCAAGGCTGCCTATTTCGGCTTCCTCGACCGCTTCCGCGCCCTGCCCGGAGACTACGGTCTGGCGACGACCAATATTGCGAATGCCACTGCCAACGGCAATGCCAATGGCCAGATCGAGTTTGCAGCGGCCGCCTGCGCCGCTCCCTGCCAGTCGGCAGAATACATTGTCGTGTGGGAGCACCTCTCGCGCGCGGGCTTCGTCAACGGCAGCTATACCTATGCAGCTGCTCCCGAGAGTCCCGCTTCCGTGCCCACCAACCCCTACGTCCGCTACATCCAGGTGGTCTACGACAATGCCTATGGTGACCCGGCCGCCCCGCCGGCGGTACGCCACAATATCAAGACCGGCAACCAGATCCCGTCCGACATCCTGGCCGAGATCGACCGCAAGGTCGATGACGGCAATCCGCTGGGCGGCGTGTTTCAATTCTCCGTCTACAACGGCGGCTCGGGTGGCACGTCGCCGACTGTCGCAACGTGCCTTACTGGTGGCGCCTGGATTGCGCCGTCGGTCTCCAACTGTGGCGGAGCAAGCCTGCTCTAAGAGAAACGCCCCAATCCCAGCTCAAGGTTGGACGCCCGCTGAAGCGGGCGTTCTTGTTTTCGGGTTCATTGTTCACCGGGAGCGCGAGACGTTGAACCCTACACTGGGAAGTTCTAGCCCGTTATCCGTATAAATCTTGCTCTATCGTCATTGCGCAGATCCCCAAGGCTGCTAAGAATGCATGGTCAAGCAGGTTATTCCCTGATCGAGATCGCGATTGTGCTCGTGATCATCGGCCTGCTGCTGGGCGGTGTGCTCAAGGGCCAAGAGCTGATCACAAGCGCCCGCGTGCGCAACCTGATCTCGCAGCAGGACGGGGTCAGGGCCGCCTACTTCGGCTTCCTCGACCGCTTCCGCGCCCTGCCTGGCGACTACGGCCTGGCGACGGCTAACATCGCGGGGGCCACGGCCAATGGAAATGGCAATAACCAGATCGAATTTGCCGCCGCCTGTGCTGCCCCTTGTCAGTCGCCAGAGTACATCGTCGTGTGGGAGCACCTCTCGCGCGCCGGCTTCGTCAACGGTATCTATACCTTCGCACCGGCTCCCGAGACTTTTGCCTCCGTGCCAGGCAATCCCTTCGGCGCTTACGTTCAGGTGGTCCTCGACAATGCCTATGGCACGGGCCCTGCCGGTCCGCCGGTTCCGGCGATGCGCCACAATATCAAGACCGGGAACCGGATTCCTTCTGGCATCCTGGCGGAAATCGACCGCAAGATCGACGACGGGGATCCGCTGGGTGGCGCGTTCCAGTTCTCCGTGTACGGTGGCGGCTCGGGCGGCACCGCGCCGACGGGCCCCGGGGGTTGCTACGCCGCCGGTCCGCCGGCGAGCTGGCGCGCATCGGTCACCAACTGCGGCGGGGCGAGCCTGCTCTAGGCGGCGTCAGCCTTGCATCAACCTGATTTCGGCCGCCGCGAGATCGTCCGCCGCGCCAAGCAGCACCAGCACATCGCCCGCCTCGATACGGGTCTCCGGCTCGGGCGCCACCCCGCGAATGTTGCGGCGGCGCACCGCATTGACCTCCACGCTGAGAGCGTCCAGGCCGATCTCGCCGAGCGTCTTGCCCACGGCTGCGGCGCCCGGTGCGATCGTCACGGAATGCAGCCGCGGCTGCCGCGCTTCCTCCATGCTCTCCGCCTCGTCGGTGATGCCGCGAAAGAATCCGCGGAACAGGCTATAGCGCTGCTCGCGCGTCTCGCGTATGCGCGCAAGCACGCGGCTGAGCGGCACCCCGAGCAACATGAGCGCGCTCGAGGCAAGTATCAAGCTGCCTTCCATGACCTCGGCGACGACCTCCGCTGCGCCGGCTTCCTTGAGGCGGTCGATGTCCGAGTCATCCAGCGTTCGCACCACCACCGGCAGCCCCGGCCGCAGTTCCTGGACGTGACCGAGTATGCGCAGGGCCGATGCCGTATCCGAGTACGTGATGGCGAGTGCCTTTGCCCGCAGCAGGCCCGCCGCGATCAGCACCTCGCGGCGCGCGGCATCCCCGAACACCACGCTTTCCCCCGCCGCCGTTGCTTCGCGGATACGCTGCGGATCGACATCCAGCGCGATGAACGCGATCGATTCCTGCTCGAGCAGCCGCGCCAGGTTCTGCCCGCTGCGTCCATAGCCACAGATGACCACGTGCTCCTCCGCGGACATGGACTGCACCGCGATGTTGTGCAGTTGCATCGCCCGGTGCATCCAGTCGGACCGCGTCCAGCCGCGAGCGATGTGCTCGCTGCGCTCGACGATGAAGGGCGTCGCCATCATGGACAGAAGCATTGTCGCGAGCACCGGCTGCATGATGCCTTCGGTCATCAGCCCTAAACCGTTGGCCTGAGCGAGCAGCACGAGGCCAAACTCACCGCACGCCGCCAGCGCAAGCCCGGTGCGCAGCGCAACCGGGGCTTCGGCCCCGAATGCCAGGCTCAGGCCGAAGATGATCGACGCCTTGACGGCGAGCAGCGCGGCGAGCAGCAGCAGCACCCAATGCGCCTGCCCGAGCACGACCTGCGGGTCGAGCATCATGCCGATGGTGACGAAGAACAGTCCCAGCAGGACGTCGCGGAACGGCCGGATGTCCACTTCCACCTGGTAACGGTATTCGGTCTCGGAGATGAGCGCCCCGGCGAGAAACGCGCCGAGTGCGAGAGACAGTCCCGCCAGCTCGGTGACGTAGGCAAGTCCCAGCGTGATCAGGAGCACGTTGAGCACGAAGAGCTCCGCGGATTTCTGGCGCGCGACGAGGTGAAACCAGCCGCGCATCAACCGCTGGCCGAGGTAGAGCAATACGGCCAGAATCGCCACCGCCTTGGCGACGGCAAGACCGAGACTGAGGAGTAGCGTCCCGGTGCCGGCTGCCAGCGCCGGCGCGAGTATCAGCAGCGGCACCACTGCAAGGTCCTGGGCGAGCAGGATGCCGATGATTCTCCGGCCATGCGACGAGTTGAGCTCGACGCGTTCCGCGAGCAGCTTGGCGAGGATCGCGGTCGAGGCCATCGCCAGCACCCCGCCCAGTATCAGGCCCGCCCGCCACTCGACGCCGAGCGCGGCGGCGACTGACCATACCACCAGCAGGGTGAGCAGCACCTGAACCGCGCCGAGCCCGAACACGATCCGGCGCATGGTGAGGAGCCTCGGCAGGCTGAATTCAAGGCCGATGCTGAACATCAGGAATACCACGCCGAATTCGGCGAGCTGGTGCACCGCCTCGGTGTCGGGAATCCACGCCAGCGCATGCGGACCGATCCCGACGCCCACGATCAGGTAGCCAAGCAGCGGCGGGAGCCTGAGCGAGCGGAAAACGACGACGACCAACACCGCAGTGGCGAGCAGGATCAGGATGGACTGCAACAGCGAATGCATGCTGCAATGAATGATGCCTCATCGCTCGCGAATTGCAAGGCGCGGCGGCAGGAAATGAGGTTGATTCTGCTATACTTTCTCCGCCATGAAGACGGCACCCCGCAGCGCCGGCCGCGCTTCCAGTGAAGACGCAGCGCTCGCCATGGCACGCGAAGTGCTGGAGATCGAGGCCCGGGCCGTCTCCGATCTCATCGGCAAGCTGGATCGGCGTTTCGCGCAAGCTGTCGAGACGGTATTGAACTGTCGCGGCCGAGTGGTCGTCAGCGGCATCGGCAAATCGGGGCATATTGCGCGCAAGATCGCGTCCACACTTGCCAGCACCGGCACGCCCGCGTTTTTTGTACACCCCGCGGAAGCAAGCCATGGCGATCTCGGCATGATCGCGCGCGATGACGTATTCATCGCGCTGTCGAATTCGGGCGAGAGCGATGAGCTGCTGGCGATCGTCCCGCTGTTGAAGCGCCAGGGCGCGAAACTTGTTGCGATGACGGGCAATCCCCAGTCGGCGCTGGCCCGCGAGGCCGATGTCCACCTCTACGCGGGCGCCGAGAAGGAAGCCTGCCCCCTCAACCTCGCGCCGACGGCCAGCACGACCGCGGCTCTCGCCCTCGGTGATGCGCTGGCGCTTGCCCTGATGCAGGCGAGGGGGTTCACTCGGGACGAGTTCGCCGCGGCCCATCCCGGCGGCGCGCTGGGGCGAAAGCTGCTCACGCACGTCCGCGACGTGATGCGTGGCGGCGACAACGCGCCGCGTGTCGTGCAAACGGCGACCGCTCTCGAAGGCATGCTCGAGATATCGCGCGGGCGGATGGGCATGACGACCGTGCTCGACGCGCAGGGACGCGTCATCGGGATCTTCACCGACGGCGATCTGCGCCGCAGCCTGGAAAAGGGCGTGGATCTGCGCCGCGCCATCATTGCGGACGTCATGACGCGGGGACCGCGCACCATCGGCCCCGGCAAGCTCGCCGCCGAGGCCGTCGAGATCATGGAGCGCTTCAAGGTCAACCAGCTGATCGTGGTGGACGACGACCAGAAGCTGCTGGGGGCGCTGAACATGCACGATCTGTTCCGGGCCAAGGTCATTTGAAATCGGCCGCCACCTGCGGGCTTGCATCGTGACGCGCGCCGTGTGACCGGCGATTGACATGCAGGACTTGTACGAACGCGCGAAGAAAATCCGCGTCGCCATCTTCGACGTGGACGGCGTGCTGACCGATGGCGGGCTCTATTACGCGGATTCCGGCGAGGAACTGAAAGCATTCAGCGTTTACGACGGGCACGGCATCCGGATGCTGAGGGAAAACGGCGTGGTGGCTGCGATCATCAGCGGCCGCAGCTCGCGCGCGCTCGAGGCGCGCGCGCGCAACCTGGGCATCGAGCTTCTGTTCCAGGGCGCCTCGGACAAGCTCGCGGCATTCGACGAGATCCTGAAGCACTGTGGCGTCGCCGGCGGGACCTGCGCCTTCGTCGGCGACGACCTTCCCGACCTGCCGGTGATGGAGCGCTGCGGGCTCGCGGTCGCGGTCCCGGACGCCCCGGCGCCGGTGCGCCGGCGGGCGCAGTACGTCACCCGCGCCCGCGGCGGGCGCGGCGCGGTGCGCGAGGTTTGCGAAATCATCCTGCGCGCGCGCGGACTGCCGGTTGCGCAGCCTGCCGCGTCCCCGAACCCATGAGCGGCACGAGCGCGACACGATGACGGACAGGAGATTTTCTTCATGCGCGGCCGCCGCTTGACGACGCTGGCGCCGCTCGTCCTGGCGGGCATGCTGGCGGGCCTCACCTTCTGGCTCGACCGCTTCGTGCAGGCGCCGGCGCAGGATCTGGTCGGCCCAAGCCGCCACGACCCCGATTACATCGTGGAGAAGCTGTCGAGCGTGCGCATGAGTGCCGCTGGAACCGCCCGCTACACGCTGTCGGCAGTGAAACTGGTGCATTATCCGGACGATGACAGCACGCTGCTCACGGCGCCGAAATTCGTGAGTTACGGCTCGCCGCAAGCAACCGTGACGGTCACGGCGAACCAGGGCATCGTGTCGGCCAAGGGCGATCATGTGTATTTCCAGGACGACGTCCGGGTCACACGCACCGCGCACGAGAGCTCGGGCGAGCTGGTGATGCGCACCAGTTTCCTGCACGTGGTCCCGGACCGTCACATCGCCCTGACGGACCGCTCGGTGACCCTGTTCGACGAAGCCAATACGGTCACGGCCGAGGGCCTCGAGATGAACAACGAAACGCGGGTGATCAAGCTGTTGTCGAAGGTGCGGGGCACATATGAGCCGAGCAAGGCACCGCGCGGAAATGCCGGCCGCTGACCGGGGTCGCTACTATGCCGCCCGCAGGCGGGCGCTTGCCTGCTGCTTCGCGGCGGCGCTTGCGGCGCCCGCGGCCGCCGAGAGAGCCGACCGCGACAAGCCGGTCAACCTGGAGGCCGACAGGGTCACCATCGACGACAGCCGGCAGATCGCCCTGTTCGAGGGCAATGTCGTGCTGACGCAGGGCACGCTCCAGATCCGCGGCGACCGCATGCAGGTCCGCCAGGACCAGGATGGGTTTCGCCACGGCACGACCTGGGGCAGCCCCGCCCACTTCCGGCAGAAGCGCGAGGGATTCGACGAGTACATCGAGGGATGGGCGGAGCGCATCGAATACGACGGCCGGGCCGAGTCCATGCAGATGTTCAACGGCGCGCAGCTGAAGCGCGGCCAGGACGAGGTCCGCGGTAACTACATTTCCTACGATGCCAAGTCCGAGTTCTTCAAGGTCACCGGCGCGGGCGCGGAAGCGGCGGCGAGCGGCGCCACGGGCCGGGTGCGAGCCGTGATCCAGCCCAAGTCCAAGGACAAGCCGTCGGCGGGCGCGCCCGTCAGCCTCAAACCCACCGAATCGATCACTGCGCCTCGTGAAGAAACCGGGACCCGCGGAAAATAAAGTCGCGGACGCCGCGAGCCATGCCGCGCCTGCGGCGGCCGCGCCGCGCGCGAGCAGCGAGCTGCGCGCCGAACGCTTGAGGAAGCGCTACCGCTCGCGCGTCGTGGTTCAAGACGTCTCACTGGAGGTGCGCAGCGGCGAGGTGATCGGGCTGCTGGGGCCCAACGGGGCCGGCAAGACCACCTGCTTCTACATGATGGTCGGCCTGGTGCCGATGGACGGCGGGGAGCTGTTTCTCGACAACATCCGGCTCACCCATGCGCCCATGCACCGGCGGGCGCGTCTCGGCCTGTCCTATCTGCCGCAGGAGGCTTCGATCTTCCGGCGCCTCACAGTCGCCGAAAACGTGCAGGCCGTGCTGGAGCTGCACAACAACGACCCCGAGGTCATCCGCGACAGGCTGGATGACCTCCTGCGCGAGCTCAATGTCAGCCACCTGCGGGCAAGCTTGGCGGCGAGCCTGTCGGGCGGGGAGCGGCGGCGCGTGGAGATCGCGCGCGCCCTCGCGGCCGAGCCGCGCTTCATCCTGCTCGACGAGCCCTTCGCCGGGGTCGACCCGATCGCCGTGCTGGACATCCAGAAGATCATCGGATTCCTCAAGGCGCGCAGCATCGGCGTGCTGATTACGGACCACAACGTGAGGGAAACCCTTGGCATTTGCGACCGCGCCTACATCATCAACGATGGCACCGTGCTCGCCTACGGCAAGCCGGAAGAAATCGTTTATAATGAAAGCGTAAGACGGGTCTATCTGGGAGAGCATTTCCGCCTCTAGGGCCCTTTTGGTGGTGTCTTCCCCGAACGATTGGATGCGGGGGCAATCGGACCTTGCCGCCATGCACGGGATTACGTTAGATACGTCGAAGGGCGCAGGTGCCATTCCTGCCCCATCCGGCCCAGGCCGATCCAGCGCAATCGAATGAAGCATTCACTCCAGCTCCGTCTTTCCCAGCACCTCACGCTCACGCCGCAGCTGCAGCAGTCGATCCGCCTGCTGCAGCTTTCGACGCTCGAGCTCAACCAGGAGCTCGAGCGCATCCTCCAGGAAAATCCATTGCTGGAGCGCGAGGACGACGCGCGCGAGCCGCCGCCCACGGCCGCAGATACGGTCGTGCGCGCCGCCGAGCCCGCGCCTGCAAGCGACGAGCCGGAGAGCGAGGCGCCCGCTGCAGAGGCCGACGCTGGCGCGGCGACCGCTCTCGACGATGCGCCGGCTCCCGGCTACCGCGATGAAGCTGAAGACGGCGAGCATCAGCAGATTGCAGCCGAGGCCCCGACCCTGCGGGCGCACCTGCTGTCGCAGATCGCCCTGACCAAGCTCTCCGCGCGGGACCACCAGCTGGTCGCGCTGTTGATCGATTCGCTGGATGATGATGGCTACCTCACTCAGGGCCTGGAGGAACTCGCGGCGCTCCTGCCTGCCGAGCTCGAGGTCGATCTCGATGAGCTGCAGATCGCCCTGAGACATCTGCAGCACCTGGAGCCGGCCGGCGTGGGGGCCCGCAGCCTCGGCGAGTGCCTGGCCCTGCAACTTGCGGCCCTGCCGCCGGACACGCCCTACCTCGTCGAGGCGCTGGAGACGGCACGGAATCACCTGGAGACCCTGGCCGCGCGCGATTTCGCCCGCTTGAAAAAGCTGCTGCACTGCGATGATGCGGCGCTGCGGGCGGTGCAGAAGCTGATCATCAGCTTGAATCCCAAGCCGGGCCGCAACTTTTCGTCCGAGGAAACGCGCTACGTGGTGCCCGACGTGATCGTGAAGAAGGTCAAGGGCGTCTGGCTTGCCTCCCTCAACCCGGACGCGATGCCGCGGCTGCGCATCAACCGCCTGTATGCCGAGATCCTGCAGCGCAATCGCAGCGCCGGTTCGCAGCAGCTCGCGAGCCAGCTGCAGGAGGCCAAGTGGCTGATCAAGAATGTGCAGCAGCGCTTCGACACGATCCTGCGCGTGTCGCAGGCAATCGTGGACCGGCAGCGGCATTTCCTCGAGCACGGCGAGGTGGCCATGCGCCCGCTGGTCCTGCGCGAGATTGCCGACACGTTGAGCCTCCACGAGTCCACCGTTTCGCGGGTGACCACGCAGAAGTACATGCATACCCCGCGCGGCATTTTCGAGCTCAAGTACTTCTTCGGCAGCCACGTCACCACCGAGGCCGGTGGCGCGGCGTCCAGCACCGCCATCCGCGCCTTGATCAAGCAGCTGGTCGCGGCGGAGAATGCGCGGCGGCCGCTGTCCGACGGCCAGATATCGGAGATCCTGTCGCAGCAGGGGATCGTGATCGCCCGCCGCACCGTGGCAAAGTACCGCGAGTCCCTGCAAATCCTTCCAGCCAATCTGCGAAAATCCATCTAGGAACCCAGCATGAACCTGCACCTGACCGGCCATCATGTCGACATCACGCCGCCGATTCGGCAGTATGTTTCGAGCAAGCTCGCGCGCATCACCCATCATTTCGACCATCTGATCGAGGTCAACGTGATCCTCTCGGTCGAGAAGCTGCTGCACCGGATCGAGGCCAACGTGCACCTGCGGGGCAAGGACATCTTTTGCGAGAATGCGGACGCGGACATGTACGCCGCGATCGACGGCTTGGTGGACAAGCTCGACCGGACCATGATCAAGCACAAGGAAAAGTCCCTCGAGCGCCGCCACGACGGCAAGCCGCTCAAGCATCGCGGCTCCCGCTGACGGGCGACCGGCAGCCACCCGATTCGCGCGCCCCCATGAATCTGATCGCCAAGCTGCTCCCGCTCGCCAACGTGATGCTCGACCTCGACGTCGGCAGCAAGAAGCGCCTGTTCGAGCAGGTCGGCCTGCTGTTCGAGAACCACCACCAGATCGCGCGCAGCCAGGTGTTCGACAGCCTGTTCGCCCGCGAGAAGCTGGGGTCGACCGGACTCGGCCGGGGCATCGCCATCCCCCACGGGCGCGTCAAGGGGCTGAAGGAGGCGCTCGGCGCGTTGGTGCGCACCAAGCAGGGAATCCCGTTCGACGCCCCCGACGGCCAGCCGGTAGAGCTCATCTTCGTGCTGCTGGTGCCGGACCGGGCCACCGACGTGCATCTCCAGCTGCTGTCGGAGCTGGCGCAAATGTTCAGCGACAAGGCGTTCCGCGAGCGGATGCGGGCCGCGGCCTCCGCGGAGGAGATGCACCAGCTGATCACCAACTGGCAGCCCCATGGCGCAGGTCAGCATAGCCCGGTTGTTTGAGGACAATCGCGAGAAGCTGAAGCTCGAGTGGGTTGCCGGGCGCAATGGCGGCGCCAAGTCGCTCAACAGCGCGCACACCAAGGACTCGTCGCGCGGGCTGATCGGCCACCTCAATTTCATCCATCCCAACCTGATCCAGGTCCTGGGCGCCTCGGAGGTCGCTTACCTCAACGGCCTGGATGCCGCAGGCTGCCGCTCGCAGCTCGCCCCGACCGCGACCCAGGAACTCGCCTGCTACATCGTCGCGGGGGACGAACCGCCGCCGCAGCCGCTGGTGGAGATTGCCGAATCCCGGGCAACCGCCCTCTTCCGGTCGCCGGTGCCAAGCGTCGAGCTGATGTGGATGCTCCGCCCCTATCTCGCGCGGGCGTTGGCGGAGAGCAGCACCACGCACGGGGTGTTCCTCGACGTGCTCGGCATGGGGGTGCTGATCACGGGCGACTCGGGCGTCGGCAAGAGCGAGCTGGGGCTGGAGCTCATCAGCCGCGGCAGCGGGTTGATCGCCGACGACGTCGTCGAGCTCTACCGCATCGGCCCGGAAACCGTGGAAGGGCGCTGCCCGGCGCTGCTCAAGGACTTCCTCGAGGTGCGCGGCCTGGGCGTGCTCAACATCCGCACCATATTCGGCGAAGCGGCGCTGCGCCCCCGCAAGAATCTGAAGTTGATCGTCCACTTGGAGAAGCCCGCTGGGGAGGCCGCGCCACTGGAGCGGCTGCCGCTCAAGCCCGGCTCCGAGCCGGTCATGGGCGTGGACATCCGCAAGGTCTCGATACCGGTCGCGGCCGGCCGCAACCTTGCCGTCCTCACCGAGGCGGCGGTGCGCAATTACGTGCTGCAGCTGCGCGGCTTCGACAGCACGCAGGAGTTTGTCAGCCGCCAGTCCGAGAGCATGAAGAAGCGCGACAAGTGACAAGTGATGCGTGACAGAATTGTCACGCCTTTCTGCGTATGCAGCTGATATTGATTACCGGTCTTTCCGGCTCGGGCAAGAGCGTCGCGTTGAACGTGCTCGAGGACGCGGGCTATTATTATGTCGACAACCTGCCTGCCCGGCTGCTGCCGCAGACCGTGGGCTACCTGGCCGGAGCCGGCCATCCTCACGTTGCCCTGAGCGTGGAACTGCGGAGCCCGGAGGCGCTCACCGAACTGCCGCGGCAGCTCGCCGATTTCCGCGCCGGCGGCCACGACGTGCGGGTGCTGTTCCTGGAAGCCAAGACCGACACGCTGATCAAGCGCTTTTCCGAAACGAGGCGGCGCCACCCGCTTTCCGACGGGGTCCTGACGCTGACCGAGTGCATCGAGCGCGAGCGCGGGCTGCTGGCCGGGGTCGCGGATCTGGCGGACCGCGTGGATACGAGCGATCTCGGACCGAATACGCTGCGCAACTGGGTCAAGGATCTCGTGGGCATCCCGGCCACCGGCCTGACACTGTTGTTCCAGTCGTTCGGCTTCAAGCACGGCGTGCCGCTCGACGCCGATCTCGTATTCGACGTGCGCTGCCTGCCCAATCCCAACTACGATCCGCGCCTGCAGCCGTTGACCGGCCGCGACCAAGCCGTGATCGAGTTTCTCGAGTCCGACCCGCAGACGCGGAAAATGCTCGAGGACATCCGCCGCTTCGTCTCCGACTGGCTGCCCGCCTTCGCCCGCGACAACCGCAGCTACCTCACGGTCGCCATCGGCTGCACCGGCGGGCGGCATCGCTCGGTCTATTTTGCCGAGCGGCTGGCCGCCGGCTTCCGCGGCCGCTCCCAGGTGCTGATCCGGCACCGCGAGATCAGGGCGTAATCCGTGGCGACGGCTCCCGCCCACGAAACATTCATCTTCCCGCTGCACACGGTCCTCTACCCGGAGGGGGTGCTGCCCCTCAAGGTGTTCGAGCAGCGCTACGTCGAGATGACCAAGGCGTGCCTGCGCGATGCGCGCCCCTTCGGCGTGTGCCTGATCCGCGAGGGGCGCGAGGTGGGGACGGCAGCGGTCCCCGAATCGGTTGGCTGCTTCGCCACGATCGAGAGCTGGGACATGCCGCAGCCCGGGCTGTTTCACCTCCTCGCGCGCGGCGGCGGGCGCTTTCGCATCCGCGAGACGCGGGTCGCGCCCAATCACCTGATCTCCGCAACGGTCGAGCCAATTCCGGCAGATGACAACGTGCGCGAAGTGGAGCCCCTGTGCCGCGAGGTCCTGCAGGCGATCGTCGACAAGATCGGCGCCCGACATTTTCCCTCGCCCCTCCGCCTGGGGGACGCCGCATGGGTCGGTTTCCGGCTGGCCGAGGT
>DATBKZ010000077.1:0-4124 GCA_036555615.1 Burkholderiales bacterium | reverse complement strand
CCCCCGCTTCCGAGGCGCGCTTTACGAGCGGCGCCTTTTCCGTCACGCTCTCCCCGTTACGCTTTCGGGGAGGGTCGGTGAAGATCAACCATTCGGGTATGTTTGTCTTGGCGGCCGCGCTGGCTGCCACACTTTCCGCATCCGCAGCCGCTCAGGGATCGCAACCCAATCCGCTCATCACGCAGCGCGGCTGGGAGATCGGCGGGCAGGTCGCGCACTACGAGTACGAAGAGCCCAATTTCATGAAGCTCGAGGGAGAACGGACGGGCTTTGTCGGCGCGTACACGGCTACCGCTCCGAATCGCGTGTACGCCCGCATCGACCTGCGTGTGTCCTATGGTCTGCTGGAGTACGAGAGCGTGGGCACCGGCACGCTGGACGATGTTCCGGACTGGCTCGGCGAGGCGCGGGTAGTGGTCGGCAGGGATTATCTGCCCGGAGACAGCTATGCCCTGTCGCCGTATATCGGATTCGGCTACCGGTACCTGTACAACGACCTCAGGGGGTACAGCTCCACCGGCGCCGCCGGCTACCAGCGCTATTCCCGCTACTACTACATCCCCGTGGGCTTGACCGCGCGTTTTCGCGCCGGCGGGCGCTGGGTCGTCGCGCCTACGGCGGAATATGACTGGTTCCTGAAGGGGCAGCAGGAATCCAAGCTGAGCGATACCGGGCTCGGCCTTCCCGACGTCAAGAATGATCAGAAGAACGGCCGCGGCTACCGGGCCTACCTGATGCTCGAGAACGGGCGGTGGGCAGTTGGGCCTTGGTTTCACTACTGGAAGATCAAGGACTCCGAGATCGAGCCCATCGGCGGTGGGCTTGGCGTGCTCGAGCCGGAAAACTCGACGCGGGAGTATGGAGTGGAGCTACGCTACCGCTTCTGACGTAAGGCAGAAGGCAGAAGGCAGAAGGCGGTCAGGTCATCCTTCTTACTTCATCCCGCTGCCTTGCCTTTTCCGGCGGCCGCAAGTCGGCGAGGCCGTCGGCGTCGGTGGCGGAGATCGTGGTGCGGACGACGTGGCGCGGCTGATCGTCAGGCCACGGCCGGCCGCGATGCAGCACGCAGCGGTTGTCCCACATGATGACATCCCCCGGCTGCCAGCGGTGGCGATAGGTATGTCCGGGCGCCGTGACGTGCGCGATCAGATCGTCGATCAGCCGGAGCGCCTCGTCGCGCGCCATGCCGTCGATCCCGCAGGTGTGTGAGGCGAGGTAAAGCGAGTCGCGGCCGTTCGCCGGGTTGCGCCAGCGGATGCGCCAGCGCACCGGCGGCAGCGTGGACTTCTCGCGCTCGGAGGCAAGGTGCGGGGCAATCTTCCCGCGCGAATGCCCGTAGTCATGCCAAGCGCAGGCATCCATGAGCCGCGCGCGCATTGCAGCCGGCAGGCGCTCCCAGCCCAGACGCATGGACGCGAACTCGGTCTCGCCGCCGGCCGATGCGATGACGCGCGCTGACAGCACGGAGGCGAGCGCCGGCGGGTCCTTGAAGCAGCTGTCGGTGTGCCAGAGCTGGTTCGCCCGCGCGCGCAGCGCTTCCTTGTGATCGGGCGGCACGAGGCTGCCGTCCGGCTCGATGTTGGTGAGGATGGAAAACGGCGTGCCTTCCCCGCGCGAGGCGGCCTTGGCGATCTCCAGCGGGCCGAAGCGCCTCGAGTAGGCAACCTGCAGTTCATTGGTGATGGGTTGGCTGCGGAACACCAGCACCGAGTGCGCCTCGAACGCCGCGCGCACGTATGCGTAGGCATCGTCGCGTTCCGCCACATCGCCGAGCCCGACCCCGCGCACCTCCGCGGCGAAGCCCGGGCCCAGCAGCTTCAGCTCCATGGACTGCATTTTCCCGTCAGTAGCGATTACTGCTCCAGCGCGCTGCGCGCGAACACTTCCTCAAGCTTCAGCTGTCGCGGCGTCAAGCCTTGCTCGCACGAGTAGCGTGCCGCGGTTTCCAGCGTCTTGCGATTCGCGCGGACGCCGTGGCGCACGAGCGGCGTGCGCAATGCCGCCGTCGCCTCCGGCGGCAGCAGGCCGGTGGCGACATGATACTCCGCGTGCTCGAGCCGCTCCCGGTCGGCGATGTCGTTGGCGCGATCGAAGGCCTTGATGAGATTGAGCACTGCCCAGGGGTGCTTTTCGGCAAGCTCTCTCCTGATGACCATGCCGTGGTTGATGGGGAGGATCCCGGTCTTGCGGTAGTAGCGCACGCCCTCCGCGACGGGGTCGGGAAAGAGGGGCCCGATGTCCGGATGGCTCCACAATTCGGCCGTGCTGCGGTC
Source organism: Burkholderiales bacterium (assembly GCA_036555615.1). Classification (GTDB taxonomy): domain Bacteria; phylum Pseudomonadota; class Gammaproteobacteria; order Burkholderiales; family SG8-41; genus SG8-41. Next base: position 1,851 of record DATBKZ010000077.1, on the reverse strand, counting down.
GACCAGGTTGCGGTCCACGATGTAATGCAGCGCCGCGTCGAGCTCGCCCGCGAGCATCATCCCGCCCAGGCTTTTTTCGGGCGGGATCGTGTGGATCGTGACGCCCGCCGGCGCGGTAAAGCCGACGGCACCGCCATGGCTGATGGAGGCGCCGCGCTCCATCCAGAACTCCATGTGCCGCGGCTCGACGCCGAATTCCTCCTGCAGCACGCCGCGCGCCCACAGCGCCGCGGTCTGCTGGTACTCCGGGACGCCGACGCGCTTGCCCTTCAGGTCTGCCGGCGCGCGGATGCCTGCCTTGCGCCGCACGAGTATCGCGGCGTGGTAGAACTTGCGCGTGGTGAATACCGGCACGCCGACCCAGCGCTCGTCTCCCCGCGCCTTCGCCATCAGGAGCGAGGAGAACGACATTTCCGAGACGTCGAAATCCGCGAACCGGAGCTGGCGCCAGAACAGCTCCGAGGGATGCACGCGGCTCGGGATCAGTTCGATGCCGTCGGGCTTCACGCGGCCGTCGAAGACCGGCCACGTGCGTGGATTGGAGGACATGCCGATGCTCAGCTGAAGATTCATGGCGGCGGGGCAAACTTCTATTTGACCGCGAGGTCGAGGATGCCGGCTTTGGGCGTGAAGCCGAGGCCGGGCGCCTCCGGCAGCGTGACCCAGCCTCGCACCGGCTTCGGCATGCCCTCGAACAGCGCTTCCCCGATGCGCCAGCCGCCGAGGTGAAACTCGATGCGCCCGCCGTTCGGCACGCCGGCGTGCAGGTGCATGTTGAGGTGCGGATAGTTGCCGCCCATCTCGAGCTGGATGTTGAACGCCTGCGCGAGCCCCGCCGCGTAGAGCGCGCCGGTGAAGCCGCCGATGTCGCGCACGTTGGGCTGCGCGATGTCGATCGATTCGTTGACGAAATACTCGCGCAGGTAGGCGAGGTCGTAGGTGCCGGTGCTGCCGGCGGCAATCGGGATCGTGGTCTCGCGGCGCAGCTTCGCCATCAGCCGCGGGTCCGCCTTCAGCACGGGATCCTCGAACCACGCGAGCTTGCAGTCAGCGACGAGTTGCGCGAGCCGTATCGCCTGCGGCAGCCGCGCGTTCTTGTTGGCGTCGATCATGAGCGTGACCTTGTCGCCGAGCTTCTCGCGCACGTGGCGGATGCGCGCGGCATCCTCTAGGATGTCGTCGTCGGTCGGCTCCCCGTACATGTGCGCCGCCGGATCCTTCCCCGCCGCGATCGCCATCTTCAGTTGCGTGTGGCCCTCCGCGATCATGAGCTTCGCCGCTTCCACCAGCTCCTCGCGGCTGTAGCGGGGCAGGCCCCAGGTGATGTAGACCGGACACTTCTCGCGCGCGCCTCCGAGGAGCTTCCAGATCGGCTGCTTCAGGCCCTTCCCCTTGATGTCCCACAGCGCGACGTCGATCATGCTGGCCGCGCACGACCAGGTGCCCATGTAGTGCTTGTTGGACAGCCGCCAGTAGAGCGTGCTGCGCACCGCCTCCGGGCGCATGGGATCCATGCCGGCGATGGCCGGGCCCGCCTCGCGGTTGATGAAGTCCGAGATGCTGAAGCGCAGCGGATAGGCCGAGAAAGCGTGGCCCTTCAAGCCGTCATCGGTCTCGATCTCGACGAAGGTCACGAGCGTGTGCTGCGTCTCCTTGATCAGCGGGAACTGGTACGGCACGCGCAGCGTGTGCGCCGTGGTGCGGGCGATTTTCATTGGGCTTCCCCTTGAATGACGAGTGTCGACTGGCGGCAGCCGGGGCGACCACACTGCGGACTGCGGCGGGCGCGGCGGGCCGAGCCTACACTATAGCGAATATGAAGATCACCAAGGTCGAAACGATCGTCGTCAA
>DATBKZ010000076.1:0-53318 GCA_036555615.1 Burkholderiales bacterium | reverse complement strand
CGTGGAGAAGCGCGAGATCCCGATGTACTACATGGCGATCACGCGCTACGCCGAGGAGCTGCTTGCCGCGCTCGACACGCTCCCCGGCTGGCCCGAGCGCGTCAAGACGATGCAGGCCAACTGGATCGGAAAGAGCTTCGGCGTGCGCTTCGCGTTCCCCTATGAGGTGGACGGCAGGAGCGAGAAGCTCTGGGTATTCACCACCCGCGCCGACACCATCATGGGCGTGACCTTCGCGGCGGTGGCGGCGGAGCACCCGCTGGCCGCGCGCGCGGCGCGGGACAACCGCAAGCTCGCCGAATTCATCGAGGAATGCAAGCGCGGCAGCGTGATGGAAGCCGACCTCGCCACCATCGAGAAGCAAGGCATGCCGACGGGTATCTCCATCACCCATCCGCTCACGGGCGAGGCGGTGCCGGTCTGGGTCGGCAATTACGTCCTGATGGCCTACGGCGAAGGCGCGGTGATGGGCGTTCCGGGGCATGACCAGCGCGACTTCGAGTTCGCAACCCAGTACGGCCTGCCCATCCGCTCGGTCATCAAGCCGCGGGACCGCGACCCCGAGCTTCCCCTGACGCAGGCGTACGTGGAATACGGCATCTGCTACAACTCCGGAAAGTACAACGGTCTCGACTACGCCCGGGCCGTGGATGCCATCGCGGCCGATCTGAAGGCGAAGGGACTGGGCGACAAACAGGTGCTCTGGCGCCTGCGCGACTGGGGCATTTCACGCCAGCGCTACTGGGGATGCCCCATCCCGATCATCCATTGCGGCACCTGCGGCGACGTGCCGGTGCCGGATTCGGATTTGCCGGTGGTGCTGCCGGAGGACTGCGTGCCGGACGGCATGGGCAACCCTCTCGCCAAACGCCCCGATTTCGTCAACTGCACCTGTCCGAAATGCGGCAAGCCGGCGCAGCGTGAAACCGACACCATGGACACATTCGTGGATTCGTCCTGGTACTACATCCGCTTCGCCTGCCCCGACAGCGCGCGGGCCATGGCCGATGAGCGCGTCGCCTACTGGCTGCCGGTCGACCAGTATGTCGGCGGGATCGAGCATGCCATCCTGCATCTGCTCTACTCGCGCTTCTGGACCCGGGTCATGCGCGACCTCGGGCTGGTCGCCTTCGATGAGCCGTTCGCGAACCTCCTCACCCAGGGCATGGTGCTGAACGAGATCTATTTCCGCAGGGCGGACGGCGGCCGGGCTTCGTACTACAACCCGGCGGAGATCGATGCCAGCGTGGACGAGGCCGGAAATCGCAGCGCGGTCCTCAAGGCCGACGGCGCGCCAGTCGAGTTCGGCGGCATCGGCACCATGTCCAAGTCGAAGAACAACGGCGTCGATCCCCAAGAGCTGGTCGACCGTTACGGCGCCGATATCGCGCGCTTTTTCATGATGTTCACCTCGCCCCCGGAAGACACGCTGGTATGGAGCGACGCGGGCGTGGAAGGGGCGGCGCGGTTCCTGCGCCGGCTGTGGAATTTCGCTTACGAGAAGCAATCCGTGTTGGCCGGGCAGCGCCCCGTGCGGCCGGTTGACTGGTCCGCGGCGCCAGAAGAACTCCGCAAGGCGCGCAAGGAGATACATAGCACGCTCAAGCAGGCAAATTACGATATCGGGCGCCACCAGTTCAACACGGTCGCTTCCGCAGGCATGAAGATACTCAATGCACTGGAGCGCGCCCCAGGCGCCATCGCGAGCCCAGGCCCGACCGCTGCACAACCGATACCTCAGGCGCTCGTGACCGACGGGCTGAGCATCCTGATCAGGCTCATCGCGCCGATCGCGCCGCACCTCTGCCATTGCCTCTGGCGCGAATTGAGGTTCGGCGAGGACGTTCTCGCCGCGCCCTGGCCGGAGCACGATCCCGCGGCGCTGATCGAGGACGAGATCGAGCTGGTCGTCCAGGTAAACGGCAGGAAGCGCGGCGACGTGCGCGTGCCGCGCGATGCCGACACGACCACCATAGAGCGTATCGTGCTCGCGCTATCCTTCGTTCAGAAAGCGATCGCCGGCTTGACGGTCAAGAAGATCATCATCGTGCCGGGTCGTCTGGTTAACGTCGTGGCGTAGAAACGCGCGTGCGGCTTCTCATCCCTCATCCCTCATCCCTCATCCCTCTCGCGGCGACGCTGCTCCTCGCCGCCTGCGGCTTCCAGCTCCGCGGCACCGCGGCCCTTCCCTTCAGCTCACTCTACGTCCAGGCGGCGCCGACCTCCGTGTTCGCCACCCAATTCAAGCGCGCCGTGGTCTCCGGCAGCGACACTCGCATCGCCGAGCGGGCGGACGAGGCCGAGGTCATCCTGCAGATCCTGGGCGAGCTGCAGGAGAAGCAGATCCTCTCGCTGAGTGGCGGCGGGCGCGTGAGCGAGTTCCAGCTGCGCTACCGCGTGTCCTTCCGGTTGACCGACAGCAGGAACCGCGAGCACATCCCCGCGAGCGAGATCGTGCTGCGCCGCGACTATGCTTATAGCGACAGCCAGGCCCTGGCCTCGGAGTCCGAGGAGGCGCTGCTCTACCGCGACATGCGCAACGATGCCGTGAGCCAGCTGTTGCGGCGTCTGCAGGCCGCCAAGCTCAAGACCTAGACGCAGCGGCGCCGCGGCCCCTGACCGCGCGGGATTCCGCTAGAATTCCTTGGCGCGTTTGTGTCGAACTCCAGTGCGGTGCGAATAATAACCGAGCAGCTGCAGCAGCATCTTGCCGGCGAGCTGAAGACGCTCTACACCGTATTCGGCGACGAGACGCTGCTTGCGCTGGAAGCGTCCGATCGCATCCGCGCCAAAGCCCGCGCCGAGGGCTACACCGAGCGCCTGGTGCTTACTGCCGACTCGGGCTTCCGGTGGAGCGAGCTAGCTTTCGCCAGCAGCTCACAGTCCCTGTTCGCCGCGCGCCGTGTCCTCGAGCTGCGGGTTCCCACCGGCAAGCCGGGGACCGACGGCTCGGAGGCGTTGCAGCGCTACTGCGACAGCCTGCCGCCTGACACCATCACGCTCCTCGTTTTCCCCGGAATCGACTGGCGCGCGCAGAAAGCCGCGTGGTTCGCCGCGCTCGAGCGGACCGGCATCGTGATCGAGGCGAAGCCGGTACCACGCAAGGCGCTGCCCGCGTGGCTCGCCGGGCGCCTGCGCGCCCAGGGCCAGGAGGCCGATCAGGACACGCTGGAGTTCATCGCCGACCGCGTCGAAGGCAACCTTCTCGCCGCGCACCAGGAAGTGCAGAAGCTTGCGCTGCTCTTCCCGGCCGGCCCGATCGCGTTCGAGCAGGCGCGCGACGCGGTGCTCGACGTCACGCGCTACGATGTCTTCAATCTCGGGGAGGCGATGCTGGCGGGCGACGTGCTGCATCTGGCGCGCATGATCGATGGCCTGAGGGGGGAAGGCGTCGCGCCTGCGCTTGTGCTGTGGGCGATCGCGGAGGAAATTCGCGCTATCGGCCGCGTGCTCGACGGCATCGGCGCCGGCAGGACACCGCCGCAGCTGTGGCGCGAGGCAAGAGTGTGGGGCGGCTCCCATCAGGGCCTCATGCAGCAGCATTGCCGCCGCTTCACGAAGGAGCAGGTCGAGACAGCGGCTGCGCACGCGGCGCGCGCAGATCGCATGGTGAAGGGCCTGATCCGCGGCGAAGTGTGGGATGAGCTGCTGCGGCTTGCCCTGCGGTTTGCCGCGGGCACGCCGGCCAAGTCCTTGCCGAATCGGGGTAAAATGGCCGCAGCCGCGAGGGCGGCGGAACGGGATCAGCCCGCGCTGTTCTAGCTAAAAGGGGCCAGGCTCGACTTTCCCGAATTTCCGACCGTGTCGTCAGTTTCCGCGACTATCGAGAGAAATTCGACCCAGAAATTCGAGCCTGGCCCCTTCTATCTTCAATGGATCTCCAGAGCTATATACACGGTGTCGGCCGCCGCGCGCGCGCGGCGGCGCGCGTGATCGCCAAGGCAGACACCGCGACCAAGAACCGGGCGCTGAAGGAGATGGCAGCGGCGATCGAGCGCGATGCCAGGCGGCTGCTCGAGGCCAATGCCCGCGACGTCGAGGCGGCAAAGAGGCAGGACCTCGACTCCGCGATGATCGATCGCCTCACGCTCAACCGGAAGGGGATCGCGGCCATGGCGGACGGCCTGCGGCAGATCGCCGGGCTGCCCGATCCGATCGGCCGCGTGACCGCGCTGCGCAGGCGCCCGTCCGGCATCCGCGTCGGACAAATGCGCGTGCCGCTCGGCGTCGTCGCCATCATCTACGAGTCCCGCCCCAACGTGACCGCGGACGCCGCCGGACTGTGCGTGAAGTCCGGCAACGCGGCGATCCTGCGCGGCGGCTCGGAGGCGATCCGGTCCAACCAGGCGATCTCCGCCTGCGTGCACGCGGGCCTGCGGAACGCCGGGCTGCCGGAGGATGTGGTGCAGGTGATCGAGATCACCGACCGCGCCGCGGTGGGCGAGCTCGTCACGATGCGGGACACCGTGGACGTGATCGTGCCGCGGGGGGGCAAGAGCCTGATCGAGCGCCTGATGCGCGAATCGCGCATACCGATGATCAAGCACCTGCACGGGGTGTGCCACACCTACATCGACGACCGCGCGGACCTGAAGATGGCGATCCGCATCGCCGACAACGCCAAGACGCAGCGGCTCGGCACCTGCAACACCATGGAAACGCTGCTGGTTGCAGGCGGCATCGCCCGGAAAGTGCTGCCGCCACTCTGCAAGATCTACCTCCGCAAGGGCATCGAGCTGCGTGGCGACCCTGAAGCGTGCAGGATCGTGCCCGCGATGAAGCCCGCGACCGAGGACGATTGGTACACGGAGTACCTCGACGCCATTCTCTCGGTGCGGGTGGTGAAGGATCTCGACGAGGCAATCGAGCACATCGCGAATTACGGCTCGCAGCATACCGACGCCATCGTCACCGAGGACCGCGCGCGCGCGCGGCGCTTCCTGCGCGAGGTGGACTCGAGCTCGGTGATGGTCAACGCCTCCACGCGCTTCGCGGACGGATACGAGTACGGGCTCGGCGCGGAGGTTGGCATCTCCACCGACAAGCTGCATGCGCGCGGCCCGGTCGGGCTCGAAGGGCTCACCTCGCTCAAGTGGGTCGTCCTCGGCACCGGCCAGACACGCAAGTGAGCAACATCGTCGAAATCCGGGTTCCCGACATCGGCGACTTCAAGGAGGTGCCGGTGATCGAGGTGCTGGTGAAGCCGGGGGATGCCGTCGGCAAGGAAGACCCCCTCATCACGCTGGAATCCGACAAGGCCACGATGGATGTTCCCGCGCCGCAACCGGGTGTGGTGAAGGATCTCCGGGTCAAGAAGGGCGACAAGGTGTCCGAGGGCTCGGTGATTCTGACGCTCGAAGCAAGGGACGCTGCCGCGCCGCCGGCAGCCAAGTCACCCCTGGCGTCCGCAGCGGCGCCGGTGCCCGCGGCGGCCAAGGCGCCGGCGCCAGCCGCCCCCGCGACGACGCCGCCCGCAGCCACTCCTGTCACCCCGTACAGCGGCCCCAAGGGAGACCTCCACGCCGAGGTGCTCGTGCTCGGCGCCGGGCCGGGCGGCTATACCGCCGCTTTCCGTGCAGCCGATCTCGGCAAGAAAGTGGTGCTGGTCGAGCGCTACCCAATGCTCGGGGGCGTGTGCCTGAACGTGGGCTGCATTCCGTCGAAGGCGTTGCTGCATATCGCGCGGGTGCTGACGGAGGCCGCGGAGGTCGCGCACGCCGGCGTCGAGTTCGGCAAGCCCAAGATCGACCTCGCGAAGCTGCGCGCCTGGAAGACGGGGGTCGTCAGCAAGCACACCGCGGGTCTCGTGGGGCTCGCCAAGCAACGCAAAGTTCAGGTCGTGCATGGAAAGGGGGCGTTTGCCTCGCCGCACACGCTGCGCGTCGAGACGGCGGAAGGCGCGAAGTCCGTCTCGTTCGATCACTGCATCATCGCCGCGGGCTCTTCCATCGCCAGAATTCCCGGCTTCCCCTACGATGATCCGCGGATGATCGATTCCACCAGCGCGCTCGAGCTTGCCAGGGTTCCGAAGCGCCTCCTCGTGATCGGCGGCGGCATCATCGGCCTCGAGATGGCGACGGTGTACGACGCGCTCGGCGCAAGAATCAATGTCGTCGAAATGATGGACTCGCTCATCCCCGGCGCCGACAGGGATATCGTGCGTCCGCTCGCGAAACGCATCGAGAAGCGCTACGAGAAGATTCTGCTCCGGACAAAGGTAGCGAGAATCGAGCCGCAGAAGGATGGCCTCAAGGTCACCTACGAGGGGACGGCCGCGCCCAAGCCGGAAGTCTTCGACTCCATACTGCTGGCAGTCGGCCGCCGGCCGAATGGCAAGGAGATCAACGCGCAGGCCGCGGGCGTCAATGTCAACGAGCGCGGCTACATCCCGGTGGACGGGCAGCTGCGCACCAACGTGCCGCACATCCACGCGATCGGCGACATCTGCGGCGAGCCCATGCTCGCGCACAAGGCGACGCACGAAGGCAAGACCGCAGCGGAGGCGATCGCCGGCCACCACGCATTCTTCGATGCGCGCACGATTCCCTCGGTCTCCTATACCGACCCCGAGGTCGCATGGATGGGCGCAACCGAGACGCAGCTCCAGGCGGGCGGCACCGCATACGAGAAGGCTTCATTCCCGTGGGCGGCGAGCGGTCGCGCCAGCTCCATGGACCGCAACGAGGGCCTGACCAAGCTCCTGTTCGACAAGAACACGCGCCGTCTGCTCGGCGCGGCGATGGTCGGCGTCAACGCGGGAGAATTGATCGCCGAGACCGTCCTCGCGCTCGAGATGGGGGCGGACGCGAGCGACATCGGGCTCACCATCCATCCGCATCCGACGCTCTCGGAAACCGTCTTCTTCGCCGCCGAGATCGCCGACGGCTCGATTACCGATCTTTACCTGCCGAAGAAGCATTAGACCGGACGCTTCGCGCCGGTTCGATTCCGCGCGTTGGAGCAGGCGACATTTCGTCCCGCAACGCGCGGACGCTCATGGCGCCCCGTGGATTCGGTCACGGTGTTCGCAGTGCGGCCGCATCACGGGTGCGCAAGTTCCTCACGCCTGCCCGGGGCCCGACGCATAATCGCCTGGCGTATCATGTGATGGTTGCCGCAGCGCGTGATTCCCGGCAGCGCGCCGCGCGAAAGGCCTGCCATGCTCAAGTGGTTGAGCGATATCGGCAAGAAGGCCGACCACCCGATGTACAACGTCGAGGCGGCGGGGAAGCTTCTTGCCGAGTTGCCCCCCGACCACGGCAGGGCGTTCGAGGAAATCATCTCCTCGCTTGAGACCGTCGCCGCGACGCCGGGATTTCCCCTTTCGGACCGCATCGGCGTCCTGAAGCTCCTCGACGAAACCGGCCAGAAGCGCGAAGCGGCGGCGCTCGCCGAGTTCCTGCGCAACGACAAGTTGAACGAGTTCCAGCGCCGCCAGCTCTGGCAGGTGATGGTGGACTTCTGGGAGCATGTTTCCGCGGCCTACCGCGTGTGCCTGCAGGAGATTGCCCAGGCGTCCAAGCCGGGCGAGCCCGCGCATCCGGAGCGCACGCTTCTGCTCGTGCGCGCGCTGCGCGCCCTCAGCTACGAAGGCAAGACCCTGCTGCTCCGCTACCTGCCGGTCAAGCCGCGCATCTGGCAGGACCTGGCCCAGCTGCTGGGCCAGGCGGAGAAGGAGCACGCCGTAGCGGAACTTGCCAAGGCCTACGCGAGCGATACGCTTCACACCAACCCCCGACAGGAGTTCCTGCGGTTGCCGATGATGGTCGCAGCATACCCGGAGTCCAAGCGAACGCTCGAGATCGAGCTGACTGCGCGCATCATCGCGCGAATTGCGGGCGGGTTCGCTTTGCACCTCCAGCCGGATGCGGGCTGCAATTTCCACTTCGATCTCGCGCGGCCGGCCGGCCCGGTGCGGAACTCGCCGGATGCACCGGCCAGCGCGACGATGCGCTACTTCGGCGCCGCCCAGGCTGCCGTCAACATCCAGGAAATGGTCGATCGCTACACCGCCAATCCCGCGGAGCCGGAAAAGCGCTTTGGAAACGACTATTCGATCGAGGAAAAGCTGGTCGTGCTCAAGCGCCTGCTGCTGTTCTGGGGCGAGTCGCCGCCGAAGCAGCGCTGGCCGCGCGTGAAGATCGAGGCGAAGATCAAGGTCGCGCACGGGTTCTCCTCGGCGTCCGAGCTGGTGACCCGCATCGAGTTCAGCGGCATGGCCGAGATGTCCGCGGACCAGCGGGTGAAGGTCAAGCAGCAGACCGGCATCGCGCTCCAGGCCGAGGAGTCGTCCGCCGTCATCGCCGAATGGATGGAGCGCGACGGCAGCACCTGGGGCGTGGGCGTGGACATTCCGCGGCAGGACGAGGCGTGGGCGAGGATCGGCTCGCTGTGCACGCTGCAGGCGGCCGGGCAGAAGGCGTGGTGGCTGGGCGCGATCCGGCGCATGCAGCGCGACGCGCACGAGCACGTGCACGTCGGCGTCGAGATCCTCTCCAAGAAGCCGCTCTCGGTGTATCTGCGCGGCATCGGTGAAGGCGCCGAGCGGGCCGAGAACTGGCAGACCTCCTCCGGCTCGTTCCGCTTCACGTTCCTGAACGCCCTGATCCTGGGCGAGAGCGCGGTGACCGGCGGGAATCCCGAGATCCTGCTGAAGCGCGACGGCTTCAATCCCGGCATCCAGTACGAAGTCCTCATGGGCGGCGAAACGCCGCACGTGCGGCTCGAGGAGCTTGTCGAGCGCGGCGCGGACTATGACCGCGTGCGGGTCGCCTGGCTGAAAGGCGCCGCCGCCTAGGTCTTGAGCGTCTCGAGCACCCGCGCCGGCGTGAACGGCATGTGGCGCAGCCGCTTGCCCGTCAATCGGTAGAACGCGTTCGCGACCGCGGCCGCCACCCACGGATTGCCGATCTCCCCGAGCCCGCTCGGCGCCGCGTCGCGGTCCACGAACTCGACGTGCATCTCTTCCGGCAGGTCGGACATGCGCTCCACGCGGTAGTCGTGGAAATTGCTCTGCTCGACTACCCCGCCCTTCAGCGTCACGCGCTCGTGCAGCACGCTCGAAAGCCCGTAGATGATGCCGCTCTCGACATTCGCCTTCGCCGCCGCGGGCTGGACCACGAGGCCACCGTCGATCGCGACCCATACCTTGTGCACCCGGATCCTGCCGGTCGCGCGGTCGAGCGAGATCTCGGCGACGCCCGCGCCCAGCGAGCCTGAGCGCTCGCTGATCGAGATGCCAAGCGCCCGGCCATCCGGCCGCGCCGCTTTCCAGTTGGACATCTGCACCGCTTTTTCGAACACGGCACGGGCGCGCGGCGTAATGGACATGCGCTGGAAGCGGAAATCCACCGGATCCATGCCCAGATCGCCCGCCATCTCGTCCACGAACGACTCGATCGCGAAGACGTTGAAGACGTGGCCGACCGCGCGCCAGTGCTTCAGGCGCACGCCGTGGGGGACGCCGCGCAATTCGATGTGCTGGTTCGGGACCTGGTAGTAGGGAATCTTGATGCCGCTCGCCAGCAGCACACCCCCGTCACCGACGACGCAGTGCGTCCAGCCGGAGACCTTGCCGTCTTGATCGAGCGCAGCCTCCAGGCACTGGAACGATTGGGGGCGGAACATGCCGTGGCCGAGGTCCTCCTCCCGCGTCCACACCAGCTTCACCGGACGGCGCGCCGCGCGAGCGACGAGCGCCGCTTCCGTCCCGTAGTCGCCCAGCGTGCGGCGCCCGAACCCGCCCCCCATGTAGCACTGGTGCAGGGTCACTTGCGCGGGCTTGTACCCGAGCGCTTTTGCGATCCGCGCGCGCGCAACGTCCGGCGCCTGGGTTCCCTCCCACACTTCCACCCGATCGCCGGCCTCATTGAACCGGGCGACGGCGTTGAGCGGCTCCATCTGCGCGTGATAGCCGTAGTCGCTGCGGTACTCCGACTTGTATGTCCTGGCCGCCGAGCCGAATGCAGCTTTCGCGTCACCCTTCGAATCGAGCGTCTGGCGCTTCGCGGAAGGGTCCGCGTGCACCTTGACGTAGGTATCCGCGAGCGCCTTTTCGGAATCGAAGCCTTCAGCCTTGCCCGGCTTCCAGGCCACCTCGAGCGCGCCGCGCGCGGCGAGCGCGTGCGGCAGGCTGTCGGCGATCACCGCGACACCCTCAGGCAGCCGGATCGTGCCCAGCACGCCGCGCATCGAGCTCACCTTGTCCTCGTTCCAGCTCTCCGGCGCGCCGCCGTGCACCGGCGAATGCCGCACAGTGGCGTAGACCATGCCCGGCAGGCGCACGTCGATCGCATACTGCGCCGAGCCGTTCACCTTCGCCGGGATGTCCCGCCGCGGCACGGACTTGCCTATGAGCCGGTACTGGCTCTTGTCCTTCAGCTCGCTCTTGTCGACGGCCGGCGGCGTCGCGGGGACCGTGCCGAATCCGGCGATCTCGCCGTAGCTCATGCGCCGGCCGGTCGCCGGATCCACGACGAAACCCGGCTCGGTCGCAAGCGATGCGGCGTCCACGCCCCACTTCTCCGCAGCGTTCGACATGAGGACCTTGCGCACCTGCGCGCCGGCGATCCGCAGCTGATCGAAATAGAGCATGACCGCGCGGCTACCGACGATCGCCATCATGCGCCGGTTGTTCATGCTGTAGCCGTAGACCCCCGCATCCGCGGGCGCCCACTCGATCGCGACCTTCGACCAGTCGGCATCCATTTCCTCTGCGACGATGAGCGGAAGCGAAGTCATGGAGCCCTGACCCATTTCGGCGCCTGCGGAGAGGATCGTCACCACGCCGTCCGGCGCGATGCGCACCCAGGCGTTGATCGTACGCGCAGCGCTTGCCTGCGCCTCGGAAACGAGGCGGATGCCGTCGGTGCCAACCGCGATGCAGAAGGTGAGCCCGCCGGCCCCCTGCAGGAAGCGGCGCCGGGACAGGTTGAACCCGCTTTGGATGTTCGTTCTCATGGCTTACGCCTCCCGCGCCGCGCGCTGGATCGCGGCGATGATGCGGTGATAGGTGCCGCAGCGGCAGATGTTGCCGTTCATGTGCTTGACGATGTCGCCGCGGGACGGATTCGGGTTCCTGGCAAGCAGCGCCGCCGCCTGCATGATCTGACCGGACTGGCAGTAGCCGCACTGCGGCACCTGCTCGGCGACCCAGGCCTTTTGCAGCGGATGCGAGGAATCCGGCGACAGGCCTTCGATCGTGGTGACGCGCTTGCCGGCGGCGGCGGAGACCGGCACCGAGCAGGAGCGCACCGGCTCGCCTTCGAGATGCACCGTGCACGCGCCGCACTGGGAGATGCCGCAGCCGTACTTGGTCCCCGTCAGCCCGAGCACGTCGCGCAGCACCCAGAGCAATGGGGTCTCGGGCTCGACCTCCACCCGCTGGCTTCTTCCGTTGACGTTGACTTGAATCATGGCTCCTCCTGCGTATTGATCGGCGCATTCCGCGCGCCGGCTCCCCCGGCCCCGCCCCGGGGCGTTCCTGCCATCTCCTCGGTGTGTATTCGCCGGCCGGCCGGCCGCGGCTCTTCTGGATGCGCTCCGGGAAAGCGTATTCCCGGCTCCCGGCCGGGTCAAGAACGCCGTTCGTACCTATTGAATGGCTGGCAGATGGCGGGATAGCGGAGCCATCAGGGCCGCACTGCCGGCGCCTCGAGCGGCATCCCGCGGGCGCGCCACATGAGATAAAGCTCGAGGTCGACGAATTCAGGCGCGCCGTAGGCATAGGGCTCGGCGCGCATGCCGATCATGCAGTTGCGCAGCCGGCGTTGGAGCGAGCCGAGGCTCTGCCATTCGAGCCGGTAGAGGGGATAGCCGGTCGGGTGCGCCTGCGGAATGGCGCTGCCGGCGAGCTTCTTGCCCCACCGCTCGTCGTGGCATTGCGCACAGGCAAGGTTCAACTGGCCCTGGCGGCGGATGAAGGTGTCGCGCCCGGCGTCCCGGTACGGCCGGGTGCGCGCGTCGATCGCGACAGCGGCCGGCATCCCTCGCGACTGGAGCGCAACGAAGGCGGAGAGGGCAAGCAGATCCCTGCTCTCATACGCGAGCGCGGCCGCCTGCTGGCGCGCGGTCCGGCAGGCGTTGATGCGCTGCTCGAGATTGACGGGCCGGCCGCTCGCGGCGTCCCAGGCCGGATGCCGCGCCGCGACGCCTTTCATGCTCGCGCGCGCGTCGCCGTGGCAGTCGGCACACGCGCGCACGGCGGAGCCGTCCTTGCGGTTCCACAGCGCCTCGCCATCGAGGACCCAGAGCATGCCGGGATTGGTGACGTCGTCATCCTGCATCGCGCGCGTCTCACGGCTCATGAACTCGTAGCCGGAGCGGCGCTCGCCGGCCGGGATCTCGACCCCGGTCGCACAGGCCATCAAGACGAGTCCGATGCAGGCAATCGCCAGGGCACGAAGCGGCCGGCGGCCGCGCTGAGCGCTCACACGACCGAGATCCTGGCCGACTGGGTCACGGAAAAGCCCTTGTCGCCGGTCCAGGTGGCCGCGATCGTGCCGCTTTCGGTCGCAATCGTGCTGAAGGTGAGCAGGGGATTCGCGGAGATCGCGGGATGGAGCTCGGCACGATAGATCTCCACGCCGTTGTAGGTGCACACGAACTGCCTGATGATGTCGCGCGGGATCACCTCACCCAGCTGGGTGCGACGGAACCCCGTCTCCATCGCGTGCTGGACCAGCGTCTTGATCTCGAAGATCTCGCCGCGCTTGACCTTCGCCGGCACGTTGACGACCGCACGCGCCATCTATATCTGCACCTCCTCGAGGCAGGCCGACAGCGTGACTACGACCTGCACGCTATCGGTCCAGTACGATCCGTCGGAGAGCTCGGCAATGGCGAGCACCGTCTGGGTATCGGCGAGCCGCACGCGGGTGGCGAGGCGTGCACGCCCGGCGCGCGGGCCGAGATGGACGCTCACGACGTTCGGCAGCGGATTTCGTTCGGTGAAGACGTGGATCGCCTTCACGTAGTCGGACGGGGTCATCGGGCTCTCGACCGCGACGGCGAGGGGGACACTGTTGCCGTTATCGATCAGCGGCGGCACGTCGAGCTTCACCCGGCCGCTGCGCAGCGGCGCGCCGCCGGTCACCTTCCGGATGGCGTCCTGCATTGCTGCTGGGGTTGCACGCGCGGGCCGGGACACGGTCGCGAGGCCGATTCCGCCGGCGGCGCCGGCAGCTGCGATCAGGAAATCGCGGCGGGAGGTCATTCGCGTAACGTCACCAGGAAAGCGACCACGTCCTCGATCTGTTCCGCGGTCAGCACGGTCTTGTCATGAAAGGCGCGCGCCACGCGCTGCAGCCCCTCCGTTCGATAATACGCAGGCATGATGGTCGCCGCATTGATCCGGCCAGGATCGACGATTCTGAGCCGGATCTGGCCCGCCGACAACCGCGCGCCGACCCCTTTGAGGTCCGGCCCGATCGTGCCCTGGAAGCGCTCCTCGGGAAACGGCCCGCTGTGGCACAGCAGGCATAAGCCGACATGCCGGTTGAGGACGATGCGCCTGCCGCTCGCGGCATCGCCGCCCGCTCCGGTGAGCGACGCAGGAATTGTGTCGTCCACGACCGTGTAAGCGCCGGCGCCGGTCTGTCCGCGCGCCGGTTCGGACGGGGCCGCGGCGATGACGGCGGCGAGGAACGCCGCCGCGGCCGAGCGCAGTCCTGCTCCGTGCAACCGCCTACACCAGCTCGATGCCCTGGTTCTTCAGCGGGAACGACCGGATGCGCCGGTTCGTCGCGCGGAAGAACGCGTTCAGGACCGCCGGCGCCGCGACGCAGATCGTCGGCTCGCCGATGCCGCCCCAGACGGTGCCGCCGGTCGGCATGACGATGCATTCGACCTTGGGCATCTGGGCGATGCGCATCGAGTTGAAGGTGTCGAAGTTCTGCTCCACGATGCGGCCGTTCTTGACCGTGTTTTCCTGATAGAACAGGGCGGACAGGCCGTAGACGAACGAACCCGCGATCTGGCGCTCGATCTGGGCCGGATTGACCGCGTAGCCGCAATCGGTGGCGGCGACGATGCGGTGGATCTTCACCTTGCTGCGGTCCTGCACCGAGATCTCGGCCGCCGCCGCGACATAGCTGTTGAACGCCTTCATCTGCGCGAGCCCCCGATAGATGCCCTTGGGCGCCGGCTTCCCCCAGCCGATGCGCTCGGCCACGGCGTTCAGCACGCCGAGATTTCTCGGGTGCTTCGCCATGAACCTGCGCCGGAACGCGAGCGGATCCTGCCCCGCCGCATCCGCCAGCTCGTCCATGAAGCATTCCATGAAGATCGCGTTCTGGTTGATGTTGACGCCGCGCCAGAACCCGGGCGGGACGTGCGTGTTGCGCATCGCATGGTCGACCAGGAGGTTGGGGAAGGTGTAGCCGAACGCGTGCTCCCCGCTCGTCGCGAGGCCCTGGAACGTGAGGGGATCGCGGCCCTTCTCCTTCTCCACGATATGCGGGCGCACGGCGGCCAGGATCGACTGCCCCGAGAGCCGCACGTGCAGCGCGGTCAGGTTGTTGCTGGCGTCGAACGCGCCGGTCAGCTTGCATTGCATGATGGGGTGGTAGTGGCCGTGCAGCATGTCCTCCTCGCGCGACCACAACAGCTTCACCGGCGTGCCCGGCATCTGCCTGGCGATCTGCACCGCCTGGGTCACGTAGTCCTGGAAGGCGCCGCGCCGGCCGAAGCCGCCGCCGAGGTTGATCTTGTAGACCTCGCACTTGTCGGCCGGCAGGCCGGATGCGGCCAGCAGCGCCGCGAACGAAGCCTCGCCGTCCTGCGTCGGCACCCATACCTCGCACTTGTCGGGCGTGTAGCGGGCGGTCGCGTTCATCGGCTCCATGCACGCGTGATTGAGGAACGGATAGCTGTAGACCGCCTCGATCTTCGACGGCGCAGAGGCGATGGCGGCCTTGGCGTTGCCGGACTGATTGCCGACGAACGCCTGCTCGGCGTCGAGACCGGCTCTCAGCGTGGCGGCGATGTCCGCGCTCGACACCTTGGCGTGCGGGCCCTCGTCCCACACGACCGGCAGCGCGTCGAGGGCGGTCTTGGCGTGCCACCAGGTGTCGGCGACCACCGCAACCGCGGAATCTCCGACCCGCACCACCTTCTTGACGCCCTTCATCTTCGCCACCTTCGCGGCGTTGAAGCTCTTCAGCTTGCCGCCGAAGACCGGGCAATCCCGGATCGCGGCGTTGAGCATGCCTGGCAGCTTGAGATCGAACCCGTAGACCTGCTTGCCCGTCAGCTTGTCCAGGTTATCGAGGCGCTTCACCGACTGGCCGGCGACCTTCCAGCTCTTCGGGTCCTTCAACTTGATGCTCTTGGGATCCGGCGCGGGAAGCTTCGCCGCCGCCTCGGCGACGCGTCCATAGGTCACGGTGCGCCCCGAGGGCCGGTGCGTGATCACGCTGTTGGCCGCGCTGCATTCGGCGGCCGGCACGCCCCACTGCTTGGCGGCGGCCTGAACCAGCATGATGCGCGCGGCCGCCCCGCCCTGCCGCACGTATTCGTGCGAGGTGCGGATGCCGCGGCTGCCGCCGGTCGAGAAATCTCCCCAGACGCGCTTGCGCTTGACGCTCTGGCCCGGCGTTGGATATTCGTAGGTCACCTTCGACCAGTTGCACTCCAGCTCCTCGGCGACGAGCTGCGCCAGGCCGGTGATCGTGCCCTGGCCCATTTCGGAGCGCGCCACCCGGATGACGACCGTGTCATCGGGCCGGATCACGACCCAGGCATTGATTTCCGGCGAGCCGTCTTGGGCGCGCACGACCCCGGGGCCGAACGGCAGGCGCAGGCCGAGCGCGAGGCCGCCGCCGACAGCAGCGGTGCCGATGATGAAAGAGCGGCGGCTGATTCTTGGCGTGGTGATCATGGCATCCCCCTTAGGCCTTGGCGGCGGCGTGGATCGCTTCGCGCACCTGCTGGAAGGTGCCGCAGCGGCAGATATTGGTGATACTCGCGTTGATGTCAGCGTCGGTCGGCCGGGGCTTCTCGGCGAGGAGCGCTGCCACCGCCATGATCATGCCGGTCTGGCAGTATCCGCATTGCGCCACCTCGTGATCGAGCCAGGCCTGCTGCACCTTGTGCAGAACCCCGCCGGTGGCGAGGCCTTCGATGGTGGTGATGCGCTTGCCTGCGGCCGCGCTGACGGGAATGGCGCATGAACGCACGGCCTTGCCGTCGATATGCACGGTGCATGCGCCGCACTGCGCGATGCCACAGCCGTATTTCGCCCCGGTCAGGCCGACCTGCTCCCGCAGGACCCACAACAACGGGGTATTGGATTCGACGTCGATCTGGTGGGACTTTCCGTTGATGGTGAGCTTGACCATGCGTCGTCCTCCGTGTTGATCGCCTCTCCGCGCGCGCCATCCGCCGCGGACTACCGCGTAACCGTGCTGAGTTTCCCCCGAGATTTTTTCGCCGGCGGCCGGCGGGCCGCGGCTCTTAGTGAAACGCTGTGTTCGCGGAGATTATTCCCGCCTTACCGCCGGGTCAAGAGCGCCTTGCGGGCGCCCCGTCGAGGGCCGTGCCGCCCGGGCGCTCACGCCTTGCGCGCGGGGATGCGCCAGAGATAGACCGTTGTGCCGGAAATCTCCTCCGTGCGCGCAGGTTTCCAGTCCCCCATCGAAAAGGCGTGCGAGACGACGCGGGTGCCGGGCTTGAGGTCGCGCAGCAGCTTCGGGCGCAGCTTGAGGTTCAATTCGCTCAACAGGTAGAGCGTGACCACCGTCGCGGCGCCAATGTCGGCCTCGAAGAGATCGCCCTGGATGATCTTCACCCGGTCGGCAACGCCCGCTTTCCTGGCGTTTTCCGTCGCCTCGGCCACCCGCTCGGGGTCGATGTCGATGCCGACCCCGCGCGCGCCGTAGCGCTGCGCGGCGGTGATGACGATGCGGCCGTCGCCGCAGCCGAGATCGTAGACCGTGTCCTTCTTGGTGACGCCGGCCATCCGCAGCATCGTGTCCACGATCTCGCCCGGGGTCGGCACGAAAACCACGTCGGGCGCGCGCAGCGCGCCGCTCCGCTCCGCGGCCCCCAGGAAGCCGGACACGCTCAGGGCGCCAAGCCCCAGCACGAAATCTCTTCTCTGCATGGGAAATCTCCAGAGGGTTGGATTGTCGAAGCCGGCTATTCTACATAAGGCGCGAGGCGCTCATTCGCGCGTCACGGAATGCGGGTGTAACTCATGCGCTCCAGTATCACTGCCACCTGCTGATCCAGGTATGGCGTGGCGGCGCCGGGCACGTAGCTGCGCGGATTGGGCAGCATGGCGGCGAGCCGCGCGGCCTGGGCGGGCGTGAGTGCGGCCGCCGGCACGCCGTAGTGGTAGCGCGCGGCGGCCTCCGCGCCGTACACCCCATCGCCCCATTCCGCCACGTTGAGATAAATCTCGAGGATCCGCCGCTTGGTGAGCAGCACCTCGAGCATGAGGGTGATGACCGCTTCCTGCGCCTTGCGCCACCAGGCGCGGCTGGGCGTAAGGAACAGATTCTTCCCGAGCTGCTGAGTGATGGTCGAGGCGCCGGCGACGATCTCGCCTTCCTTCAGGTTGCGCTCATGGGCCTTGCGCATCGACTCCCAGTCGAAGCCTGTATGGCTCACGAACTTGTCATCCTCGGCTGCGACCACCGCCAGCTTGAGATGTCTCGAGATCCGGCCATACGGCACCCAGCGCTGCTCGAGGCGGGCCCGCGGGTTGTATGCGCGCAGGATCGCGAGGCGCGCCCGCATGAACGCGGTGCTGTCGGGATTGTGCTCCGCCCAGTACCAGATATGCGCCAGGAACCAGAACTGCAGGGCAACCAGCGCGCACAGCGCCAGCAGCAGCGTCCGCCACGTCCACCGTAGGAAGCGGCGCATCGCGTTGCCTCAAGGGGTGAGGGATGAGGGATGAGGGATGATGTGAGGCCACCCGTAGGTCCTTGCCTTCATCCCCCCGCCCTCCGCCCTCCGCCCTCCAGGCGCAGCCGTTCGATCACCGGCGCGGTATCCGGCCGCATGCCGCGCCAGAGGTAGAACGACTCGGCGGCCTGCTCGACGAGCATTCCCATGCCGTCCGCGGTGCGCGCGCCTCGCTCGCGCGCAAATTCGAGAAAGGGCGTGACGCGGGCATACACCATATCGTAGGCAAGCACGCCGGCAGAGAGGACGCCTTCCGGAAGCGCGGGCATCGTGCCCTCGAGGCCGGCCGAGGTCGCGTTGACCACGATATCGAACTGCATGCCGGCAAGCGCGGCGTAGGAGCGCGCCGAAAATCCGCGCAGCGCCCACGACTGCAGCCTCTCGAATTGGTGCACCAGCTCGACTGCCTTCTCCAGCGTGCGGTTCGCAACCACCACGGTTTCCGGCTGCTCGCGCAACAGCGGCTCCATGACGCCGAAGCTCGCGCCACCTGCGCCCATCAGCAGCACGCGCTTGCCGCGCACCGCGATGCGCAGATTGCGCGTGAGATCGCGCACGAGCCCGATGCCGTCGGTATTGTGGCCCACGATACGCCCGCCCTCGAAGGCAAGCGTGTTGACCGCGCCGGCGGCAGCCGCGAAGCCGCTGCGCACTTCCGCAAGCCGCCACGCCTCGTGCTTGAATGGCAGCGTGACGTTGAGCCCCTTGCCGCCCGCGGCGCGAAATGCGAGCGCTGCCTCCCGAAAGCCGTCGCGCGGCGCGAGTATCCTGCCGTAGGCAATGTCCTGGCCGGTCGCGCGCGCAAACTCAGCGTGAATCCGGGGCGAGAGGCTGTGCTCGACCGGGTTGCCGATGACGGTGTACTGGTCGGTCATGATTGACGCGTGGTTCGTCGACCGTTCGGCGCGATCAAGACAGGCCCGCCCTGGGCAAGCTCGTGAGGAGGGCGCTGCTACTGAGTGACCAACTGATCGGAGCGCGTGAAGATCCAGGTGCGGGTGATGCTGAGGATGTCCGTGTCCCGGGCGATATCGGCCGGGAACGGCGCGAACGGCGCCGCGAGCTGCACGATCCGCAGCGCCGCGGCATCGAGTATCCGCTGGCCCGACGGCCGGTTGATTTCCACCCGCTCGAGCGAGCCGTCAGCCTTGATCGACACGGTCACCACCATGCTGCCGTAGATCTTCCGGTCGCGCGCAGCCTGCGGATAGTTGAGCTCGCCCACCCGCTCGATCTTGGCGCGCCAGTCCTCGATGTAGCGCGCGAACCGGAACTCCTGGGCGCGCGCGCCGATGAAGCGGCGGCGTGGCCGCTGCTGGTAGCTTTCCCATTCGCGGGCAATCTGCGCCTCGAGGCGCGCGATTTCCGCGCCGCGGCTCAGGATGTCGGCGGCGCTCGGCGCGGTCTCTGCCGCCTCGCGCGGCTGCTGCGCCTCGACCCGGGGCGCGACAGCCGCCTGGGAACGGGCCTGGGTCACGAGCTGCCTGGCCTCACGCTCGAGCTGCTCGACGCGCTTGCGCGCCAGCGCGATCTCGGCGCCCGCGGCCTTGTTCTCGACGGGCACCGGCAACGGGCTCCGCGCGCGGCGCTTCGCGTCGGTATTGCCCCCGCCGTCGAGGTTGGCCTGGGCCAGAGCATCCGGCGTTTTCGGCCGCGCCTGCGTCTTGGCGTTGACCAGCGTCACCTCGAGCGGCGACTGCGCGGTGAGGTTCGCCAGGTCCGGCAGCTTGAAGCTCACCCCGAAAATGATGATGGCGTGGAGGAACACGGAGAACCCGACGGCGACCTGCATACGCCCGTGCTTGCCGAGCGCGGTCATGCGCCGGTCGAGCGCATTCATGCCGCGCTCGAGCTCCGCCACGCGGCTCTCGAGCCGGTCTATCGCAGCCTGCCACGGGGCATGCCGGGCGTGCTTTGCTCGCCGCTTGAGCGGCACGACCTTCTTGTCGGGCAGGAGACGCATGTCACGCATTGTAACCTAGCCGGTGGCTTCTTGCATGGAAAGGCTTTTTATAACCGTGGGTTGCGATTGCTATTTAAAGTCAAGTCGCGAACCGGCCTCGAGGCGGTGTCAGCACGCCGGCCGCGCAGCCGGCGTTTCGGGCGCGAGCCGCCGGCGAAATTCGCAGTGCAGCGTGAGCTCCAGCAGATCGATTCTCGCGACGGCGAGCTCCACCCGGCTCCCCGGGTCGAGGGGCGGCACAGACGGCACGCGCACGATGAGCGGCAGTTCGTCGAAGCGCACCAGGCTCTCGCGGATCACGGTTGCCGCGACCGCCTCCGCGCGCTCCTGGATGAGCCACCGCAGGCACCAGTAGCGCTCCATCCGGCGCTGAAATTCCCCATAGGCCTCGTGCGCCGAGTCGAAATCCCGCATCGCCGCCAGGAGCTGCTCGCTGTTCGCCCGATACGGCGCGGCCTCGCCGCGCGCAAGCGAGATTAGCTGGCGCTGGTTTACGAGGTCGACGTAGCGCCGCAGCGGCGAGCTGGCCCACGCGTAGCCGGCCACGCCCAGGCCCTCGTGCGCCGCGGGCACCGTGCTCATCCTGACCTTGCCGCCCTCCTGCACGCGGTAGATCGCCGCCAGATCCGCCGCCGCCAGCTCGCGCCCCCAGGCCCCGTTTACGTGGATCATGAGCTCCGAGACGATCTTGTCGACCGGTGTGCCGCGCAGCCGGCGCACGATGCGCACGCGGTCGTCCTCGACGTAGAAGCTGTACTCGGGGCGCGCCTCCTGCTCGGGCTCGCCGCCGCGGCGCGCGGCTTCCAGCGCGCGGGCGAAGCACCACAAGCTCGTCAACGCATCCGCGTGGGAATGGTCGATGCGGCCCGCGGCAATCGTTTCCTCGTTGAATGCGCGTTCCAGCGCGTAATGCCGCAGGTTGTGCGTCACCGGCACGCGCTCGATCCGCGTGGATTGCGTCAGGATCGTGAAATCGGGCGCAACCTCCACGTAGCGCGAGAGCGCCGGGCAATGCCTGCCCTCGGCGAGCGAGTAGGCCTCGATCGCCGCCTCCGGCAGCATGGTGATCTTGCCCCCGGGGAAATACACGGTGGACAGCCGGCCGCGGGCTGCCGCATCGAGCGCGCTGCCGGGCGCGACGCCCAGCGCTGGCGCGGCGATGTGGATGCCGATGCGCAGCCTGCCGCCGGCGAGCGCCGTGACGGAGAGCGCGTCGTCGACCTCGGTGGTGGTGACGTCATCGATGCTGAACGCCTCGACCTCTGCGAGCGGCAGATCCTGCGGCACGGCCGGCGCGCCCAGGTCGGGGAATGCCGCGCCGCGCGGAAAATGCTCGAACAGGAAGCGATTCAGATGGTAGTCGCGCGATGACGGCAGCGCGCCGCAACGCTCGAAAAGCTGCGGGGGCGTCAGTTTCAGCTTGTCGCAGGCCTCGTCCAGCGCCTTCCACTCGACGCTGCTCTTGTCCGGGCCATAAAGGAGCGTCGCGGCCAGCGGTGTGAACGCTTCCGGCAGCTTCCCGTCGACGAGCTGCGCAACATAGCTCGCCCGCTGTTCCGCCTCGCGCTGCTTGCGCTCGACCGAGGCGAGCGCCGCCTTGAGCGCGTCCGGCGGCGCCGCCTTGTAGCGGCCCTTGCCCTTCTTGTAGAAGTACATCGGCGAGCCGTGGAGCTTCAGCAGGAGCGCGGCCGATTCCAGGGGCGCAGGCGCGCGCCCGAAGTACTCCCGTGCCAGCGTCTCGAAGGTGAACTCCTCCTGCCCGCAGCACTGCCAGAGGAAGTCCGCATCCATCGCTGCCGCGAGCTTCCGCGCCTCGTCCAGGAACGGCAGGAGGCCGGTGCCATCGAAGCGGAACAGCACGGCGGAGGCCTTCACTTTCGAGCGCTTGCCGTGGGGCGCCTCCACCTGCAGCGAGCTGTCGTGGTCGGCGAGCACGGCGCCCACCTTGAAAGCGCCTTCCTCTTCGTAGAAAACGTTCTGGCTCACGGACGGTTGGCGCGTACCCGATTGGAAGTGGCGGTTGGAAAGCGAAACTGCGATGAGCGGCGGGCCGACCGCTGCGTCTCACTCGAACGCGGGCACAATTATAAGCGACGCCGCCCGTTGTGCGGCGTGCGGCGGCAAGCTACGCTATCTTCGATGAAGGTCTCGTCGGGGCTCTGCATGCTTTTGTGCGTGGTATCTTCCGCGCCGGCTCTTCCGGCCGAAGCTCCTCCCAAGACCTTCGAGCTCGCGATCACGCAAGGCGCAGCGCCGGCAAACCCGCGCGTGCTGCGCGTCAGAAAGGACGATGTCGTGCGATTGCGGGTGGTGAGTGAGGTCGCGGGGGAAGTTCATGTCCATGGCTACCGTCTGGAATTGAAGCTCGCGCCCGGCACTCCCCGGGAGCTCACCTTCCACGCACGCGCCACCGGCCGCTACCCGATCGAGTGGCACGCTGCCGGCGAGGCGCAAAAGGACTCCGGCCACCACGCGCCGCCTCTTGCCGTGCTGGAAGTTCACCCAAGATGAGACGCAGCAGCCGGGCGGCCGCCGCATCGATATTTGCGACCGCCGCGGTTCTGGCCCTGCCCGGCACGGCGTGGCCGCATGCCTTCGGACAGCGCTACGATCTGCCGGCACCGCTTGGCTATTTCGTGGCGGGGGCAGCCGCTGCGGTCGTGCTCTCCTTCGTCGTCGCCGCAGTGTTCGCGCGCGGAGCACCGCGGGCAAGCCCGGACGAAGGTCTCGTCGTGCCGCTTGGCCCCCTGCTTCCGCTCCTGCGCGCGTCGGCCCGCGCTCTGTCCGTCGTCCTGCTCGGCGTGGTGCTGATAGCGGGAGTATTCGGCAGCCGCAATCCGGAAATGAACTTCGCGACGATACTGGTATGGATTGTGTGGTGGGTAGGCCTGTCGCTCGTGGTCGCGTGCTTCGGCAATATCTGGTCGGCACTCGATCCGTGGCGTTCAGTATTCGATGGCTTGGAACGCCTGGCGCGCCGCTTCGGCTTCGCCAGCACGCTGAGTCTCGGCTGGCGCTACCCCCAGGGGCTTGGGGCGTGGCCGGCCGTTTTCTTCCTCCTCCTGTTCGTGTGGATCGAATTGATTTACCCGCGGGCCGCCGCACCGCTCGATCTGGCGTGGATGGCGGGTGCGTGGTCGATGATCACGCTCGCCGGCATGGTGTGCTTCGGCGAAGACGCCTGGCGCCGCAATGCCGACGTATTCGCGATCTATTTCGATACGCTCGGGCGCTTCGCGCCGATCGCCGCCGCACCGGACGGCCGGGGCATCGTGCTGCGAGCGCCCGGACGCGCGCTGATCGCGGGCGGTTCCGTCTCGATCGGGATGGTCGGATTCATCCTCGCCATGCTCTCAACCGTCATGTTCGACGGGCTGCTCGGCACCCAGGTCATGGCGCTGAGCTACGCCCTGCTGGCCGACTGGATGTCGCTGCATCCGCTTGCCGGCGGCTATGTCCTCGGCACGGCCGGCGTCATCGGAGTGTGGCTCGCGTTCCTGCTGGCCTATCTGCTCGCGTGCCGGGCGACCGCGTGGCTCGTGCGCGATCTCGCAGCAGGCGCGGTCGCGCGTCTGTTCGTCCGGACGCTGGTGCCGATCGCGATCGCGTACAACGTGGCCCATTATTTTTCCTACCTGGTGGTGCAGGGTCAGCTGATCATTCCCTTGCTGTCCGATCCGCTGGGGCGCGGATGGGATCTCTTCGGCACCGCGAGGGTCTACCCGGACATCGGGATCATCGAGGCCCGAGCAGTCTGGCACCTGGCCATAGTGTCGATCGTCGCCGGGCACGTGATCTCGATCTGGCTTGCGCACCGCCTCGCCCTGCGCGAGTTCGGCGCCCGCCGCGCCGTCGTCGCGTCCATGCCGCTCACGGCGCTGATGGTGGCGTATACCGTCCTCAGCCTGCTGATCATCGCCGATCCGCTGGTGCAGTTCACGGATTCAGCTGCGCCGCGATAACGACGTTTGGCCCCGGTCACCGGTGCTGCGCTCCCCCGTGCGCGCGCTGCCGCAGAATTCAAGCACGGTGTCGAGGTAGCTGGTGAAATCGCTCAGACCGTGGTCTCCGCCCTCGATCACGATTTGCCGGCAACCGCGGTAGCGTTCCACCGCCCACCGGTAATCCAGCACCTCGTCGCCCGTCGTCACGACGAGGAGATAGCGCGTGGGGGTGATGCGCTCGACCTCGAGTGCCCGCAATTCGGCGACGTGACCGGTGGTAAAGACATACTCCTCGCCCGTATGAAACCGCTTCTGCAGCCCGACCAGGGGCGCCAGCAGCTCGTAGGGACGCACCGCGGGATTGAGCAGGACTGCCTTCATGCCGTGCTTCTCCGCGAGCCAGGTTGCGTAATAGCCGCCGAGCGAGCTGCCGATCAGCGCCGCTCCGTGGTGGCGCGCTGCGAGCGCGTCAAGCAAGGCCGCGGCCTGTGCCGGACTGGGCGGCACCGCCGGTGCGATGAGCTCGGCGCCGCGCCCCAGCGCCTCGAGCCTTGACTTCACGAGGCGCGCCTTGGCGGACGCGGGCGAGCTGTTGAAGCCGTGGATGTAGATCAGCATTCGCGGCTAGGCGAGCGCCGTCGCGAGCGCGAGCAGCATCTCGTCGCCGCCGCGTGCGGCAACGATCGAAAGGCCGAGCGGGCAGCCGTCAAGCGCGCCGAGCGGCAACGACACCTGCGGCAGGCGCGCGAGCCCAGCCGGGCACAGCGCGGCGAGCGCGCGGGCGCGAAAGTCCTCGGTGTCGGCCGGAGTCGCGTTGCGAATCGGCGCAATGCCCGGGACGGTCGGGAGCAGCAGCACCGCACCGTCTGCAAGCAGGCCATTCATGTGTCGCGCGGCTTCCTCCCGCCGCGCATTGGCCGGACCGACAAGGTTCGGGTCGAGGTCCGCCGCCCACTGGACGCGCTGCCTGATTCCGGGCCCGAGGTCGGGCTTGACGCGCGCGACCCATTCGCCGTGTTGCGCCCACGCCTCCGCCGCCTGCAGGACGCGAAACACCTGGAGCCACTGCGGCAGGCCGTCGGGAGCCACGGTCACGGACGCGGGCTTGCCGAGCAAGGCGCTCACGCGCTCGACGGCCGGGGCGAGCGCGCGGGCGACCGATTCGCCCGCCAGCGCGAAAGCGTCCTGCGCAAGCAGCAGCCTGCGCGGCGCGTCCGCGTTCCCGGCGCCGAGCAGCACACGGCCGACGCGCTCGAGCAAATCGGCGCTGCGCGCGAACCAGCCACAGGTGTCGAAGCTCGGCGCAAGGGGGCACGCGCCTTCCAGCGATACGCGCCCGTGCGTGGGGCGTATGCCGTAGATTCCACAGAAGCTCGCCGGCGCGCGCACCGAGCCCCCGGTGTCGCTGCCCAGCGCAAAATCGCACAGCCCGCCCGCTACCGCCGCGGCCGACCCGCTCGAGGATCCGCCGGGGATGCGGCCCGGCGCGTTGACGTTCACCGGCGTTCCGTAATGCGCGTTTTCCCCGTTCAGGCTCCAGGTGATCTCGTCCGTGTGCGTCTTGCCCACCATGTCGGCGCCGGCATCGAGCAGGCGCTGGACCACCGGCGCGGTCCGCGCCGCCGCCTCGTGCGTGCGCAGCCAGTCGGGACTGCCGAAGCCGTTCTTGTGGCCGGCGATGTCGTATATGTCCTTCACGCCGAAAGTCAGGCCCGCAAGCGGCCCGTCCGGCGCGCCTTTGAGCTCCGCGTGCGTATGGCGGCAGAATGCGCCCAGCATGTCGTTCGCGACGATTCGATTCATGGCTTCGCGGCCAGGCGGGCGAGGAGCTTGTCGTGGATGCCGTTGAAGCCGCCGTTGCTCATGATGACGAGATGATCGCCGCGCCGGGCCGAGCTTGCGACGGCCTCGAGCAGACGGTCAAAATCCGCATGGACTTCCGCCTTCGCGCCGAGCGCAGCCAGCGCCGCGGCGGCGTCCCACTGCAGTCCAGCGCTGTAGCAGAAAACACGGTCGGCGGCCGCGAGGCTCGCCGCGAGCCGGTCCTTCATGACGCCGGCCTTCATCGTGTTCGAACGCGGCTCGAGCACCGCGACAATTCGGGAGTTGTCCACCCGCGCGCGCAAGCCTTCCAGCGTCGCCGCGATCGCCGTCGGATGATGCGCGAAATCGTCGTAGACCGTGACGCCGCCCGCGGCGCCGCGCACCTCCATGCGCCGCCGCACGCTCTGGAACGTCCTCAACGCGCCGATCGCCTGTGACGCCGGAACGCCGCAACGCCGCGCGGCGGCGATGGCGGCAAGCGCATTGTCCCGGTTGTGCGCGCCCTGCAGCGACCATTGCACGCGCCCCTGCTTTTCCCCGCGCCACAGCACCTCGAAGCCGTCCGCGGCGACCTGCGCCGCCGTCCAGCCATCGGCTGCGCCGAACTGCTCCACAGGCGTATAGCAACCGCGCGCAAGGACGCGCGCGAGCGCGGCGTCCGCGCCGTTCGCGACGATCAGCCCGCTCGCAGGCAGCGTGCGCACGAAGTGGTGAAATTGCGTCTCGATCGCCGCGAGATCGGGAAAGATATCGGCATGGTCGAACTCGAGATTGGTGAGCACCGCGGTGCGCGCCGGGTAATGAACGAACTTGGAGCGCTTGTCGAAGAACGCGGTGTCGTACTCGTCGGCTTCGACGACGAAAAAGCGGCTATCGGCGCCGCGGGCCGAAACCCCGAAATTGCCCGGTATGCCGCCGATCAGGAATCCGGGCGCCAGTCCGGACGCTTCCAGTATCCAGGCAATCATCGCGGAGACCGTGGTCTTGCCGTGGGTTCCGGCCACCGCAACCACCCATTTCCCGGCAAGGATGTTTTCCCTCAGCCAGTGCGGGCCCGAAACGTAAGGCAATCCGCGATCTAGGACCGCCTCCATGAGGGGATTTCCCCGCGTGACCACGTTGCCGACGACGAACAGGTCGGGCCTCATCGCCGCCTGATCGGCGCTCCAGCCTTCGATCAGCTCGATGCCCTGGGCGGCAAGCTGCATGCTCATGGGCGGATAGACGTTGGCGTCGCAGCCGGTGACGCGGTGCCCCGCCGTGCGCGCGAGGAGCGCGATGCCGCCCATGAACGTGCCGCAGATGCCGAGGATGTGGAGATGCACCGCCGGATGCCTTCGCGCTGTCGAACGCCGATTCTATCGGATTGGACGGTCCGGTCCGGGCGGCGCGCACGGCCGCGTCGAGTTCGCCTATCATGATCGGGTTCGAAGCAGGGAGGCAAACATGAGCTATCGCAAGTTGATCGACGCGCCGTTCGCGGCGGCGCGGCGCACGTTCGTAGCCGCACTTGCGGCCTTCGCATTGGCGCTTGCTGGCTGCGCCGCCACCGGAGAGCCCGCGGCGTCCGCCCAGCCGGCGCCGAAGAACATCATCATCCTTTTCGCCGATGGCGCGGCCCCCGTCCAATGGGACTTCGGACGGTATTCGAGCGGCGTTCTGCGCCGGCAGTCGTTCGCGACGACGGATGTCGTGTTCCGCGAGGGCGCGCTCGGCCTGATGGCGACGCATCCCCATGGCGCCTACATCACCGACTCCGCGGCCGCCGCCTCCGCGATGGCCACCGGGGTCAAGGTGGCGAACGGCGCGGTTTCGGTGGCGCCAGATGGAAAGCCGCTGCGAACCGTCATGCAGGCGGCCAAGGCGGCGCGCAAGCGGATCGGGCTCGTCACGACCGCCACCGTTTACGACGCCACGCCTGCAGCGTTCAGCATCAATGCGAAATCGCGCCGGGACTCGCAGGCGCTGGTGGACCTGTACCTGGCGCTGGAGCCTGACGTGCTGATGGGCGGGGGCGCCGACTTTTTCCTGCCGGCGGGCACCGCCGGGGGCAAGCGCAAGGACGGCAGGGATATCATCGCCGCGTTCCGCGCGAAGGGCCATCAGATCGTGAGAAACACGCCAGAGCTCATCGCGGCGTCCGGCGCACGATTGCTCGGATTGTTCGCGATGGAAGACATGGATTTCGAGGTGGACCGCGATGCCTCGATGGAGCCCACCACCGCCGAGATGGCCGCGGCCGCGCTGACGGCGCTGTCGCAGGGGAGTCCGGACGGGTTCGTGCTGCTCGTCGAGAACGAGAACGTCGACACCGCCGCCCACGCCAACGACGCTGCCTCGCTCATGCGCGCGCTGTGGGCCTTCGATGATGCGGTGAAGGTCGCGCTCGAATACCAGCGCCGCAACCCCGGGACGCTGGTGATCGTCACCGGCGATCACGAGACCGGTGGGTTCTCGCCGACCTACGCGCTCAAGGACCTCACTTCGCTGTCGAGCAAGAACCGCTTCTATTCAGGCGACGAGCAGTTGCGCATGCTGGAGCGCATTACGATTTCGCTCGGCAAGGCTAAGGAGACGCTGGGCAGGAAACCCTCGGGAGAAGTGCTCGACAAGATGATCGCGGAGCACTTCCCGGGGTTCCGGCTCGACCCCGATCTCCGCCAGCTCGTGCTCGGCCGGAAGACGGACGAGCGCAATTTCGCCTACCTGCCGCAGAACGCGCTCGGGCGCATGGTCGCGCGCCAGACCGGCTATTACTGGGGCACCGGCGGTCACACGCCGGAGCCGGTCGCGGTGGGGGCGATCGGTCCCGGCGCCGAGTTGTTCCGCGGCTACCAGGACAACACCGACTTCGGCAAGCACCTGCACCGGCTCATCGGCGGCAACTAGGCGCTCGCTACTTCGTGACCTCGATCTGCCCCTTCATCGACGGGTGCAGCCCGCAGATGTAGTCGTAGCTCCCCACGTGATCGAAGCGCAGCGCGGTGCTCTGGCCCTTCAGCACCACCGGGGTGCGCAGCGTCGTCTCGCCCAGCACCGTCACCTGGTGCGGCGAGTCGTCGACATTGGTCCAGCTGATCGACTGGCCCTGCTTGACCGTGATCCTCTGCGGCCCGAACAGGAACTCGGCAATTGCGACGGTGCCCGGTCCCGAGGGCCGCTTCGCGGCGCCGAGCGCCGTGCCCGACAGGCTCGCGAGCGAGATCACGTAGTCCTGGCCTTCGTGCGGCTTGTGGCAGACGAAGCAGTTGCGGACGTTGGCGTTGGCCTTCGCGTTGGGCTTCCGGTCCTTGGTGAACGCGGCGTATTCCCATTCACCGTTGCGCCATTCCGCGGGATACCCGGCGCCCCAGCCCTTGCGCTTCTCCATCACCGTGTAGGCGATGAGATCGCCCTTCACGAACCGGCCGTTCGCGTCCTTGACCGGGTTGCCCTTCTCGTCCTTCCTCACGCCGTACTGCACGAGGGTCAGCACGGTGCCGTGCGGGACCGGCTTGCCTTCGCGCACCGCCTTGACCGCCTCGGGGGTCGCATAAAGCTCCCGATACTGCTTGATGTCGTGGCGGTCCACGATCGCGTAGCGCACCCCCTTTTCGAACCCTTCGGGAAACCGGATGTTCTCGGGACCCGCCATGCCGGTCGCCGCAACGAGGGCGCCGCCCGTGATGCAAGCTGCTGAAACGGCGAGACTTACGATGCTGCGATTCGTCATGGGCTCCTCCCCTGGTTCAAATACCCGACGATACGAGCGACCGGCGCTCCCGGATGCGTGGTAAACACCGCTCGGCCCCGCCTATTCCCGCCGGAATATCCACGCGTGAAAGACCACGGTTCCGGCGATGATTGACGCCAGCGAATAGACGGGATCGAGTTCCGTGGCCGTGAATACGGACTCCGTCGTCAGCGCGGAGCCTTCGTAGTTCGCCACCAGCGCGAGGAACACGTTGTTCACTGCGTGCAGCCCCACGGCAAGCTCGAGCCGGCCGTCGCGCAGCGTCACGGTCGCGAGCAGCATGCCGATCGCGAAGTAATTGGCGGCCATCACCAGCACGCCGTACTGGTGCACCTCGGGATTGAGCAGATGCGGCGCGGTGAAGACCACGCTGCTCGCGACGGCAATGAGCGCGGGCCGCCGCGTGAGCAGGGCCAGCCCCTGCATGGCGTAGGCGCGGAACACGAGCTCTTCCGAGGCGGCCTGGATCGGCGTCAGCACCAGCACCAGCGCGAGAAACGCGAAAAAGCGCCCGGCGTCGAAGCTCAGGTAGTAGCGCCCCGGGAACAGGGTATCCTCGATCACGACGATGGCCGCCGCGATGACCGCCCACACGAGCGCGCCGCGCGCAACGCGCATCCAGCCCACGCCCGCTTCGGGCGTGACGAGAGTGAGCAGCGGCCGGCCGTGAATGAACTTCACCGTCAGCGCAAGCCCGGCGAGCATCATGAAGATCGAGAAGTTGACTGCCAGGTACTCGAGCAAGTGGTCGCTCACCCCGGCGCCCATCAGCACCAGATACGGCACGTAGCCCAGCACCAGCCAGAAAAACGCGATGGTGATGACACCCAGCAGGTAGCGCCACCAGGCGTTCTTGCCCTGGCGCGCGAGGTCGAGATAGCGCTCGGTCTGCGGCGGCATCATCGGCGGGTTGCGGGTGCCGTTCGCGGCTGTCGCAAGAGGGGCGCGAGGCCGAGCAGGCCCAGTACCGGGCCGGGCAGGAGCAGCCAGGCCACGTTCGCTCCGAGCGATGTCCACGCCGCAGTCGCGACCGAGATTGCCACGACGGTGACGAAGAAGCCGATGCTGTTCTGGATGGCGAGTGCGCTGCCGACGAGTTCCGGCGGGCAGGCGCGCGCCGAGAGCGCGGAGTACTGCGGCGAGTCAGCGATGACCATGAGGCCCCAGAGGAGCAGCGCCGCGAGCAGCACGCCGGTGGGCGCGTCCTGCGCCAGCGGAAATACGAGGCACATCGCGCCCGATCCTGCGAGGGCGCCCGCCGCGACGCGCGCGCCGCCCAGGCTGCGGCTCAAGCGCCCGCCGAGCACACAGCCGAGGACGCCGGCCGCCCCGATCACCGCGAACGACCATGCCGAGACCGCTGCGGGCGCCGCCTGCCCGCCCTTCGCGAGCACCAGCGCAACGAGGAACGGAACCAGGGTCCAGAAGGCGTAGAGCTCCCACATGTGGCCGAAGTAGCCGAAAGCGGATGATCGATAGGGGGCGATCCGGAACGCCCGCATCACTCCGCCCCAACGCGGGGCTCCTCCCATCGACTTGAGATGTGGCCCGTCACCCAGGCGCAGCACCATCGCCGCGGCAACGAGAGCAAGCAGCGACGACGTCAGCACCACCACGTTCCACGACCAGCCCCCCCCCGCCGCGCGCACAGCGTGCGGGAACGCCGTGCCGAGCGTCAGCATGCCGACCAGCCAGCCGAGCGCCTCGCCCGCGCTCTGCGGGGCCCAGCTCACCACAAGCTTCATGCCCACCGGATAGACTCCGGCCAGGGCGACGCCGGTCGCGAAGCGCCACACCGACCCGTCCGCGAGACCCGACGCTGTCAGCGCGAATGCCGCGTTGGCAGCCGCTCCGGCGATGGCGCACACGGCAAAGATGCGGCTCGCTGGAAAACGATCCGCCAGGCCCGAAAGCGCGAAGAGCAGCGTTCCGGTAATGAAGCCCAGCTGCACCGCGCTCGTCAGGGCGCCGATGCCGGCAGCGTGCAGTCCCCACGCCCGCTCCAGATCGTCCGCGGCGGCGTTAGCGCTGAACCAGAGCGAGCCCCCGAAAAACTCCGCGACGACGATCAGGGCAACGGCGAGGCGGGGCAATTCGTCACGCCTTTCCCGGCTCATAGGCCAGATTGGAAGCTAGCCAGCGCTCGATCTCGGCGACTGGCATGCCCTTGCGGCGCGCGTAGTCCTCGATCTGGTCGCGCCCCACCTTCCCGACCGCGAAATACTGCGATTCCGGATGCGACAGGTAGAAACCGCTCACCGCCGCCGCCGGATACATCGCATACGATTCCGTCAGCTGCATGCCCATGCGCTCGGCCTTGAGCAGCTCGAACAGCGGTCCTTTTTCCGTGTGGTCGGGACAGGCGGGATAGCCCGGCGCCGGGCGGATGCCGCGGTATTTCTCCGCGATCAGCGCGTCGTTGTCCAGGCTCTCGTCGCGGGCGTAGCCCCAGAATTCGCGGCGCACGCGCTTGTGCAGCAGCTCCGCAAACGCTTCCGCCAGCCGGTCGGCGAGCGCTTTCAGCATGATCGCGCTATAGTCGTCGCGCTTGCCCTCGAATTCCGCGAGCTTCTTCTCGATGCCGATGCCGGCGGTGACGGCGAACGTGCCCACGTAATCGGCCACGCCCGAGCCCCTGGGGGCGACGAAATCCGCGAGGCAGAGGTTCGCGCGGCCGGTCGGCTTCACGTTCTGCTGACGCAGGTTGTGCCAGGTCATGAGCTTGCGCGAGCGCTTCTCGTCCGCGTAGATCTCGATGTCCTCGGCGTTGACGGAGGCCGCGGGGAAGAGCCCGAACACGGCGCTCGCGGTGAGCCAGCGCCCCGCGATGATTCTCTTCAGCATCGCGCGGCCCTCGTCGTAGACCGCGCGCGCCGGCTTGCCCACGACCGGATCGTCGAGTATCGCCGGGAACGGGCCCGAGAGCTCCCACGCCTGGAAGAACGGGCCCCAGTCGATGTGCTCGGCGATCTCGGCGAGGTCGTAGTTCTTGAGGAGCCGCGTTCCGGTCACCTCGGGCCGCGGCGGGACGTATTCCGTCCAGTCGGTCTTGAGCGCATTGGCGCGAGCCTGGGGAAGCGTCACGAGCTCGAGTCCCGTCTTTCCCTCGTGCTGCCGGCGCACGCGCTCGTATTCGCCCTTCACTTCCGCGATGTAGCCCGCGCGCGCCTCGTCGGAGAGCAGGTTCGCGCACACGCCGACACTGCGTGAAGCGTCCGTCACCCAGATAACCGGCCCGTGATAGTTGGGCGCGATCTTGACTGCGGTGTGGGTGCGCGAGGTGGTCGCGCCGCCGATGAGCAGCGGCACCTCGAACCCCTCCCGCTCCATTTCGCGCGCGACGTGCGCCATTTCCTCGAGCGAGGGGGTGATGAGGCCGGAGAGCCCGATGAGGTCGCACTTCTCCTCGCGCGCGACCTGGAGGATCTTCTGCGCCGGCACCATGACCCCGAGATTGATCACCTCGTAGTTGTTGCACTGGAGCACCACCGCGACGATGTTCTTGCCGATGTCGTGCACGTCGCCCTTCACGGTCGCGACCACCATCTTGCCCTTCGGCCGCGCGTCGCCGAGCTGCGCCTTCTCCTGCTGCAGGAACGGCTCGAGGTGCGCGACCGCCTGCTTCATCACGCGCGCGCTTTTCACCACCTGCGGCAGGAACATCTTGCCGGCGCCAAAGAGGTCGCCCACCACGTTCATGCCGTCCATGAGCGGGCCCTCGATCACGCGGATCGGGCGGCCATACTTCACGCGCGCCTCCTCGGTGTCCTCCACGATCCAGTTCGCGATGCCCTGAACCAGCGCATGCTTCAGTCGCTCCTCGACGCCGCCCTTGCGCCACGCGAGGTCCTCGGTATCGCGCCGCGCCGTCCCCTTGACGGTCTCGGCGAACGCCACCATGCGCTCGGCTGCGTCCGGCCGCCGGTTGAAGATGATGTCCTCCACGTGCTCGAGCAGGTCCTTCGGGATTTCCTCGTAGACGCCAAGCTGCCCGGCGTTGACAATGCCCATGGTCATGCCAGCGCGGATCGCGTGATAGAGGAACGCGGTGTGGATCGCTTCGCGCACCGGGTCGTTGCCCCGGAACGAAAACGAGATGTTGGAGAGCCCCCCGGAGACCTTCGCGTACGGCAGCGTCTGCCGGATGATGCGCGTGGCCTCGATGTAATCCTTCCCGTAATTCGCGTGCTCCTCGATGCCCGTCGCGATGGCAAAGATGTTGGGGTCGATGATCACGTCCTCCGGGGGAATTCCCACCTCGTCCACCAGGATGTGGTAGCAGCGCTTGGCGATCGCGACGCGGTGCTCGAGCGTGTCCGCCTGGCCCTTCTCGTCGAACGCCATCACGACCACCGCCGCGCCGTAGCGGCGCGCGAGCTTCGCGTGATTCACGAACTCCTCGCGCCCCTCCTTCAGGCTGATCGAATTCACCACGCTCTTGCCCTGCACGCACTTCAGCCCCGCCTCGATCACCTCCCACTTGGAGGAGTCGACCATCACCGGCACGCGCGAGATATCCGGCTCGGACGCGACCAGGCTGAGAAACGTCGTCATTGCCTGCTTCGAATCGAGCATCGCCTCGTCCATATTGACGTCGATCATCTGCGCGCCGTTCTCGACCTGCTGGCGCGCGACCGACAGCGCTTCCTGGTAGTTGCCGGCGAGCACGAGCCGCGCGAACGCACGCGAGCCGGTGACGTTGGTGCGCTCGCCGATGTTGACGAAGAGGGCGTCGTCTCCGATGTTGAGCGGCTCCAGGCCCGACAATCGCGTCTTGCGCTCGAGCACGGGAACCTTGCGCGGCGGCACGCCCGCAAGCGCGTCGGCGATCGCCCGGATGTGGTCCGGTGTCGTGCCGCAGCAGCCGCCGGCGATATTGACGAAGCCGCTCCTGGCGAAATCGAGGAGGTAGGCAGCGGTCTCGCCGGGCGTCTCGTCGTAGCCCGTTGGCGCAAGCGGATTCGGCAGCCCCGCGTTGGGATAGGCGCTGACGTAGGTGTCGGCGACGTTTGATATCTCCTCGATATAGGGGCGCATGAGCTTCGCCCCAAGCGCGCAGTTGAGTCCCACCGCGAACGGGCGCGCGTGCCGTACTGAGTTCCAGAACGCCTCCGGGGTCTGGCCCGAGAGCGTGCGGCCGGAAGCATCGGTGATCGTGCCCGAGACGATCACGGGCAGGCGGACCCCGCGCGACTCGAAGAACTCGTCGATCGCGAACAGCGCTGCCTTCGCGTTGAGCGTGTCGAATATCGTTTCGAGCAGGAGCAGGTCGACGCCGCCGTCGACCAGGCCGCGCACCGCTTCGTGGTAGGCGGCCCTCAGCTCGTCGAAGGTGATGTTGCGGAAGCCCGGGTCGTTGACATCGGGTGAAAGCGAGGCGGTGCGATTGGTGGGCCCGAGGGCGCCGGCGACGAAGCGCGGGCGCGCCGGATTGCGCGCGGTGAACTCGTCGGCCGCCGCGCGCGCGAGCTTCGCCGCCTCGAGGTTGAGCTCGTGCACGACGTGCACGAGCCGGTAATCCGCCTGCGCGACCGCCGTCGCGTTGAAGGTATTAGTCTCGATGACGTCGGCGCCGGCCTTGAGGTACTCGGAGTGAATCGTGCGGATCACCGCCGGCTGAGTCAGCACCAGCAGGTCATTGTTGCCCCGGAGGTCCTGCGGATGATCGGCGAAGCGCTCCCCACGGTAGTCCGATTCCGACAACCGGTAGCTTTGGATCATGGTGCCGAGCGCCCCGTCGAGGATCAGGATGCGCTCGCGGAGCACGGCTTCGAGCTGTGTGGTGCGGTCAGCCATAACGATGCATGAAGGTGGCGTAAGACCCTGATGCAAAAGGCGGTAATTCTACGCCAAGTGGCCGGCGAGAGCGGCTTGCGACTATAATTCCGGTCCCGCCGTGAACCGTGGATGACGAAAATGAAGCACTTCGAGCCGAGAGAGGCCTACGAGTTCCTCAAGAAGAATCCGAACTCGGTCTTCATCGATTGCCGCAGCGAGATGGAATACCTGTTCGTCGGTCATCCAGCGGGCGCGATCCTCGTGCCTTGGAACGACGGCCCGAACTGGGAGGTGAACCCCGATTTCGTCGCGCACGTGAAGAAGGCGGCGAGCGTCGACCGTCCCATCGTCCTCATCTGCCGCAGCGGCAACCGCTCGCTCGATGCCGGCCGCGCGCTCGAGGAGGCCGGCTTCACGAAGGTGTGGAACGTGCTGCACGGCTTCGAAGGCGAGCTCGACGAGAACCATCACCGCGGCAGCAAGAGCGGCTGGCGCTTCGAAGGGCTGCCCTGGGAGCAGTGCTAGCCGCGCGCTTCCAGCCGGCGAAACGCCATCCAGCACAGGCAGCCCATCGACAGCAGCCCGAGCGCGCCGAGCGCCAGTGTCAGCCCGCTGCCGGAGACGAACGGCGCGACGAGCGCGGCGGTGAACGCGGTGAACAGCGCGTGCGTGAAGCCCTGCATCGAGGATGCCGTGCCGCTCGCCTGGGGGAAGAGATCGAGCACCAGCAGCTGGACGCTCGGCCCCGCGAGCGCCATGCCGACTGCATAGGTGGCATAGGGCAGCACCGTCCACGGCAACCCGGCCGGATGGAGCGCGTGGTAGCCGACGTTGAACGCCACGGCGCCGAACATGACGAAATAGCCGATCTGCACCGTGCGCTGCCGCGAGACGCGGCCCGCCATCCGGTTGGACAGGAACGCTCCGAGCATGATGCCCGCGATCCCCGGCACGAACAGCACCGGGAAATGGTGCTCGGTCAGCCCGAGCAGGCGGTAGATAATTGAGGGCGCCGCCGAGACGTAGAGAAAGAATCCGCAGAAATTCAACGCGACCGCCAGCGACAGCAGCCGCAGCCGCGTGCTGCGCGCGAGCGCAAGGTAGACCTTCAGCAGCGGCGCTGCGGCAAACGGCTGGCGTTTTTCCGGTGGGTGCGTTTCAGGCAACGCCCACCCGCACACTGCGAGCTGGAACGCACCGAAGAGCGTAAGAAACGCGAACACCGCGCGCCAGCCGAAGGCGCCCTGCAGCGCTCCGCCGATGACCGGCGCAAGCGCGGGCGCGAGTCCGAAGATCATGGTGATGAGCGAGAGCAGGCGCTGCGCCTCATGGCCGGGATAGCTCTCGCGCACGATGGCGCGGCCCACCACCCATCCCACGCCCGCCGACAGGCCCTGCACCCCGCGAAAGAGCAACAGCTGGTGGAAGCTCTGGGCAAGCGTGCAACCGATCGAGCCGACAACGTAGATCGCCACGCACGCGAGTATCACCGGGCGCCGCCCGAACGAATCCGACAGCGAGCCCAGGAACAGCGTCATCACGGCAAACGCGACGAGATAGGCCGTGAGCGTCTGCTGCACCTCGAGCGGCGTGACGGCGAACTCGCGCTGGATCGCCGGAAACGACGGCAGGTAGGTATCGACCGAGAACGGGCCGAGCATCACCAGCCCGGCGAGCGTCACCGCCAGCAGTGGCGCGGATGCTTTCCCCGTCACTCCACCTCGTTGTACTGGCCGCGCGTGATCTGGAGCGGCGCCCCGAGGCCGGACATGATGACGGAGCGGCGCACCTCGTTCGCCTCGCGGCGGCGTTCGTCGGGCAGCCACAGCCGGTCGTGGCCCCACATGCTGCCGCCGTGGGAGACTTCGCGCGGCGTCCACGTCGCTTCATCGATCAGGCGGCTGCCCCAGCCGTATTCCATCATGAAGCCGGCCGGGCAGAATGCGTAGAACGACAGCACCCAGTCGTTCGAATGGCGGCCGAGCGTCTGCCCGATGCGCCACTTCTCCAGCGCGAAATCGTAGGCGCGCCCCACGTCGTCGAGCGCGAGCACCTCGAACATGACGTGGTGCACCCCGTTCTGCTTCGCCTGCAGCAGCCCCACGCTGTGGTGGCGAGGGTTGGCGCGCAGAAACATCAGGCGGTAGGGCTTCACCATGTAGTCGGAGAGCCGCAAGCCGAGAACATTGCGGTAAAAGGCGCTCATGGCGTCGATGTCCGCGGCGTGAAACACCATGTGCCCCATGCCCATGTGCCCCGTGCGAAATCCCCCGTGCGGGCGCGGCAGCCTGAGTGGCCCGTCGCCCGCCGCCTGGCCGTGAAAGAACTCAATGCGGTTGCCCGCAGGATCGAGGCACCAGGCCATGTCCTCGACACGCCGGAGCCAGAGCTCCTGCTCGGTGGCGCGCGTCGTCTTGACGCCGGCTGCCTCGATCATGCCGATCATTTCCCGCAACACCTCTGCGCCGGCGGTCTCGAACCCGAAAAACGCCGGGCCGTCGCGATCGGCTCGCTGCACCAGCACGCGCTGGCAGCGCTCATCCATGCGCAGAGCCATCGCGTCCGCGCCGCGCTCGAGCACCTGCATCGCCAGCACATCGGAACCGAACGCGCGCCACGGCTCGAAATCCCGCGCGTCGACGCCGATATATCCCAAGGCAAGCACTGGCATGGCCGCGTTTCCCCTCGTCCCGGCGAATTATCACATGGAACCGTTTTGCGCGACGCGGCCGTTGTTGCTAAATTGGGCGCGGAAACGGGGCCGGCCACTCCGGCGCGCTGCCACAGGGGAGATCGCTGCCATGACGTCAATCCGATTTGCGCTTTTCGCCGGAGTCCCGCTGGTGACGCTGCTTGCCTCGGGTGTGGGCGCGCAGACCTTCCCGTCCCGGCCGGTGCGCTACATCATGCCGTTGCCCGCGGGCGGCGAGACCGACGTTTTCGCTCGTGTACTGGCACGGCGGTTGACTGCGAGCTTCGGCCAGAACGTGATCGTCGATAACCGTCCCGGCGGCGCCACGATGATCGGCACCGCCGTCGCGGCCAGCGCCGCACCCGACGGCTACACGCTCCTCCACGCCGTCACGGCGCACGCGATCAATCCGACATTGCAGTCCAAAGTGCCCTATGACACGCTCAAGGACCTTGCCTGCATCACGCAGATCGGCAGCTTCTCCAGCGTGCTCGTCGCCCACCCTTCGTTCCCGGCGAAGACCGTGCAGGAACTCATCAAGCTTGCGAAGGCGGAGCCGGGCAAGATCGTGTATGCCACGGGCCCGGTGGGCACGACCAATCACATTCTCGGCGAGTCGTTGAATGTTGCCGCGGGCATACGCCTGCAGCATGTTGCCTACAAAGGAGGAGGGCTCGCCGTCCAGGATCTGCTGGCCGGCTACGTCCCGCTGGTCGCCAACGTCGTGCTCGAGATGCTTCCTTATATCCGCACGGGCAGGGTTCGGGCGATCGCGGCGATGGGACCCCGGCGTGTGCCTTCGCTACCCAATCTGCCGACCATCGGCGAAAGCCTTCCCGCTTACCGTTCCGGCGACAGCTTCTGGGTGCTCGTCACGCGCGCCGGCACGCCACCTGGCGTGATCAAGCGCCTCCACGCGGAGGTCGTGAAGGCGATGCAGGCGCCCGAGGTACGCGAGCGGATCTCCCAGATGGATATCGAGCCGGTCGGATCGACGCCTGCCCAGTGCGACGCGTTCCTGCGGGCGCAGGTGGAAGCCTGGAGCAGCATCGTGCGCGCCTCGGGGGCGAAGGCAGGCTAGGAGCGTTGGGGTCAGGCGTC
The DNA here is from genome assembly GCA_036555615.1 of Burkholderiales bacterium. Classification (GTDB taxonomy): domain Bacteria; phylum Pseudomonadota; class Gammaproteobacteria; order Burkholderiales; family SG8-41; genus SG8-41. The sequence goes on along the minus strand of DATBKZ010000076.1, from coordinate 14,373 downwards.
CCGGACCCGATCCAGGCGACGATACTGGATGGCCTCCGCGACGTGGATGGCGGCGAGGCGCTCCGCGCCGGCGAGGTCGGCGATGGTGCGGGCGACCTTGAGCACCCGGTGATAGCCACGCACCGAAAGCCCTAGCCGGCTGATCGCCTGCGTCAGCAGCACCGCGCCCTTGTCGTCCGGCGCGCAGTGATTGTCGATCTCGCGCGGGGTGAGCCGTGCGTTCTCGACGCCCTGCCGCGCAGCCATCCGCTCGCGCGCCTTCTGCACCCGGACGCGGATCACACTTGATCCTTCGCCGCAACCCGCCCGGGTCAAGTCTTCCGGCGGAACGTCGGGCACTTCGATCTGGATGTCGATGCGGTCGAGCAATGGGCCGGACACCCTGCGCCGGTATCGCAGCACCTGGTCCGGCGTGCACCGGCAGCGCCCCGAATAGTGCCCCAGGAAACCGCATGCGCACGGGTTCATTGCCGCCACCAGCTGAAACTCGGCGGGAAACTCGGCCTGGCGCGCCGCCCGCGCCACGCTCACGCGGCCGGACTCGAGCGGCTCGCGCAGGACTTCGAGCACGCCGCGATCGAATTCCGGCAGCTCGTCGAGGAACAGCACGCCGTGCTGCGCCATCGAGATCTCGCCCGGGCGCGGGTGGCTGCCGCCGCCGACCAGCGCCACAGCGGAGGCCGTGTGATGCGGCGCGCGGAACGGCCGCCTGCCCCAGTTCGCGATGTCGAATCCCTGGCTGCCCAGCGATTGCATGGCGGCCGCGGCAAGCGCTTCCTTCCGCGTCATGGGCGGCAAGATCCCCGGCAGGCGCTCGGCCAGCATGGATTTGCCGGTGCCCGGAGGTCCCACCATGAGCAGGCTGTGCCCGCCCGCGGCGGCGATTTCGAGGGCGCGCTTGGCGTGTAGCTGTCCTTTGACCTCCAGCAGGTCGGGGTGCGCCTGGCCGTTCACCGGAGGCCGCTCCGTGCATCGCGTGAGCGGCGCGCGTCCCGCAAGATGAGCGCATACCTCGAGGAGCGTACGGGCGGGAAAGACCTGCGCCTCCTCGACCAGCGCCGCCTCGCGCGCGTTCGGCTCTGGCAGCACGAAGGCGCGGCGATCGCGGGCGGCCGAGAGCACCATTGCCAGCGCGCCGCGGACCGGGCGTAGCTCTCCCGTCAGCGCGAGCTCCCCCGCAAACTCGCATTCGGCGAGCGGCGCAGCCGGCAACTGCTCCGAGGCAGCGAGGATCCCGAGCGCGATAGGCAGATCGAAGCGCCCCGAATCCTTGGGCAGATCGGCGGGCGCCAGATTGACCGTAATGCGCCGCGCCGGGAATTCGAAGCGCGCGTTCTGCAAGGCCGCGCGCACGCGGTCTTTCGCTTCCTTCACCTCGGCTTCCGGGAGGCCGACGATGGTGAAATTCGGCAGGCCGTTGCCGAGGTGCGCCTCGACCGTGACCGGCGGGGCGTCCATCCCCGCCAGCGCGCGGCTGTGGACGACCGCGAGCGACATCGCCCCACCCCCCTCCTCGTTGACGACTGATGGGGCTACTAACGGATCAGGCGGTGCAAAGGACTACGCGTGATGAGGGATGGGGGGTGAGCCGGGAATTCGAAGGACGTGCCTGCGCACGTTCGAGCCGGCGAACGCCCGCCGCGATGCAGCGCGGCGGGACGGGTCGCAGACCAGGGATGAGGGCAAACGACATGTGGCGCGACCCTATTCCGCCTTCTGCCTTCTGCCATCGGACGTGCCTTCCAGCTCGGCGAGCTTGGCCTCGAGCTCCTGAAGCTTCGCGCGTGTGCGCGCGAGCACCTCGCGCTGGACGTCGAACTCCTCGCGCGTCACCAGGTCGAGGCGGCTGAACGCTGAGGCGAGCAGCGCGCGCAGGTTCTTCTCGAGGTCCGCGGCGGGGCTGCGGGCGAGTATTTCCCGCATCCTCTGATCGATCTCTTCGAGGAGCTTGGTCTGGGCCATAGGTTTCCGGTCTGGAGCGGGCGGATCCCATCCTACAACCGTAGCGGGGAAGTTGCTCCGGTCGCGCGACCCTTAGAGTCGCGCACTGTAGTTGACCACTCCAGGGCAGTACCACCGTAGTGCATTCACGCACCAATCTGGTGCGCTCACCCGGTCCTGAATCGATATGAAGTTCTAATGTCCCTGTTTTTAAATGAATATTTATTTGGCACGGTCCATGCTGAAGAGCGCCTTCGCAATATTTTGCTTCGTCAACCACGAAAGGGCTAATCATGTTCAAGAAGACGATCATTGCAGGATTCATCGCTGGTGCGCTGGGCTCCGGGCTCGCGCAGGCGCAGCAGCCTGCTTCGCCGCATACGCTCACCGGCAATATCGGACTGTTCAGCCAATACATCTTCCGCGGCCTGACGCAAACCAACGAGGAGCCCGCGTTGCAGGGCGGCATGGACTACAGCCATGCCAGCGGCTTCTACGTCGGGACCTGGGGATCCAACGTCAGCGTGCTGCGTGACGCCGGTGCGTACAGCGGGGGCGGCAGCCTGGAGCTGGATATCTACGGCGGCTTGAAAGGCAGCATCGGCAAGACCGATTTCGGCTATGACGTCGGCCTGCTTTATTACTGGTATCCGGGCGATGTAAACAAAGCCGCTGGCTTCCACGAAGCCGATACGCTCGAGCTATACGGCGCCATCAGCTGGAAGTGGCTCTCCGCCAAGCTGTCCTACAGCCTCCAGGACAAGACCTTCGGGGTCGACGATAGCCGGGGAACCTATTACCTGGATCTGACGGCCGCCTACCCGATCCCCAATACGAAGCTCACCGCGATCGCCCACTACGGCATGCAGGAGTTCGAGGGCACGACTGCGGGCGTGAGCAATGATTCGTTCGCTTCCTACAAGGACTGGAAGCTGGGGCTGAACTATTCACTGCCCAAGGATTTCACTGTCGGCGTTTTCTATACGGACACCAGCATGAACTCCACGCAGGAGACGTTCTACACAGCCGCCGGCACGAAACTCGGCGACGGAGCCGTCACGGTATTCGTCCAGAAAACTTTCTAACGACATGACACGGGCCGGGCTCCACCGGGGCCTGTCCCACTCTCACGGGGAAACCGCATGAAACTCGTCACTGCGATCATCAAGCCGTTCAAGCTTGACGAAGTACGGGAGGCGCTGTCCGCCGTCGGCGTGACCGGCATCACCGTCACCGAGGTCAAGGGATTCGGGCGGCAAAAGGGGCATACCGAGCTCTACCGCGGCGCCGAATACGTGGTGGACTTTCTGCCCAAGGTCAAGATCGAGGCCGCGATCAAGAGCGAAATCCTCGACCAGGTCGTCGAAGCGATCGAGAAGGCCGCCAACACCGGCAAGATCGGCGACGGCAAGGTGTTCGTCTTCGATCTCGAGCAGGCCATCCGCATCCGCACCGGCGAGACCGGGGCGGACGCGCTATAGAAACAGGGAGAGGACCATGAATAGTTTTTTCAGAAGACTCGTCGCCGTGGTGGCGATGCTCGGCGTCGTCGGGCTGAACACCGTTCCGCTTGCGGCGTTCGCGCAGGACAAGCCCGCGGCCGACATGAAGGCCCCAATGGCCAAGGAAGAAGCCAAGCCGGCCCCTGCGCCGGCGCCCACGCCCAACAAGGGTGACGTGGCGTGGATGCTGACCTGCACCGCGCTGGTACTGATGATGAGCGTTCCGGCCCTGGCGCTGTTCTATGGCGGCATGGTGCGCGCCAAGAACATGCTCTCGGTGCTGATGCAGGTGCTGGTGACCTTCTCGCTCGTCACCGTGCTGTGGTGCATCTACGGCTACAGCCTGGCGTTCACGGAGAACAACGCCTACTTCGGGAGTTTTTTCGAGCGGCTGTTCCTGAAGGGTACGTTCGATTCCGCCACGGGCGTGTTCAACACGGCCGCCACCTTCAGCAAGGGCGTCGTCATTCCCGAGCTGCTGTTCGTGGCTTTCCAGGCGACGTTCGCCGCGATCACCTGCTGCCTGATCCTCGGGGCGTTCGCGGAGCGCATCAAGTTCTCCGCGGTGCTGATCTTCGTGACCCTGTGGCTCACGTTTGCCTACGCGCCGATCGCGCACATGGTGTGGTTCTGGATGGGACCGGACGCCTATACCGATCCCAAGCTGGTCGACGGGCTGAACGCCAAGGCCGGCCTGCTCTGGCAGTGGGGCGCGCTCGATTTCGCGGGCGGCACGGTGGTGCACATCAACGCCGGCGTCGCGGGTCTCGTGGGCGCCTATTTGGTCGGAAAGCGCATCGGCTTTGGAAGGGAAGCGCTTACCCCGCATAACCTGCCGATGACCATGATCGGGGCGTCGCTCCTGTGGGTGGGCTGGTTCGGCTTCAACGCAGGCTCAGCCCTCGAGTCCGGCAATTCGGCCACGCTCGCTTTCATCAACACCTTCCTCGCGACCGCCTGCGCGGTGCTGTCGTGGACGTTCGGCGAGTGGCTGTTCAAGGGCAAGCCGTCCATGCTGGGCGCCGCATCGGGCGTCGTGGCGGGACTGGTCGCGATCACGCCCGCCGCGGGCAACGTGGGCATTGCGGGCGCGTTCGTGATCGGGACGGCGGCGGGCATCGTGTGCCTGTGGGCGGTGAATCAGTTGAAGCGCTGGCTCGGCGCTGACGACTCGCTCGACGTGTTCGGCGTGCACGCGGTTGGCGGCATACTGGGCGCTCTGCTGACCGGGGTGTTCAATGCTCCCGGGCTCGGGGGGCCGGGCTTCACTGCTGACTGGGTCACCGGGAAGATGATCACCGCGGCCGAGTACTCGATCTCCGGCCAGGTGTGGACCCAGGCGCAGGCGGTGGGCGTCACCATCGTCTGGACAGCCATCGTCGCGCTGATCGCGTTCAAGATTGCCGATGTCATCGTTGGCTTGCGCGTCACCGAAGAAGAGGAGCGCGAGGGTCTCGACGTGAACTCCCACGGCGAGAGCGCGTACCACGCGTAAGATCGACACTCAGGGAGTGCGTGGCAACGGGCGCCTGCGGGCGCCCGTTTGCTTTGTGGGTGGGTGGAGGCGGAGCCCCTTGTTTTTGCGCGGGAAAGAGTCGCGGTCGAAATCGCCGTTCGCGGCCGGTAGAATGAGGCCCTCCGAGGAGAAGAAGACCATTCATGTCAGTCCCGCGCCTCACCACCGCGCTCGCCGGACCGCTTGCCGACCTCGAGCGGCGCCTGATCGCCTCTCAGCCGGATGCCGAGCGCTGGCTGCGTGGCAAATGGCAGGAGCATGCCGCGCCGTTCTACTGCTCCGTGGATCTGCGAAACAGCGGCTTCAAGCTCGCGCCGGTGGACACCAACCTCTTTCCGGGCGGGTTCAACAACCTCAACCCCGAGTTCCATCCGCTGTGCGTGCAGGCGGCGATGACGGCGATCGAGAAAGTCTGTCCCGACGCGCGCGGCGCCGTGCTGATCCCCGAAAGCCACACGCGCAACCTGTTCTACCTGAAGAATGTCGCGGTGCTGCAGATGCTGCTCCGGCGCGCCGGCCTCGAGGTGCGCATCGGCAGCCTCCTGCGCGATGTGAGAGGGCCAACCGAGATTGCACTCGGCGACGGCCCGAAGTTGACGCTCGAGCCGCTCGCGCGCGACGGCAACCGGCTGGCAGTCGACGGCTTCGACCCTTGCGTCGTGCTCCTGAACAACGATCTCTCCGCCGGCGTCCCCGAGATCCTGATGGGACTCGAGCAGGCGGTGCTGCCGCCGTTGCACGCGGGCTGGACGGTGCGCCGCAAGTCGAACCATTTCCAGGCCTACCGCGAAGTGGCGGCCGAGTTCGCGGCGCTGATCGGCATCGACCCCTGGCTCATCAATCCCCGCTTCGAGAAATGCGGCAGGATCAATTTCCAGGAGCGCACCGGGGAGGAATGCCTCGAGGGCTACGTCGCAGAGGTCCTCGATGACATCCGCGCCAAGTACCGGGAATACGGCATCCGGGAAGAGCCCTTCGTCATCGTCAAGGCCGACGCCGGTACCTACGGCATGGGCATCATGACGGTGAAGGACCCATCCGAGGTGCGGGGCCTGAACCGCAGGCAGCGCCAGAAGATGGCGGTGGTGAAGGAAGGCCTGCCGGTGCATGATGTCATGGTGCAGGAAGGCGTCTACACCTTCGAGAGCGTGGACGATGCGGTGGCCGAGCCGGTGGTCTACATGATCGACCACTTCGTGGTGGGCGGCTTCTACCGCGTGCACACCTCGCGCGGCAAGGACGAGAACCTGAACGCGCCTGGCATGCAGTTCGCGCCCCTCGCCTTCGCCGAGCCCTGCTCCTCGCCCAATCCGGACGATCCGGGCTGCCCGCCGAACCGCTTCTATGCCTACGGCGTCGTCGCCCGGCTCGCGCTCCTCGCCGCCGCGCTCGAGCTCGAGCGGACCGAGGACGCGGCGCTCGAGACTGCCTCCGCCCCGCGAGTCGCCGCGAGCTGAGCCGCAGGCAGCAGCCGCTCAGCAGGATATATACTGCCGGCTGCCCAGCGCTCACCGCTCACCCTGCCATGAAGTTGGCGTTCGTCGTCGATCCCCTCGACTCCTTCAAGATCTACAAAGACACCAGCTTCGCGATCATGCGCGAAGCGGCCGCGCGGCGGCACGAGCTGTACGCGCTCGAGCAGGAAGATCTCGCGTGGAGCGGCGGCAGCGTGGACGGCAACGCGCGGCGCATCCACCTGACCGGGGAGAAGCCGGCCTGGTACCGAGCCGAGGCGCCGAAAACGGTGCCGCTGCGGAATTTCGACGCCGTGCTGATGCGCAAGGACCCGCCCTTCGACATGGAGTACGTCTACAGCACCTATCTCCTCGAGCTGGCGGAATCGCAGGGCGCGCGCGTGTTCAACCGCCCGCGCGCGATCCGCGACTGGAACGAGAAGATGGCGGTCGCGCGTTTTCCCCAGTTCGTGCCGCCCACGGTCGTGACCCGGCGCGAGCCGCTCATCCGGGAGTTCCTGGCGGAGCACCGTGACGTCATCCTGAAGCCGCTCGACGGCATGGGCGGGGCGTCCGTCTTTCGCGCGCGCCAGGACGATCCCAACGTCAACGTCATCATCGAGACGGTCACGCATTACGGCCGCCGCACCATCATGGCCCAACGCTATATCGCGGAAATCCAGGAAGGCGACAAGCGCGTGCTCCTGATCGCGGGCCAGGCCGTGCCCCACTGCCTCGCGCGCATCCCGAGACCCGGAGAGACACGTGGCAACCTCGCCGCCGGCGCGACGGGTGTCGCGCGCGCGCTCACGAAGCGCGACCGCGAGATTGCGGAGGCGCTCGGTCCCGAGCTCGCGAGGGAAGGACTGCTGCTGGTCGGCCTCGACGTGATCGGCGACTATCTGACCGAGGTCAACGTCACCAGCCCCACTTGCTTCCAGGAGATCACCGAGCAGACCGGCTTCAACGTCGCCGGCATGTTCATGGACGCTCTCGAGCAGGCGCTGCGCTGATCGCCCCCGACCCGCGCACCGCGCCTGCGTGCTGCAGCGCAATAGAGTAGACTATTACACCTTTGTTACCGGGGTCCGACGCGCCCACATGATTGGGATTCTGATCATCTCGCACGGCACGCTCGGCGAGAGCCTGATCCACTGCGCAAGCCACGTCCTGAACAAGCGCCCCACGCGGCTGCGGCAGCTGAGCATCACCGCTCAGGACGATCCCCTGCAGATGCTGCCGACCGCGCGCAAGCTCGTGAAGGACCTGGATGAGGGGGACGGGGTGCTGATCCTCTCCGACATGTACGGCGGCTCGCCCGCGAACATCGCTGCCAAGCTCCTTGTCCCCGGCAGGATCGAGGGCGTCGCGGGCGTGAACCTGCCGATGCTGATCCGCGTCCTCAATTACCGCGACAAGCCGCTCGCCACCGCCGTCACCAAGGCGGTCAGCGGCGGCTGTGACGGCGTCGTGCGCATTCCCGCCCCGGCGCTGGTCGTCAATAATGCTGCAACAGGAAGTTGAGATCATCAACAAGCTTGGCCTGCACGCCCGGGCATCGGCCAAGCTGACGCAGGTCGCCGGCCGCTTCAAGTCGAACGTCTGGGTGAGCCGCAACGGCCGCCGCGTCAACGCCAAGAGCATCATGGGGGTCATGATGCTGGCGGCGGCCAAGGGCTCGACGCTGGTGGTCGAGACCGACGGGCCGGACGAGGAGCAGGCGATGAAGGCGGTCACGCGTCTCATCTCGAGCCGTTTCGAGGAAACCGAATAGCGCCCGACCGCCAGGGGCTGCATGAGCTTCACCATCCACGGCATCGGTGTCTCCGGCGGGATCGCCATCGGGCATGCGCACCTGCTGACGCACGCGGGGCTGGAGGTGCCGCGCTACGAGGTCCCCGCGCACCAGGCAGCCGACGAATCGGCCCGCTTCGACGCGGCGGTGAAGCAAGTGCGCGCAGAATTCGACGAGCTGCGCGGAAACATTCCGGCCACCGCGCCGCCGGAAATCAGCGCCTTCATCAACCTGCACCAGATGATCCTCAACGACTCGACGCTGTCGGTAGCGCCGCGCCGGATCATCGAAACGGAAAAGTGCAATGCAGAATGGGCGTTGAAGCTCCAAACCGATGCCCTGGTCGCCCGCTTCGACGAGGTCGTCGACGGTTACCTGCGCGAGCGCAAAGCTGACGTCATCCAGGTCGCCGAGCGTGTGATGAAGGCGCTCTCCGGCCAGCCCGGCTACGTGCCGCCGCCGCTGCAGGCGGATTCCGAGCGCAACCTGATCCTGGTCGCGCACGATCTCTCCCCCGCCGACGTGGTGCAATTCAAGCAGCACCGCTTCGCGAGCTTCATCACCGATCTCGGCGGCACGACTTCGCACACCGCGGTCGTGGCGCGCAGCCTGGCGATTCCCTCCATCGTGGCCCTGCACCGCGCGTGGCAGATGATCCGCGAGCACGAGCTCGTCATCGTGGACGGCACCCAGGGCGTCGTGATCGTGGACCCGGACGAGCGGGTGCTCGCCGAGTACCAGCGGCTGCAGCAGCAGTTCGATCTCGAGCGCCAGAAACTGCGGCGGCTCAAGGGCCGCCGCGCGGTGACGCTCGACGGCGTGGAGGTGGAGCTGCAGGCCAATATCGAGCTGCCGGGGGACGTCATCGAGGCGCGGGCCAACGGGGCGACCGGCATCGGCCTCTTCCGCAGCGAGTTCCTGTTCCTCAACCGCGACGATCTGCCGGACGAGGACGAGCAGTTCGAGGCGTACCGCAAGGTGGCGGCGGACATGGAGGGCATGCCGGTCACGATCCGGACCTACGACCTCGGCGCCGACAAGGACCACGAGTTGAAGCGCGTCATCACCAACCCGGCGCTGGGGCTGCGCGCAATCCGGCTGTGCCTGACCGAGCCGCAGCGCTTCATCACGCAGCTGCGCGCGCTGTTGCGCGCCTCGCACCATGGCAAGGTCAACATCCTGATCCCGATGCTCGCCACGGCCGCGGAGATCGACCAGACGCTCGAGCTCATCCGGCTTGCCCGCGCGAGCCTCGACGAGGAAGGCACGCCCTACGATCACGACATCCAGGTCGGCGGCATGATCGAGGTGCCGGCCGCGGCGCTTGCGGTCGGCATGTTCATCCGCAAGCTCGATTTCATTTCGATCGGCACCAACGACCTCATCCAGTACACGCTCGCGATCGACCGCACCGACGACACGGTGGCGCACCTCTACGATCCCCTGCATCCGGCGGTGCTGAACCTCCTCGCGGGGGTGATCCGCACCGCGGACCGGGCCAAGGTGCCGGTCGCGCTGTGCGGGGAGATGGCCGGCGACGTGGCGCTCACGCGCCTGCTGCTCGCCTTCGGGCTGCGCGTGTACTCCATGCACATCGCGCACCTTCTCGACGTGAAGCAGGTCATCCTCAACTCCAGACTCTCGCAGCTGCGGCCGCTCGCGCAGAAGATGCTTCGGGCAAGCGACCCGGAGACGCTGCGCGCGATGCTCGACAAGCTGAATAGCTAGAATTTGACAAGCGGGGACGAGGCGGGTAAGGTTGGGCCCGCTTTACGCCGCGCCGATTTGATATTCAGCTTGCGGGCGCGTTACAAATCCGGCTAAAGAGAAAACATCCCAGTTTTTTCCGACCCGGCCCGCGCAAGCCCGCCGGGTTTTTGATTTCATGGACACTGGGATCGACTCGAAATCGGTAGGCATCGTCACTCCGCAGACCGCGCGGTTCACCGAGCCCGTCCGGCTCAAGAGCGGCGCGGTGATCGACGAGTACGAGCTCGTCTACGAGACATACGGGACGCTGGCGCCCGACCGCTCCAACGCGGTGCTGGTTTGCCACGCGCTGAACGCCGCCCACCACGTCGCCGGGCGCTATGCGGGCGAGCCCGACAACATCGGGTGGTGGGAGAACATGATCGGTCCCGGCAAGCCGGTGGACACCAGCCGCTTCTTCGTCATCGGCGTGAACAATCTCGGCGGCTGCCACGGCTCGACCGGCCCGAAGAGCATGAATCCCCGCACCGGCAAGCCGTGGGGCGCGGATTTTCCGGTCGTGACCGTGGAAGACTGGGTCGCGACCCAGGCGCGGCTCGCGGACCATCTCGGCATCCCGCGCTTCGCCGCCGTGATCGGCGGCAGCCTCGGCGCGATGCAGGCCCTCCAATGGACGTTGAGCTTCCCCGAGCGCGTGCGCCACTCGATCGTGATCGCGTGCGCCCCCAACCTTTCGGCGCAGAACATCGCCTTCAACGAGGTCGCGCGGCAGGCGATCGTCACCGACCCGGACTTCCACGACGGGCACTACTACGAATTCAACACGCAGCCGACGCGGGGGCTGCGCGTCGCGCGGATGATCGGGCACATCACGTACCTTTCCGACGACGAAATGGCCGCCAAGTTCGGCCGCCAGCTGAAGAACGGCAAGCTCGCCTACTCGTTCGACACCGAGTTCGAGATCGAGTCCTATCTCCGCTACCAGGGCAGCAAATTCTCGGAGTATTTCGACGCCAACACGTATCTGCGCATCACCAAGGTGCTCGATTACTTCGATCCGGCGCTCGAGCACGGGGGAAATCTGGCGAAGGCTCTTGCTCCCGCCATCGCGCAATTCCTGGTAATCTCATTTACCACGGACTGGCGCTTCGCGCCCGAGCGCTCGCGCGAGATCGTGAAGGCGCTGCTTCACAACCGGCGCGGCGTGACGTACGCCGAGATCGACGCGCCGCACGGGCACGACGCGTTCCTGCTCGAGGACCCGCGCTACCACCGCCTGGTCGCGGCCTATTTCGACCGCGTGGCAAAGGAGGTCGGGGCGTGACGAACGGCAACGGATCCGTCGCGCTGCGCCCGGATTTCGCGGCGATCGCCGGCTGGGTGAGCATGGAGTCCTCCGTGCTCGACCTCGGCTGCGGCGACGGGGGGCTGATGCGCTACCTGCGGGAGAGCCGCCGCGTCACCGGCTACGGGGTGGAAATCGACGACGAGGGCGTAGCCGCGTGCGTGAAGAACGGCGTCAACGTGATCCAGAGCGACCTCGACCGGGGGCTCTCCGACTTCGAGAGCAGCGCGTTCGACTACGTGATCCTGTCGCTGACGCTGCAGACGATCAAGAACACGGAGCGCGTCATCGCCGAGATGATGCGCGTCGGGCGCGAGGGCATCGTCACCTTCCCCAACTTCGGCTACTGGAAGAACCGGCTGCAGGTGATCGCCGGGCACATGCCGGTGTCGGACAATCTCCCCTACGACTGGCACAACACCCCCAACCGGCACCTGTGCACGATCGCGGATTTCGAGCGCTACTGCGCGGGCCGCGGCGTGAAGATCCTCGAGCGCAAGGTGCTGACGCGCGGAAAACCAGTCAGCCTGATGCCAAATCTCTTCGGCAGCCTCGCCGTCTACCGCTTCCAGAAGGCATGAGCGCTGGCGGGAAAAGGTGTCAGGAACCCTTTCCGGCGCCTTCCCTGCCCGCCGAGCCGATAGAGAGGTCGGCGAGCCCGGAGCGGATCATGAACCAGAAGAGGATCACGCCCGGTAACGCGACGACCGTGGTCAGCAGGTAGAAGTTGACGTAGCCCATCGCTTCGATCATCGCCCCCGCCGTCGTCCCCGTGAGGAACCGGCCCGCGATGCTCGCGAGGGCAGACAGCAATGCGTACTGGGTGGCGGTGAAGCGCAGATTGCAGAGCGCCGAGAGATAGGCGACCACGGTCACGCCGCCGATGCCGCTCGCGAAGTTCTCGAACCCGACCGCCGCGGCCATGCCGATGTTGGTGTGCCCGGCCGCTGCCAGCGCGGCAAAGCTCAAGTTCGAGACCGCCATCAGGATCAGGCTCAAGAGCACCGCGCGCTTCATCCCCATCTGCGCGTAGAGGATCCCGCCGAGGAAGATGCCGACCAGGAGCGCAACGAACCCGACTCCGACGTCGTAAAAGGCAACCTCGTCGTTGGTGAATCCGAGATCCTGGAACAGCAGCCGCAGCGTGAGGTTGGCGAGGGTGTCGCCGATCTTGTGTATGAGCACGAACAGCAGCACGACGAGCGCTCCCTGGCGCGCGATGAACTCGGTCAGCGGACTGAGATAGGCGATGACAGCCTCGACGAGACCGCGCGGCTTCGCGGGCTCGCGGTGACGGGCGGGCTCGCCCATGAACACGCCGACCAGCATCGCCGGCAGCGCAAACGCGGCGCAGGAGATATAGGCCGCAGTCCAGCCCACGCGGGCGGCGAGGACCAGAGCCAGCGCGCCGGCAGCGGCGGCGCCGATGCGCCAGCCATACTGCGACATGCCGGAGCCGGCGCCGAGCTGGCGCGGCTCGAGCAGCTCGATGCGATAGGCGTCGATGATGATGTCGAACGTCGCGCCTGCGACACCCATGGCGATCGCAGCGACCGCGACCAAGTGGAGAGAGTCCCCCGGATCGGCGATGCCGAGAAAAACAACGGCGGCGATCACCAGCACGCCGGTCGCCCACAACCAGCTGCGCCGCTGTCCGAACCGGCCGATCACCGGCAGCCGGACGTTGTCAACGACCGGCGCCCAAAGAAACTTCAGGTTGTACGCGAGGAAGGTGAGCGCGAATGCAGTCACCGCGGTCTTGTTGATGCCGTGCTGGGCGAGGCGGGTGATGAGCGTCGCGCCGATCATCGCGAAGGTGAAGCCGGAGGAGATGCCCAGAAAAAGCGCCGCGAGCGGCGCGGACTCCAGATACGGAGCGAGGCCCTCCGACAGCCTGCCGCGCAGGCCGCTAGGCCGGGGAATAGCCATATTCGATTGCCAGCGGCGCGTGGTCGGAGAAGCGCTGCTTCTTGTAGATCGCCGCGCGTTTTGCCGTTTCCGCGATTCCCGGAGTCGCGACTTGGTAGTCGATGCGCCACCCGACGTTCTTCGCCCACGCCTGGCCGCGGTTGCTCCACCAGGTGTAGGACGCGCCGGTTGCATCCGGGTGGAGCCGCCGGTACACGTCCACCCATCCGAGCCCGTCGAACACGCGGGTGAGCCACGCGCGCTCCTCCGGCAGGAATCCCGAATTCTTCCGGTTGGCCCGCCAGTTCTTGAGATCGATCTCCTGGTGCGCGATGTTCCAATCTCCGCAGAGAAGAATTTCCCGGCGCTCCGCCGCGAGCCTCTTCAAATGCGGGAAGAAATGATCCATGAAACGGAACTTGATCGCCTGGCGGTGCGGGCCGCTCGAGCCGGAAGGCAGATAGACCGAGACGACGCTCAGGCGCCCGAAGTCCACACGCAGGTAGCGGCCCTCGCTGTCCACGTCACGAATGCCCACGCCCTCGATGACGCGGTCCGGCTCGCGCCGGCAGTACAGGCCCACGCCGCTGTAGCCCTTCTTCTCCGCATGGTGGAAGTATCCCCGGAAACTCCCGGGCGCGCGCATCTCCTCCGACAGGTCAGCGGCCTGCGCCTTGAGCTCCTGGACGCACACCACGTCGGCCCGCTGGCGCGCGAGCCACTTGAAGAAGCCCTTGCGCGCGGCGGAGCGGATGCCATTGAGATTAAGTGTTATGATTTTCACCACGGCTCATGGATTTCCGGCAGGAATTTATCCGCTTCACGATCGAGCAGAAGGTCCTGCGCTTCGGCGAGTTCAAGACCAAGGCGGGGCGCCTGTCGCCATACTTCTTCGATGCCGGGCTGTTCTTCGACGGCGCGGCGTTAAAGCAGCTTGCCCAATTCTACGCGAAAGCCATCGGCGCGGCGGGGCTCGCGTTCGACATGCTGTTCGGGCCGGCATACAAGGGCATCCCCCTGGTGACTCTGACCGCCGCAGCCCTCGCCGAACACCACGGCATCGACGTGCCCTTCTGCTTCACCCGCAAGGAAACCAAGGATCATGGCGAGGGCGGAACCACGATCGGGGCGCCGATCGGCGGGCGGGTGCTCATCGTGGACGATGTCATCACCGCCGGCACCGCAATCCGGGAGTCGGTGGA
>DATBKZ010000075.1:0-5312 GCA_036555615.1 Burkholderiales bacterium | reverse complement strand
CCGTGCGGGCCGGTCATGTCGACCGAGGACCTCACGCACGACGAGCACGTGCGCGGGCGCGACATGTGGGTCGAGCTCGACCACCCCCAGCGCGGCAAGTGGTGGAACGTGGGCATGCCGATCAAGCTCTCGGATTCGCCGGCCCGGATCGAGCGCTCGCCGCTGCTCGGCGAGCACACCGAGGCGATCCTGAACGAGGTTCTTGGCTACAGCGAGGAAAAGATCTCGCAGCTGAAGGGCGCGGGGGCGTTCTCGATGCCGCCCAAGAAAGCCGCTTGAGCGGAGCGCATACGCGCCCGCTCAGCTCTCGGCGCGTTGGAACGGACAGGACGCCGTTCAACGCGCCGTTTTCATTTGACAGGGAGACCGGACCATGAAGATTGCCATCATCGGGCAGCAGGACTTCGGAAAAGCCGTCCTGGAGGCGTTCCTTGCGCGCAGGGACGAGGTCGCCGGGGTTTTCTGCGCGCCGGAAAAGCCGGGCGCCAAGCCCGATCCCCTGCGCGCCGCCGCCGAGGAGAAGGGGCTGAAGGTATACCAGTTCAAGTCGCTGCGCGAGCCGCAGGCGCACGAGGCGCTGGGCGGCCTCAAGGCCGATCTCGGCGTGATGGCGTATGTCCTGCAGTTCGCGCCCGACACCCTGGTCAGGATTCCGCGGCTCGGGACCATCCAGTATCACCCGTCGCTCCTCCCCAGGTACCGCGGCCCCTCATCGATCAACTGGCCGATCATTCGCGGGGACGCGCGCACCGGACTCACCATCTTTCGTCCCACCGAGGGGCTCGACGAGGGGCCGGTCGTGCTGCAGAAGGCGTGCGACATCGGCCCGGACGAGACCCTCGGTGACGTCTACTTCAACAAGCTGTTCCCGATGGGCGTGCAGGCGATGCTGGAAGCGGCCGATCTCGTCGTCGCGGGCAAGCACAAGGAAATCGTGCAGGACGAGTCGCAGGCGAGCTACGAAGGCTGGTGCCGGGAAGCCGAAGCGCGCATCCACTGGGCGCACCACGTCGACTTCGTCTACAACCTCATCCGGGGCTGCAACCCGGCGCCGGGCGCCTGGACGACGATGAGCGGAAAGAGACTTCAGATCTTCGACGCGCGCAAGCGCGTCGCCCGCCGGCATGCCGACGTCAGGGGCAAGGTGGGCGAAGTCTGCGAGGTCACCGAGACCAGCTTCGCAGTCACTGCGCAGGGCGGCGCGATCGAGGTGCTGCGCGCGCGCGCGGAAGAGGGCAAGAAGCTCTCCGGCGGCGAGTTCGCCCGAGCCGCCAAACTTGCCACCGGTACGCTGCTCGGCAACTAGGCTCCAGGGCGCCAGTCGCCGGAGCCGGCGCCTTCGCGCGCCGGTCTCGTTCTCGACCGCGCGCCTGCGGGGCGGCGCCCGTTCGCCGAAATTACCGCTCTCCCTCCCGTGAATATCGTAAAATACATGAGTAGGCGGCGATAACCCACGAGATAATAATAAAAAACTCGGGAATAGGGATGAGAAGACTCGATTTCTGGCGAGCCGATTGGTTTCTGGGGGTCGTGGTCGCGCTGGTCATTCTGGCCTGGTCCGGGCGCGACCTTATCCAAAGCCTGGAGCGCAAAGCCTACGACCTCGGTGTGCAGTCTGCGACGCGGGTCCCCTCCGACCAGATTGCCGTCATCGCAATCGACGAATCGAGCATCGCCAACATCGGGCGCTGGCCGTGGTCGCGCGAGGTCCATGCCAAGATGGTCGACGCGCTGGCGGGCGCAAAGGCCAGGATTGTCGTCAACAGCACGCTTTTCTTCGAGCCGCAGATCGACCCTGGTCTCGCCTATGTCGACAAGCTGCTTGAGGTCTACCGAAACATCCCGCAGGGGGAGTCCCCGCCGCCCGGGCTGTCGCTCGTCGGCGAATTGCTCTCCGAGGCCGAGCAGGCGCTCAATACCGACCGCACGCTGGCGGACAGCCTCAAACGCGCGGGCAACGTGCTGCTGCCGATGCTGTTCCAGGCGCTGGCCGAGCCGCAAGGCGCCCCCGATCCGAAGCGGCCGCTGCCGGACTACCTCCTCGGAAACAGCCTGACTCTGAAGCTGCCGGGCGGCGATGAACTGACGCTGCCGGGGATCGGGCCGATCTATCCCATCCCGGAGCTCGGCGCCAACGCGGCCGCAATTGGTCATCTCAATGTCAGCAACGACGTGGACGGCGCGGTGCGCGCCGAGCCGCTGTTGATCCGCCACTACGACAGATACTTTCCTTCACTGGCGCTGATGACGGCAGTGAGAAGCCTCAATCTCCAGGTTGCGGACATCAAGCCGCAGCTGGGCGAGTCCGTGCAGCTCGGGCGCCTCGTCATCCGGACCGACCCCGAGCTGCGCATGAACACGTTCTTCTACGCCGACCGCGACAACCGCCCGGCATTTCCAGTCGACTCGTTCTTCGACGTCTACAGCGGGAAAATTCCGGCGGCCAAGTACCAGGACAAGATCGTGTTGATCGGCGCCACCGCGGCTGGCCTCGGTACCGCCCAGGTGACGCCGGTATCGCCGGCGACCGCGCCGGTGCTGACCCTGGCGCACACGGTCTCAAGCATCCTCGGCGGGCACTTCTTTGTGACGCCTGCTTGGGGCGTTGCGGTCGAGAAGGCCGTCTATCTCGTGGTGGCGCTGTATCTGATCGTGCTGCTGCCGCGGCTCAAGGCGGCGGTCGCTGGATTCGCGAGCCTTGTTCTCGGGGCCGCGCTCGTCGCGGCGCACTTTGCGCTGATGGTGACCCAGCTGATGTGGCTGCAGCTCATGGTCGCTGTGGTGCTGCTCGCGGTAGGCTACGTGGCGCTCATCACCAAACGCTTTCTCGTCACCGAGCGCGGCAAGGAAAAATCCGACATCGAATCCGCTCAGAGCAACCGCATGCTCGGCCTCGCTTACCAGGGACAGGGGCAGCTCGATACGGCCTTCGACAGCTTCCGGAAGCTGCCGATGGACGACGGCGTGATGGATCTTCTCTACAACCTTGCGCTCGATTTCGAGCGCAAGCGCCAGTTCAACAAAGCGGAGTCGGTATTCCGCTATATGGCGGACTACAACCCCGGGTTCCGCGATCTGCCGAGCCGGCTCTCCCGCGCCAAGGCGATGTCCGAGACAGTGATCCTCGGTGGGAGCGGCGGCCACCCCGGCGGCACGTTGATCCTGCCCGGCGGCGGCGTGGAGAAGCCCATGCTCGGCCGCTATCAGGTGGAGAAGGAGCTCGGCAAGGGCGCGATGGGCGTCGTCTACCAGGGACGGGACCCCAAGATCGGGCGGGTGGTGGCGATCAAGACGCTCGCGCTCGCCCAGGAATTCGAGGCGGACGAGCTGAAAGACGTGAAGGAGCGCTTCTTCCGCGAGGCGGAGACCGCGGGGCGCCTGACCCACCCCAGTATCGTCACGATCTACGATGCCGGCGAGGAGCACGATCTCGCCTACATCGCCATGGAATTCCTCAAGGGCAAGGACCTGACCCCGTACAACAAGCCCGGCAAACTGTTGTCGCTGGATAAGGCCCTGTCGATCACGGCGCGGGTGGCCGAGGCGCTCGCCTACGCCCACAAGAACAACGTCGTGCACCGGGACATCAAGCCCGCGAACATCATGTATGAGCCGGCCTCCGACAGCGTGAAGGTAACGGACTTCGGCATCGCGCGTATTACCGATTCTTCCAAGACCAAGACCGGCATGGTCCTGGGCACGCCCTCCTACATGTCACCGGAGCAGCTCGCGGGCAGGAAGATCGAGGGCCGCTCGGATCTGTTCTCGCTGGGAGTGACGTTTTACCAGCTCGCTTGCGGCTATCTGCCGTTCGAGGGCGAGTCGATGGCGCAGCTCATGTTCAAGATCGCCAACGAGCCGCATCCGGACATCCGGACCCGAAACGCCCAGTTGCCCGCGTGCGTGGCCGCGATCGTCAACAAGGCGCTTGCGAAGAGTCCGGATCAGCGCTATCAGGACGGCGAGCAGATGGCGCGGGCGCTGCACTTGTGCCTGCAGAGCCTGCCCGGCCAGCGGGCGGCAGCGCAGCATGCGTCGGCAGCTGGCTCCTAGGCCCGAGGCGCGATGATCGATCTCAGCTCAGTTCTCGAGGTCGCGACCGCCACCCACCCCGGGATGGTGAGGTCGCACAACGAGGACAGCCTCGCGGCCGACGCGGGGATCGGCCTGGCGGTGCTCGCGGACGGAATGGGTGGCTACAACGCCGGGGAGGTCGCCAGCGGCATCGCGGTCGAGCTGATCCGGACCGAGCTGAAGAAGGCGCTCGCCAACACGAACCCCGAGGAGTTGAACGGCAACGACGCCGAGCAGCTGATCACGACCTATGCGGGCCGCGCCAATACCGCGATCTACCACGCGTCACAAAGCCAGCCCCAGTATTCCGGCATGGGCACGACTCTGGTGGTCGCGCTGTGGCACGACAACCAGATCTCGGTCGGGCACATCGGCGACTCGCGCCTCTACCGGCTGCGCGATGGCGCGCTCGAGCAGATCACGCGCGACCATTCTTTGTTGCAGGAACAGATAGATAGCGGCATGATTACCAAGGAGCAAGCGCGCCATTCCCAGAACAAGAACCTGGTGACGCGCGCCGTCGGCATCGACCCGGAAGTGGAGACGGAGGTGCACACCTACTCCGTCCAGCCGGGCGACGTGTACCTGCTGTGCTCCGACGGGTTGTCCGACATGGTGCCAGACGAGGATGTTCAGTTGACGCTGGAATCGCTTGCCGCCAACCTGCCGCTCGCGGCGGAGCAGCTGGTGCAGCAGGCAAACGACAATGGGGGGCGCGACAATATCTCGGTGATACTGGTGCGGATCGCGAAGGATTTCCGGGCGCGCGCCGGCTTGCTGGACAAAGTGAAGGGTTGGTTCAAATAGAAGGCGGGGATACCACCATGGCGAAGTTGATTCTCAGTCTGGAAGGGTCGGTGATCAGGGAGATCCCTCTCGACAAGGAACGCATCACGATCGGCCGCAGGCCGCAAAACGACATCCAGATCGAGAATCTTGCGGTGAGCGGCGAGCACGCCTGCATCGTCACCATCCTGAACGACTCCTTCCTCGAGGACCTGGGCAGCACCAACGGCACGCTCGTCAACGGCAACCCGATCAAGAAGCACATCCTGCAGAACAACGACGTGATCGAGATCGGCAAGTACAAGATGAAATACGTCGTCGAGCTGGCCGCCGCCGCGCACGCCCAGCAGGATGATTTCGAAAGAACGATGGTGATGAAGTCCACGCCAGGTAGGCCGGCCGCGGTGACGCCCGCCGCCTCCCCGACGTCACCGCCAACCGCGTCCAGGCCC
>DATBKZ010000074.1:0-2092 GCA_036555615.1 Burkholderiales bacterium | reverse complement strand
TGGCTGCCGCAGTGGGAGGAAGCCGCGAAGCGCGCGGCCGAGGGCCGCTACCTCGAGAACGGCCGCGCGAGCGAGAAACTGCGGCGAAAAGGCCTCAGGCCGGAAACCCGCTTCAGGCCGGACAAGGAGTGACTGGAACCTATCTCAAAAAACCCGGTCGTTCGCCCTTTGCCTCCGACTGTTCATCCTGAGCGTAGCGCGCGGGTCGCGGGGCGGGGCGGGTCCTGTCAGAGCGGTCGTGATCTTCTCCGGATTTCCCCGCCCACCTGGTCAATTGATCAGGACAACCCCCTCGGACAGCCAGTACCAATACCGGAAATCCGGAACCAGATCCCAACCGCTCTGCCACCCGGCCCGCGGGGGTGCTGAGATGCGCGGGTGGCAGAAGGGTCGGGGTTCGATCCGAGGCTTCCGGTACTGGTAATGACTCCAGAGAACGCGATGGCCAAGTCAATTGCCCGGATGCGCGGGACGCCTCGGAGCGGGCCCCGACCGTTCTGACAGGACCCGCGCGGTGCCGTATATCCCGGATGCACGCTCATACTGCTCCGTGGATATTTCTTGAGATGGGCCCTGATCAGCCTGGCAGCTGGCGCAGCAGCCGCTGCATCGTTTCCCCGATCGGCTCGCGGATCACGATGTCGGCGAAGTCGTCGAGCGGCGTTTCCTGATTGTTGACGATCACGAGGCTCGCGCCGGACTGCTTGGCGAGCAGCGGGAACGATGCCGCCGGCTCGACGACGAGCGAAGAGCCGATCGCGACGTAGAGGTCCGCCTTCAGCGTCGCCTCCCTCGCGAGGCGCATCTCCTTCTCCGGCATGCTCTGGCCGAAGGAGATGGTGCGGGCCTTGATCGGCCCGCCGCAGGCGTCGCAATCCGGCGCTTCGTCGCCTTTTTCCACGCGCTCGACAATGACGGGCGTCGGCCACTCCTTGCCGCAACGCTGGCAGGCCGCGTAGCGGTTGGTGCCGTGCAGCTCGATGACGTTCACGTTGCCGGCGTCGAGGTGCAGCCCGTCGATGTTCTGCGTGATGACGTGGGTGATGTGGCCGCGGCGCTGGAGCTCGGTGATGATGAGATGGCCGTCGTTGGGCTTCGCGGCGCCGCAGCGGTGGAACATGCGCACGCCGCGCTGCCACGCCCGCACCCGCGCCTCGCGGCGCGTCATGAAGTCCTGGTAGTAGACCGGCGTCTCGGTGTTCCAGACGCCCTGGGGGCCGCGGTAATCGGGAATGCCGCTCTCGGTGCTGATGCCGGCGCCGGTGAAGGCGACGCCGCGCTCCGCTCTGCGTACCAGCTTGCCGAATTCAACCAGATCGTTCAATGGCCCTCTTCGCGCCAGAAGCCGAGCGCTTCCTGCGCCGCGCGGTCGGAGTAGCTGAACAGCACGCAGTCGGTGCCGGCCGTGAACTGGAAGGGCTCCCAGGACGGGACGACGAAGACGTCATGCGGGGAGAGGTCGAACCGTGTCTCTCCGATGACTGCGTTGCCGCGCCCTTCGACCACGCAGTACACCGCCCCGTCTGTGCTGCGGCCGCGGCTCCCCGCGTGGCCCTTCGGCAGCCATTGCATGAATACCGCCATGGTCGGGAACGGGTGCCCGCCGGTGGCGGGGTTCACGTAGCGCAGCTTGTATCCGTGCACCGGGTGCGGATTGGCGCCGCGGGCGAGCTGCTCGAGCGCTGCGCGCGTGCGCTCGTAGGGGTAGGAAAGCACGGGCGTGGCGAGGCCTTTTTGGCGGTATTCGACGGGCAGCAGGTTCGCGCCGTAGCGCGCGCCGGCATCGCCTTCCGGGTGCGTCACGGGCTGGCTTTCCTCCGGGTACTCCTCGCGGAAATGCGCTCCGAGGAGGTTGGCGAATGCGAGGTCGAGGCCATCCAGCCACACCACGGGCTCCGAGCCCACGTTGCCATGGTCATGCCACATCCAGTTCGGGGTCGTGACGAAATCTCCCGGCTTCATCATGACGCGCTCGCCTTCCACGGCGGTGTACGCGCCTTCGCCCTCGATGATGAAGCGCAGCGCGTTCGGCGCGTGGCGATGCGTGCGCGCGATCTCGCCCGGAAGGATCACCTGCAGGCCGGCGTAGAGC
>DATBKZ010000073.1:0-12180 GCA_036555615.1 Burkholderiales bacterium | reverse complement strand
CGCCGTCGAGGTCTCGCTGCTGTCGCCGCTGGAGCCGCTCGTCTTCGATGACGAGGGCGACGCGCTGCGGCAGCTGAAGCCCGGGATCGACGGGCTGGTCTTCGAGTACGGCCACCACAGCAGCACGTTCCTGCCCCAGGTGTGGGAACAGCTCGCCGATCCCGTCGAATTCATGGCTGAGCTGAAACGCAAGGCCGGCCTGCCGCCCGATTTCTGGGACCCTGCCGTCCGACTGATGCGCTACACGGTGCAGAAATGGCGGGAAGAGCCATGAACCCGTTATGGGTGATGGGATATGGGATATGGGTCTCCCGCGTAGCGGGCCGCTGTGAACACCCATATCCCATGACGCATATCCCATATCGAACATGAGCGACAGCGAATACCCCGGCCGGTGGTGGCACAAGCTGGAAGATGGCCGCATCCAGTGCGACCTGTGCCCGCGCGACTGCCGGCTGCACGAAGGCCAGCGCGGCGCGTGCTTCGTGCGCATGCGCAGCCACGACCGCATGGTGCTCACCACCTACGGCCGCTCCTCCGGCTTCTGCATCGACCCGGTCGAGAAGAAGCCGCTCAACCAGTTCTATCCGGGGTCGAGCATCCTTTCCTTCGGCACCGCGGGCTGCAACCTCGCCTGCAAGTTCTGTCAGAACTGGGACATCTCGAAGTCGCGCGACATGGACCGCCTCGCGGACCAGGCTTCCCCGGAGGCAATCGCGCGCGCCGCCGAGGAGCACGGCTGCAAGAGCGTCGCGTTCACCTACAACGATCCCGTGATCTTCGCCGAGTACGCGATGGACATCGCGGACGCCTGCCGCGAGCGCGGCATCCAGGCGGTGGCGGTGACGGCAGGCTACATGCACGAAGCGCCGCGGCGCGAGTTCTACGCGAAGATGGACGCCGCCAACGTGGACTTGAAGGCCTTCACCGACGAGTTCTACTTCAAGCTGTGCGCGGCGCGGCTTCAGCCGGTGCTCGACACGCTGGCCTACCTCAAGCACGAAACCGACGTGTGGCTCGAGATCACCACGCTGCTCATTCCCGGCAAGAACGATTCCAGCGCGGAAATCGAGGCCGAGTGCAAGTGGATCATGAGGGAGCTGGGGCCGGAGGTGCCCGTGCACTTCACTGCGTTCCACCCCGACTACAAGATGAACGACATCCCCGCGACGCCCGCATCCACACTCACGCGCGCGCGCAATATCGCCATCGCCGAAGGGCTGCACTACGTGTACACCGGCAACGTGCACGATACCGACGGCGGCACGACCTACTGCCCCGGCTGCAGGCAACCGCTCATCGTGCGCGACTGGTACCGTATCGAGGACTACCGCGTCACGCCGGAAGGAAAGTGCCCCGACTGCCACGCGACTATCGCGGGGCGCTACGAGGTCTTCGAGCGCGCATTCGGCCCGCGCCGCGTGCCGATCGCGATCCATCGCCCCGTGTGACGACTGGGCCGCAGCCAGCCTAGGGTTTGCGGTTACAATGCCCGCGCCATGGTTGCGGGCATCATCCGCTGGATAGACGCCAACATCCTCGAGCTCGGGCGCGAGCTGCGGCTCTCTTTCCTGCCGCCGCTGATGGTGTATGTCGCCTACGGCATATCCGGGCTGACCGGCATCGTCGGCACGTTCTTCGTCAAGGAGTATCTAGGTCTTTCCGCGGCCTTTCTCGCCGCGCTCGGCTTCTGGGTAGGCATTCCGTGGGCGCTGAAGATGCCGCTCGGGCACCTCGTGGACCTCCTCTGGCGCTGGAAGAGCTGGCTGGTGTTCCTCGGCGCGGGACTCATAGCATCCAGTCTTCTCATCATGGTCGGCCTCCTCACCGACCGCGCCGCGATGACCGCGGTCATGCCGGCCGAGGCGTGGTTCGTGCTCGCCGCCCTGCTCTCGCCGATCGGCTACGTCGTGCAGGACGTGGTCGCCGACGCCATGACGGTCGAGGCCGTGCCGCGGGTGGACGAACGCGGGCGTCCCATGGACCAGGCCACCCGCAAGCTCATGAACACCACCATGCAGACGCTGGGACGCGTGGCGCTGATCGGCGGGCTTGCGCTGGTGGCGGCGATCAATCTCTATCTCTTTGCGGGCGTCGAGCGCCTGTCGGAGGCCGAAAAGATCGCGGTCTACCGCCAGATCTACCTCGCTGCGCTCGCGATTCCCTTCATCTCGGTTGCGGGCGTCGCGCTCGCCGCCATCCTCAGGCGCAGGACCGTCCAGCGGCTCGTTGACCAGGGCATGGACCGGGCCGCAGCTCTGGAAGCAATCTCGGCGCCGGAAAATCCTCCGGCGCCCAACTGGTGGATCCTGGGCGGCAGCCTCGCGTTTGTCGTGTTCACGCTCGGCATGGGATTCAGCAACCTCCCTTACAACCAGGAGGTCATCTTCACGGGCTCGATGGCCATCGTCATCTTCCTCATCGTGAGGCTGACGCGCGAGCTGGACCCGGAGGCGCGCGCGACCCTGATCGGCACCGCCGTCGTCATCTTCATCTACCGCGCGATTCCCCTTCCCGGCGAAGGGCTCACCTGGTGGATGATCGACATCCTGAAATTCGATCAACGGTTCCTGGCGGTGCTCTCGCTCATCGCGAGCGTGCTGACGCTTCTCGGCATGTTCATCTTCCGCCGCTTCATGGGCGAGCACTCGATCGCCTATGTCGTCGGCTTCCTGACCGTGGTGGGCGGCGTGCTGACGCTGCCGATCGTGGGGCTGTACTACGGACTGCACCAGTGGACCGCCGCGCTGACCGGCGGCGTGGTGGACGCGCGCTTCATCGTCATCGTGAACACCGCGCTCGAGTCGCCGTTCGGCCAGATCGCGATGATCCCCATGCTCGCCTGGATCGCGAATTCGGCGCCCGCGAATCTCAAGGCCACCTACTTCGCCATCATGGCGTCCTTCACCAACCTCGCCCTCTCCGCCTCCCAGCTCGGGACCAAGTACCTCAACCAGGCGTACACCGTGAGCCGCGAGGTCAAGGACGCCGCCACCGGCGCGGTCACGGTGCCCGCCGACTACAGCCAGCTCGGAGAGATCCTCATCGTCCAGCTCGTCATCGGGCTTGCGGTGCCGTTTGCCGCGATCCTGCTCGTGCGCGCAAGCGGCCTGCGCTGGGCCTAGGGAATGGCATTCCCGCTGGCCGGCTCCTGTCGGAACGGCCGGCGCCTGCTCCGCTTCTCCTGACGCATTCGGGCAATTGACTAGGCCGTCGCGTTGTCTTGAGTCAGTACCAGTACCGGAGAATCGGATCAGCCACCGGCCATTCCGCCACCCGGCCGCGGCTGGCGTGGGCTTTCCGCAGAGTGGAGAGGGCCCGCTCGACCGCCCCCACCGCCCGCCCCGTTCCGCTGAAAGCACTTTAGCCAGAAAATCGTGTGCGTCCCGGTTTGCTTGCGCGTTCTGAGTAGTCTCAAACGGTCGGAAGCAGTCGGTCAATTGGAAGCGTTATGCAGCCTATCCCGATATCCCTGCGCGCCGCGACAGGATAGGCTGCGTGCCGGAACGTAACTCGTTGATAGCGTGGCACACGCGCGCAGCAGTGCCATAATAGTCGGCATTTCGGAAGTTCACTATGCGTTAGGCTGCAACATGAACCTCGCACTCCGAAACGCGTACGAGACTGAGCTAAGTGCCGCCAATACTGCGACGGTCGAGGGAAAAGTCGAAGTTGCGTTTCACCATCTCGAGCGCGCCCACATCCTCAGTCAGCGTCACACGTCGGAACATGTTCACGTGCATTGGCTCATGCTTCGCCTCGGGGCTTCGGTGGGCGCCTGGCGCGAGGTAATCGGCCAATCGACGCGAATCGTCGCGGCAGCGGTGTTCTCCCGCATCTGGGTGCCGATTGGAAACACCGGCCGCGCCAGTGTCAGCGCCATCAAACCAATGCCGGTTCCGGACGATCTGCGTTCCGTGTTGGAAAATGATGGTGCCTGACAAAGCTCAGTGCAACTCAAGGGGCGCGTCATGGCACTCATAGTCGGGGTGTCACTTGCGTTGGCGGTGGGTGTGCTGTACACAGTTTTTCGCCTTGATCGCGACCGGGCATTCTATCCAACCGTGACGATCGTAATTGCGTCCTACTACGCTCTGTTCGCGGTCATGGGTGCGTCTACACACACCCTCGTTCTTGAGTCGCTGGCTGGAGTAGTATTCCTGCTGGCTGCCGTATTTGGTTTCAGATCATCCCTATGGGTGGTGGTGGGCGCGCTGGCAGCACACGGGATTTTTGACCTCGTTCACGGCGCTGTCATTTCCAATCCGGGCGTGCCAACCTGGTGGCCGGATTTCTGCCTCGCGTACGACGTGACGGCCGCTGGGTACTTGGCGTGGTTACTTGGGAGCGGGCGAGTCCGTGCTGCAGCCTGACTTTCAGTGAAGATCTCGTCAAGTGACCGCAGATGCTGGATCAATATCGAGCGCGCGGCACGTGCACATTCGCATGCGGCATTTGCAGTAGAAGTTTCAGTGCAAATTGACCACGGGGAATTTCGTGCACGCAACAGCGACATACACTGGGTTAACGCTCGAGAATTCTCGAAAGATCTCGACAAGTTCATGACTGATCGCGGCATCCATCCGCGGCTCAATGGCACCTACGATAGCGTTGTCGGGTTCAGCGGCTCAGCAACATCTGTGATACTGGAATTCGCCCTCGGCGACGCCTTCCGCGGTGATAGAACGCATCAATACCTTCTTCGCGGCTCATTTGACGTGGAGCAGGATCGACTCTTGAGTATCATCGATGAGTTCGTGGCGCTTATTAAGGAAGCCTAACCGCCGCGTGCACCGGACGCGCGGGACTCACGCGCACCAGTAATGCGGGACGTTAGCGTCGAATCACTGCTTCGTCGTAACCAGACTCTCGCACGCCGTCTGTTGATCTACACGCGCTGAACAATGTGATTTAGCAGGAGGGGAAATAATCAGTTGTCTTCGCTGGCGTACGTCAGCGAAACACGGCGGGTGGTGGGGGCGGTCCAGCGGGCCCAATTCAAACTTCTTGAGAGACAAGCTCCACCTCGCGGCCGGGTGGCGGAATGGCCGGTGACTGAGCCGGTTCTCCGGTACTGGTACGTCCTCAAGACAACGCGACGGCCAAGTCTATTGCCCGAATGCGCTTGGAGGAACGGAGCAGGCGCCGGCCGTTCCGACAGGACCCGGCCGCGGCCCGCTGATTAGTCAGCGCATTGTCACCAGCTCTTCCGCGCTGGTCGGGTGAATCGCGACGGTATCGTCGAAGTCGCGCTTGGTCGCCCCCATGCGCACAGCCACGGCAAATCCCTGCAGCATCTCGTCCGCACCGGGGCCGAACACGTGGCAGCCGACGATCTTCTCGTTCTTGCCCGTAGTCACGAGCTTCATTGCGGATTTCACCTTGCGCCCCGTGAACGCGTAAAAGAGCGGCGTGAATTCCGTCCGGTAGACCTTGACCGCATCGCCGAAGCGGGCCCGCGCCTCATCCTCCGTCAGGCCGACGGTGCCGATGGGCGGATGGCTGAAGATGACGGTCGGGATATTCTCGTAGACGAGCCTGCGGTCCGGCTGGCCGCTGAACAGCCGGTCGGCGAGACGCCGCCCGGCAGCGATTGCTACCGGCGTCAGCGCTTCCCGCCCGGTCACGTCGCCCACCGCGTAGACGCCGGCCGCGCTCGTGTTCTGCCATTCGTTGGTAAGCACGTGTCCCGTCTCGTCCGTTCTGACACCGGCGCCAGCGAGATCGAGGTCCGCCACGTTGGGGGCGCGCCCGATCGCCCATAGCACGCAGTCGAGCCCGGTGATCTCGCGCCCTTCGACGCAGCGGAGCGTGATTCCTGTCCCATCGCGCACGGCCTCGCGCACGTGCGAGTGAGTATGGATCTCGATACCGTCGGCGGCCATCTCGCGCATCACCGCCTCGCGCAGCATCTCGTCGAAGCTCATGAGCACCGATGCGCGCCGCACCAGGAGCACTACCTCGCAGCCCAGGGCCCGGAACACGCCCGCGAGCTCGACCGCAACGTAGCCCGCCCCCACGACCGCCACGCGTCTGGGCTGACGCGGAAGCTCGAAGAAGCCGTCCGAAGTGATGCCCAGCTCGGAGCCTTTCCAGTCCGGGATGATGGGCCGGCCCCCGGTTGCGATCGCGACGTGCGGCGACTCGAGCCGGGCGCCGTTGACCATGACCGCGCGCGCTCCTTCGAAGCGCGCCCGGCCGCGAACCCACTCGACGCCGTTCTTCTCGAGGCCCGCCTGGTAGCGGCCGTTCAGCCATGCCACGTAATCGTCGCGCTTCCTCTTGAGGGAAGCCCAGTCGAAGCGCTCGATCTTGGCCGTGTAGCCGTAATCGCCGGCCTCGTGGAACACGTGCGCGATGGAGGCAGCGTTCCACATGATCTTCTTTGGCACGCAACCGACGTTGACGCAGGTTCCGCCGAGCCGTCCCGCCTCGATCAACACCACCTTCGCGCCGTAGGAGGCGGCTCGATTGGCCATCGCGATGCCGCCGCTGCCGCCGCCGATGACGATGAGGTCGTACTTGTTCTGCATAGGCGCTCTCCGTATCTCCCTCGCCCCCGCTCCCGGAGCAAGGGATGGGGTGAGGGGAAAGAGTTAAGTGCCGGTATAATAACGTCCTTTTTCAATGCTCATCCCTTCCCAGTTACCTGCGGCGGGGAGCCGTGTACGTACTTCGCCGCTCCACGGCTCCTCGGACGCGCTGATGCTCGCCGAGCTGGCGCGCACGGGCCGCCCGCTCGCCGTCATCACCGCGAATGCGCGCGATGCGCAGCGCCTGCTGGAGGAAATTCCATTCATCGATCCGGGGCTCAGGGTTCATCTCTTTCCGGACTGGGAGACATTGCCCTACGACCAGCTGTCGCCGCACCAGGACCTGGTCTCGGAACGGATCGCGACGCTCTACCAGCTCATGCAGCGCGCCTTCGACGCCGTGATCGTCCCGGTCACGACCGCCCTTAATCGGCTCGCGCCGGTCGAGTATCTGGCGGCCCGCTCGTTCCATTTCAAGCAAGGCGCGAAGCTCGCACCCGAGGAACTGCGCCGGCAGCTGGTCACCGCGGGTTACGCGCACGTCACGCAGGTGGTCGCGCCGGGAGAATATTGCGTGCGCGGCGGGCTGGTCGATCTCTTCCCCATGGGCAGCGCGGTTCCCTACCGCATCGAGCTCGACGACGACGTGGTGGAGACCATCCGCAGCTTCGACGTGGACACCCAGCGCTCGATCTACAAGGTGAACGAGGTGCGGCTGCTGCCGGCGCGCGAGTTTCCGCTCGACGAGGAAGCCCAGACGCGGTTCCGGCGCAGATTCCGCGAGACGTTCGAGGGCGATCCGTCGCGCAGCCGGGCCTACAAGGATGTCTCAAAAGGCGTGGTGACCGCCGGCATCGAGTATTACCTGCCGCTGTTCTTCGACCAGACCGCGGTCCTCACCGATTACCTGCCGCAGGAAGCGCTGGTGTGCGTGCAGCCGGGCCTCCAAAGTGCGATCGAGCAATTCTGGAGCGACACGCACGCGCGCTACGCGGTGCTGCGCGGCGACCGCGACCACCCGCCGCTGGCGCCGCAC
This sequence comes from Burkholderiales bacterium, assembly GCA_036555615.1. Taxonomy (GTDB): domain Bacteria; phylum Pseudomonadota; class Gammaproteobacteria; order Burkholderiales; family SG8-41; genus SG8-41. Next base: position 4,611 of record DATBKZ010000073.1, on the reverse strand, counting down.
GAGTTGTTCCTGACGGCGGACGAGTTCTTCGGCGCCATCAAGCCGTTTGGGCGTGTTGAATTGTCCTCCGCCGGTGAATCAGAAAAATACGCGGCCGAAACACCCCCTCACCCTAGTCCTCTTTCCCGAGCGGAGGGCGAGGGGATTCCTGAGGCGAGCACAGCGCCATTGCCGCCGCTCGCCGTGGAGCGGCGGGCCGACGACCCGCTTCAGCGCCTGCGCGCTTTTCGCGAGACGTTCCCGGGCCGCGTGCTGGTGCTGGCCGAGAGCCCCGGGCGGCGCGAGACGCTCCTCGAGTTCTTCGGCGATCACGGGCTGGATCCAGCCCCCGTGGAAAATTTCTCGAGCTTCGCCGGCTCCACCGCGCCCTTCTTGCTGGGGGTGGGCCCGCTGCAATCCGGTTTCGCGCTGGCCGCGCCGCCGCTCGCGGTCGTCACCGAGAACGAGCTCTACGCGCAGCAGGCGCGCCCGCGGCGCGCACGCGAGGGCGCACAACGCGCTTCCCCCGAGGGCATGCTGCGCGATCTCTCCGAGATCAAGCCCGGCGACCCGGTCGTGCACGAAAGCCACGGCATCGGCCGCTACCTCGGCCTCGTCACCCTCAACCTCGGCGAGGGCGAGACCGAGTTTCTCACGCTGGAATACGCCGGCGGCGACAAGCTCTACGTGCCGGTCTCGAGCCTGCATCTCGTCTCGCGCTACAGCGGCGCGCCGCCCGAGGCGGCGCCGTTGCACCAGCTCGGCAGCGGGCAATGGGAAAAGGCGAAGCGCAAGGCGGCCAAGCAGGTCCGCGATACGGCGGCGGAGCTCCTTGCGCTCTACGCCCGGCGCGCGGCGCGCCAAGGCCACGCGTTCCAGGTGAAGGGCCACGACTACGACGCATTCGCGGAGGGCTTCCCGTTCGAAGCAACGCCTGACCAGGCCGCCGCGATCAACGCGGTGCTGGAAGACCTGAAGCACGGCAAACCGATGGACCGGCTGATCTGCGGCGACGTCGGCTTCGGCAAGACCGAGGTGGCGCTCCGCGCCGCCTATGTCGCGGTCGCCGACGGCAAGCAGGTCGCGGTGCTGGTGCCGACGACGCTGCTCGCCGAGCAGCATTTCAACACCTTCTCCGACCGCTTCGCCGACTGGCCGGTCCGCATCGCGGAGCTCTCGCGCTTCCGCACCGGGAAGGAGACCGCCGCGGCGCTGGCGGGCCTCGCGGAGGGCCGCGTCGACATCGCGATCGGCACCCACAAGCTGCTTTCCCGCGACATCAAGTTCAAGCAGCTCGGGCTCGTCATCATCGACGAGGAGCACCGCTTCGGCGTGCGGCAAAAGGAGCGGCTGAAGGCATTGCGCGCGGAAGTGGACGTGCTGACGCTCACGGCGACGCCGATCCCGCGCACGCTGGCGATGGCGCTGGAAGGCCTGCGCGACTTCTCCGTGATTGCAACCGCTCCCGAGCGCCGGCTCGCGATCAAGACCTTCGTCGCGCGCCACAGCCGTCCCCTCATCCGGGAAGCCGCGCTGCGGGAGCTGAAGCGCGGAGGCCAGATCTATTTCCTGCACAACGACATCGACACGATCCAACATGTCGAGGAATCGCTCGCGAAGCTCCTGCCCGAGGCGCGCATCCGCGTCGCGCACGGGAGCATGCGCGAGCGCGAGCTCGAGCACGTCATGCGCGACTTCTACCAGCAGCGCTTCAACCTCCTCCTCTGCACCACCATCATCGAGACCGGGATCGACGTGCCGACCGCCAACACCATCGTCATCAACCGGGCCGACAAGTTCGGGCTCGCGCAGCTGCACCAGCTGCGGGGGCGCGTGGGCCGCTCGCACCACCAGGCCTACGCCTACCTGCTGCTGCCTGACGAGGGCAACATCACCGCGCAGGCGCGCAAGCGCCTGGAAGCGATCCAGATGATGGAGGAGCTCGGCTCGGGGTTCTTTCTCGCGATGCACGACCTCGAGATCCGGGGGGCGGGCGAGGTGCTGGGCGAGTCGCAAAGCGGCGAGATGCAGGAAGTGGGATTCAATCTCTACGTGCGCATGCTCGATGCGGCCGTGCGCTCGCTGAAGAACGGGCGCGAGCCCGACCTTGCGGCGCCGCTTGCCGTCACCACCGAGATCAACCTGCACGTGCCCGCGCTGCTGCCGGACACCTACGTCAACGACGTGCACGAGCGGCTCGTGCTCTACAAGCGGCTGGCGGACTGCGAAACGCTGGAGGCGCTCGAGGGGCTGCGGGAGGAGCTCGTCGACCGCTTCGGGATCCTGCCCGAGCCGGCGCGCGCGCTGGTCGAGTGCCACCGCCTGCGCGTGCTGGGCGAGCCGCTCGGGATTGCGCGCATCGATGCGGCCGAGACGGCGATTCAGCTGCAGTTCGTCCCGAAGCCCCCGATCGAGCCGGCCAAGGTGCTGAGCCTGGTGCAGCGGAAGAAGCACTACCGGCTCGCGGGTCAGGACCGGCTCCGCATCGAGCTGCGGCTCCCCGACCTGAGGGATCGCGTCACGGCCGTGCGTGAGGCATTCAGCGAACTGGCATAATCGAATGCCCCAAGAAAGCGGATGGGACGGATGAATCCGGTAGTCCTGCGCGCCCTGATACTTGCCACCGAGCTGCTGGTGTTCTTCATCGTGACGGGGTTCACGAGCTACTTCATATCGTACGCGTCGGCGTGGCAGCACGGGGATGGCGAGGCGCCCCCCGCGCAGTTTCCCGTCATCGTCTTTGACGGCGACCGCGGGCGTCCGGCCCCCGGGAATTATTTCGTCGTGCGGTTGAGCGAATGGAAGGCGGTGGCCGAGAAGCGTCCACAAGCGACTCCGCTTCTGCCCGAGCGGGCCGCCCGCATGAGAATCGGCGATGCTGGCGAAGCATCGTTCACCGTGACCGATGAACCCGCGTCCGGTCAGGCCGTGGAGCTGAACTGGCGCACTGGAGGGGGCGAGCACGTCGCCCGCTACGTGGCGCGGGCGGACGGTGTCGAGCCGCGCTACTTGCGGATGCTGGGCACCAATACCTTCCTGGGCGGCGCGGTGATCGGATTCCTCGCCGGCGTGATGGTCGGTCGCGCCCTGCGCCGGCGCCTGCTCGCCCGGCCGGCGTACGTGGCGGCGCCACAACAGAAACAAGGATGAAGGCAGAAGCATGAAGGATGACCTGGTCTTGATCGGGCACTGGGTGGCCTGCCTTATGACTTCGGATAGGTTATGTCCCTGATCCGCCCCTTTGCCGGCCTGCGCCCGGCCCCTGGCCGCGCCGCGGAGGTCATCGCGCCCCCGTACGACGTGCTGTCGAGCGCCGAAGCGCGCGCGCTGGCTGCCGGCAAGCCCTGGAGCTTCCTTCATATCTCCAAGCCGGAGATCGACCTTCCTGCCGGAACGAATCCGTATTCGCCCGAGGTCTACGCCAAGGCCGCGGAGAACCTAGACATCATGATCCGCAAAGGCATTCTCGTCCGTGACCCCGCGCCCTGCTACTACGTCTACCGCCTGGTCATGGGCGGGCACGTGCAGACCGGCCTGGTGGCCGCGGCTTCGGTCGCGGAGTACGACGTGAAACGCATCCGCAAGCACGAGCACACGCAAGCGGACAAGGAAACCGACCGCGTGCGCCAGATCGACGCGCTGAACGCGCAGACCGGCCCGGTCATGGTCGGCTATCCGAGCGCGCCCGCGGTGGACGAGGTCCTCGCCCGCTGCTCGGCCGGAGCGCCCGACGCGGATGCAACTGCGGACGGCGGCGTCCGCCATTCACTGTGGGCAGTGCGCGACGCAGAGATCCAGGCGCGGCTGACGCGGGCCTTCGATGCCATGCCCGCCATCTACATCGCCGACGGCCACCACCGCTCGGCCGCCGCCTCGCGCGTCGCGGCGGCGCGCCGCGCCGCCAACCCACGGCACACCGGGGCGGAAAGCTACAACTACTTTCTGACGGTGAATTTTCCCCACCATCAGATGCAGATCCTGGACTACAACCGCGTGGTCGCGGATCTGAACGGCATGGACGCCGTGGAATTCCTGGGGCGCTTGCGGAAGAGCTTCTCCGTTGACAGGAGTGCCGCGCCGGTCAGGCCGGCGCGAGCGGGCGAGTTCGGGCTCTATGTCGCCGGGCAGTGGCATCGCCTGGCAATCCATCCCGATCTCGTGCCAGCCCACGACCCCGTGGCGCGTCACGACGCAACGCTGCTGACCGACCACCTCCTCGGGCCGGTTCTGGGCATCAAGGATCTCCGCCGCGACAAGCGCATCGACTACGTCGGCGGCATTCGCGGTCTCGCAGAGCTGGAGAAACGCGTCGACAGCGGCGAGATGGCTGCCGCGTTCTCCCTCCGTCCCACGAGCATGGAGGAGCTGATGGCCGTGGCCGAGGCGGGCAAGGTGATGCCGACGAAATCCACCTGGTTCGAGCCCAAGCTGGCGGACGGGCTCGTCTCGCACGTCCTCGACTGACGCGCTCCAGGATCCGACATTCCCGCGGAGGCGGGTATCCCCTTCCCCCGCTCGGGGGGAAGGTAGGACGGGGGACTGGGTCCCCGCCTACGCGCGGACGACATTCGTCGGCCTTCCGGCCAGAAACGATTCGATGTTCTCGACGGCGCACAGCAGGCCATCGCGCCT
>DATBKZ010000072.1:0-4113 GCA_036555615.1 Burkholderiales bacterium | reverse complement strand
TTCCGCGAGTTCTGGCCGATCCTGGTCGAGGACGCCATGGACCATACCGGGCCGGACTTCGTGCGGCAGGCGACGCTCTACAACTTTGAATCGAAGCTCGGCTGGGTCACCCGCACGGACGACCTGCTGCAGGTGCTCAAGGGCTAGGCGGCGTCCTTCTTCGCCGCCTTGTCTTTCCTCGCCCAGTAATCCGGCGCGGCCTTGGATTTCGCCAGGGCCTCGGCGGACTCGAAGCCGGGCGCCATGGAGGCAGCGGTACCAGCCATCACCTCGTGGTGCTCGATGTTGAGCAGCCGCAGCCAGCTCTGCTGGCCCATGGTGAGCGCGATGAAGCAGCCGAGCTCCACCAGCTCGGGCTCGCTGAAGTGCTGGTGGATGCGATTCCAGAATCGATCATCCGCGTCGAGCCGCCAGGTGATCGCTTCGGCGTAGGCGAGCGCGGCTTTCTCGCGCTCGCTGTAGCGGGTGGACTTTTCGAAGTCGATCAGGTCGTCCACCTTCGATTCGTTGACCTTGCCCGCAGCCGCGGCCTGGATCGAGCGCTGGTTGCCGCAGAATTCGCAGGTCACGGCGCGCGAGACGTACAGCCGGGCAAGCTCCTTGATGGCGTGGTCGCACACGCCGCTGTGGAAGATGTCGCGCCAGGAGTTGGCGAACGCCCAGAACGCTCCCGGAACGTGGGCGCGCACCGCGGAACTCTCGGGGCGCGGCGTGCCCATGCGCGCACAGCGCTCCATCTCGGCGCGCATCTCCGGCGTCATGCGTTCGAGGGGGACGTAGCTGATTCTCTGCTTGCTCGCCATGGTGATCCTCCGCTGCTCCCGCCATTATAGACGTCACCTCGTTGCCGGCTTCAGGGCCGCTGCCGGCTTCAGCAGCGCCGCGAGCGGCACGGTCAGAAAGATGGCGACCCCGATCACGGCAATCGACGTCTCGACGCTGTAGAGGTCCCCGACCAGGCCGTAGCCGAGCGGCGCAGCGATGCCGCAGAGCGACCCGAGCGTATAGAACAGCCCGAAGGCGCGCGGCAGGCGATCCTGCTCCACGTATTCGCCGACGGTGGCATAGAGCACCGAGGAGGTGCCGTTCAGCACCACGCCGATCAACGGCAGCAGCACGAAGGACGCGAAACCGGGGAGCGCCAGTGTCGCAAGGATGCCGCAGCCGGTCGCAACTTCGGTCATGACGATCATGCGCACGATGCCGAAGCGCTCGGCGAGGAAGCCGCAGGCGAGCTTGCCTGCCATGCCGCCGACGAGGATGAGCGGAACGGCGAGCACGGCCCATCCTTCCGGCAATCCCTTTGCGATCAGCAGGAATGCGATGAACGTGAGAAAGCCGGTGCGCGTGCTGGAATCCAGGATCTCGATCAGGCACAGCGCCGTGAACGATTGCGGATTGCGGATGCCCCAGCCGGCGGCCTTCTTCACCGGGGCCGCGGCAGCGCCGGCGGCCCTTGCGGCGTGGGTGTCGGCTACGAACAGGAATATGGCGCTAGCCGTTGCGATTCCCACGACGCCAAAGCCGATGACCGGCGCCTGCCACGAGATGCCCGCGACGAGCAGCAAGCTGACGACACCGCCGAATGCGAACTTGCCGACGTCGCCGAAGAAATTGTAGGTTCCCAGCGCCCCGCGCCGGCCCTCGCCGGGAAAGGCGTGCGATATGATGGTGGAGGAGAGCGGGTGCTGGACCGCCGAGCCGACCCCCGCGAAAAACAGCGCCACCAGAATCGCCCAGAATCCGGGAGCGTAGCCCAGCGCAAGAAACGCGACGCCAGCGATGAGCGTGCCGAGGGCGAGGAGATTGCGCTCCCCGAGGCGTTCGGCAACGAGCCCGGCCGGGATCTGAAATGTCGCCATCGCCGTGCGGTGCGCAGAGCGGATCAGCCCGACCTGCGCGAGCGAAAGGCCGAAGGTCTGCGCGAGCAGGGGCAGCAGCACGTAGGTGACGTCGGACAGCCCGTCGTGCAGCGTGTGAGCGGTGCAGCAAGTGGCGAGCGTGCGTGTCTGGCGCTTCAAGTTCCGTTCTCAGCCAGGCCGGCGGGCCGGGATGACATTTTCATGAAGGAATTGTGACAATCATAGCATTATGATTTACGTCATCTACGCGGTATCTGTCCTCTTCATCCTGCTCTCCAGCACGATGCTCTATGTCTTCTATCGCCAGCGCGATTTCAGTCTGCTGGTCATGGGCGTGACCTACGGCGTATCGGGAATGCTCGCGATCGCGCTGCCGCACTGGTGGCCGCTCGCCGCCGGCTTCGTCCTCGTGTGGGTGCTCAAGTGGCTGGGGCTGGAGCCGAGCGATGAGTGAGCAGGCAGATTCCTCGCGCCGGCTCCGGCGCTCGTCGCGCTGGGTGCGCCGGTGTGGCGCTCGGCGGCGACCAGCTCGCGCTACGCATGCTGCACTTCAAGGCGCGGGAGCGCCAGCGCTTCGTGGCGGGCGTGCCGCTGCTTCTCGTCGGCGTCGCGGGAGCGGTGTTTTTCGCGCGCCGCGCCGCCCGCCGCGCAGCGGGCAGCAGCGGATCGTGATGCGGGAAGGAGACTCACCGCATGCGAATCCGCGACCGACGACGCATAAAGTAGAAGTGGTGGCCTCCGCAGGTTGAGCGAGCGGGCAGCCGCGATGTGGGCCGTCACGAGTTTAGTGGCGATCAACACGTCGGCGTGAACCGTTGCCGGCCGGCGACGCTGCACGTGACCGGTGAAGAGTGGAGCTTCGAGTGTCGGGATTGAGCGACATCCGGATCTCTCAACTTTCCGCCTGCATCGTTGAACGATCGACGGTCCGCAAGGTCATTGGCTCTTGAAAGGAGGATGAACATGAGCCAATCGACACTTTACGTTGCAGGCACCGTCCTCGCCACGGCCTTCCTGTTTGGCTGCGTCACCAAGGGCACGTACGAGAAGCTGCAGACGGACAAGAATCAGGAAATTTCCACTCTGCAAGATCAGCGCTCCGCGCTCCAGGACGAGATGCAGAGCCTGCGGTCGCAACGCTCGGCGCTCGAGCAGCAGCAAGCGGATTTGCGCAGGCAGATCGCGGCCCTCGAGCGGCAAAAGGTGCAGTTGCTGAGCACCAGCCAGAAGACCCAGTCGGAGTACGACTCGCTCGTACGCAACCTCAAGGAGGAGGTGAAAAAGGGCGAGCTCCAGGTGCGGCAGTACAAGAACATGTTGACGGTCGAAGCCGCCGAGCAGCTGTTCTTCGATTCCGGAAGGGCTGACCTCAAGGACTCCGGCAAGGCGGTCCTGAAGAGTGTCGGTGAGGCGCTGAAAGGGTACGAGGATAAGGTGATCCGCGTCGTCGGCCATACCGACAACGTGCCGATCAAGACTAAGGTCTTCCCCTCCAATTGGGAACTGTCCGTTGCGCGCGCGACCACGGTCGTGCGCTATTTGCAGGAGGTAGGCATTCCGCCCGAGCGGATGATTGCTGCCGGCCGCGGCGAATATCAGCCCCTCGCTGCGAACGACGACGCCGAAGGGCGGACCAAGAACCGTCGCATCGAGATCACGCTGATCGATCGGAGCCTGGTGCAGGAGGCTCTCGCGACACGACAGTGAGCCGGCTTCGCGGTTCGCGACTCTAGCTGGACGGGGGGCCGTATCCGCCGCCGCCTGGCGTCTCGATGATGAAGACATCACCGGCGCCCATCTCGACGCGGTCGCACCCCTTCAGTTCGACGGCTGCGCCGCTCGAGTGCTGCACCCGGTTGTGCCCGACGTGTCCGGGCTTGCCGCCCGCCATGCCGTAGGGCGGCAGCCGCCGGTGCCCGGAGAGGATCGCGGCGGTCATCGGCTCGAGGAAGCGGATGCGGCGAATCGCGCCGTTGCCGCCGCGCCAGCGCCCCGCGCCGCCACTGCCGCGGCGCACCGCGAACTCCTCGATCAGTACCGGGTAGCGCCATTCCAGCACCTCGGGGTCGGTCAACCGGGTGTTGGTCATGTGAGTGTGGACGCAGTCCGTGCCGTGAAATCCGTCGCCCGCGCCCGAGCCGCCGCAGATCGTCTCGTAGTACTGGTAGCGCTCGTTGCCGAAAGTGAAGTTGTTCATCGTGCCCTGGGAGGCGCCCATCACGCCGAGCGCCCCGTAGAGCGCATCGGTGAT
>DATBKZ010000071.1:0-15082 GCA_036555615.1 Burkholderiales bacterium | reverse complement strand
GAGGCGGGTATCCCCTTCCCCCGCTCGGGGGGAAGGTAGGACGGGGGACTGGGTCCCCGCCTACGCGCGGACGACATTCGTCGGCCTTCCGGCCAGAAACGATTCGATGTTCTCGACGGCGCACAGCAGGCCATCGCGCCTGACTTCCGCCGTCTGGCCCGCGTTGTGCGGAGAGAGCACGGTACGGGCGCTCGAGAGCAATGGATCGTCGGGCTTCAGCGGCTCCTCGTGGTAGACGTCGAGCCCGGCCCCGGCAATTTTGCCGGTGGCCAGGGCTTCGAGCAGCGCCTCCCGATCGACCAGCGGCCCGCGGCTGGTATTGATGAGGAACGCTTCCGGCTTCATCAAGCCGAACTCCCTGCGGCCGATGAAGCCACGCGTCTCCGGCACGAGCCGCAGGTGGAGCGTGACGAAGTCGGCCTGGCGCAGGCAATCGTCCTTTGCGGCCGCGGTATCGGCACGCGCGCTCCAGCTGAGCACGTCCATGCCAAACCCGCGTGCAAGCTGCGCCACCCGAGCGCCGATGGCGCCGGAGCCGAACACGGCAAGCGTCTTGCCGTGGAGCTGCACGAGCATGTCGCGCGGCCAGGCTCCGGCTCTCATCTCGCGGTCGATCCCCGGAATCCTGCGCGCAGCCGCAAGCATCAGCGCGATCGTGTGCTCCGCCACCGCGTAGGCGTTGATGCCCGGTGTATTGCAGACCGTCACGCCGTGACGCGCCGCCGCCGCGAGATCGATATTGTCCGTGCCCGTGCCCCAGATCGAGATCATTTTTAGGCGGGGGCAGGCGCGGAACACTGCTTCCGTGAAGCGCGCATGGGCGCGGATGTTGATCGCGATCTCGGCATTCCCGATGCGGCGCACGAGCTCGGTCTCATTCTCGGCGCCGCGCTCGGCGTGGACTCGGACCGCGCCAAGCACCCGTGCGCGCGCATGAGCGGCGGAGCCCTCGAAGACCGAGGGGAAATCGTCCGGCACGACGATCATCGAATCAGCGCTTGCGCGCAGCCTCGTAGAGCGGCATCACCCGCGCCGCGTAATTCGTGAGGTCCTTCTGGCGGTTCTCAGGGGCAGGGTGCGTCGACAAAAACTGCGGAGGCGCGGCGCCGCCTACCTGGCCCATCTTCTGCCAGAGCGTGATCGCGGCACGCGGGTCGTAGCCCGCGCGGGCCGCGAGCTCGACGCCGATGCGGTCGGCTTCGACCTCGTGCTCGCGCGAATTGGGCAGATTGAAGGTGATGTCAGTGATGATCTGGGCGAGCTGCATGCTGCCCTGGCCCAGTCCCAGCGCCGCCCCGACCACGGAAAGACCAATTGCCTGGGCGTAGGCCTGGGAGGCGCGCTCCCGCCCGTGCTCCCGCAGCGCGTGCGCGATTTCGTGCCCCATCACCGCCGCGAGCTCGTCGTCCGTCACCTTGAGCTTCTCGATGAGGCCCGTATAGACCGCGATCTTGCCGCCCGGCATGCACCAGGCGTTTACATCCTTGGAGGTGATAACGTTGGTTTCCCAGGCCCAGCGCGGCGCATCCGGCCGGAACGCCGAAGTGGCGTTGATCAGGCGCAGTGCCATGACCCGGACGCGCGCCACCTGCGCGGCATCGCGGTTGAGGAGATTCTTGGACGCCGCCTTCTTCATTTCCTGCTGGTAGGCGAGCACCGCGCTCTTGTCCACGTCGGAGGCGGACAGCAGCATGGATTGCTTGCGCTCCACGCCCACGGCGCCGGGCTGGGTCGTCTGCACCGTCTGGCAGGAGGCCAGCGCGAGCATGCAGGCAGCCAGCCCGGCTCGCGAAATGAGGAATCCCGTTTTCATGAGATCAATCCCGATCGGTAGCCAGTCATCAGTATTTTGACGGAACGGGCGTCGTTGAAGTTCTGTCTCGCCGGTTACCAGGCTCGAGGCACCGCTATTGGGGCACCGGCACCCGCGTATTGTCGCCGTAAAGCTGGTACAGCTGCCACGGCCCACCCTCCTCCCGGCACATGCCGTAGCGGAACGGCCAGGTGTCGCGTCCGGGGGTGAAGAACCGCAGGTCCTGGAACCAGGCGCAGGCGGAGGGATTGCCCGAGTCCACGCGCAGCAGCACCGGCTCTTCGGCAAACCAGCGGAAGAAGCGGAAGCGCGGCTGCGACCACGCCTCGTGCGCGACGGCGCGCTCCGCGTCCGACGAGCCAAAGCGTGTGGCATGCACCCACTGCGCCTGCCCGCGCGGCAGGTACGCCGCGTCGAGGCGGGCAATGAATCCGGCATCGGACGCCAACCGCAGCGGCTCGCGCCGCGCGAGATTGATGAAGCTGTAGCGCACCTCCTCATCGCTGCGTACGACCACCATCCAGTTGAAGGGCGACACCGGGCGCGGCTGTGCCGTGACCTGGGCCTCCCTCAGGCCGGAGTCCCTCGCATACGCCTCTCCCCAATCGAGCGCCCGCTGCTGGAGGACAGCCTGGAACGCGACGTAGCCGCACAACACGGCGAGACCCGCGATGGCGGGTACCGGCGAGCGGCGCCACGCGAGCGATGCCGTGAGGCCGAGCAGAATGATGCCGGTGAACCAGAGGTCGATGATGAAGGTGGTGCCGATGCCGACCCGCGCATCGGAGAGCGGCGCGAACACCATCGTGCCGAAGGATGTGATCCAGTCGCCCGCGATATGGATGCCGAGGCCAAGCGCGATGACGCCGAAGTAAGCGCGCCAGGGCCGGTCGCCGCGCCAGATCACGGCGCACAGACGAGCGAGGAGATACGACCACAGCGGCAACATGACCAGGGAATGCGTAACGCCACGGTGGTAAAGCAGGAACTCGACTGGCCCTATGTAACTGATGACCCAATCGAGATCCGGCGCTGCCGCCGCCAGGAAGCCGACGAGCGCGCGCCGCCCGAGCGGCAATGTCCTGTCGTCAGGCGGCTGCGGTGCGGTCGCCCGCGCAAGCAGCGCGCCCGACAAGGCGTGCGTTAACGTGTCCATTGGTCGTCAGTCCCAGCGGCTGTCGCGGACCTGGATGACGCCGTTCTCGACCCGGACCGGGAATTTCGCGACCGGCTCGTAGGCCGGCGCGGTCAGTGCTTCACCCGTGCGGATCGAGAAGCGCGCCCCGTGCCGCGGGCAGACGATCTCGTCGCCCTCGATCGTGCCGCCGGTCAGTTGCCCGCCGTCGTGCGTGCACACGTCCTCGATCGCGTAGTACTCGCCGCCGAGGTTGAACACCACGACCGCGGCCCCGTCCACGTCGACGACGCGATGGCCGCCGGGCGCGAGCTCGCCCACCTTGGCAACGGTAATCCAGTCAGACATTCTCAAGCAGATCGCGGAAAAAGGTGTCAGGAACCTTTTTTCGGATTGCAGGTTGCGCCCTCAATGGGCGCATGAAAAAAGGTTCCTGACACCTTTTCTAGACGGCGACGACTTCCATTTCCGGCTCGATCTGCCGCACCAGGCTCTCGATGCCGGTCAACGTCCCCGAGATCGAGCTCGGGCAGCTGCCGCACGCGCCCTGGTAGTGGACCATCAGCCGGTTGCCTTCGAGGCCCATGATGTAGAGATCGCCGCCGTCGCCCTGCAGGTAGGGCCGCACCTGCTCGTCGAGGATCTGATTGATGCGGCCGAGCCGATCCTTGTCGGCATCCGACAGGTTGCTCAGGCCGGCGCCGGATGCGGCCGCCTGCGCGTAGCGCGCCGAGTCCGCGTCAGCAGCGGGCGCCTCGCGGATCGGCGTGGCGAGCTTGCGCATGAGCTCCTGCCAGTCCGCGCCTCCGTCCTGCGTCACCGTGATCCAGTGATCGACGTAGAACACGCTCGCCACGTGGTCGATCTCGAACAGCTTCGCGGCGAGCGGATCGTCCTTCGCCTGCTCGGCATTCTCGTACGAGCGCGATATCCCCCAGGTCAACGGCTCCCTGAGGACGAACTTCATCGCGTTCGGATTCGGCGTCGGCTCGATTTCAGCGATCTTAGGCATATCAGCGTGGTGACGAGTGCGCGCTCAGCCTGCGCCTCCGATGATCGGCTCCTGCATGGGGTCGGCTTCCGCCTCGGTGCTGGTGCTCGCCTGATCGTTCAAGGCCGCGTGCAGCGTGTGCCACGGCAGGATCGCGCATTTGACCCGCGTGGGCAGGCCGCGCACGCCCGCGAATACCGTCAGCCGCCCGAGGTGGTGCGGGCCCGCGGCATCGAGCTTGCCAGTCGCGAGATCGCGAAACTCCTGGACGAGCCGCTCCGCGTCACCCCGGGACTTGCCCTTTACCGCCATCGTCATCATCGACGCCGAAGCCTTGCAGATGGCGCACGACTCGCCCTGGAAATTGACGGCGTCGACGCCGTCATCGCGAAGCCTGAGCGTCACCGTCAGGTGATCCCCGCACAATGGGTTGTGCCCCTCGGCCCGGTGCGTCGCATCGGGCAGCACGCCCCAGTTGCGCGGCTTGCGGTTGTGATCGAGGATCACTTCCTGGTAGAGCTGCTTGCTGTCGGCCATGCGTGCTTCAACCCAGTGTCTTCTGGACCTTGCGGATGCCGGCGACGAGCGCGTCCACTTCCGCGTGCGTGTTGTAGAAGGCGAACGAAGCGCGCGAGGTGGCGGGAATGCCGAAGCGCTGCATGATCGGCTGCGCGCAGTGGTGCCCGGTGCGCACCGCGATCCCCTCCTCGTTCAGCAGCGTGCCGACATCGTGCGGGTGAACCCCTTCCACGACAAAGGAAAGCACCGCCGCCTTCCTTTCCGCGGTGCCGATGATGCGCACGCCCGGCAGGCGGTTCACCTGATCGGTCGCGTAATCGAGCAGGTCGGTCTCGTGTGCATGGATCGCTTCCATGCCGATGCTGCCCATGTAATCTGCAGCGGCGCCGAGCGTAACCGCCGCCGCGATGGGCGGCGTTCCCGCCTCGAACTTGCCCGGGATCACGTTGTAGACCGTTTTCTCGAACGTGACCGAGAGAATCATGTCGCCGCCGCCCTTGTAGGGCTGCATCTTCTCCAGCCACGCCGCCTTCCCGTAGAGCACGCCGATACCGGTCGGCCCGAACATCTTGTGCCCGGAGAACGCGTAGAAATCGCAGTCGAGCGCCTGCATGTCGAGGCGCATATGGGGCGCGGCCTGCGCGCCGTCCACCAGCACCGGGATGCCGCGCTTGTGCGCCGCTGCAATCATCTCGCGCACCGGGTTGATGGTCCCGAGCGCATTGGAGACATGCCCGACGCCCACCAGCCGGGTGCGGGGGCCGAGGAGCTTCCGGTACTCCTCGAATATGAGCTCGCCGCGATCGTTGACCGGCACCACGCGGATGCGGGCGCCCTTCTCCTCCGCCACCATCTGCCACGGCACGATGTTGGCGTGGTGCTCGAGCGTGGTCAGCACGATCTCGTCGCCCGCGCCGACGAACTTCCGCCCGTAGCCGTGCGCGACCAGGTTGATGGCGTCGGTCGTGCCGCTGGTGAAGATCACCTCGCGCTCCTCGCGCGCGTTGATGAATGCCGCGAGCTTGCGCCGCGCGGATTCGTATTCGGCCGTCGCGGTTTCCGAGAGGTAATGCACCGCGCGATGGATGTTCGAGTGCTGGGTCGTCTGGTAGCGCACCAGGCGATCGAGCACCGCCTGCGGCATCTGGCTCGAAGCCGCGTTGTCCAAGTACACCAGCGGCTTGCCGTTGACCTGCAGCTTCAAAATGGGGAAATCGGCGCGAACGCGCTCGACATCCAGCCCGCCGGCCGGCACGCGCTTGAGCTCGCTGCGCGAGGAACTCATGCGCCCCTCCCCTCGATCTCCGCCACTACCGTGCCCTCGAGGCGCTCGACGAGCGAGGGCACCGGGATGCGGTCGAGCACCTCGGCGGCGAACGCATAGGTGAGGAGGCTGCGGGCCCGCGGTTCCGGCACGCCGCGGCTTCTCAGGTAGAAGAGCTGCTCGGGATCGAGCCGTCCCACCGCGGCGCCGTGCGCGCACTTGACGTCATCGGCGAAGATCTCGAGCTGCGGCTTGGTGTCGACATGCGCCTTGTCCGAGAGCAGGAGATTGCGGCTTTGCTGCGACGAGTCGGTCAGCTGGGCGCCCGGCCGCACCACGATCTTGCCGTTGAACACCGCGTGCGCGGCGCCGCCGACGACGCACTTGTGCAGCTGCCGGCAGCGGCCGTGGGGGCGCGCGTGGTCCATCAGGGAATGGGTGTCGGCAAGCTGGCGGCCCGCGATCAGCGCGAGCCCGTTGAGCTCCACCTCCACGCCCTCGCCCTGCTGCGCCACCTCAAGATCCAGGCGCGAGATGCGCGCGCCGAGCGCAACCGAGTGCGACGCGTAGTGCCCGTCCTTTGCCACGGCCACCGCGCAATGGCCGATGTGGAATGCGTCGCCCGCCTCGCGCTGCACCCTGACGTGGCGCACGCGGGCGCCTTCGCCCGCGACGATCTCGGTCACGGCGTCATTGAAATAGACGCCCTCGCCCAGGCTCGCGTAGTCCTCGATCAGCGTGCACTCCGCTCCCGCCTCCACGACCGCCAGGCAACGCGGATAGGCGGCGGTCTCCTTCTGGGTGGAAAGATAGAGGAGTTGCACCGGCGTCGGGCACTTCTGGTTGTGCGCGATCCAGACGAACGCGCCATCGCGCAGATAGGCGGTATTCAATGCCGTGAAGACCTCGCGCGCGAACTCCGCATGCTGGGCGAGGTGCGGCTCGATCACAGCGGCGTGAGATTCAAGCGCGGCGACGAGAGGCGAGACGATCACGCCATGGGGAAGCCCGGCGGTGGCGGAGAGCTCGGGCGCGAAGACCCCGTCGACAAAGGTCAGGCGGGTGGTTGCTTCGGGCGCGAGGAAGCGCGCAACCTCCACCATCGTCGGGCGCGCCACCACCGTCGCCGGCCGGAACGGCACTCGCGTGAGCGGCGTGATGTCAGTGAAGCGCCACTCTTCGTCGCGCATGGTCGGCACGGCAAGCGCGTTGGCTCGCTCGAGCGCATGGCCACGGCGCGCGTTGAGCCAGGAGGCGCCGCCGCGCGGCGCCTCATAGCCCTTCAGCAGTCCATCGACGTACGGGTGAACGGCAACAGCACTCATTTTGCTACGCGGCTTCCTTGACCCAGTCGTAGCCGCGCGCCTCGAGCTCCTCGGCGAGGGTCTTGCCGCCGGTCTTGACGATGCGGCCGCCTCCCATGACGTGCACGAAATCGGGCACAATGTAGTTGAGCATCCGCTGGTAATGGGTGACGAGCACGACCGCGTTGTCGGGGGTGATGAGGCGGCCAACCCCGCCCGCCACGACGCGCAATGCGTCGATGTCGAGGCCGGAGTCGGTCTCGTCGAGTATCGCCAGCCGCGGCTCCAGCAGCGCCATCTGGAGAATCTCGTTGCGCTTCTTCTCGCCGCCCGAGAAGCCGTCGTTGACGCTGCGATCGAGGAGCCCCGGGTCCATGTCGAGCTGCTTCATCTTCTCGCGCACGTAGTCGTCGAACTCCAGCGGGTCGAGCTCGTCGCGCCCGCGTGCCGCCTGGACGGTGTTGTAGGCAAGCCGCAGGAACGCGCTGTTCGAGACCCCCGGGATCTCGACGGGATACTGGAAGCCGAGAAAAAGCCCGGCGCGCGCGCGCTCCTCGGGGGCGAGCTCGAGCAGGTTCCGGCCCTCGAACTGGACCGAGCCGCCGGTCACCTCGTACAGGGGGTGGCCCACGATCGCCTTGGCGAACGTGCTCTTGCCCGAGCCATTAGGACCCATGACGGCGTGCACTTCCCCCGCGCGCACCGTGAGGTCGAGACCCTTGACGATCTCGACGCCGCTCACCTGCACCCGCAGCCCGCGCACTTCCAGCAGCACCTTGGCGTCCGCGCGCTTCATCCGACGCTCCCTTCGAGCTTCAAGCCCAGGAGCTTGGTCGCTTCCACCGCGAACTCCATCGGCAGCTGCTGGAACACGTCGCGGCAGAAGCCGTTGATGATCATCGAAACCGCTTCCTCGGCCCCGATGCCGCGGCTCGCGAAATAGAACATCTGCTCCTCGCCGATGCGCGAGGTGGTCGCTTCGTGCTCGACGGTGGCGCTCTGGTTCTGCACCTGGATGTAGGGGAAGGTGTTGGCGCCGCTCTTCGAGCCGATCAGCATGGAATCGCACTGCGAGTAGTTGCGCGCGTTCTCCGCCCGCGGCCCGATCTTCACCAGTCCACGGTAGCTGTTGTTCGACTGCCCCGCCGAGATGCCCTTGCTGACGATGCGGCTGCGGGTATTTCGGCCAATATGGATCATCTTGGTGCCGGTGTCGGCCTGCTGGTGGTGGTTCGTCAGCGCCACCGAGTAGAACTCCCCGATCGAGTTCTCGCCGAGCAGCACGCACGAGGGGTACTTCCAGGTGATGGCCGAGCCGGTTTCGACCTGGGTCCAGGAAATCTTGGAGTTCGCGCCCTTGCACAGCCCGCGCTTGGTGACGAAGTTGTAGATGCCGCCGACGCCGTTCTCGTCGCCGGCGAACCAGTTCTGCACGGTCGAGTACTTGATCTCGGCGTTGTCGAGCGCGACGAGCTCCACCACCGCCGCGTGGAGCTGGTTGGTGTCGAACTTGGGCGCCGTGCAGCCCTCGAGGTAGGAAACCGAGGCGCCCTCCTCGGCGATGATGAGCGTGCGCTCGAACTGGCCCGAGGATTCGGTGTTGATGCGGAAGTAGGTCGAAAGCTCCATCGGGCACTTGACGCCCTTAGGGATGAAGCAGAACGACCCGTCGGTGAAGACCGCGGAGTTCAGCGCCGCGTAATAGTTGTCGCCGTTCGGCACCACCGTGCCGAGGTACTGGCGCACCAGCTCCGGATGATTGTGCACCGCCTCCGAGATCGAGCAGAAAATGATGCCGACTTCCGCGAGCTTCTGCTTGTAGGTGGTCGCGACCGACACCGAGTCGAAGATCACGTCCACCGCGACGCCCGCGAGCTTGGCCCGCTCGTTCATCGGCACGCCCAGCTTCTCGAAGGTGCGCAGCAGCTCCGGATCGACCTCGTCCATGCTCGCGAGCTTCTTCGGCCTGGGCGCCGAGTAGTAGATGATGTCCTGGAAGTCGATCTTCGGGTACTTGACGTTGGGCCAGGTCGGCTCCTGCATCGTGAGCCAGTGGCGGTACGACTTGAGACGGAAGTCGAGCAGCCACTCCGGCTCGTTCTTCTTGGTCGAGATAAGCCGGATCACGTCCTCGTTCAGCCCCTTGGGGGCCGTGTCCGCCTCGATCGGCGTGACAAAGCCGTGCCGGTAGGGCTGGTTGACCAGATTTTCGAGCACGCTGCTCATTGCGCTGGCTACGCCTTTTCCTTCACGGAGAAGCTCTCGCCGCAGCCGCAGGTCGCGTCCACGTTGGGGTTCGTGAACTTGAAGACCCGCTTGAGGCCCTCCGTCACGAAGTCGAGCGTCGCGCCGTCCAGGTACTCCAGGCTCTTTGCGTCCACCACGAGCTTCGCGTCGTGCGCCTCGAACAGGTGGTCGTCCGCCCGCACCTCGTCGGCGTAGTCGTAGGTGTAGCCAAAGCCCGAGCAGCCCACGTCCTTGACGCCCACGCGCAGCCCGATGCCGCGTCCGCGCTGCGCGAGCTGCTTCTGTATCTGTATTGCCGCGTTTTCCGTCAGTTGTATCGCCATTGCCTGCCTCTCGTCTGTCAAACCGCCATCGCGGTCAAACTCCGCAACCGCGTCACCACCGCGTTCAGCGCCCGCAAAAATTCCTCTATCTGTGACATCGTGTTTCCCGCGCCGAGCGAGAAGCGCACCGCCCCGCGCGCAAGCTCGGGATCAACACCCATGGCGAGCAGCGTCGCCGAGGGCTCGGGATTCGCGCTCGAGCATGCGGCCCCCGGCGCGACGGCATAGCCCGCCTTGTCCAGCTCGATCACGAGGGTCTCGCCCATGATGCCCTTGAGCGCGAAATACGATGTATTGGAGACGCGTGAAGCATCCTCTCCGAAGATCACAGCGCCCATCTCGTGCAATCCCCGCTCGAGCCGCGCGCGCATCGTCTCCAGCCGCTGGCTGAGCTGCTCGATCCGCCCTGCAGCGAGCGTGCTTGCCGCACCGAAACCGACGATCGCTGCGACATTTTCCGTCCCGGAACGCAATCCCTGCTCGTGGCCGCCGCCGTGAATGATCGGTCGCAGCAGCAGCCGCTTGTCGATGACGAGCGCCCCGGCCCCCTTGGGCCCGCAGATCTTGTGCGCCGAGATCGTCATCGCGTGCACGCCGAGCGCGCGGAAATCCACGGGAATCTTTCCCAGCGCCTGCACGGCGTCGGTGTGCATCCAGGCCCCGGCTGCGCGCGCGCGGCCGGCGACCGCCGCCACGTCCAGCACGACGCCGGTCTCGTTGTTGACGAGCATGACCGAAACGATGCCGGTCGGCTCCCTGAGGGCCGCGTCCACATCGGCGAGCGCCAGCTGGCCGTCCGGGGTCACCGCGAGCTTTCTTACTTTCCAACCCTGGCGCGCAAGCTCCTGCGCGGGCTTCGCCACGCAAGGATGCTCGACCGAACTGACGGCGACCTGCGTCGGCTTGAGATGGCCCGCCGCGCCTTTCACGAACAGGTTGTTGCCCTCGGTGCCGCCCGAGACGAAGACCACCTGCGACGGCTGGACGTTGACCAGGGCCGCGACCTGCTCGCGCGCGGCATCCACCGCCCGGCGCGCGATCGTGCCAAGCTCATGACGGCTGGAGGCATTGCCGAAGTTCTCGCGCAGGTACGGCAGCATCGCCTCGAGGACCCTGTCGTCAAGGGGCGTGGTGGCGTTGTGATCGAAGTAGACGTGCGCCATCAGATCCGCATGGGTTGATGAAGAGGGAATAACGCGCCTATGCCGATACCGGGGTCGCGCGCTTGCTGGCGGTCGAGCGCATGTCGTGAACCTGAGCGACGCCGGCGTCGCGCGCCGCCTCCTTGGCCTTCTGGCTGTCCACCAGCTGACGCAGGCTCACCGACCCGAGGTAGTCGAAGATCCGCTCGTTCAGCGCCGCCCACAGGTCGTGGGTCAGGCACTTGTGATCGTCCTGGCAGTTTTCCTTGCCGCCGCACTGCGTGGCGTCGATCGGCTCGTCCACCGCCAGGATGATGTCGGCCACGGACATCTCGCCCATATCGCGCGCGAGGTGGTAGCCGCCGCCCGGCCCGCGCACGCTCTCCACCAGTTGATGACGGCGCAGCTTGCCAAATAACTGCTCGAGATAGGACAGCGAGATCTTCTGCCGGCCGCTGATTTCGGCCAGCGTCACCGGCCCGCTGCCGTGATGCAGCCCAAGATCGATCATCGCGGTTACCGCAAATCGTCCTTTTGTGGTCAGTCTCATCGGCCACCTCTTAAAATATCATTAAATCAATAAGATACTGAAAAACTAAACACGACTAATTCACTCAACTATAGTTATCCCGAGAAATTTAGTCAACCATTTTATTCAAGGTGGTTGCGTCCAGCCGATGCGCCTCCTGCTCGTCGATGCGCAGGCCCAGCCGCTGCAATTCCGAAAGGATGTGCTCGATGCGCCGGTCCAATTCCGCGCTGTGCCCGATCAGCTCGTGCAGCGCTCGTGCCATGGGATCGTTCAGGTCCTTCACGACCGCGTAGGCGGCGAAGCGCCCGTCCTGCGGATCGTGCGCCTCGATGATGCGCGCCGGAATGCCGATCGCAGTCGCACCCGGCGGCACGTCCTTGACCACGACCGCGTTCGACCCGACCCGCGCGCCGTCTCCGACGACGATCGGTCCGAGAATCTTCGCTCCGGCCCCCACGACCACGCCTTTGCCAAGGGTGGGGTGGCGCTTGCCCTTGCTCCACGAAGTGCCGCCCAGCGTGACGCCGTGATAGAGCGTGCAGTCGTCGCCGATCTCGGCGGTTTCCCCGATGACGACTCCCATGCCGTGGTCGATGAAAAAACGCCGGCGGATGGTTGCGCCGGGGTGAATCTCGATGCCGGTCAGCCAGCGCGACAGGTGCGAGAGCAGGCGCGCGAGCCACTTCAGGCGCAGCCGCCACAGCCAATGGGCCAGGCGATGGAACATCATGGCGTGGAACCCGGGATAGCAGGTAATCACCTCCCAGGTATTGCGGGCTGCCGGGTCGCGTTCAAAAACCACCGCGATTTCTTCTTTCAGCCTTGCGAACATCGTATACAAATCAAGGAAAAGGGCTCGCAGCTTACGATGCCCTAGTGATTTAGTCAACTATTTACAGCCGGAGTTCCGACCGGAGCAGATTGCTCCGGCGCGTCCGGCTATGCGCGTTGGAGCAGACACGGGGTTCTCTGCTCAACGCGCATTCTCCTGAATGATTTCCGGGGAATGGGAATCAGCGCTTTCCGGGGCGTCGCGGCTTGGGACTCGTCAATGCCTTGAATACCCCGCGCAGGATGTTGACCTCCTCGCGCTCGAGCTCCGCCCGGTTGAACAGCCGCCGCAGGCGCGGCATCAATTTCTTGGGGTGCTCGGGGTTGAGAAAACCGTGCTCGATCATCGCGCGCTCCAGATGCTCGAAGAAGCGCTCGAGCTCCTCGTGAGTCGCGCGCGTCCGCACCTTGCCGCCGTGCGCGGCCGATCCGAACGCCGCCAGCCGCAACTCGTAGGCAAAGAGCTGCACCGCGGCGGCCACATTGAGCGAGCTGTACTCGGGATTCGCGGGGATGGTCGCAAGCATCTGGCACCTGGCAACTTCGGCGCCGGACAGCCCGAACGTCTCGTTGCCGAACACGAGGGCAGCGGGCTGCGAGCGGGCAACCTCCACAACGCGCGCCGCGGCTTCCCGCGCGGTGAGCATCGGCACCGCGATCTCGCGCGGGCGCGCCGTGCAGGCGACCGTGAACGCGGAGCCAGCGAGCGCGTGATCCAGGGTCGGATGCACGCGCGCGCGGCGCAGCACGTCGGCCGCGCCCGACGCCAGCCACTCGGCCTGCGAATCGGGAAAGCGCCCGGGCGCGACGAGATGCAGTTCTCCGAGTCCCATCGTCTTCAGCGCCCGCGCCGCGGCGCCGATGTTTCCAGGGTGGGCGGTCGCGCACAGCACGAAGCGGATATTTTTGAGTGGATCGGCGGCCATCACTTACAATACAGCCCCCCAATGCATCCAATGTTGAACATAGCCGTGAGGGCGGCGCGGCGTGCCGGCAGCATCATCAACCGCGCGAGCCGCAACCTGGACGCTATCGTCGTCCGGGAAAAGGCGGTGAACGATTTCGTCTCCGAAGTGGACCGCGAAGCCGAGCAGGCGGTCATTCGCACGCTGCGCGACGCCTATCCCGGCCACTCGATTCTAGCAGAGGAAAGCGGCGCGACCGGGGACTCGGAATACCAGTGGATCATCGATCCGCTCGACGGCACCACCAATTTCATTCACGGCTTCCCGCAGTACTGCGTCGCCATCGCGCTCATGCATCGCGGCATCGTCACCCAGGCGGTCGTCTATGATCCCACCCGCAACGACCTCTTCACCGCGACGCGCGGGCGCGGCGCGTTCCTCAACGACCAGCGCATGCGGGTCAGCAAGCGCGCTCATCTCCGCTCGAGCCTGATCGGCACCGGGTTCCCGTTCCGCGAGCTCGAGCACCTCGACGCTTACGTCGCGATACTACGCGACATGATGGGCGGCGCGGCGGGCGTGCGGCGCGTGGGCTCCGCCGCGCTCGATCTCGCCTACGTTGCAGCAGGCCGGCTCGATGGATTCTGGGAGTTCGGGCTTTCTCCGTGGGACATGGCGGCGGGGGCCCTACTCATCACGGAGGCCGGCGGGCTGGTGGGAGACCTGACCGGAGAGAACCGCTACCTGCAAACCGGCAACATCATCGCCGGCAATCCCAAAGTCTTCGTGGAACTTCTGCGGGCGATGTCACCTCATCTCACGCCGGCGCTGAGGAGCGGCTGAGCTGCCCGCGGCGGGATGCAGCTCCGCAAGCTGCTGCGCCAGCGCGGCATCGAGCTGCGCAAGCGATTTCAGCACCTGCTCGAATTCCGCCTGTCGGCCAAGCCGCGCATACGACCGCCCCAGCCCGAACCAGGCCCGCGCAAATCCGCGGTTGAGCTGCAACGCTTCCTGGTACGCCGCCACCGCCTGCGGGTCGCGGTCGAGATCAAAGTAGCTCTCGCCCAGCAGGAACCAGGTCTCCGCGGTGCCGCCCCGCACGAGGTGCGCTTGATTGAGCGCCTGCACGGCGCGCGCCGGCTGTCTTGCGTCGCGGTAGGACTGGGCGAGCAGGCTCCATCCCAGCATCTCGTCCGGCATGAGACGCACGACCTCGCTGTAGCACTCGATTGCGCGCGCATGTCGGCTGGCCTGCGCGTGCGCGTAGCCCGCCACGATCCACCAATCGGAATTGTTGCGGTCCTTGGCGAGATTTTCCTCGGCGAGCCTCGCGAGCCCGTCCCAGTCCTTGCGGGCCTCCAGTTCGATCACGCGCTTCCGGTTCTGGTCTTCCACCCGCTCCAGATTGCCCAGCAGGGTAGCGACGGTGCCATCGGGCAGCAATGACATGATCGCCGCAGCCTGCGGCGTGCAAGCGGACAGCGCCGCCAGGGCCAACACTGCCCCGAAAGCGCGTAGCGCAGCCGTCGGGCATGAAATGCGCCTCATCCCAGCCGGCCTCCAAGGCGCTGCGCCAGCCAGTCGGCGACAAGATTGTTTCCGACCTGGCGATTGTCTTCCTGGCAGTGCTCGCTGCCGCCCTCCTCCGCGGTGAGCACCTTCAGCGTCTTGTCGTCCGAGCCCACCGCATCGTAGAGCTTCCGCGCGAATTCCAGCGGCACGATGTTGTCGTTCTCGCCGTGGAGGCAGTAGAACGGGCACCGGACGCGCTCCGCGACGCCGGCCAGGCGGTAGTTCTCGAGCTTCTTCATGCAGGCGTCCATGTCCGGCATGCCGAGCACCCACGGCAGCTGGAACTGGGGCGCGGAGACCTTCGTGCCGCCGGACTCCATGATCCGGCGCCGCCGCACCCACGACTCGTGGTAGTCCCAGTGGCCGCCCCACGCCAGGCACGCCGCGAAGCGCGGCTCCATCGCCGCCGCACGCGGCGCGTAGTAACCCCCCATGCAGAAGCCCATCACTCCGGTCCGCGCTGCGTCGATCTCCCGCCGGCGCGCGAGGTACTCGTAGGCCGCG
>DATBKZ010000070.1:0-15899 GCA_036555615.1 Burkholderiales bacterium | reverse complement strand
ACCAGGATGTGAGGCAGCGTCACGAGCTGGGTCACCGGCGTGAAGTCGCGCACGGGGTCGAATGGAAGCTTCTTGCGCACGGCCGGATTGATGGTGAAGGACGCCGCGACCACAAGCACGGTGTGGCCGTCGGGCGCGGCTTTCGCCACCAAATCCGTGCCATTGATGCTTCCCGCTCCCGGCCGGTTGTCCACGATTACGTTCTGCCCCAGTGACTCGGTCATGCGCTGCGCGACCGCGCGCGCCACCAGGTCGGTCGAGCCGCCCGGGCTCTGCGGCACGATCACCCGCACCGGCCGCGCGGGATATTCCTGTGCGGCCGCGCTGCCGATCCAGACCAACGATACAGCGAGCGCCATGCCAGCCAGCACTCGCATTTGGATGCGCACGGGTTCCGAGATCGTCATTGTTTTCTCCTCGAATGAACCTTTATCGGTTCTTATCTAACCCTCATCCCTCATCCCTCATCCCTCATCCCTCATCCCTCAATCGACTTTCGCCCCCGACGCCTTGATGACCTTCGCCCACTTCACGCGCTCATCCCTGATGTGCGCCGCAAACTGCTCGCGCGTGCTCCCTACCGCGACGAGGCCTTCACCCGACAGGCGCCGCCTCATATCCGGAGCCTGCATGATTTTCGTCACCTGTGCGCTGAGCAGGCCAAGCACCTCCGCAGGCGTGCCGGCGGGCGCGAGCATGCCGTACCACTGGCTCGATTCGTAGCCCTTGAGGCCGGACTCGGCAACGGTGGGCAGCTCGGGCAGGGCCGGGACGCGCTCGCGGCTGGTGACGGCGAGCGCCCTCAGCCGGCCAGCCCGGACGAGCGGGACGGCATTGGTCGTGGGCATGAACATCACGCTTGCCTCGCCGCTCATCAGCCCCACGATCGCAGGCCCTGTCCCGCGGTACGGGACGTGCACCAGCGTGACCTTCGCCAGGGTATTGAACAGCTCGGCGGCGAGGTGTGGCGTGCTGCCGCTGCCCGAGCCTGCGTAATTGACCTCGCCGGGACGGGATTGCGCGAGCGCGATCAGCTCTTTCACCGACTTCGCCGGCAGCGATGGATGCACCACCAGGACGTTGGGCGCCAGCGCAATCAGGCTGACGGGCTCGAAATCCCTCACAGGATCGTAGGTGACCTTGCGGTACAGGCTCGGCGTGGTGACGAAATTCGCGCCGTTCACCATGAGTGTGTAGCCATCCTTCGCGGCCTTGGCGGCGAGCTCGCTTCCGATCATGCCGTTGGCGCCCGGGCGATTGTCGACGACGAACTGCTTGCCCAGCGCCTCGGAGAGCTTGAGGCTGATGAGACGGCCCGCGCCGTCCACACCGCCGCCCGGCGGAAACGGCACGATCACGCGCACCGGGCCGGCGGGGTAGCCCTGGGCGATTGCCGGACTGCTTGGCGCCAGCAGCAGCGCAGCCGCCAATCGCCAAGGCAGAAGGAAGAAGGCAGGAGGCAAAAGACGAGTCACGAGTCACCTGTCACGAATCATCAGTCACGAGTCACGCAATTGCGTGTCGGGCGCGCTTCCACGCATTCGCCAGCGCCCGGTAGGCGAATTCTACGGCCATCTCGCGCTTGTAGGTTGCCGACCCGCGAACGTCGGATACGGGCTCAGCCGCGGCGCGCACGCCCTGCACGGCCGCGCGCAGTACGTCTTCGTTCAGGCGTTGCCCGGCGAGCGTCGTGAGGTCGAGCACGATCGGCTTCCAGCTGACCGCGCCGATCGCGGCGCGCGCGTGGCTGCACGTGCCATCGGCCTTGAGAGTGATCGCCGCTGCGGTATTCACCGTCGGGATCTCCAGCACGCCACGCGCCATGTATTTGATGAAACTCGACGCGGAGCGGGCAGGCGGCGGGTCCACTTCAATCGAGACCACCATCTCGTCCTTCGCAAAGCGCTTCTGGAATGCTTCTTCCAGCTTCAGGGTGCGCCGTCCGGTTGGCCCGGCGACTGTCACGCGCGCCCCCAGAACGAGAAGGGCGAGCGGCAGATCGAATCCGCCGATGAGCGGCCCAACGCTCCCGCCGACCGTCAGCATGCGGCGAATCCGGATGTGTCCCACGGATTCCATCGCGTCCTCTATCGCCGGCCAGTGCGTCCGGACGCGCGCTTCCTCGGAAAACGCTTGCTGCCGCACCGCCGCGCCCGCGCGCAGCACGCCGCGCGCGTCGATCGAGAATTCGCTCAGCTCGGGGATGCGCATGATCGAGACCAGGCGCTTCGCCTGCGGAAAGCCGGTGCGCTCGCGCCGCAGGGCGTGCGACATGCCGCCGGCGACGAGCGCCGCATCGCCCGCCGCAAGCAGCCGAACCGCCTCCTCGACGCTCGCCGCCCACACGAATTGCGGATTCAACGGGCGGGCGCCGGAAGGACGGCCGGCGGAGAGGCGCGTCCACATGCCGCCCTTGGGCGCAGCGGGAGGCGGGACGTTCTCGTTTGCATAGATTTCCGGGTGGAGCGCGCGGTGAATCTTCTCCGCGGTGATCGGGAGCTCGTGGATGCGGACCCTGCACGCATCGGCGACCGCGTTGGCGATTGCCGCGGGCACCGCATCGAGGCCGATCTCGCCCAGCCCTTTCGCGCCGAATGGCCCCGAGGGCTCGTAGGAGTCGGCGAATGCGACGTGGAGCTTCGGCATCGTCGCGGCGCCGGGAAGGGGATAGTCTTTCAGCTGCGGATCGGTCGGCTGCCCGTTCCACCAGTCGAAGTACTCGATCATCGCGAGCCCGATGCCCTGCGTGACCGCTCCCTGCACCTGGCCTTCGGCGGTTGCCGGGTTGATGACCGTCCCGCAATCCACTACCGCGGCGACTTCGAGGAGCTTGACCTCGCCGGTGGCGCGATCGACCTCGACCTCGGCCGCTTGCGCCGCGAAGTTGTACGCGCCCGACTCGTTGCCGTAGCGGTTGTGATCGGGGAACTCGGAGGGATTGTCGAATGTTCCGACGCCGACGATCGGCTGGCCGCCGCGCCGGTAGATGTTCGCGCGCACCACCGCCCCCACCGGCCTGAACTCGGTTTCCGAGCCATTGCGCGGGCCGATCTCGCCGTTGAGGATGGTCAATTCCTCCACCGGCCGCTGGAACTGCTCCGCGGCAGCCTCCAGGAGCTGCCTGGCGGCGGCCGTGGCGGCGTTCTTCACGGCATTGCCCGCGACATAAGTGAGGCGGCTGGCGAGCGCCCCGAGCGAATGGGGCTGGACGTCGGTGTCGGGCCGCGTGATGTCCACATGCTCGTAGGGCAGACCGAGCTCCTCGGCGGCAATCTGGCGGAGCACCGTCAAGTTTCCCTGGCCGATTTCGCCCTCGCCGGTAATGATCGTGGCGCGCCCGTCCTCGTTGACGCGCACGATCGCGGAGGACCCATCCCAGTCGCCGAAGCTGCGGCGGCCGTTGACGTGGACGCTGCAGCCCATGCCCAACCCGCGCGCGGGTTCCTTGCCCTCGCGTGCGGGTTCCTTGCCCTTGCCTTCGCGCGCGGGTTCTTTCCCTTCGCGGTGCGGCTGCTTCTGCCTGTGCTTTACCTTCCAGCCGATCAGGTGGGCCGCCTTGTCGATGCACTGCTTGAGCTCGCAGCTCGTGATCTTGTGGTTGTGCGGCGAGACGTCGCCCGGCTCCACGGCGTTCATGCGCAGGAGCTCCACGACGTCGATACCGAGCTTCTCCGCGGCGAGGTCCCATGCTTGCTCCACTGCCCAGTCGGCGGACGGGTTGCCGAAGCCGCGAAAGGCCCCGGTCGGAACGAGATTCGTGTAGACGAGCATCGAATGTCCGCGTACAGCGGGGTACTTGTAGAGCGCGTCGTGGCGCACGCTTGCCGCGCCGAGAATCGCCTGCGATTTCCCGGTGTAGGCGCCGTTGTCGGCCCATATCTTGATTTCCTTAGCCATCACGCGCCCGTCCTTGCGGAAGCCGAGCCGCACCCAGTAGCGCATCGGCATGCGCGGGTGGCTGGCGAGGAATTCCTCCTCGCGCGTGTGGATCAACTTGACCGGCCGGCCGGCGAGGCGCGCGAGAAGGGCGCAAACCACCGAAGCATTGTCATCGCCGGACTTGCCGCCGAATCCACCGCCGACCTCGGTCTGGATCACGCGCACCTGCGATTCGGGCGCGCCGAGCGCAGTCGCATAGCGCCCGCGCGCGAGGAACGGCGTTTGCGTGTTGCACCACATCGTGACGCGCCCGCTGTCCCATTTCGCCACGCAGCCGATGGTCTCGAGCGCGGTGTGCCACTGGCGCACGGATTCCCAGGTTCCCTCCACGACGACATCGGAAGCCTTGAAGCCGGCCGACACATCGCCGCGCTCGAAGCCGAACTGGTGCGCGACGTTGCCGGGCGCATCGTCGTGCACGAGGGCCGCGCCGGGCGCGAGGGCCTGGTCAAGCGAGAGCACTGCGGGCAGCACCTCGTAGCGCACCTGGATCTTGTCTACGGCCGCGCGGGCCGTCTCCGCGTCCACGGCCGCAACGGCTGCCACCTCATCCCCGACGTAGCGCACCTTGTCGATGGCGAGGGGATAGAGATCCGGACGGAACGCGCCCCATTTCCGTTTCGCGGTGTCGCCCCCGGTCGCGACCGCCTTGACGCCCGGCATCGTGGCGGCGGCACTCGTGTCGATGGAAACGATCCGGGCGTGCGGATGGGGACTTCTCAGCACCGCGGCGTGCAGCATGCCCGGGAAATGCAGATCGGCGACGTACTGCGCCGCGCCGGTGACTTTCGGCACCGCATCGGTGCGTGGAACGTCCTTGCCTACGACCAGCAGGCCGGAGGCGGAGGGCAGCCTGGGATCGCGCGGGGTCATGTCTTTCTCGTCTTGGCGAGCGCAATGGCCTCGCGGTAGGCCTCGGCGATGCGGACGTAACCGGTGCAGCGGCAATAGACGCTGTCGACGCTGGCGCGGATTTGCTCCTCGGTGGGATCGGGATTCTTCTCGAGCAGGGCGCATGCCGCCATGACATGCCCGGGAATGCAGATGCCGCATTGCAGCGCGGACCGGTTCACGAATGCCTGCTGCACGGGATGCAGCGTGGAGGCGCCGGCCAGGCCTTCAACTGTGCGCACTTCCGCGCCGTCGCACATCGCGGCAAGCTGGAGGCAGGACGCAATGGGATAGCCGTCCACCATCACCGTGCAGGTGCCGCACGCGCCGATGCCGCAGCCATGCTTGGTCCCGGTGAGTTGCAGATCTTCGCGCAGCACGTCGACCAGCAGCCGGTCGCCCGACTTCAGGTTCACTTCGACCGGATCGCCATTGACGCGGAACTTGACGAGCATCTGCTGGCTTTCCTCTCCCCCGGGGAATGCAACAATGATAGTCTACCGTCGAACAACAAGGAGGGTTCCATGGGCACCACGGTTGCCATCGGCAAGAAGACGAAGCCGGTCCGCGAGCGCGTGAGCAAGGCGGAATGGCAGGCGCGCTGCGACCTGGCGGCGGCGCACCGGTTGATCGCCCACTTCGTGTTCGTCGATATGACCTACAACCATGTCTCGGTGCGCGTGCCGGGCGAGCCCGGCCACTTCCTGGTCAAGGCCGACAATCTCTTCATGGAGCAGGTCACAGCGTCGAGCCTCGTCAAGTACGATGTGGATGGCAACCGGGTGATGGACTCCGAGTACAAGGCAAGCGCGGCCGCCTATAACCTCCACGCTGCGGTGCTGAAGGCGCGCCCGGACATCGCCGCCGTCGTGCATACGCACTCCCCGGCGAACCTCGCCGTGTCGGCGCAGCAGCACGGCCTGCTGCCGATCACGCAGCAGGCGATGCGCTTCTACAACCGCGTCGCGCGCTATCCGAACGAGGTCGACGATACGACGCGCGCGGGCGCCGACCAGCTCGCCGCAGCGCTGGGCGATGAATGGCTCATGATCCTGGAGAATCACGGCGCGCTGGTGTGCGGCACGACGCTGCCGGAGGCGTACATCTATCACCACTTCTTCGAGCTTGCCTGCCGCGCGCAGGTGGGCGCGCTGGCGGGAGGCGCCGAGCTCATCGTCCCCGCGCCCGAAGTGTGCGCGGAACGCGTGGCGAAGTTCGGCCGCGTTGGCGTCTACGACTCGAAGAGCCGCGACTGGGTCGCGAGCATTGCGCTGGTGGAGAAGCTCTATCCCGACTACAAGGAGTGAGGCTATCCGAGGAGCAACAGGGCCTCCTCGAGCTTGCCGAGGAGGTAGTAGGCGAGGAACGCGCCGGCGATCAGGACCATCCAGGTGATCCGCTTCGCGGTCTTTCCCCAGCGCCGGGCGCGATCATCACCCGCGCGCTGAGCCGCCAGCTCCTGGCTGTGCCTGCGCGCGTGGTCGAGCGACTTGATATCAGCCTGGCTCACGGTGAGACAGTGTCACGCATTGCGGCACGTTGACGTTAGCAAACCCGTCACGAACATTCAATACGGGCTCGTCCCGGATCCTGAGGATAACCCGTTTTCGGGCCGCCCCCGCCATCCTGCGCCGGTTGTGCAGGCGGTGCATCACCTCCCGCGGGCCCGGTACTGGTCGAGCTTCTTCTTGAGGTCGTCGTATTCCTCGCATACTGCGGTGGTGCAGTACTGCTTGAGCAGCGCAAGATGCTCTTCCGCCTTGACCGGATTGTTGGCGATGAGATACGCCTCGCCGATGTACTCATGGGCGCCGAGGTGCCGCGGCTCGAGCTTGAGCGCCTGCTGGTAGTGCTTGAATGCGGCTTCGAGCTGGCCGGCATTGCGGTAGGCGTAGCCAAGCAGATTCTGAATGTCCGCGTTGCGCCCGTCGCGCTGCGCCGCGACCGTGAGCGCCTGAATTGCCCGGTTCCAGTCCTTGTCTTCGATGGCTTTCTTGCCGGCCGCGTGCTCGGCGCTGAGCGGCGGGGAGGGATCGGTATCGACGGCCCGGGATGGGTCCGGCGCAAGAGCCAGTAATGCGGCGAGGAGCGCGGCAGCAAGCGTGAATCTCAAGTACATGACGGTTCTCCTGGGAAAGTTCGATCTGAACGGAAAAAGCGTGATAATCCGTAAACACGAATTGCGAAGAGTCTATTCCTGGGGGAGGGCGCGCTGCCCGAACCGGGGACTGGCAACGGCCTCGAATAGTTGGCACGATACCCCATGGCCATTTTCCGCGCTCACGGGTCGGGGCTGTCTTCGTTGGCCCCGCACATGACGCACTGGCGTCGCGGCCGGAGGCGCGCTTGGTCCTGAGCCTTCCGGCGGAACTGAAACCGGGCCTGCACGGAACGGCGGAAATCGTCGTCGGCACGCGCGACACCGCCCCGCATGTAGGCAGCGGGAAGATCGGCGTGCTCGCCACCCCCATCATGGTGAACCTGATGGAATCGGCAGCGCTGCAGGCGGTGGAGCGATTCATGCCGCCGGGGCACCAGACGGTGGGAACACGCCTCGACGTCAAGCATTTTGCTGCGACTCCGGTCGGCCTGCGGGTGCGGGCCCGCGCCGAGCTGGTGCGGGTCGAGGGCCGTACCCTGACGTTCAGCATTGTCGCCGAGGACGAGCGGGAGAGAATCGGTGAGGGCGTGCACGAGCGGCTCATCATCAACGTCGAGCGCTTCGACCAGCGCATGCAGAGGAAGCTCGGCAAGTGACGGATGGCGCTGCGCGCCGGGGAACCGGGTGATTTGATCGGAATCAAGCCCGGGATGCGGCGGCGGCGTAGACTGGCGCGTGCCGGATACCAAAGAAAGAGGTGACCATGAAATTGGCGTTCATCGTTCACAACGAGTACTTCACGCCGCGCGTGATGAAGCTGCTCCAGGACGCCGGGATCGACTATTACACGCGGTGGGATCGCGCGCAGGGAAAAGGCAGGGGCACCGAGCCGCACCTTGGGTGGGGCGGATTTGCCAGCACCAACGCGGTGCTGATGGTCGCTTTCCAGAACGAATCCGTCCTGGAGAGCCTGGTGCGCAGGGTCCGCGAGGCCAATGCGGAAATCACGCGCACCGACGACAAGGTGCGGTTGTTCCAGGTGCCGCTCGACCTGATCGTATAGTCAGGGATGGACAGCGCGAGCGTTGTGAGGTGGCTGATGATGGTCGCCGCTGCGGTGCTGGCCGCGGCGGCCTGGGGCGCGGAGGATCCGGCCGGACGCGCGCTGCAGCAGCACCAGCTCCAGCGCCAGCAGCAGCAGGATGCCCTGCAATTGCGCATGCAGCAGCAGCAAAGCGGCGCGCAGGCCGCGCCCGCCGACGCGCGGCGGCAGCAGCCCACCGACCTGCCGCAGATCGATCAGCAGCAGCGGCAGCGCCAGGCGACGGATCGGTTGCGGGTCGATCAGCAGCAGCGGCAACAGCAGCTGCATGACCGGCAGGGCATCGAGCCGGGCACCGCCCAGCCGTCTGACGACGTGGCCGGGAGCCGGGCCAAGGCGCAGATGGAGCTGCAGAAGGCGCAGCAATCGAGCCAGCAGCAATTGCGGCGCTTCGAGTCGGAGTTGCAACCCAAGCCTGCCACCGGGACGGATCCGCAGCGGACGCTGAATTGACGGGAGCGCGCGGCTGCGGGGCGGGTCCCGTCAGAGCGGTCGCGATCTTCTCCGGATTTCCCAGCCCACCTGGTCAATTGATCAGGACAACTCTCTTGAACAGCCAGTACCCGTACGGGAAATCCGGAACCAGATCCCATCCGCTCCGCCACCCGGCCCGCGGGTGTGCTGAGGTGCGCGGGAAGCCTCGGAGCGGGCCCCGACCGTTCTGACAGGACCCGCGCTGTGCCGCATATCCCGGATGCATGCTCATACTGCTCCGTGGATATTTTTGAGACGGGTTCTAGGGACGCGGCCGTCCGGGCATCGGCGTGTCGGCGTCAACCGAGAACGTGACGTGGTTCTTTCCATCCGCCCACGCATAGCTGACGTTCTTTCCCAGTTGCCGCACCAGCACGATGCCGAGCCCGCCCACGCGGCGGCTCGTCACCGAGCGCTTGAACTCGTCGTCCGGCTCGGGCTCGCCGAACGCGTCATGCTTGGGCGCGTCGTCCTCGTAGTGGATGGTCATGGCGCTCGGGCCGCCAAATTCCACCGAAATGGTCACGGAGGCCGGCACGGCCTCGCGCCGGCCGTACTTCACGGTATTGCTGAAGAGCTCCTCCACCACGAGCTGGACGCGATTGCGCTGGCCCGGGGAGCATCCTGCTTCGTGGCAGGCGCTGTTCACGAACTCACGCAACTGCGGATATTCCCGATTATCGGCGGCAATCGTCAGACGCATGGTGGGGAGAGTCCCGCCATCTGAGGCAGATTACATTATCCGGAAATGCCATTTGTGCCATGATAATGCCGCATAGGCGGGAATCGGCAAAAAGTCACATTCGTGAACTCGAACAGGAGAAGCATTATGGTTGCACCCAACCGCATGATCAGGTTGCTGGCATGTGTCGTGCTCGCTGCGGGAACCCTCGGTTCCGCGCCCCTCTCGGCGAACGACATCGCGCAGATCAAGACACTGAGCGGCACCGTGGTGGTCGAGCGCGGTTCCGAGCGCTTCCTGGGAGCCGCCGGCATGAAACTGCGGCAGGCCGACGTGATCCGCACCGGGATCGACGGCGCGGTCGGCATCACCTTTGTCGACAACACCATGATGTCCGCCGGCCCGAACACCTCGCTTGCGCTCGACCACTTCTCGTTCAACTCGACCACCCACGAAGGCAAGCTCGACACCTCGATCCGCAGCGGCACACTTTCCGTGATCTCGGGCAAGATCGCGAAGCAGTCGCCGGAGGCGATGAAGGTCCGGACGCCGGCCGCCATCCTCGGGGCGCGCGGCACGGAGTTCTTCGTTCAGGTCGTTCCGCTCAATAACTAGAGCTTGCTCCACGGGCGGCACATGAGGCGTGCCGGTGCGATTGCTGCACTCGCGGCAGTCCTCGGCGCGTGCGCGGCGCCGCCGAATACCCGGGAAATCGTGATCCTGGTGCCGGACCAGAGCGGCACCACCGGCGCCGTCGTCGTCACCAATCCCCGGGGCGGAACCTCGGTGCTCGAAAAGCCGTACGCCGCCACGCTCCTCGAGAAAGGCGACAGGGTGGACCCGCCCGCCGTGGGACAGGAACAGGTGGCGAAGCTCTTCTCGCATGCCATCGCCGCGCAGCCGCTGCGCCCGATCTCCTTCCAGCTCTATTTCCTTGGGGACTCCGATGAATACACGCCGGAGTCGAAGGACGCATTCGAGAAGGTATTCGCGGAGATCGCGCGCAGGAAGGTCGCGGAGATCGCGGTGATCGGCCACACCGATCGCGTGGGGCCCCTCGAGTACAACGATTCCTTGTCGCTCAAGCGTGCCGAGCGCGTGCGCAAGGATTTCACGGATCGCGGCATTCCGGACAACGCCATCAACGTCGCCGGCCGCGGCGAGCGCGAGCCCGTCGTGCTGACCGCCGACGAAGTCAACGAGCCGCGCAACCGGCGGGTGGAGATCAACGTCCGCTAGCTGCCGCTTCACGACTCGTTGATCCGTGCCAGCGGACGACGAGGACCGTCACGTCATCGGCCATATCGGCCCCGTCCGAAAAGCTGCGAACCGCGTCGCTCACCACCTTGACGCACTCCGCCGCGGTCAGGCCCGCGGGCATCGCAGCGAGCAGCTGGCCGAGTCGCGCTCGGCCAAACAGCTCCCCGGCGGGATTCATGGCCTCCGCAACGCCGTCGCTTACCATAACCACGGACTCTCCGGGTGCCAGGCGCGTGCGCACTGCCACGTACGGAAAGTCTTCCAGCGTGCAGAGCGGCGGGCCCCCGCCCTCGAGCAGCCTGACGCTCCGGCCGTCGGCCGCCAGCACCTGGGGCGGCTCATGCCCCGCGTTGCAATAGGTGAGCTCCCCGGTGTCCACGTCGAGCAGGCAGGCCACCAGCGTCACGAACAGCAGCTCCGGGTTCTCGCGCGTGATCTCGACGTTGGCCTCGGCCATCGTCCGGCCGAGATCGGGCAGGGCGCGCAGCGCGGCGCTCTTGTAGAGCGCTTTCGATAGCGCCATGAATATGCTGGCGGGCATGCCCTTGCCCGAGACGTCGCCCACCAGAAAGAACAGGCGGGCCGAGCCGACCATATAGAAATCGTAGAGATCGCCCCCCACTTCCCGCGCGGGCTCCATGCTGGCGTGCAGATCGAAGCGCCGCTCGCCCTCGAACGCGAGGGCCGGGACCGGCAGCATGCCGATCTGCACGCGGCGCGCGGCCTCGAGCTCGCCGGCCATCCGCGCAGCGGCTTCGCGCTGGGCCTCGAGCTCGCGCTGCAGCTGCTGCTGGCGGCGCGCCGACTCCGCGAGCGTTGCGCGCAGCAGCCCCCCGAACAGGATGTTGAGATCGATGACCGGCGCAGCCGCGTCGAACAGCACGCCGGCATAGCGGAACAGGGCGATGCCCGCGAGGAGCAGGCCGCCGGTCGTGACGACGAGAACGAGCGAGGAGCGAGCCGGCGTCAGCGCCGGAACCGCGAGGACCAGCAACGCTCCCAGCACCACAATCAATGCAGTCTCCGTCCAGTGCGCCCAGCGCGGCCGCCCGAGCAGGCTGTCCTCAAAGATATTCTCCAGAACCTGGGCATGGACTTCCATCCCGGACATGCGCTCCCCGAGCGGGGTTGCCTGCTGGTCGAGAAGCCCGATGCCGGTGATGCCGAAGAGCACGAGCTTGCCGGCGATCCGGTCGCGATCGACCGTGCCGGCGAGAACATCCACCGCCGACACGAAGCGTCCGGGATCGTGGCGGCCGAAGCGCACCCAGAGCTGGCCGTCGGCGTCCGGCCGGATCGAGACGTCCCCGATCCCGATCGACTCGATGCCGGAGGCGCCCGTGCGTACCGTGAATGCCGGCACGCCGACGCCGACGCGCAGCGTCTCGATGCCGAGCGACGGAAAGGGCGCGTCGCCGATTGCAGCAATCAGCGGAATCCTGCGCACGACGCCCTGGGGCACGTCCGCGCTGAGCAGCCCGCGGCTCGTCGCCGCGGCGTCGATTTTCTCGATGCTTGCGAGTGCGGAGGGAAAATGCCAGAGCCAGGGCAGGGGATCGCCCTGCATCCGGAACACCGCCGCCGAGCGCGGCACGGGCTTGGTTCCGCGCTCGTAGAGCCCCGCGACGCCGAGCACCACCGGCAGCCGCCGGATGGCGGCGGCGAGCGCCTCGTCATTGGTCGTCAAGCGCCTCAGCTCGAGCGCCAGGGCGCGCCCGACATGCGGGTTGCTTTCGGAAACGGCCTCGGGAGAGTGGCGGTCGGGCTCGGCAAAGATCACGTCCACGCCCACCGCGCGGGGGCGGTATTCGGCGAGACGGTCGAGCAACTGCGCGACCAGCGTGCGCGGCCACGGCCACTGGCCGAGCCGGGCGAGGCTCTTCTCGTCAACCGCGACGATCACCGCCGGCGCCGAGGCGCGGGCGCGCGGCATCATCACCTGGTAGGCATCGAACCATGCGTTGCGCAGCCACCGCTGGACCGGCGTGTCGGCAAAGTGGTGCACGCCGGCGAGGGCAAGCACGAGGACAGCCCCGAGCAGCCGCGGCCGCCGCAGCCATCGGGCGAATGCCGCATCGGCCGGCGCTCCCTGCGGCAGAACTTTCACGCGATCACCCGCCTGACCCCCGCGCCGCGGGGCTCATAGGGCGATCTCCAGACCGTCATAGGCGCTGGAGATGCGAAGCGTGTGGTCCCCGCGGGTGATCTCCTCGAGGCGGAGCGTCTCCTGCAGCACCGAAGCGATCTTCGGATCGTTGTGAACGGGCTCGTGGTGGTAGAGGCACAGATGCTTGGCGCGAGCGAGCTGGCACAGCTCGACGCCGACGACGTTGCTCGAGTGTCCCCAATCCTCCTTCACCGAGACCGTGTCCGCCAGCGAGTACATGGCATCGAAGATCACGAGATCCGCGTTCCGGAAAAACTCAACCACGTCCCGGGTCGCGCCGCTGTCATCGGTCTTGTGTTCGGAGTCTGTCGAGTACACCACCGCCTTGCCGCCGCGCTCGAAGCGGTAGCCGTAGGAGTCGCCGCTGTGCAGCTGCAACTTGGGCGTGATGTCGAGCCCGGCATGGCGGACGCGCCGGCCCGGCTCGAGCCGCACGAATTGAATGTGCGCAGAGAGCTGCGAGAAGTCCACGGGAAAGCACGGTGCGGCATGCTGCCTGCGAAACGCCTCTTCCATGCCGGCGTGGCAGCCGTAGATCACGACACGGTTGCCCGGAATATAGATGTGAGGGAAGAACGGGAACCCCATGATGTGGTCCCAGTGCAGGTGGGACATGAAGACATGGAAGGTGCACGGCATGCGCGGCCCCTTGCGCGCGAGCACGTAGAGGCCGAAGGAGCGCGCGCCGGTGCCCAGATCGCACAGCACATGCTCGTCCGTGCCGATGTCCAGCTCGACGCAGGAGGAGTTGCCGCCGTAGGTGTGGGAGATCGCGAATGGCAGCTCGCGGGCGACGAAGTCCTCGACGTCGGCGCGGCTGCTCAAATTGCGGCCGGCGGCCGCGAGCAGCGCCTCAACGATCTTGCCCTTGATTTCGTCCGCGGTGATGGAAACCGGCAGCGAGCCGCGTGTGCCCCAGAACCGTACGCGCATCGCCGGCTATCCGCTGTGGGACATGGCCGCCGCGCGCGGGGAGAGGGCGCGCAATGCATCCTGCACGGAATCGAAGAGGTCGAACACCAGCGTGAACCGGCTGATCTCGAAGATCTCGCGCACCACCGGCTGCAACGATACGGCGACGAGCTTGCCCTTGCCGGGACGCACCTCCTTCGCGGCAATCATCAGCACACGCAGTCCGGCGCTGCTGACGTACTCGAGCCCTGACATGTCGAGCACTACCTGATCGCGCCCCGCCGAGCAGTTTTCCAGATAGGGCAACAGCGCCGCCTTGAATTCCTCGGCGTTCATGTAGTCGATCCGCCCCTTTACCGCGACCACGAGGACGTCCGCATAGCGCACTGCGGTGACTTGCAATTGGTGCTCTCCTGGCTGGCAGCGCGAGGAACGCCGCTACCGGGGCCGCGGGCGGGCGCGCTGTCTGCCGTGATTGTATCCGATCAGGGGACTATCGCAGGAACCGGGCGGCTCACCTTCCGGGTGGCAAGCGGGAATCCTCAGGGCCTTCGCGATCGACTACTTCGTATTCGGTGGTCAGGTACTGGTCTTCCTCCTCCCGCCTGAACTTGCGCCGCAGCCACCAGAGACGGATCAGGAACACGGCGGCGAGCACTGCGCCCGCAACGAGCGCCGCCGCCAGGAAGAAGAAGCCCAGCACGACGAGCGCCAGCGCCACCGCGCCGACCACGATTCGCTCTGCGATGGCCGCCGCCGTGGGCAGCGCCCGCCGGGGGGCGGTGTCAGGATCGTCTCGGGTCACCGGCGGGAAATCTCAAGCCTCGGGAGTGATGCTCTTGATGATCACGCCGCCGGACTTTTCATCGTGCTCGAGCGTGAGGAGCTTCCGCGCCTCGGCTTCGTCGAGGAGCTTCCCGAAGGAGCGAAAGCCGTAATAGGACTCGTTGAATCCCGGCTGGCGGCGCTTCAATGCCTGCTTCACCATCGAGCCCCAGATCTTTTCCTCGGCGCCGCGCTCGGCCATGAGCGCCTCGATGGTTTCCAGCACCAGATCGAGCGCCTCCTGCTTCTTGTCCCCGCCATTGCCCGCGGGGGCCGCGGCGGCGCCGGTCGCGGCCGGCGCCGGCTTTTTGCGGGCCTGCTTCCTCGGCTTCTCCCGCACGAGATCGTCGTAGTAGATGAACTCGTCGCAGTTGGCGATCAGGAGGTCGGAGGAGGATTTCTTGACCCCGACGCCGATTACGGTCTTGTTGTTCTCGCGCAGCTTGGAGACCAATGGCGAGAAATCGGAGTCGCCGCTGATGATGACGAAAGTGTCGACGTGGGACTTGGTGTAGCAGAGGTCGAGCGCGTCCACCACCATGCGGATGTCGGCCGAGTTCTTGCCCGACATGCGCACATGGGGAATCTCGATCAGCTCGAACGCCGCCTCGTGCATCGCCTTCTTGAAATCCTTGTAGCGGTCCCAATCGCAATAGGCCTTCTTCACCACGATATTGCCCTTGAGCAGCAGCCGCCCAAGCACCTTCTTGACATCGAACTCCGCATAGCGTGCCTCGCGCACGCCGAGGGCGATGTTCTCGAAGTCGCAGAACACCGCGAGGCTGCGCGCGTCCGCCATCAGGAGTCCTGGTGCGGCGATTGCGGGCCCTGGGCGGCTGCGGCACCGGAGACCGGGGCGACGCGCCGGCTGCGCCAGTTCTCGGCGAGCGAGTACGCCGCGGGCACGACCACGAGCGTGAGCAGGGTCGAAGTCACCATGCCGCCGATCACCGCGATGGCGAGCGGCGCGTTGGTCTCCGCGCCGGCGCCCAGTCCGAACGCCGCGGGCAGCAGCGCGAGGATCAGCGTGAGCGACGTCATCAGCACCGGGCGCATGCGGATGGGGCAGGCGTCGCGCAGCGCATCGTCGATGCCCATGCCCTGGGCGCGGCGCTGGTTGGCGAGGTCCACCAGCAGGATGGAGTTCTTCGCCACGAGGCCGATCAGCAGCACCAGGCCGATCATGGAGTAGATGTTGAGCGAGTGCACCCGGATCTCCAGGCCGAAGCTCGCGCCCAGCTGCGACAGCGGCAGGAACATCCAGAGCGCGAACACGCCGCCGATCACCGCGAGCGGCACGGCGATCATGACGTAGAGCGGCTGCAGGAAGCTGTTGAACTGGCTCGCCAGCACCATGTACAGCAGGATGAGGGCGAGCCCGAAGGTGAACGCCGCCGCGGTCGAGGTCTCCTCCATCTGCTCGGCCTCGCCGATGAAGTTGACCGTATAGCCGATCGGCAGGCTGGTCGCGGCCGCTTCGCGCACCTTGCGCACCGCTTCACCGAGCGAAACGGTCGGGTTGCCGTAGAACGTGGCGGAATACTGC
>DATBKZ010000069.1:0-66519 GCA_036555615.1 Burkholderiales bacterium | reverse complement strand
GAGCAACGTTACGTTGCGCCTCAAGGGCAAGCTCGACGAATTCCCGTTTTCGGGGGGCCGGGACGGCGTGTTCCAGGTGACGGCGCGGGTTTCCGATGGCGTGCTGCATTACGCGGATGGCTGGCCCGACATCACGAATATTGCCGGCGATCTCGTCTTCCGCGGAAGCCGCATGGACATGCACGCCTGGTCGGGCGCCATCCTCGGCGCGCGCCTGGCGAAAGTGCGCGTGGAGATTCCCGACCTCGGCCCCGGAAGCGAGATCCTGAACGTGTCGGGAGAGGCCGATGGCCCGACGAGCGAGTTCCTTGCGTTCGTGGAGAAGAGCCCGGTGACAGGAATGTTGGACGATTTCACCCGCGGCTGGCAGACCCAGGGCACGGGCCGGCTCGCCCTGAAGCTTTCGATCCCGCTGGGCGAAACGTCGAAGAGCACGGTCGCAGGCGCCTATCAATTCACCAACAACACCGTCACGATTTCCCCGGAGCTTCCGGCCGTGGAGCAGGTGTGGGGCCGCGTCGAGTTCACCGAGAAGGCCGTGCGAGCGCAGGATGTGAGGGCCGTGGTGCTGGGTGGGCCGGCGACGATGTCGGCGAATTCGCGCGACGGGTCGGTCCAGATAGCCGTGCAGGGGCGCATCAATGCCGACCTCGCGCGCCGCACCGCTCCGCAGTGGGTCCAGAACCTGCGCGGCGCGACCGACTGGCGCGCGGCGCTGACCGCGCGCAAGCGCAACGCGGATATCGTGATCGAGTCGAATTTGCAGGGCCTCGCGGTCAATCTGCCGGCGCCGCTCGCGAAGCCGGCCGACGAAGCCTGGCCCACGCGATTCGAGCGCCGAATTCTGGCGGAAGGCCGGGACCGGCTGAGCCTTGCTGTGGGCGATATCGTCAGCATGGACTTGCAGCGGCGGCTTGACGGGGAGAAGTCCGCCATCACGCGCGGCAGCGTCCGCTTCGGCGGCGCGGCCGCCTCCGAGTCCGACCGTAATGGAGTGTGGGTAACCGGCTCCGTGAAGGCGCTCGATCTGGACCGCTGGATTGCCTTGCTCGGGCGGGGCCCGGGCGGGATGCGTGTCGATTGGGGCGGCATCGATGTCCGCCTCGGCGCCGTGGATGTCCTGGGACTGCGCTACTCGGAGCTCAGGATCGACGGCTCGGTACGGGACGGCTATTGGCGCACCTCGGTGTCCGGCAGGGAGCTGGACGGCGAGCTGGATTGGCAGCCGGCCGGTAGTGGCAAGCTCCTGGCGCGGATGAGGACGTTTGCCATTCCTTCAGCGCCGCCTGATGCGGGGGCGGCAGCGGGCCGCGAGGCGCAGCCCCGGAAAGAGCCGCAGGATCTTCCCGCGCTCGACGTCGTCGCCGAGCAGTTCGTCATCCGGGACCGGCAGCTCGGGCGGATCGAGCTCGCGGTCGTGCCCGAAGGGCGTGACTGGCGCCTGCAGCGGCTGCTCCTGACCAATCCGGAGAGCAGCCTGACACTCGACGGGATGTGGCAGCTCGCGCTGCCCCAGCCGATGACCCAGATCAACCTGCGCCTGGAAGTCGGCGACATCGGCAAGCTGCTCGCGCGCCTCGGCTATCCGGAAGGCGTGCAGCGCGGCACCGCCAAGCTGGAGGGATCGCTCGCCTGGGTGGGCGCGCCCTACGAGCTCGACTACTCGACACTGACCGGCAAGCTCGAGCTCGAGGCGGCCAAGGGCCAGTTCGTCAAGCTCGACCCCGGCATCGGGAAGCTGCTCGGGGTCATGAACCTGCAGTCATTGCCGCGCCGCGCGTCGCTGGATTTCCGCGATGTCTTCAGCGAAGGCTTTGCCTTCGACGATATCACCGGAGGCGCGCGCATCGAGCGCGGTGCGGCCACCACCGAGAAGTTCCGCGTCCGCGGACCATCCGCCAATGTCGTCATGAGCGGAACGGTGGACCTCGTGCACGAGACCCAGAACCTGAGAGTGCGGATCACGCCGCAGCTCACCGAGTCCGTCGCGGTGGCCGGCGCGCTGGTGGGCGGGCCGATCGCAGGCGTCGCGGCATTTCTTGCGCAGAAGGCGCTGAAGGATCCCGTCGGACAGCTCGCCTCCTTCGAGTACGATGTCAGCGGCAACTGGTCGGAGCCGACCGTCAAGCGCGTGCCGCGGCCAGCCCCGGAGGCCTCAGCGGCGGGGGCCGAATGATAGGATTGCCGTGAGCATGCCGCCCTCATCGTTCGGCAAGTCGAGGCCGCACGTCGCGAAACCCGATGCTCAGCCCGCGATCACTCGCATCGCGGGCGTGCAGCTCGCCTCGGGTCCCAACGTCAAGGGCAATCTCACCGAGGCCGGGCGCCTGATCGAGATGGCCGCGGCGCAGGGGGCGAGCCTCGTCGTGCTGCCGGAGCATTTCGCGATCATAGGCATGCGCGACGACGACAAGGTCAAGGTGCGGGAGAAGCCCGGCGCCGGGCCGATCCAGGATTTCCTCGCCGCCACTGCCCGCAGGCACGGCATCTGGCTCGTCGGCGGCTCGGTTCCCCTGGAGTCGTCGAGCCCTGGCAAGGTGCGCAACAGCTGCCTCGTGTACGACCCCGAGGGGCGTCTCGCTGCACGCTACGACAAGATCCACCTCTTCGGCTTTGCCATGGGCAAGGAGCGTTACGAAGAGGAGCGC
This sequence comes from Burkholderiales bacterium, assembly GCA_036555615.1. Lineage (GTDB taxonomy): Bacteria > Pseudomonadota > Gammaproteobacteria > Burkholderiales > SG8-41 > SG8-41. The sequence goes on along the minus strand of DATBKZ010000069.1, from coordinate 63,871 downwards.
ACCATCGAGCCCGGACGCGACATCGTGACCGTGGACACTCCGTTCGCCCGCCTGGGGCTCTCGATCTGCTATGACCTGCGCTTCCCGGAGCTTTACCGCGCGATGAAACCGGTGGACATCATCCTCGTGCCCTCGGCTTTCACCGAGACCACGGGAAGAGCGCACTGGGAGACCCTGATCCGGGCGCGCGCCATCGAGAACCTGGCTTACGTCCTCGCGCCAGCACAGGGCGGCTATCACGTGAGCGGGCGCGAAACCCATGGCGACAGCATGATCGTGGATCCCTGGGGCGTGGTGCTCGACCGGCTCGCCCGGGGTTCCGGCGTGGTATCCGCGGGGATCAACCTGCAGCATCTGCAAAACCTCAGGCAAAGCCTGCCCGCCCTGACGCACCGGACGCTCCATCGCTGCTGACGATGGTGACTCGAACCTATCTCAAGAAACCAATCGTTCGCCTTTTGACTCCGACTGTTCACGCTGAGAGTGGCGTATGCAGCGGGCCGGGTCCTGTCAGAGCGGTCGTGATCTTCTCCGGATTTCCCGGCGCACTGGGTCAATTGATCAGGACAACTCCCTCGGACAGCCAGTACCCGTACCGGAAATCCGGAACCAGATCCCAACCGCTCTGCCACCCGGCCCGCGGGTGTGCTGAGCTGCGCGGGCGGCAGAAGGGTCGGGGTCTGATCCGATGCTTCCGTGCCGGTACTGACTGCAGACAACGCGATGGCCAAATCTATTGACCCATGTCGCGGGGGAGCATCGGAGCGGGCCCCGACCGTTCTGACAGGACCCGCGCCGTTCAGTAGACCTTGGAGGCATGCTCATACGGCTCCGGAGGCATTTTGAGATGGGTTCTCGTGACTGGTGACTCGATACTTGTTTCTTGGCCCCTGAGCTCCATCTATACTGAACGCTCATGAAGCCAGAAGACCGAAAGGAAACGCGGGTGCTGGAGCGCGAGGCCTCGTTTGCCACGGCGAACGAGGTTCTGCTGGCGCCGTACGCGCTGGATGCCGGGCGGTTGCGGACGGTTTTCGGCCAGATCCTGGCGCACCGGGTCGATTACGCCGACCTCTATTTCCAGTACACGCGCAGCGAGTCCTGGAGCCTGGAGGAGGGCATCGTCAAGTCCGGCAGCTTCAACATTGACCAGGGGGTGGGTGTGCGGGCGGTGAGCGGAGAGAAGACCGCCTTCGCCTATTCCGACGACATCAGCCTGACCGCGCTCGAGCAAGCGGCCCAGGCGACGCGTGCGATCGCCCGCCAGGGCCAGGCCGGCCGCACGCGCATCGCGCGCCGCGCCGCCGGCCACAATCTCTACACGCCGCACGATCCGATTTCCAGGCTGGAGGACCCGGCCAAGGTTGCGCTGCTTGAGCGCATCGAGCGGCGCGCGCGTGCCCTCGATCCGCGTGTGACGCAGGTCATGGCCTACCTCGCGGGCGAATACGAAGTCGTGCTGGTCGCGCGCTCGGACGGCGTGCTCGCCGCCGACGTGCGGCCGCTCACGCGCCTGTCGCTGCAGGTCATCGTCGAGGCCGACGGCCGGCGCGAGCAGGGCAGCTCCGGAGGCGGCGGGCGCTTCGACTACGCCTACTTCACCGACGAGGTGCTGGAGGACTACGCGCGCAAGGCCGTGGACCAGGCGCTCGTCAATCTCGAGGCGCGGCCGGCGCCGGCGGGCACCATGACGGTGGTGCTCGGGCCAGGCTGGCCGGGGGTGCTGCTGCACGAGGCGGTGGGCCACGGGCTCGAGGGCGATTTCAACCGCAAGGGCACATCCGCCTTCAGCGGACGCATCGGCGAGCGCGTGGCGGCGCCCGGCGTCACTGTGGTCGACGACGGCACGATCGCGCGCCGGCGGGGCTCGCTCAACATCGATGACGAAGGCCACCCGACGCAGAGAAACGTCCTGATCGAGGACGGCGTGCTGAAGGGCTACATGCAGGACAGCCTGAACGCGCGCCTCATGAAAGTGCGCCCCACCGGTAACGGCCGCCGCGAGTCGTACGCGCACATCCCGATGCCGCGCATGACGAATACCTACATGCTGAATGGAGCCGCGCCGCGCGAGGAGATCATCGCGTCGGTGAAGAACGGGCTTTATGCCGTCAATTTCGGCGGCGGGCAGGTGGACATCACCAGCGGCAAGTTCGTGTTTTCTGCGTCCGAGGCCTACGTGATCGAGAACGGCAAGCTCGGCCATCCGGTGAAGGGCGCGACGCTGATCGGCAACGGGCCGGACGCGCTCACCCGCGTGGCGCTGATCGGCAACGACATGGCGCTCGATCCCGGCGTCGGCACGTGCGGCAAGGAAGGTCAGAGCGTGCCGGTTGGGGTGGGCCAGCCCACTTTGCGCATCGACGGCCTCACGGTCGGCGGCACCGGCTCGTAAAGCGCGACCAGTGACCGGCGAGCAGTGACCGGTGAATCGATCCTCGTAGTGTTTCCTCACTGAATTCCGCGCGGTGAACGGCGGGTTCTGCGTCCGTTCCAACGCGCGGACGTAAACCGGCGCGTCAGCGTCCGGATTTACGCTATAATCTCTTGATTTCTATGGCAGAAGGCAAAACGCAATTCCGTACCGACGACCTCCGGATCAAGGAGATCAAGGAGCTTGTGCCGCCGTCGCACGTGCTGCGCGAGCTTCCGGTATCCGAGAAGGCCGCGAAGCTCGTGTTCGAGACGCGGGCCGCGATCCACCGCATCCTGCATGGGGCGGACGATCGCCTCCTCGTCATCATTGGGCCGTGCTCGATCCACGACGTGAAGGCGGCGCGCGAATACGCGGGCAGGCTCAAGCGCGAGAAGGACCGCCTGGCTGCCGAGCTTCTGGTGGTGATGCGCGTTTATTTCGAGAAGCCGCGCACCACCGTGGGGTGGAAAGGACTCATCAACGATCCCAAGCTCGACGGCAGCTTCCGCATCAACGAGGGCCTGCGCGTCGCACGCGAGCTGCTGCTCGACTTGAACGAGATGGGCGTGCCGGTCGGCTGCGAGTTCCTCGACATGATCACGCCCCAGTACGTCGCCGACCTGGTGGCGTGGGGCGCGATCGGCGCGCGCACCACCGAATCGCAGATTCACCGCGAGCTCGCCTCGGGGCTGTCGTGCCCGGTCGGGTTCAAGAACGGCACCGATGGCAACGTCAGGATCGCGGTGGAGGCGATCCGCGCGGCAAGCGCGCCGCACCATTTCCTGTCCGTCACCAAGGGCGGGCACAGCGCGATCGTTTCCACCGCCGGCAACGAGGATTGCCACATCATCCTGCGCGGCGGCGCGAAACCCAACTACGACGCGGCGAGCGTGGATGCCGCGGCGCGGAGCCTGGCGGAAGCCGCAGTGCCTGCCCGGCTCATGATCGATTTCAGCCACGGCAACTCGAGCAAGAAATTTGAGAAGCAGCTGGACGTGGCGCGCGACGTGGCGGGCCAGATCACGGGTGGGGAAGCGCGCATCTTCGGCATCATGGCCGAGAGCCACCTCAAGGCGGGCCGCCAGGATCTGGTCGGGGGCAAGGAGCTCGTCTATGGCATGAGCATAACGGATGGCTGCATTGGCTGGGAGGACAGCAGGAAGCTCCTCGGGACCCTGGCCGACTCCGTGAGGGAGCGACGTCTGAAGGCGCAGCGCGCCGAGTAAATGGCGGCAGCGGGCGGGCTGTTATATAGTGTGACGGCGGTTGCGAGGGGGACGGCAGCATGGCGCAAGTTGATGTCGATGCGACAAGCCCCGGGCGCGAGTCGCTGCAGTCGCTGCAGCGCGTTGGCAAGGGCACCGCGATCGCCAACGAAATCTTCAGCCTGGTCGGGAGGTCGCTGTTTTTTGCCGAGTTCTCGCGCGAGGACATCTCGGTTCTGGCCGGCTACATGGACGTCTACCGCGCCCTGGCCGGCGACACCATCATTCGCGAAAACGAGGGCGGCGATTTCATGCTCCTCATCATTGAAGGCGCCGTCGACATCTTCAAGCGGGGAATCCGCAGCGGCCAGCAGCACATGACCAGCGTCGGCCCGGGCATGACGCTGGGCGAGATGTCCATGATCGATGGCGAGCCGCGCTTCGCGACCTGTGTCGCCACCGAGCCCACCGTATTCGCCGTGCTCCACCGCGACGACATGGCGAAGATCATCCTCGACCATCCCAGCCTCGGCTCGAAAGTCCTGGTGAAGCTGGTGTCGATGCTGTCGACGCGGCTGCGCCACACCAGCGCGCGCCTGCTCCAGCACATGGAGCGCAGCACCATGGTGTGAGGGCCGCGGCGCTCCTCTTCGGCCTGCTCGCTGCGGGCGCGGCGCAGTCGCAGGCGGTATCCATCGAAGATGATCGCGGCCGGGCGGTTCGGCTCGCCGGCCCGGCGCAGCGTGTCGTCGCGCTCGCGCCAAGCCTGGCGGAGCTCGCGTTCGCGGCGGGCGCGGGCGGGCAGCTTGTCGGCGTCGCGCGCTTCAGCGATTTCCCGCCTGCCGCGCGGCGGATCCGGCAGGTGGGCGACGCAGCCCGGGTGGATCTTGAGCGCGTCGTCGCCCTCAAGCCGGATCTCATCCTCGCCTGGAAGAGCGGCAATTCCCCCGCCGACGTTGCCCGGCTGGAGAGCTTGGGCTACCCGGCGTTCGTGAGCGAGCCCGCCCGGCTCGCGGACATCCCGCGGCTGCTCAAGGCGATCGGTGCGCTTGCCGGGACGAACGCCACCGCAGGGCAGGTGGCGGCGGAATTCGAGCGCGAGATCGGCACGCTGCGCGGGCGCTACTCAGTGGCGCGCAAGGTGCGGGTGTTCTACCTGATCTGGCACCGGCCGCTGCTGACCGTGAACGGGGCGCACATGATCAGCGACGTGGTCGCGCTCTGTGGCGGCGAGAACGTGTTTGCCGACGTTGCCCAGCTCACGCCCAACGTCTCGCTCGAGGCGGTCATCGCCGCAAAGCCCGAAGTGATCCTGGGTGGCGGGTCTGCCGGCGGCGAGCAGTCGTTCGTCGCGAACTGGCGCGAGACTGGGGTCGAACCCCTGCGTGGATTGCCCACGTACTACATTAATCCGGATCACATCCAGCGACAGACGCCGCGCATCGTCGAGGGGGCGAAAGCGGTGTGCGCAGCGCTGGAAGAAGTCAGGCGCCGCCGCGGATAGGCAGCCCGTCCGGTCACGGGAACGTCAGCGCCGCGGGCGAGATCAGCACGCCGAACTGCTCACACCAGATCACCACGCTGCCGTAGTTCCTCGGCTCCACCCCGGCCGGCACCGGATAGTTCTGGCTGCCCTTGAAGGCCTTCAGGCGCCCCAGGTCCACGAACATCGTCCTCGCGACGTTGGTGGAGGGCGTGACGTTCGCGTCCGGCACAAGATAGACGTGGAACTTGGGCCCCGGTCCCACCTCGAAGTCGCTGTCGAGGTGAACCAGGTCCTGGTACACGGTGAGCCTGCCCTTGCCGTAGTGGATCGGGTCCCGGGGATTGGCGTGGATGAACATCCCCGTCGCAACGGCCTTCCGCGCCGCCCTGTCCTCGACCTTGTCCATCGCGACGATGTCCGCGAGGAAGATATAGGGATACACGAAGATCCCGAGCGCGAATCCCGCCGCCGTGCCGAGCAGTCCGCCGAAGACGAAAATGACGATGGATTTCTTCACAGCCCGTGCCCCCCGTTACCGCGTCACATCCTTAGTGCGACCCTGCGCCACCCGTCAAAGTATCTTGACGCATTGCCCCTTGAAGATCACGGGTCCGCTCGGCGCGCCGGTGGGTGAGCCGCCCGCTGGCTCGACGCTCATCGCCACGCCCCAGGCGCCCTCCATCCGGCTCGCGAGCGCGGGCTTGAGCTTCATGGTCTGATCGGTGTCGGTGGTGATCAAGCCCATCGAGACCGGCGCGCCCTTTCCCGGGGGCAGCATCCACATCTCCCACGTCGTGCCGGGGGCCATGACAGGATGCGCCTGGACGACCTTGATCCGCACGTACGGATCGCGCATCGTCTTCATCGACGGCCAGGAAACCACCAGGGCTGGCAGCCCCTTGGCGTCGTTCATGACGGCGACCATCGCCATCGGCGGCTCCGGGCGCGGCGCGACGCCGATGAACGTGGCAAGGATCAGCACGAATGCGGTGCTCGTGACCGCGAGCCCCCGCCAGAGCGCGAGACCCGGCCACGTTCCGCGCGGCCCCGCGCCACCAATGCGCCGGGCCACCGCCTGCCACAGGCGGGCGGGGGGTGCGATCTCGCGTGCCGCCGCGGAAAGCGGCGTCAGCCGTGCTTCCCAATCCGAGACGATGCGCCTCAGGTCCGGATCGTAGCGCAGCAACGCCTGGAAGCGCGCGCGGGCGCGCCCCCGCAGCGTGCCGATCACGTATTCGGCCGCGAGCCTGTCGCGCAGCTCCGGATTCTTGTACGACGCCATATTGATCAATTCGCTCTAGCCGCTAGCCCCTCAACCCTCATCCTTCATCTTTCATCCCTCCGCCCTCATCCCTCAGGCGGACTCGCCGAGGCAGCCCCTCAGGCGCTCCAGGCCGCGCCGCACCCACGTCTTCACCGTGCCGAGCGGCTGCTTCATGTGGCTGGCGAGCTCCGAGTGGCTCAAGCCGTGGAAGAACGCCAGCATGATGCTCTGGCGCTGCTTCGCATCGAGCTCCTGCATGCAGCGCGTCAGGGCGGCCGCCTCGCTCGATGCGAGCAGGCTCTCCATCGGCCCCGGGGCATCGTCCTGCCACGCCTCGGCTGCGATGTCGTATTCGTTTCCGGTTGCCTCCTGCTGGGGGCGGCGCAGCCAGTCGAGGCAGCGGTTGCGCACGATGCTGGTCATCCAGGTGAGCGGCGCGCTCCTCTGCACGGCGTAATCCCCGGCGTGGTTCCAGATGTTGACGTAGCACTCCTGCAGGACCTCCTCGGCCCAGTCCTGCCTCCTCAATATACGTAGCGCGACCCCGAACAGTTTCGCCGCGGTCAGCTGGTACAAGTCCGCGAACGCACGCTGGTTCTTGAGCGCCGCCTGGGCCAGCAGCTCGGCCAGCCGTAGCGCCAGCGCGTCCGGAGGAGGGCGGTTCATTCCGGTCTCTCAGGTTACCGGTTCTTTCCCTGCTGCCAGAGCACGTCGCCCCGGCCGGCGGCCTGGTTCAGGACGCGCGCCAGCACGAACAGAAGGTCCGAGAGGCGGTTGAGGTAACGGACCGCGGAGAATGGCGCAGCCTTCTTCCTCGCCAGCGTCACCAGCCGGCGCTCGGCGCGGCGGCACACGGTGCGCGCCATGTGTGCGAGGGCGGCTGCGCGCGACCCGCCCGGGAGAATGAATTCCTCGAGCGGCGGCAGGTCCTCGTTGAATCCGTCGAGCGCGCGCTCCAGCCGCGCCACGTAGTCATCGGTCAGGATCGTGTGCCCCGGGCGCGAGAGCTCCCCGCCCAGATCGAAGAGATCGTGCTGCACGTCCACGATGCAGGACCGGACGTCGTCGGGCAGCGCCTCCGCCGCCAGCACGCCGAGCGCAGCGTTCAGCTCGTCGACTGCGCCGAACGCCTCGATGAGCGGCGAGTCCTTCTGCTTGCGCGAGCCGTCGGCTAGCCCGGTCGTGCCGCCGTCTCCGGTACGGGTGTAGATCTTCGTGAGGCGGGGGGCCATGGCGGATGAGCGGTCATTATAAGCGGCGCGGCAGACCGCCGCCGCGCATTTGCTATGATTTGCCGTGAGGCAAAAAAGCGTGGCGCGCGCGAAACCCTATCCTCAGCTGGTCGCATCAGGCAGCGTATCCGGCTCGCTCTATCTTCTGCTCTACCTGTACGAATCCGAGATCCTGGCGGCATTCACGCGCACCGACGGTTGGTACCCGGCGCTTCCGGTCGCGACCGCTTTCGTGTTCTCCTTCGCGCACGGGGTGTTCACCGCGTATTTCTGGGAAGTCTTGGGAATCCGCGGACGGAAACGCTAGGCGATGGATCCTTCGCCGATCCAGTTCATCGATCTGCAGCATGGCAACGTGCTTGCCCTGCTCGCGATCGGTTTCGTCGGCGGGCTGGTGAGCGGCTTTATCGGATCGGGCGGCGCTTTCGTGCTGACGCCGGCCATGATGAGCATGGGCGTGCCGGGCGTGGTCGCGGTGGCGAGCAACCTGTGCCACAAGTTTCCGAAGGCGCTGGTCGGCGCCTACCAGCGTCACCGGTTCGGCCACGTGGACATCAAGCTCGGACTGGTGATGGCGGCTTCCGCGGCGGTCGGCGTGTGGGTGGGGGCCGATATCCAGCACCGGATCAACGCGAGTTTCGGCGAGCCCGGCTCGAACCTATACGTCAGCCTCGCCTTCGTCGTCGTGCTCACGATCGTCGGCGGCGTCGTGGTGCACGACGCCATCACGGACTACCGCTCTGGAGATTCCGGCAGGCAGGAGCGGGTCTCGCGGCTTGCCCGCTGGGCGCAGTCGGTCGAGATACCCGGAACCATGATGCACTTCAGGACCGCGAATGTCCGGGTATCGGCTCTCTTCACGCTGCCGCTGGGTTTCGCAACCGGGCTGCTGGCCTCGATCATCGCAGTCGGCGGCTTCATCGGCGTTCCCGGGATGATGTACGTGCTCGGCGCACCGGGGCTCGTGGCGAGCGCGACCGAGCTGGTTATCGCGTTCGTGATGGGGTTCGGCGGCACGATCAAGTACGCGCTGCACGGCCTGGTGGATATCCGGCTCGCGCTGATATTGCTGGCGGGCTCGCTGTTCGGCATCCAGCTCGGCGTGATCGGCACGACCTACGTCAGGCCGTTCATGATCAAGGTCGTGATGGCCGTCATCATGCTGATCGTTGCCGTCAGCCGCGGCCTGGCGGTGCCCGTCTACCTGGCGGAGCTCGGGCGCATGGAGCTCGCGCCGCGCGCGGCGGCCTGGCTCCAGACCGCGAGTTTCGCGTTTCTGATGCTCGCCTTGTGCGCGGGCGGCATCATCATCCTCGCCGCCATGCTGCGCGGCCACCGCACGGATGCGATGTCGCTCCGGGAGCAGGCCCCGGACTAGGCGCGGCCCGCGGCGCCGGCGCGCCGTCAGGAGAGCTTTACCGGCTCGCCGTTGGGAAGGGTGACGTGGCACTCCCGGAAGATGCGTACCTTGCAGCTCCGGCAGATCTCAGGGTCGAGCCTGGGGTAGATTTCCACCACCGGGCGGCTTTTCACGGGGAACAGGTTGCGCTCGCCGATCTCCTCCAGGTAGCCGCCGCGCGCCAGCGCCTCGCGGACCGTGTCCTTCATGCGATAGAAATACAGCCCTCCGCCGATGGCCCGTCGCCGGCGGGCTTCGCGCGCGAGCATTTCCGCGCCAGCCAGATCCACGAAGTTGATGCCGCTTGCCATGATCAATACGTGCTTCTGGCGCGGTTCGAGCTCGTCGATCTGCTCCAGGCTGTGCCGCACGTGGTCCACCGCGCCAAAAAAGAGCGATCCATTCACGCGCAGCATCTTGAGCTGCGGGCAGTCCGGCAGGCCGCTGTCGGCGGTGAAATGGTAGCTGTCAGGCGCCGGATCGGGTTTGACATCGAGCACCAGCGGGCGCGAGGTGCGCGTGAGATACAGCATCAGCGACAGCAGTGCGCCGGCGTAGATCGCGAACTCGAGATTCGCGAACAGCGCGGAGAGGAAGGTGACGAGCATCACCGCGGTTTCCTGGCGGCTCGTCCTCACCACCCTGGTGATGTAACGGGTATCGATCAGCCCGTAGGCGACGAGGAACAGGATCGCCGCCATGACCACGAGCGGAAGGTGGGTGATCAGCGGCGCCACCACAAGCAGTATCGGCACGAGCATCAACGCCGAAAAAGCAGCGGCAAGTGGCGTGCGGGCTCCCGCCTCGTAATTGACTCCGCTGCGGTTGAAGGAGCCGCTCGACGCGTAGGCCGAGAAGAAGCTGCCGGCGATGTTCGACAGCCCTTGGCCGATGAATTCCTGGTTGCTGTCCAGGCGCTGCCCGGACTTGACCGAGATGGCGCGTGCGATCGACACCGCTTCTGTCAGCGCGAGTATCGTCACCGCGAGCGCGATCGGCAGCGTGCTGCGGATCGCTTCGGGCGACAGGTCCGGCGCTGAAAGGGCGGGAAGCGAGGCGGGGAGCGTCCCGACCATCGCGATGCGGGTCGTCGTCTCACCGAATGCGAGATTCAGCAGCGCGGCGACAACGGCCCCCGCGATCATCGCCACGATCATGTACGGAAAGCGCGGCGCGAATCTGCGGAAGAAAATGCCCGTGAGCAGAGTGACGACTCCGACCGCCGTCACGTACGGATTGATATCGACGAGCGCGGAGGCGAATGCGCGCAGGGTGCCGGCGAACGAGCTTCCGGTCGGGATCTCGACGCCGAAGAAATGCCGGATCTGGGAGGTGAAGATGAGGCAGGCCGCGCCGGCGGTGAAGCTGATCACCACCGTGTGCGAAATGAAGTTGACGAGGGCTCCCATGCGCGCCAGTCCCATTGCGAGCTGCATCAGGCCGACCAGGAAGGTGAGGGTGAGCGCAAGCTGGATGTACTCCCCGGTGCCGGGCTCCTGGAGCGGGGCGAGGCTCGCGAAGAGGAAGATGGAGATCACGTTCGTCGGGCCGGAAACGAGGTGCCACGACGAGCCGAACAGGGCGGCCACGATGGCCGGCACCATGGCGGCATAAAGGCCGTATTCGGGCGGCAGGCCGGCGAGCGTGGCGAATGCAATGCCCTGGGGCAGCACGATGACAGCGCCGATGAGACCGGCGATTGCGTCGGCCCGCAGCGTCGTGCGGCTGACGCGCGGCCACCAGCGCAGGAAGGGGAGCAGGACGCGGCCGCGGCCCGCGGCCGCGGCGGAAGTAGCTGGCGTCACATCATGTGGTGCTTGAGGCAGAATGACCGCATTATCCGGCAGCGCGCGCGGCGCTGGCAACGCGCGCAATGCGTCGCCGTTTTTGGGTATAATCGCGCGCAGATTCTCGGGAGGAAGAAAGCCGGTCAATGAAGAACTGCCATCTGGTTTCCGCAATCATCTCCTGCCTCGTGCTCGCTCTCGCGACAGTCGCGCTGGCGGCCGAAGGCGACCCGGCCGCAGGCAAGAAGAAGACCTCGATGTGCGCCGGCTGCCATGGCATCGGCGGCTACAAGACCGTGTATCCCGAGGTCTACCACGTGCCCAAGCTCGGCGGCCAGCATGCGGCGTACATCGTCAAGGCGTTGCAGGAATACAAGGCCGGCAACCGCAGCCATCCGTCCATGCGCGCGATCGCCGCGGGCCTGACCGACCAGGACATGGCCGATCTCGCGGCGTATTACGCGTCTGACTCCATGAAGTCGGCGGGCAAGTGAGGATAGACCGGATGATCAGGAACGTACTCGGTGCATGCTGCGTGATCGTCGCGACGAGCGCGCCCGCGCTTGCCGGCGACGCCGATGCCGGCAAGAGGAAGTCCCAGACCTGCGTGGCGTGCCACGGGCCCGATGGCAACAGCGCCGCCCCCGACTTCCCGAAGATCGCGGGCCAGCACTACGACTACCTCCTGAAGGCGCTGAAGGACTACAAGTCGGGCGCGCGCAAGAGCCCGATCATGGCGCCGCTCGTCGCGAATCTCACGCAGCGCGACATGGAAGACCTCGCCGCCTGGTACTCCAGCCAGCGCGGCCTCGTCACCAAGTACTAGGGATGAGGAATAAGTTGGAAATGAAGCGCGGCGCCGGTTGCTCTGCGCGATCGCATTCGACCCCTCTCATCGCTTCTTCTTCAGGCGCTTTCCCTCCGCCCTCATCCCTCCGCCCTCATCCCTCGATTTGTGCGGGAACTCGCACAAATCCCTGATCGGGCACTTCGGGCAGTCCGGCTTTCGCGCCTTGCACACGTAGCGCCCGTGCAGGATCAGCCAGTGATGCGCGTCGGTCTTGAATTCGTCCGGCACTACTTTCAGTAGCCGCGTCTCGACCGCCAGCACGTTCTTGCCGGGTGCAATCCCGGTGCGATTTGCCACCCGGAAGATGTGGGTGTCCACGGCAATCGTGGGCTCGCCGAACGCGGTGTTGAGGATCACGTTTGCCGTCTTGCGGCCCACGCCGGGCAGGCGCTCCAGTTCCTCGCGCGTCCGCGGCACCGCGCCTCCGTGCTTTTCCAGCAGCAGCCGGCACGCCGCGACGAGATTCTTCGCCTTCGTCCGGTAGAGCCCGATGCGCTTGATGTGGCGCTCGAGCCCCCGGCGGCCGAGCTTGAGCATGGCCGCGGGAGTGCCGGCCTCCCGAAAGAGGGCGGGGGTGGCGAGGTTCACGCTCTTGTCGGTGGCCTGCGCGGACAGCACTACCGATACCAGGAGCTCGAAGGGCGAGGCATAGACGAGCTCGCTGCGCGGCGCGGGGTTGGCGGCGCGCAGGAGGGTGAATAGGCTGCGGATCTTGTCTGGACTCATGCGCCGGCTGTGCTGATGGCATCCGCACAATGCCACCCGGTTTGGCCGGAATCACGTGGCGTTGGCGGGCGGGGAAGCGGCTCATTATAATCAGCCCATCGCGCAGAGCGCTTTCGGGACAAGCGGGGCAGGGCTCCCCGGCAACATGAGTTCAAGAGATCAAGCGCTCCAGGCGTATCGATTCCTGCTTGCCGCACTCTTGCTGGCTGCTGCGCCAGCGGCGGCGCAGCAGGTCACGCTCGAGCGCGACTCCCTCCTCTATGCCGAGCCGCGGCTCGATGCCCCCCAGGTGGCCACGCTCAAGCTCGGCGCCACCGGCGACGTGATCGGCAAGCAGGGCGCCTGGCTCAATCTCAAGACGCCGGCCGGCACCGGTTGGCTGTTCTCTTTCAACGTGCGATTCCCGAGCCAGCAGGCGGCCGCGGGCAATACGGGAGCGGGCACCGCCGCGGGGCGGCTGTTCGGCCCGCGCCGCAGCGTGAGCGTGACCAGCACGATCGGCGTGCGCGGCATCGACGAGGAGGATCTGAAGGGGGCGAGCTTCAACGCCGACCAGATGAAGCTGCTCGAGGGCTACGCCGCGACGAAGGAAGCGGCCGAGCAGAAGGCGCGGGCGTCCGGCCTTGCCCCGGTGGGTGTCGATTACCTGGACTCGAAGAAGCAATGAACCGACCCCTGTCAGGCATTCGACGAATGTCGTCGGGGTGGCGGTGGACCACCGCTGCGCTGCTGGCCGCGCTCGCCGGCCCCGCGGCGGCGGCCTCGATCGACTTCGGCCGCATCTTCGACGTGGGCCGCGATCTCACGACGGCGGCGAAAGGCATGGACGAGTCCGAGGAGATCGCAGTGGGACGGGAGGTGGCGGGGCGCACGCTGGGGGCCGCGCCCCTTGTCGCCGATCCCGAGCTGCAGGCCTACGTCAATCGCGTCGGGCGCTGGATCGCGATGCAAACCGAGCGCCCCGACCTGCCGTGGCATTTCGGCGTGCTGGATACCTCGTCGATCAACGCATTCGCCGCGCCCGGGGGCTACGTGCTGGTCACGCGCGGGCTCTACGAGATGCTCGAAACCGAGTCGCAGCTTGCGGGCGTGCTCGCGCACGAGATCGGCCACATCGTGCAGCGCCACCACGTCAAGGTGATGCAGCATAGCGCCCTCGTCTCCGCCGGCGCGCGCGCGTCCCAGCGCGACCGTAACCTGCTCGTCAACAACCTGATCGGCACGGGCGCGGAAGTGCTGGCGCGCGGGCTGGACAAGAGCGCGGAGTTCGAGGCCGATCGGATCGGCGTCGTGCTCGCGGCGCGCGCCGGCTACAGTCCGTACGGCCTGGTCGAGGTCCTGCATCTTCTTGCGGCAAGGTCGGCGGACGATGCCACGCTCGCGCTGCTGTTCAAGACGCACCCCGCGCCGGGCGAGCGCCTGACACAGCTCGCGGACGTGCTCGAGCCGCGCGTGGCCGCCCTGCCGACCGGCAAGGAGCCCGCGATCCGCCAGGTGAGTCCCAATACGCCGCCGCCGGCCGCGGCGAAGCCGGCGAAGCCGGCGCCCGCGGAGAGCGCGAGCGCGCTCCAGCAGGAGGAAGGCGGGACCACCATACCGTCTACCGGCGCGTCCGGCGGGGGCCTCGACGCGGGCGGCGTCTTTCGCGGCATCTTCGGCCGCTGACATTCGCCATTCCCCGGCAAATGGGGTCAGGTTCGATTTTCCGCGGAGGACCTGACTGCTTGCGTCAGAAAATCGAACCTGACCCCATTTGCCGTGGTTCAACCTGGCGGTTTGCGCCGCAGCCGCTCGCGGGCGCGCCGCATGGCACGCTCGATCGTGTCCTGTTTCCTGCCCTCCGCGCCCTTGTCATCCCGCTGCGCGCCCTGCGCTGCGCGTTCGCGCTCGAGCCGCAGCGATCTGGCATCGCGGCGCCGCCGGTATTGGCTGGCTCGCCTCCGGCGCTCCTCGTGCGTCCAGATTTCCCCGGTTTCCACCATCGCGATGCAGTCCACGGGGCAGGGCGGCACGCACAGCCTGCAGCCGGTGCACTCCGCCGCGATCACGGTATGCATGAGCCGCGCCGCCCCGACAATGGCGTCAACCGGACAGGCTTCGATGCACAGCGTGCACCCGATGCACGTCTCCTCGTCTATGACCGCCACGGGAGCGGCCTTGGCCTCGCGCGCCATGGGGTATTCATTTTACGTCGCCCGCCGACGACAGGCCTGAAGGTTGCACGCTTTCGGGGGGGAACTGCACAATGACGAATGCGACTTTGGAACCGACCTTGATACCCGATCGGGCGGAGGGAGGCGCAGCTACCGCAACGCTGCGCGACCTGCTGCGGCTCGAGCAGGTCAGGCTGGTCTACGATCAGCTGCTGCCTTCGCAGCTGGTCGCCGTGCTCAACGCGGTGGTGTTCGTGGCGGTCCAGTCCCTTGTCATCGAAGCCTCGGTGCTCGTCGCTTGGCTTGCCGCGGTGTGCGTGCTCGCGTTGATCCGGATCGCGGGCGCGATTTCGTTCCGCGGCGAGGCGCCGCAATCCGGCCAGATCGGCCGCTGGCGGCTTTATGCGATCGCCGGCGCCGTGGCGAGTGGAATCATCTGGGGCTCCGCCGCCTGGCTCCTCTTTCCGCCGATGAATGTCGCGCACCAGGTATTCGTGGCGTTCATCCTGGGCGGAATGGTGGCGGGCAGCGTGACGACACTCGCACCCGTGTTTCCGGCCTTCCTGGCGTACGCCGTCCTGACCCTCGTTCCGGCGATCGTCCGCTTCCCGCTGCAGCAGGAGTACGTGCACTACGCAATGGGATGGCTGATCGCGGTGTTCCTCGCGGCCGTCATCGTGATCGCGCGGCGTTCCCACGGGCATCTGATCGACATGCTCCGGCTGCGCATCGAGAACGCGGAACTTACCGGCGAGCTGCATGCGACGAGAGAGAAACTGCGGCGGGCGCAGCGCGTCGACGCGGAGCGCTCCTGAGTCCCTGATCGCGTGTCGCCGGTGCTGCCGCCGAAGCCCGGCCGTCGTCACTGTCTGGAATTCGGCCCCGCGCCGGAGCAGAGCGCCGCGATGCATTCGCGAACCAGCGCGGGCCCGCGATAGACGAGCCCCGTATAGAGCTGGACCAGGCTCGCGCCGGCCGCGATTCTCTCGCGGGCATCGGGACCGTTCATGATCCCGCCCACGCCGATGACCGGCAGTTCCCCCGCCAGCGCCTGAGCGAGTTGGCGCGCCACGGATATCGCGCGGGCCCTCAGCGGCGCGCCCGACAGCCCGCCCGCCTCGTGCTCGTGAGGAAGCCCTGCGACGCCCTCGCGCGTCACGGTGGTATTGGTGGCAATCACGGCGTCGATGGCGTGCCTGCGCAGAAGCGCGGCGATCGTCGCGACCTGCGGGCGGTCGAGGTCGGGCGCAATCTTGACCGCGAGCGGCACCATCCTGCCGTGCTGCGCGGCGAGCACGCCCCGCTCGGCCTTGAGCGCCGCGAGCAGCGCATCGAGGGCCCCCGCCCCCTGCAGCCGCCGCAGATTCGCGGTGTTGGGCGAGGAGATGTTCACCGTCACGTAGCTCGCGAGGGGATAGACCTTGCGCAGGCAGGTGAGGTAGTCGTCGGCGGCGCGCTCGAGCGGCGTGTCGAAATTCTTCCCGATGTTGATGCCGAGCACGCCCCGGTAGCGCGCCCGTTTCACGTTCTCCACCAGGTGCTCCACGCCGTGATTGTTGAACCCCATGCGGTTGATGATCGCGCGCGCCGCGCGGATGCGGAACATGCGCGGGCGCGGATTGCCCGGCTGCGGGCGGGGTGTGACGGTGCCGACCTCGAGGAAGCCGAAGCCGAGCCGCGCCAGCGCATCGATGTACTCGCCATTCTTGTCCAGGCCGGCAGCGAGCCCCACCGGGTTCGGGAAGCGGATGCCCATGACCGTGCGCTCGCATTCCGCCGGCGCGCGCGGAGGAGCCGGAGCGAGCCCGAGCCGCTCGAGCTGGCGCATGGCCCCCAACGTGACGTGGTGAGCCGTTTCGGGCGGCAGGCAGAACAGCAGCGGCCGGACGAGCGAATACATGTCGCCATTCTAGCGCGAGCGATTTGCCGTCAGCTTTGAGCGACCGGCGGGCGCGGGCTCATTTGACCGGCCACCGGCTGCGTGCTAGAACGCGCAGGCTGGGAGCGAACCGTTGATCGCCGAAAGACGCGTCGAGCAGATCCTGCAGATCGCCGCCATCGTGCTGCTGGTGGTGGGCTGCCTGCTGGTCCTGCAGCCGTTTCTCGGCGCGCTGCTTGCGGCCGCGATCCTGTGCTTTTCCACGTGGCCGGTCTACCGCTTCATCGAGCGCCACACGGGCGGACGGCGCTGGCTCGCCGCGCTGGCCATGACGTTGCTGATCCTGCTCGTGCTGGTCGTGCCCCTCACCCTGATCGCGCTGAGCTTCCGCGACGACGTGCCGCTGCTCCTCGAGAATGCGCGCGAGTTGTTCGCGCGGGGGCTTCCCGGCCCGCCGGAGTGGGTCGCCCGCATTCCGCTGGTGGGCGAGCAGCTCGACGCCTCCTGGCGCGAGCTCGCGGAGAGCCGGGACAAGCTCGGCGAAACGCTCAAGCGCTATTCGCAGCCGGCACGGGAAGTCCTGGTGAAGACCGGCCTCATCATCGCCGAGGGTGTGCTCCAGTTCACGCTGATCGCTTTCATTGCGTATTTCTTCTACCGCGACGGCGCGGCGCTGGTCGAGGCGCTGCGCAACGCGCTGAGCCGCGTCGCCGGGAATCTCGCCGAGGGTCTGCTGGCGGTCGTCGGCGGCACCATCAACGGCGTGGTATACGGCATCGTCGGAACCGGATTGGCGCAGGCGCTGGCGGCCCTCATCGGTTTTTTCATCGCCGGCGTGCCGGGCGCGGTCATGCTCGCCTCGCTCACCTTCATCCTGTCCATCATCCCGGCCGGCCCGGCGCTGATCTGGGCGGGCGCCGCGGTGTGGCTTGCCTATTACGATCGGACGGGATGGGCCGTCTTCATGGTCCTGTGGGGATTCTTCGTGATCAGCAGCATCGACAACTTCGTCAAGCCGCTGCTGATCAGCCGCGGCGCGGCGATGCCGTTCGTGCTGGTGCTGCTGGGAGTGTTCGGCGGCGTGCTGGCGTTCGGCTTCGTCGGCATCTTCCTCGGGCCGACGCTGCTCGCCGTGGGCTTCAACCTCGTGCGGCGCTGGACCGAGGCGCGCGCGGCGCAGCTACCGCCTGCCACCGACCGTTGACGAGACCCTGCATCGGCTGGAACTCGATCTTGTAGGCCATCTTGCGGCTCTGCGCGATCCAGTAGCCGAGGTAAAGATAGGGCAGGTCGAGCTTGCGGCAGAGCTCGATCTGCCACAGGATGTTGAAGGTGCCGAAGCTCGCCCCGGCGATGTCGGGGTCGAAGAACGTGTAGACCGAGGACAGCCCGTCCTGCAGCCGGTCGATGATGGATACCATGCGCAGCGTGCCGTGCTCGCGAAACTCGATCAGCCGCGACTCGACGTTGCTTTGCAGGAGGAAGTGGCGGTACTGCTCGCGGCTGTCCTGGTCCATGCCGCCCCCCGAGTGGCGCCGCGACTGGTAGCGCAGATACAGCGCGTAGTGCTCGGGGCTGTACTTGAGGTCGAGCATCTCGGCCTTGAGCGTGCCGTGGCGCCGGAGCGTGCGGCGCTGCGTGCGCGACGGCTGGAACTGCTGCGCGAGGACGCGCACCGGCACGCACGCGCGGCAATGGTCGCAGTAGGGACGGTAGGTGAAGGCGCCGCTGCGGCGGAAGCCCGCCCGCACCAGCTCCGAGTACACCGGGCTGTCTATGAGGTGGCTCGGTGTAGCGACCTGGGAGCGCGCCATGCGCTCCGGCAGGTAGCTGCACGGGTAGGGCGCGGTCGCATAGAACTGCAGCACCGACAGCGGGAACTCATTCAAATAAGTCATCGTCGAGGCGCCACGTCCCTCCTGTCCGCGGATAGTTTACCAATTCTGTGAGCGTTCGTACAAATTGCGATCTCGGAATCTCGCGCGCGCCGAAGCGGGCGAGCAACGCGGTCTTCATCTGGCAGTCGATCATGCCGCAATCGCGGCGCGCAAGCTGCCGCACGAGGTGCGCCAGCGCAATCTTGGACGCGTCGGGCGCGCGCGCGAACATGGACTCGCCGTAGAACATGCGCCCGAGCTCGACCCCGTAGAGGCCTCCGGCGAGCCTGCCGGCGATCCAGGTCTCGACCGAATGCGCGTGGCCGGCATCGTGCAGCCGCAGGTACGCTTCGACCATGTCCTCCGTGATCCAGGTTCCGTCCTGACCGCGGCGCGGCGCGGCGCACGCGCGAATCACTTCCTCGAAAGCGTTATCGGCGCGGACCTCGTAGTCGCGGCGGGCGAGGCGCTTCTTGAGCGAGCGCGGGATCCGCAGCTCGGCGGGGACGAGGACCATGCGCGGATCGGGGCTCCACCACAGCACCGGCTGGCCCGCGCTGTACCAGGGAAAGATTCCGCTGGCATAGGCTTCGAGCAGCCGCGCCTCGGACAGGTCGGCCCCGGCTGCGAGCAGGCCGTTCGGTTCCTCGAGCGCGCGCTCGAGGGGGGGAAACGGGTCCCCGGGGCCCAGCCACGGGATCATGGTCGGACCCCCACCTCAGTCCTCCCCCTCAAGGGGGGAGGAGGACGGCGGGACTACTTGATCACGCCGCAGGCGACGCGCCCGCCCGCATTGCCGGTGGGGTCTGTCTTCAGATCATCAGCCTGCGCGTGCACCATCAGGGCGCGGCCAACGATGTCGTTCGGCTTCCCGCTGCGCACCGAGATGTCGCCCACCACAAAGTTGAACTTCGCCTCGCCGGCGGCGTTGAAGTTGATGTTTCCGAGGTCGCCCGCATGCTTGATGTCGCTATAAGGGCCACCGTGCTTGCGGTTCGTGGGATTGAAGTGCCCGCCGGCGCTCATCGCGTCGTGCGCGCTGCAGTCTCCCATCGCGTGAATGTGAAAGCCTTTCGGGCCCTTGCTGTGCCCGGTGACGGTCCCGCTGACGCGCACGAGATCGCCGGCCTGGGTAAAGGTGACGGTCCCCCGCACGTTCGATCCGCTGCGCGGCTCGAGCGTCGCGCTGGCGGTCGGCTCCTTCTGCTCCATCATGGCGCAGCCCGAAACGAATGCGACGCTGCAGGCTATGGCCAATACGTGCTTCTTCATGGTTATCCTCCCGGGAAAAATGATTGGAATGAGCGGCGGCAATACTATCCTGCAATCGCAACGCCGGATCAACACGCCGGTGCGCGAACGGGCAAGTGGCTGAGGGACCGGGGATGGCTCAGGCGTCATTCCCGCGGCGGCGGGTATCCCCTTCCCCCGGGCGGGGGAAGGTAGGAGGGGGGCAGCAGTAACCCGTTGATCCTTCTGGCCTCGCGCACCCTGGACTCCGGCCTCCGCGGGAGCGCCGCGCGATTCGACATCCCGCTAGCAGCGGACCTGCTGCTTGCAGAATTTTTGCAGCTCCGTGACGACCGTGCGGCCTGTGACCTCCTGACGCGTCCTGCCGTTGCCGTAATCCAGCGCCAGCTTGAACTCGAACTTGGCGAAGAACGCGTTGAACAGCTCTCCACCGAGGGTACCGATCGCGTGCAAGTTGTCGGTCCGCGGGTCGTGCTCGAGCAGGATCGCGGCGAGCGGCTGCAGCGCCGGGCCGCCCACGACTTTCGCGCCCGCCGCCGGGTCGTACTCGCTGTGCTCCGAGCAGCAATGGATGGTGTTCGCGCGCATGACCCCGGACGCGGTCGACTTCTCGCGGTAGCTGATGAAGCTGATCTGCGGCGTGGGATAGCTCATGCGGTGCGCGCAGATCGCCGAATAGCCGACGATCGCCCGGTTGAGCCCGACGCCGCCGGCCCACTTGTAGGCCGAGCCGTCCTCGGTCTTCAGCTGCACGCCGCGCACCGTCGGTCGTCCGAGATTGAGGAGAAAGCAGGGCGTGCTCTCGAACGGGTAATGAAAGATGTAGTTGCGGCTGGCGACCAGGCTCGTGGCCCGGAGCGGCCGGCCGCCTTCCTCGGTGAGGAGGACGCGCGAGTAGAAGCGGGGCTTGAGGTTCTGCGCGGCGAAGATATCGTTCGCGCTGACCGCCGCTCCGGCCGCGCAAACCTTGATGAAATCCCGCCGCTGCATCGGATGCATTGTCGGGAGTGGACGCCGGGGCTGTCAATACTTCAGCGCCTGAGGCCCCACTCGACGGCGAATTTTGCCTCCATCTCCAGGCGGACTCGCGCCGCCTCCGATTCCGGCAGTGCCACGTCGCGCGCGGTGACCATGCTGCCCGTGCTGACCGCGCGGATCAATCGGACGCCATGGGCCAGGCCGATCGGCAGCCCCGCGCAGGCCAGTGAATCGCGCGCCGGGATCAGGCGCCCCCACACGGTGTAGCCGCCTTCGCCATCGAGCGTTTCGCCGGCCCCGAGGTCGCGCTTGGCGACTGCCACCACGTCGCCGCGAAATCCGGTGGGCGCGCCGGTCGACTCGCGCCGCAGGCCGGCGGCTGCGACCGAAATGCCCAGCTCGAGCCCGATCAAGTGATACGGCTTGTACATCGCCGCATAGTTGCCGGTCTCGTCGGTCGCGAGCCCGTACTCGGAGAAGCAGCGCTTCACGTAATCGCTGTCGGCTGCGAACGTGACATACACACCCCACCGCAGGTCGCGCGGCACCGGCCGGCCGTCGCGCTCGAGGCTCGAGACGACCTCGACCTGACCGCGGTGGTGGAGCTGCCCGCCCTCGGCCGCTGGCTTCAGGACGCGCGGCAGGTCGTCGACGGCGCACGGGAAAAACGACAATCCGCCGGGAGCGGGGGAGAGGCCGGTTGCGTTCGCCACCGCCGCCATCTCGATCGCCGACTTCGTGCCGTCGAGGAAGGAATTGAACATCTGCGCGTTGAAGTCCCCGCCCTCGACCTGCTCGGGCGTGAGGCCGTAGTGGCCCCAGACGGTTGCGGGCGTCGATTCATGGTATGCGGGGAGATACTTGGTGCCCTTGCCCGCTGCCACGACTTCGAAGCCGGCGGCACGCGCCCAGTCCACCAGCTCGCAGACGAGCGCCGGCTGGTCGCCATAGGCTAGTGAATAGACGATGCCGGCTTCGCGCGCGCGCCGCGCGAGCAGCGGTCCCGCGAGGCAGTCCGCTTCCACGTTCACCATGACGATGTGCTTGCCCTCGCGGCAGCACGCGAGCGCATGCCGGATGCCGGCGGCCGCGCTTCCGGTCGCATCGATCACGATCTCCACGCTGTCCGAGGCGATTGCGCGTTCCGCATCGTCGGTCACGCAGGTGGTGCCGCCGCGGCGCGCTTCATCGACGGACCGGGCGCCGTAGCGCGCGGCTTCCCATCCGGTACGGGCCAGGCTCTCCTTCGCCCGCTGCGGGGATAGATCGGCGACCGCGACGACGTGGATGCCCGGCGTGCGGCGCGCCTGCGCGAGGAACATCGAGCCGAACTTGCCGGCGCCGATCAGCGCGACGCGCAGCGGCTTGCCCGCAGATGCGCGTTGCTGCAGGAGCTGGTGCAGGTTCATGGCGGTACGGGAAACGTGAGCCGGGAAGCTACCACAAGCGGGAGTTCCGCGGTGGCCAGCACGCGGCCCCCCTGGCGGGCAGCGGGCTTGATCTGGGTCAAGCGGGCGGGCGGCGCCATCTGCCAGACTTCGATTCGCGGCGACTACGGAAACGCCCGGGAGGGCTGCTTGGCGAAGACGCTGGACATCATCCGCGGCGAGCACCGCTCGATCGCCGCGATCCTGCACGGCATGGAGTACCTCGTGGAGCGGGTCCGCGCGCGCAAGGCGAAGATCGATCCGCGCGTCTTCCGCGCCATGATCTACTATCTCGACACGTTCTCCGAGCGCATGCACCATCCCAAGGAGGACCGCTTTCTCTTCAGCGCGATGCGCAGCCGCGGGGCCGAGGCCGCGGCAGTCGTCGCCGACCTGGAAAAGGAGCATGCTGCGGGAGGCGAAACGCTGCGGCGGCTCGAGCAGAGGCTGGTGCGCTACGAGGAAGGTGGCGACAGGGAATTCCCCGCCTTTGCCGACGCGGTGGTGAGATTCGTGCGCGAGTATCGCGAGCACATGCACAAGGAGGAAAGCATCGCGTTCCCGCTCGCGCAGCGGCTCCTCCAGGAGTCGGATTGGCAAGCCATCGATCGTGCCTTTGCGGAAAATCGCGATCCGCTCGCGGCCGAGCGCGACACGCGGGATTTCGAGAAGTTGTTCGACCGCATCGTCAATCTGGCCCCGCCCCCGATCGGAGTGGGCCCGGACGCATAGCGGCGCCCGCGCGCAGCGCGTGGTTCAGCGCGAGCGCGACGGTGAAGACCGCGAGCGCCCCGGCCTGATGGGCCGCGGCGAGCGAAACCGGGACGGCCAGCAGCAGCGTCGCGATGCCAAGCGCGATCTGGGCCGCCAGTGCGGCGAGCAGCGCGTGGGTCAGCCGGCGCAGACGCGCGGGCAGGCCCGCGCGGCCGACCTCGTACCACAACCAGGGAACCGCGACCGCGAGCAGCCAGGCGACCAGGCGATGGTCGAACTGCGCGGTGGCCATGTTGTTGAAGAAATTCAGGTACCACGGCTCGATCGCGAAGATCTCCGGTGGCACCCAGTGCCCGTTCATGAGCGGAAAGGTGTTGTAGGCCAGTCCCGCGCGGATGCCGGCCACGAATCCCCCGGTCACCACCATCGCAGCCACCAGGCCGGTTACCGTCCACGCGAGGCGCCGGACCTTCGCTGGCGCCGCGGCCGCTCGGGCCGGAGCGGGTTTCAGAAGATCGAGCGCGATCCAGAGCATGGCGGCGTAGATTGCGAACGCGAGCACGAGGTGCGCCGTGAGCCGGTAGTGGCTCACCCGCGGGTCCTCGACCAGCCCGCTCGCCACCATGTACCACCCGAGCACGCCCTGCAGCCCGCCCAGCAGAAAGACCCCTCCGAGCCTGAGGGCGAGTGGCGGGGCGAGGGCACGCCGCCACAGGAAATAGAGCAGCGGCACGAAAAAGACGACGCCGATCAGCCGGCCGAGCAGGCGGTGGAAGTACTCGAGCCAGAAGATGCCCTTGAAGCCCTCCAGGTCCATGCCCGGGTTCACCTGTTGGTACTCCGGGGTCCGCTGGTACTTGAGGAACAGCTCCTCCCAGTCGGCGGCCGAGAGCGGCGGGAGCGCGCCGACGATGGGCTGCCACTCCACGATGGACAAACCCGAGCGCGTGAGCCGGGTCACGCCGCCGAGCACCACCATCGCGAACACCAGCACGCAACACGCGATCAGCCAGGCTGCGATGCGGCGCTCCCACGCAGCGCGCACGCGCGTATCGATGCCTGCGTCCGGGTGCGTTAGATCCCTGGCGGTCTGCATCATTTGCTCCCCATCATATCAATGACGGGAGCCGTCATGCCGGCGCGACCGGCGCCGGGTCAGCGGCCGTGCGGCCGCTCGAGCACGAGATGGAACCGCGAGGAATCCACGGCGACGAGATCGCGGACGCGGTCGCTGATCTCGATCGAGATCCGGTCGCCGTAGCGGGCGAGGCCCCGCAGCAGCCGCTGGAGGTTGCGCACCTGCGGGATCTCGATTTCCTCCACCACCAGCATGAGGGAGGCGCGCGAGCGCCGCAGCAGGCGCTCCAGGCGCGGGAGGCAGCGCTGGAAGAAAGCACGGTCGAGCCCGCACGTGAACCGGATTTTCACCAGGGGCGAAATCCCGCCCGCGAGGCTCAGCTCGGCGGCGGCGCGGCCGTCCCGCAGGTAGCCGATGATCGCGCGCTCGAACGAGGCAAACCACCGTCCCGCCAGTGCGGCGTCCCGCGGCCGGGGCGGCGCGAGGTGACGCTCGGCGTAGTTGCGCATCGCGATCGCCCCGATCCAGTCCATGATCGCGAGCGGCAGCTTGCCGGGCTGCAGCCACGGCAGGCTGCGCGCGAAGTGATAGAGGCGCGACCAGCCGCCGCGCAGGATGCCCTTTACGAGCAGGCGGGCGACGATCCGGGGCCGGTCGGCGGCCGCGTACTCGCCGCGATATGCAGGGCGGCGAAGATACCGCAGCTTGTTCCGCAGGCGGTCCGCGATCGCCCGGTCCGACAGCAGCCGCCGGTAGAGCGCGACATATCCGCTGATCATTTCCTCATAGCGCATCCGCTTCGGCAGGACGTTCGTGCCGACTTTGGTGTTGTCGGAGCCCTCGGCGTGCTCGATCAGCCGGCCCTCGCGCCGCAGGCGCTCGTGCAGCGGCGTCCGGGGCAGCGCCGTGAGCAGGCCGACCATGGCGATCTGAATGCCCGATGCGCGGATAAACTGGTACTGCTCCTCGAAGGTCGCCGGCGTGTCGCCGTCGAAGCCGACGATGAAGCCCGCGAAAACGTCGATCCCGTAGGAATAGATCCGGCGCACCGAAGTCAGAATGTCTTCGTGGGTATTCTGCGTCTTGCGCGTGTGCCGGAGCGCCTCGGCGTCGGGCGACTCGATGCCGATGAACACCCACGTGAAGCGGGCGGCGCGGAAGAGCCCGAGCAGCTCCCGGTCCTGCGCCATGTTGAGGGACGCCTCGGTGCCGAAATCGAAGCGGTAGTCGTGTTGTGCCTGGTAGCGGCGCAGGAAGCGCAGCAGCTCCTTGGCTACCGCCTTGTTGCCGATGAGATTGTCGTCCACGAAGAAGACGCTGCGCACGTTGCGTGCGCGCAGCGCGTCGAGCTCGCGTCCCACCTGGTCCAGCGTCTTGTAGCGCGGCTTGCGCCCGAACATCACGATGATGTCGCAGAACTCGCACAGGAACGGACAGCCGCGCGAGAACTGCAGCGTTGCCGTGGTGTAGCGGTCGAGCTTGAGGAGGTCGAAGCGCGGAACGGGAGAGTCGGCAAGGGACACGACGCCGGTCTCGCGGTAGAGCGCCTGCGGCGCGCCGCGCTTGAAGTCGGCGCAGAACCGCGGCCAGATGTACTCCGCCTCGCCGGCGATCACCGCGTCGGCCAGGGCCGCGTAGCGCTCCGGGCAGAGCGAGGCGTAGCTGCCCCCGGCCACCACGAAGTAGCCGCGCTTGCGGTAATAGGCCAGCAGCTCGGCCTGCCGGGCGTGCTGCACGCCCATCCCGCACACGCCGATGATGTCCGCGCGCGGCTGCCGCGGCACGGGCTCGATGTTCTCGTCCACGATCTCGACCGTCCAGTGCGGCGGGCACAGCGCGGCCAGGGTAGCGAGGCCGAGGGGGGGATTCACCGCGCGCTTGCCGGGAAGCACTTCGTCGAGCGCCCAGCGGAAGCTCCAGAAGCTTTCGGGGAACCTGGGATTGACCAGCAGGAGTCTCGGATTGCGTGACGGCGGGCGGACCGCGAGCATAACGGGTCATTGTCTGCGATGCCGGCGGGGCGAGTTTTGACGCAGGTCAAATCCCGTGGCCGAGGGTGATGCGGCTTGCGCTGCGCGCACTGCCCACGCGCCATTCGAGCGTTTAAAATACCGTTTTCGACATCCACATCCAAAGGAATCGCCATGCACAAGGGAGTAATTTTCATGGTAGCCGCGGCGGGCATCCTCTCCGCGCCGCTGGCGCGGGCGGATGAGGCGCTGCTCAAGAAGCACAACTGCATCGCGTGCCACGCGATCGACAAAAAGCTGGTCGGGCCCGCCTACAAGGACGTCGCGAAGAAATACAAGGGCCAGAAGGATGCCGTCGCGAAGCTCACCGAGAAGGTCAAGAAGGGCGGTCAGGGCGTATGGGGCTCGGTGCCCATGCCGCCGAACCCGCAAGTGCCGGACGCCGACACCAGGAAAATGGTGCAGTACATCCTGAAGCTGTAGGGCGGGCGCCGCGCTCCCGCGAGCCTGTGGCGCGGCAATGGGTGCGCGATATGACCTTCCGGGCACGGGATCGGCGCCTCGCAGGACGGCAGGCGCCGCATGATCGGGGAGTGCGGGATCGCCCGCGAACATGAGCGCGCATCCGGTTGACGGGCCTGCCGCGCCTTCCGCGGCGCTGTGGAACCTCGGTTTCCGTCCGTTCTATCTGCTGGCGAGCGCATTCGGCGCGCTCAGCGTCCTCGCCTGGGCCGCGCAGGCTTCGGGCCTGCTGCCTGTTGCCTATCTGCAGGGCACGGCGTGGCATGGACACGAGATGCTGTTCGGCTACACGCTGGCGGTCATCGCGGGCTTTCTGCTGACGGCGGTGCGCAACTGGACGGGCGTGCCCACTGCCGCCGGCGCTCCGCTGATGGCGCTCGCCGCGCTGTGGGTGGCGGGCCGGGTCCTGGTGTTGACGCCGTTCGGTGCCGCCGCTGCCGTGGTGAACGCGGCGTTCCCCATCGCGCTGGCGGTGGCTATCGGCATACCGATCGTGCGCGCGCGCAACGCACGGAATTATTTCTTCATCGGGCTGCTCCTGGTTCTCGGTGCGCTGATATTGGCGGTGCACCTGGCGCTGTCCGGGGGGATCGACGTCCCACCACGGCTCGGCCTGCGGCTCGCGATGGACGTCGTGTTGTTCATCATGGCGGTCATGGGGGGCCGCGTCATTCCGATGTTCACCAACAACGGGGTGCCCGGCGCGGGCGCCGTGCGTCACCCTCTGGTGGAGAGGCTCGCGCTCGGCTCCGTGCTGCTGTGCTTTGCCGCGGATGCGCTCGAGCTGCGGCCGGCGATCGTCGCCGGCGTCACGCTCGCAGCCGCGATCGCGCACGGGGCGCGCCTGTACCTCTGGCGGCCGTGGCGGACGCGGGCCGTGCCGCTTGTCTGGATACTGCACGCGGCGTACGCGTGGATCGTCGTCCATCTCATCCTGCGCGGCGCCGCGAGCCTCGACTGGCTGCCCGAGTCGGTTGCCGTTCACGCGCTGACCGTGGGCGCGATCGGCGGGCTGACGCTCGGCATGATGACCCGCACTGCGCGTGGCCACACCGGCCGGCCGCTGGCGGCGGACCGCTGGGAGCTCGCGATGTTCGTGCTGGTGCAGGCGGCCGGGGTCGTTCGCGTGCTGGGCGGCGTGGCGCCGCCGGCCTATCTGGCGGGCATACAGCTCTCCGGTTTGCTCTGGGCCGCGGCTCTTGGCCTTTATGCTGTTCGCTATTGGCCCGTGCTCACCCGAGCCAGGTTGGACGGCCGGCCCGGTTGAATGACCGTGAGTCGTGTACTGTGAATTGACCCGGTATGAGCACCCGCGATCCACGAGGGCGACGGATATGATCGAGCGCATAACGGCATGGGAGTGCATCGGCTGCGGCAGGGTCGAGAATGCGAAGCCGTGCGTTGGCATCTGCGCGGACCGCCGGACGGAATTCGTCTACGCTGCGGACCATGACGCGGCGATCGCGCGGCTCGCGGAAGTGGTCCGGCAGATCGCGAATACGACGCCGCGGCGGGGCGAATGCGAGCGCACCTGGAAGGCGTTGCAGGCGCGCGCCCGATCGGCCTTGCGGACGCTCGGCGAGGGGACGGCCGAGCGCGGACCGCCCGCGCCCGCTCAGCCTTCGTAGCGGCGCAGCCGTTCGAGCATCCGGTCGGGAAACGGGAGTTCCACGCGGTCGAAGAACAGCGTGTCGGGGTCCTCCTTGCGCAAGGCGAGCAGCACGAACTCGCGCGAGGATCGAAGAACCCGCCTGATGCGTAGAATGGGCGAAGCGGGAATGGATTATCTGCTGCTCAAGCAGGTGCACGTCGCCTGCGCGGTGCTGTCCTACGCCGGCTTCTTCGTGCGCGGGGTGTGGATGATGCGCGATTCGGCACTGCTGGAACGGCGCTGGGTGAGGATATTGCCGCACGTGAACGACACCCTCCTGCTCGCCAGCGCGATCGCGCTCGCGGCGCTGAGCCGCCAGTATCCGTTCGTTCACGGGTGGCTCACGGCCAAGGTGCTGGCGCTCGTGCTCTACGTCGTGCTCGGCATGGCTGCCCTGAGGACGGGCCGGGCCAGGAGGTCGCGCATCGCCGCCTGGCTCGCCGCGCAGGCGGTGTTTCTCTACATCGTGTGGGTGGCCATGGCGCGCAATCCTGCGCCGTGGACGGGATGAACGCCGCGCCCGATTGACCCAGATCAACCCCGCCGGCCGGCGCTGCAGCTACGTTAGGCGCGGGGCCCGACATGGACGGATCCTTCCTGCTTTCCGAGCCGTTCGTCACGCCGTTCAAGCTGCTGACGGGCCTTGCGATCGGGCTGCTGCTGGGGCTGCAGCGCGAGAAGACGCCGAGCGCCAAGGCGGGGCTGCGCACTTTCGGGCTGGTCGGGCTGTTCGGGACCATCACTGCGCTGGTGGCGGACACCGTTGGCAACGCGTGGATCGTCGCGACCGGTCTCGCGCTGGTCGGCTTGATGATCGTCGCGGCCTATCACCGCACCGAGGAGCCGGAGGCCGATTCCGGGACCACGACCGTGATTGCGGTGCTGCTGTGCTTCGGGCTGGGCGTGATGGTATGGCACGACCGCAGCCAGCTCGCGGTGAGCGTCGCCATCGTCGCGACGCTCCTGCTGCATTTCAAGACCGAGCTGCACGGCCTCTCTGCGCGCCTCACCCGGCAAGACGTCGCGAGCATTCTCCAGTTCGCGGTGCTGACCTTCATCATCCTGCCGCTGCTGCCGGAGCGCGGGATCGGCCCGTACCGCGTCTTCAATCCCCATCACATCTGGCTCATGGTCGTGCTGGTCTCGGGCGTGAGCCTCATCGGCTACCTGGCGTTGCGGCTGATCGGCACGAAGCAGAGCCTGCTCCTTGTCGGGGCTTTCGGCGGCCTCGTCTCGAGCACGGCGACGACGCTCGTCTATGCGCGGGAGGCCGGGTCGCGGCCCGCGATGCTGCCGATCGGCGGCGTCATCATCGTGGTCGCGAACCTTGTCGTGCTGCTCCGGATAGCCGTGGTCAGCGCCGTGGTCGCGCCCGGCGCGCTGCCGGCGCTGCTGCCGGTTCTCGCGACGGGGCTCGTGCTCGGCGGAGCGCTCCTCGCGCGCCGCTATCGCAGCGCGCTCGCGGTCCCGCAGCTCGAGGCACCGGAGCTCTCCAATCCCACCGGCCTACGGGTAGCCGTCGGGTTCGGGGCCCTGTACGCCGTCGTCCTGTTCGTCTCGGCGTGGTTGTCCGACCGCGCGGGCGCCGCGGGCCTGTACGCGGTGGCATTCGTCTCGGGCTTCGTGGACGTCGACGCCATCACGCTCTCCAGCCTGAATCTCTTCAACGACGGCTCGATCAGCGCCGGTGTTGCGGTCACCGCGGCGGGCATCGCCTATCTGGCCGCTGCCGCTTTCAAGCTTGCCCTGCTGGGGTTCCTCGGCGGGCGCGCGATGCTCGTGCAGTACGGTCCGCTGGTGCTTGCACCGGCATTCGGGATTGCGGCGGGGCTTCTCGTCTTCGCCGTTCCTTGATGCAGGTCAAGACAGGCGCGCCTGGTCGGCGAATAATCGCCACCAGGAGAGTTGCCCTTGCGCATACTGCTGGCGGTTGACGGCTCGGAGCACTCGGCGCGCGCGGTCAGGCACGTGGTCCGGCTCAAGGATTGGCTGCGGGAAAAGCTCGAGGTGCAGCTCGTCAACGTGCAGCCCCCGGTCCCGGCAAAGGACCTTCTCTTGGAAGGGCGGCTGTCCGAAGTGCGCCGGCTCGAGGAGCCGCTCAGGGCCGAAGGCGCCCGGCAGCTCGCCGCGGCGCAAGCCGCGCTCGGCGCCGCCGGAATCGAGCACCAATCGCATGTCGAGATCGGCGAGCCCGCGCCGGTCATCGTCCGCCTCGCGGAGACCCATCACTGCAGCACGATCGTGATGGGCACCCACGGGCGCGGCGCGATCTCGAGCCTGGTGCTCGGCTCGGTCGCGTCCAAGGTCGTGCATCTCGCTCCCTTGCCGGTGCTGCTCGTGCACTGAGCTTACCGGCGCGGGATGGCCGCGGCCGCCCGCGCGCGGCGCGCGGCGCCGCCCCAGAACCGGTAGTCGTTCCCATGCCCGCTCTTCGCGCGGTACATCGCGCTGTCGGCGCGATTCAGCAGGGTCTCGACTTCGTCGCCGTCCCGCGGATACACCGTGATGCCGATGCTCGCCGTGACGCGGGCCCTGTGGCGATCCAGCACGTAGGGGCGGGCGAGCGCGCGCAGGAGCTTTTTCGCGCTCGCCGCCGCATCCTGCGGGCGTGACAGGTGCTCGAGGATGACGGCAAATTCGTCGCCACCGAGCCGCGCGATCGTGTCTTCTTCCCGCACCGACCGTTTCAGCCGCGCCGCCACCGTCTGCAGCAGCTGGTCTCCGCGCTTGTGCCCGAGCGCGTCGTTGACCGGCTTGAAGCCGTCGAGGTCCATGTAGAGCAGGCCGACCAGGTGATTGGCGCGTCGTGCCCGCGCCATGGCGTGGCGGAGGCGCTCGCTGAAGAAGGAGCGGTTGGCAAGCCCGGTCAGGGCGTCGTGCGTCGCGAGATCGTAGAGCTCCCTCTCCTCGCGCTTGCGGAGCGTGATGTCGGAGAAGATCGCGAGGTAATGCTCCACCTTGCCGTTGGCGCCGCGCACCGCGCTGATCGACAGCCACTCGGGATAGATCTCGCCGTTCTTGCGGCGGTTCCAGATCTCGCCCTGCCACTGCCCGGTCGCGCGGATGCACTTCCACATGAGGGCGTAGAAGTCCCTGGACTGCCGGCCCGAGTGCAGGATGCGCGGGGACTTGCCCGCGACCTCCTTCAACGTGTAGCCGGTGATCCGGGAGAACGAGCGGTTGACGTAGACGATGCGGCTCCTGGCGTCGGTGATCAGGATTGCTTCCGCGGTATGGCCGAGGAACCGGCCGATCTGGCTCCAACGCGATTCAGCGGCTTTTCTCATCGTCGGAGCGGGGCGCGCGCCCGGCCCGCCGCGGTGCCTTGTCGCTGGCCGCGCGGCGCAGGCGCTCGATCAAGGGCCGCCACATCTCGTGCGTGGGGGGAGCGGTCCCGTCCACCACGAAGGTCGCCGCCATTTCGGCCGGTGTCAGCGGCTCGCGCACGGCGAGCTGGCGCTCGAGCACCGCGAGATCGGCTTCCGAGGCATCGTCCGCGCGGGCAAGCCGCTGCGTGATGCGGGCGCGCAGCACATCGAGCGGCGCATGGAAGTCCAGGATGGCGAACGGCGCCTCGAGCTGTTCGGCGATCGCGCGGAAGGACTCGCGTTCCGCGCGCTTGAGGCAGGCTGCATCGACCACGGCCGAGAAGCCCGCGCGCAGCGCATCGCGCGCAAGCTCGCCCAGCCGCCGGTAGGTCGCCGCGTTGACCACCGCGGAGTAGAGGCCGCTCCCCACGCCGGAGCCGCTTGCCGCGAGCGGCGCGAGCCCGTGCGCGCGCTTGCGCTCGAGATCGGAGCGCACCCGCACCGCGCCCAGGGCCTCGATGAGCGGCTGCGACAAAGTAGTCTTGCCGCACCCGGACAGGCCGTGGGCGAGGATCAGTGCCGGGCGGCCCGGTGCCGCGAGCTGTCCGGCGAGCTCCACGTAAGCCTGGGAAGCGCGCGCCAGCCGCGATTTGTCGGCGCGCAGGAGGCCAGGCTGCAGCGAGCGCAGCAGATGCACCTTGGCGCGCACGAGCGCGCGATAGACCAGGTAGAAGCGCAGCACGGCGAGCCCGGCATAGTCGCCGGTTGCTTCGAGATAGCGGTTGAGGAAGCGCCAGCCGAGATCGGCTCGGCCGCGGTCCTGGAGATCCATGGCGAGGAACGCAGCCTCGTTCATCACGTCGATCCAGCGCAGCTCGTCGTTGAACTCGATGCAGTCGAAGGGCACCGGCCGCCCGTCGAGCACGACGATGTTGCCGAGGTGCAGGTCGCCGTGGCACTCGCGCACGAATCCCCGCTGCTTGCGCGCCGCGAAGGCGTCGCTGCGCGCGGCGAACTCGCGCTCGGTCCAGCGGCGCAGGACCCGCAGCGCCCGGTCGACCGGGGCGGACTTCACGCGCGGCAGCATCTGCTCGAAGTTCTGCAACGCGGCAGCCAGCACGACTTCGGGCGTTCCCAAGCGCTCCGATGCCCGGGCAAGCGGCGCGCCGGCGTGAAATCGCGCAACCAGCCCGGCGAGCGTGTCGATCTCGGGTGGGCCGAACGCCCCGCGCGCCAGCGCGCGGCTCGCGAGAGCGTCCTGCGGGAACTCGCGCATCCGGATTGCATACTCGAGCACGGGGCCCTCGCCGCCGATGCGCGGTCCCGCGGGCGTGCCCCGGATCTCCACCAGGTCCAGGTACAGCTCCGGGGCGAGCCGACGATTGAGCCGCAGCTCCTCCTCGCAGTAGTGGCGGCGCAGCCCGAGCGTGGAGAAGTCCAGGAAGCCGAGGTAGACGGGCTTCTTGATCTTGTAGGCATACTCCCCGGTCAGCAGCACCCACGAGATGTGGGTCTCCAGCAGCCGGACGCCGGCTACCGGGTGGGGATAGCAAGCGGGATCGAGCAGCGCCGCGAACAGCGGGGACGCAGCGGCAGGTGCCGGGGGGGCCTGCGTAACGGGGGTTCGAAGCGGGCGAGCCATGCGCCGGGATCGCGCGGCGCTGCCGGTGCGCCGCGGTCTCGACATCCATTTCACCGCACCCGGCCTCGTTGGTGATTGATCTGGATCAAGGGCGGGCGCGGCGGCCCGCGTAGCATGACCGTACTCGAGCAAGACATGGAGATCAACATGGAATCCCTCACTACCGAAAAACTGATGCAGGACATGCGCGTGGTCGTCGCCGATGCGGAAGATCTGCTCAAAGCCACCGCCGGCCAGACCGGGGAGCGTATCGAGAAGATTCGCGCGAGAACCGAGGAATCGTTGCGCACCGCGCGCAATCGCCTGCAGGTAGCGGGCAAGGCGGTACAGGAGAAGGCGACGCAAGCCGCCCACACCGTCGACGATCAGGTGAAAGAGAATCCCTGGACCGCCGTCGGCATCGCCGCGGCTGCGGGGCTGGTGCTGGGCATACTGCTCGGCCGCCGTTGACCGGCGGGCATACCCGCGAGGCGGGCGATGAATCCCGAACCGGCGCCGCCGGGACTGTTTCATTCGGCGCGGAGGTTGCTGGCGAACCTGACCGGGCTCGCCCATGCGCGCCTCGAGCTGCTCAGCGTCGAGCTGCAGGAGGAGTTGGCGCGGCTCGGCCTGATCCTGCTGGTCGCGCTCGTCAGCCTGTTCTTCGTGATTCTCGGCATCGGATTCGCGACGGTTGCGCTCCTGATCGCGGTCGGCGAGGACTATCGGCTCACGGTCGCGGCGCTGTTTGCCGTGTCGTTTCTTGTCATCGGCGCGTTGAGCGCCACGTGGATGCGCCGCCTGTCGCGGGCCAAACCCAGGATATTCGACGCCAGCCTGTCGGAGCTGCGCAGGGATCGTGACCTGCTCATGCCCGGGCCATGATCGGCGTTCTGCACGAGCTGGAGCAGCGGCGGATGGCGCTGCAGGAACGCTCCAGCATGAAGCGGCTTCTGGTCGCGCAGTCGTGCATGGCAATCGCCGCCCGCGGGGCGATCCTGGACCGGGCGTATGCCGTTGCGCGCAGCACGGGCGCGTGGCCGCTCGTTCTCGGTTGCCTGGGCGCCGTAGCGCTTATCGTTGGCCCGCGCAAGGTGCTGGGCTGGGCGGCGCGCGCGGCCGCTTTATACGGCGTGACGCGCCGGATCGGCGTGGTCGTGCGCGGAGGTCTTTCCTGAGCGCCGGCGCGCCACGTGTGGAGAATTGATTCATGAAACATCTGAAGCATTCCCAGGTCGCGCATCTCGATCGCCTGCTCGAGAACCGGAACCGCGAGCTGCGCCAGGAGATCCGCGCGCTGCTGCTGGAATCGGACGAAGAGCACCATCGCGACCTCGCGGGCATGGTGAGCGACGTCGGCGACGAATCCATTGCCAACCTGCTGACGGACCTCGACGCCGCGTTCATCGACCGCCACGTCCACGAGCTGCGCGAAGTCGAGGGCGCGCGCCAGCGGCTTGCCGCCGGCACTTACGGCGTGTGCGCGCGCTGCGGCCAGGGCATCGGCTACGAGCGCCTGGCTGTGTATCCCACGGCCATACGCTGCTTCGCCTGCGAAGCGCAGCACGAGAAGACCTACGCGCACGAGGGCACTCCGACACTTTGATTTGTGCCGGTCCATAACGCCGACATCGCCGCGGTTTTCGAGGAGATCGCCGACCTTCTCGAGATCAAGCAGGAAAACCCGTTTCGCGTCCGCGCCTACCGCAATGCCGCGCGCACCGTGGGCGAGTTCGGGCGCGATCTGGCGGCGCTGATCGGCCGCGAGGCCGAGCTGCCGAAGCTGCCCGGCATCGGCGCCGATCTCGCCGGCAAGATCAAGGAGATCGGCAAGAGCGGGACCTGCGCGCTGCTCGAGCGCCTGCACCGCGAGCTGCCGCCGGCCATCACCGAGCTTCTGAAGATTCCGGGACTCGGCCCCAAACGCGTGCGGCAGCTCTACGACGCGCTCGACGTGAAAACGATCGAGGATCTCAGGCGCGCGGCGGGCGCCGGCAGGATCCACGCGCTGCCGGGCTTCGGCGAAAAGATGGAAGCGCGCATCCAGGAGGCGCTCGCCGCGCGCAAGGCCGCGCCGCAGCGCTTCAAGCTCGCCATCGCCGGTCAGTACGCGGCGGCGCTCGAAGCGTGGCTGGAGCGGGTGCCGGGCGTCAAGCAGGTGACGGTGGCGGGCAGCTACCGGCGCATGCGCGAGACGGTGGGCGACCTCGACATCCTGGTTGCCGCCGCGCCGGGAAGCACGGTGATGGAGCGCTTCGTTGCCTACGACGAGGTGACGCGCTTGCTCGCGCAGGGCGCGACGCGCTCGAGCGTCGTGCTGAAGAGCGGGCTGCAGGTGGATCTCCGCCTCGTGCCGCCGGAGAGCTACGGGGCGGCGCTGCACTACTTCACGGGCTCCAAGGCCCACAACATCGCGGTGCGCAGGCTTGGCCAGGCGAAGGGGTTGAAGATAAACGAGTACGGCGTATTCCGCGGGAAGCGCCGGGTCGCGGGAGACACGGAGGAGAGCGTATTCCGCGCCGTCGGCCTGTCGTACATCGAGCCCGAGCTGCGCGAGGATCGCGGAGAGATCGAAGCTGCGCGCCGCGGCGAGCTGCCGCGCCTCGTGACGCGCGCCGACTTGAAAGGCGACCTGCACGCGCATACCAAGGCGACCGATGGCCACAACACGATCCGCGAGATGGCGGATGCGGCCAAGGCCGCCGGCCTCACCTTCCTGGCGATCACCGAGCATTCGCGCCGGCTCACCGTCGCGCGCGGCTTCAATCCCGCGCGCCTGCTGAAGCAGATCGACGAGATCGACCGGCTGAACGGCGAGCTCTCCGGCATCACGGTGCTGAAGGGCATCGAGGTGGACATCCTGGAGGACGGCAACCTCGATCTGCCCGATGCCGTGCTCTCGCGGCTCGATCTGGTGGTGGGCGCGGTGCACAGCGCCTTCGATCTGCCGCGGCGCAAGCAGACCGCACGCATCCTGCGCGCGCTCGAAAACCGCTGCTTCACGATCCTCGCGCACCCGGCGGCGCGGCTGCTCGGCGCGCGCCCGGCAATCGACGTGGATATGCTCGCGATCGTGCGCGCGGCGAAGAAACGCGGCTGCTATCTGGAGTTGAACGCGCAGCCCGACCGGCTCGATCTCGACGACGTGCAGGCGCGCATGGCGCGGGAGGAGGGCGTGCTCGTCGCCCTCGACACCGATGCCCACAGCACCTTCGATTTCGCGCACCTCAAATTCGGCATCGGGCAGGCGCGCCGGGCGTGGCTGGAGGCGAAAGACGTGCTGAATACGCGCAGCCTGAAGGAGCTCAAGCCGCTGCTCGCGCGGACGATGGGCCGCTGAGCGTCCCAGGGTCCGGGCCTTGATCCAGATCAATTTCCCGCAGGCGCCGGCTGCTAGGATCGGCATGCCTGGACGCGTAACCGTGTCCGGTCAGAAAAAGGAAAGTCCATGCACATCGTGATCTGGAAGTACGACGTAATGGAAGGAAAGAGCCGGCAGGATCTGCTCGATTCCGTCAAGGGCGACGCGCCCGATTATCAGAAGGTCCCGGGGCTGATCCGCATGTATTACGGTGTCGCGCCGGATCTGCGATCGGTGGTCGAGGTCTTTCTGTGGAAGTCCAGGGCGGCAGCCGACCGCTTCTTCGACAGCGAATGGGACGGCGAAACCAGCCGCCGGTGGGAGTCCGCCGCCATGACCCGCATGGACTACGAGGCGCCGCTGGTGGTCGAGACCGAGCAGGGGCGCGTCGTCACCGAAGCCTGAGCGTCGCGGCGGAAGGGGACGCGCAGCAGCACGCCCTCTCGCGCGCCCGCCGGAGGGGGACGCCACGAGCCAGCCCGTGAACGCCAATCCTTCTCCACCGCGTCCGGATATCGCGCAAACCCTCAAGCTCGGCGGGCCTGGCGCGAAGCGCCGCTGGCACTGGCTGGTTCTCGCGGGCGCGGCAATTGCCGTGGGCATGATCGCCGCCGTCTATTTCTCCGGGCGGGGCGAGGCCATCCGCTACCGGACGGCGAAAGTTGAGCGCAGCGGCCTGACCGTGATCGTGACGGCGACCGGTACGCTGCAGCCCACGAACCAGGTGGATGTCGGCAGCGAGCTTTCCGGCATCGTCAAGTCCGTGGAGGTCGATTTCAACGACACGGTGAAGATCGGGCAGGTCCTCGCCCGGCTCGACACCACCAAGCTCAAGGCGCAGGTCGTGCAGTCGGAGGCCGCGCTCAACGCGGCGCGCGCCCGCGTCGCCGAGGCCGAGGCGAACGAAGACGAGACGAAGCGCAAGCTTCAGCGCGCAAAGGAGCTGTTCGATCGCCAGTTCGTCTCCGAGGAGGCGCTGGTTACGGCAGAAGCGGCGCACAAGCGCGCGGCTGCAACGCTCTCCAGCGTGCGCAGCCAGATGGAGCAGGCGCGCGCCACGCTGGAAGTGGACCGCACCAATCTCTCCAAGGCCGAGATCCGCTCGCCGATCCACGGCACCGTGCTCGCGCGCAAGGTGGAGCCGGGGCAGACGGTCGCGGCGAGCTTCCAGGCGCCGGTGCTGTTCACCCTCGCCGAGGATCTGACGAAGATGGAGCTGCACGTGGACGTGGACGAGGCCGACGTCGGCAAGGTCCGTTCCGGCCAGCAAGCGACGTTCACGGTGGATGCCTATGCCGGCCGCGAATTTCCGTCCACGGTGAGCGAAGTGCGCAACGCCGCGAAGACCGTGAGCGGCGTCGTCACCTACGAGACAGTGCTGTCCGTCGACAATGCCGAGCTCCTGCTGCGGCCGGGCATGACCGGGACGGCCAACATCACCGTAAGCGCCCTCGAGAACGCCCTGCTCGTGCCGAACGCCGCATTGCGCTTTACCCCGCCTGCGGCGGCGGCGGGGTCCCAGCGCCCGCTCTGGAGCCGCATCTTTCCCATGCCGCCGCGTGCTCCGCCGCGGCAGGTGCAGAAGACCGGCGAGCGGCGGCAGCAGCAGATCTGGACGCTGCGCAGCGGCGAGCCCGCCCCGATCACGGTCACGGTCGGCGCGACCGACGGGCGGATGACCCAGATCATTTCCGGCGAGGTGGAGCCGGGGCTCGACGTCATCACCGACGTGGCGCTCAACGCGAAATGAGCCAGCCGTCCCCGTCGTCCGCCGCCACGGTTGCGGCTGCTCCCGCAGCGGCTCACGTCATCGAGCTGCGCGCGGTCACCAAGACCTACGGCAGCGGGCAGGCGGCCGTGCACGCGCTGCGCGGCGTGGATCTGCGCATCGGCCACGCCGAATTCGTCGCGGTCATGGGCCCGAGCGGCTCGGGCAAATCGACCTGCATGAACATCCTCGGCTGCCTCGACACGCCGACGAGCGGCTCCTATCTCTTCGAGGGCGTGGAAGTCGGGCAGCTCTCGCGCCAGCAGCGCGCGCTGCTGCGCCGGCACCATCTCGGCTTCGTGTTCCAGGGCTACAACCTGCTCAACCGCACCTCCGCGCTCGAGAACGTCGAGCTGCCGCTGCTCTATCGCGGCGTCGCGCCGCGGGAGCGCGCGGCCGGCGCCTGGCGCGCGCTCGCCACCGTCGGGCTCGAGGACTGGGCGCACCACACGCCCGGGGAGCTCTCGGGCGGCCAGCAGCAGCGCGTGGCGATCGCGCGCGCGCTCGTGACCGAGCCGACCGTGATCCTGGCCGACGAGCCCACCGGGAACCTCGACACCGAGCGCAGCCGCGAGATCATGCAGCTGCTCGTTGCGCTGAATCGCGAGCGCGGCATCACCATCGTGATGGTCACGCACGAGGCGGACATGGCCGCGTATGCGCGCCGCATGGTGCGCTTCGTGGACGGGCGCGTCGAGTCCGACACGCGGCGATCGGGGCAGGGCTGATGCTCCGCGAGACGCTGCTGCTGGCGCTGCGCGAGATCCGCCGCAACGTCCTGCGCTCCTCGCTCACGATCCTCGGCATCGTCATCGGTGTCGCGGCGGTGATCACGATGGTCACCATCGGCGGGGGCGCGACGGTCCAGGTCGCAAGCCAGATCCGCAGCCTGGGCAGCAATCTGCTCAATGTCCGGCCGGGGCAGCAGCCGCGCGGGCCGGGCGGCGCGCGCCAGGCGGCGAAGCTCTTCGAGATGAAGGACGTCGAGGCGATCGCGCGCGAGATCGGCGGCATCGCGGCCATCGCGCCCGCGAACTCGCGCAACGTGCTTGCCATCAACGCGGACCTCAACTGGTCCACGACCGTGACCGGCACCGACAACGACTACTTCAAGGTGCGCGACTGGCCGCTCGCCGCGGGGCGCGTCTTCACCGACAGCGAGCTGCGCGCCGGGGCCATGGCCTGCGTGCTGGGCGCCTCGGTGCGTGACAAGCTCTTCGGCGCCCAGGATCCGGTCGGAGCCACAATGCGGCTCGGCGCGCTCGCCTGCGAGGTAATCGGCGTGCTCGCGGCGAAGGGCCAGTCGAGCTTCGGCATGGACCAGGACGACCTCATCGTCATCCCGCTGCGGGCGCTGCAGCGGCGCATCGCCGGCACCCAGTACGTCGACGGGATCATGGTCTCGGTGCAGGAAGGCGTGCCGACGAAGAAGGTTCAGGCCGACATCGAGCTGCTGCTGCGCGAGCGGCGGCGGCTCGGTCCGCGCGAGGAGGCGGATTTCCACGTGATGGACATGCAGCAGATCGTGACCGCCGTGAGCGGGACCACGCAGACCCTGACCGCGCTGCTCGGCGCCGTGGCCGCGGTGAGCCTGCTCGTGGGCGGCATCGGGATCATGAACATCATGTTGGTCTCGGTCACCGAGCGTACGCGCGAGATCGGCATCCGGCTCGCGATCGGCGCCATGGAGAACGAGGTGCTGACTCAGTTCCTCGTCGAGGCAGTCATGCTTTCCCTCTTCGGCGGCATCGCGGGCATTGCGCTGGGGCTCGCCGCGGCGGCGGGCGGCGCGGCCGCCTTGGGGCTGCCCTTCGTCTTCGACTTCGGGATCGTCGCGATCGCGTTTCTCTTCTCCGGCGCGGTCGGCGTCATCTTCGGCTACTTCCCTGCGCGCAAGGCGGCGCAGCTCGACCCGATCGAGGCGCTGCGCCACGAGTAGGGACGATCAATAGGGGAGCCCGACGTACTGCTCGGCGAGCGAGGCCTGGGCGTGCTCTGAGGAAACGAGGTAGTCGAACTGGTTTTCGCGGGCGCGCTCGTCGAACGGCGTGTCCTCCGGGAAGCGGTGCAGGAGGTGCGTGAGCCACCAGGACAGGCGGGCGGCGCCCCAGACCCTGCGCAGGGCGGTGTCGGAGTAGGTCTCCAGGTATCGGGTATTGCGGTTCTTGCAGGCTTCGACGAGCGCCCGCGACAGGTAGTAGACGTCGGAGACGGCCAGATTGAGGCCCTTCGCGCCGGTGGGCGGCACGATGTGCGCGGCATCGCCGGCGAGAAACAATCGTCCGTAGCGCATCGGCTCGGCCACGAAGCTTCTCAGGGGGGCGATCGATTTTTCGATCGAGCGGCCGGTCACGAGCCCGTCCGCCATGTAAGCCGGAAATCGCGCTTTGAGCTCCTCCCAGAACCGCTCATCGGGCCAGTCCTCGAGCTTCGTGTCGAGATCGCACTGGATGTAATAGCGACTCAACGCCGGACCGCGCATGGAGGCGAGCGCAAATCCGCGCCGGTGGCGGACGTAGGTGACCTCGGGGTGCGGGGGCGTCTCCGACATGATTCCGAGCCATCCAAAGGGGTAGCCCTTCTCGAAGGTGCGCTGAACCGCGGCCGGTATCGCGTGGCGGCTCACTCCGTGGAAGCCGTCGCAGCCGGCGATGTAGTCGCAATCGATCCGCCGCCGCGTGCCGTTCTTCTCGAAGGTCACGAACGGGCGATCCGATGCGGTCTCGTGCAGCTGGACGTTCTCCGCCTCATCGATGATGCAGCCGCCTGCCACATCCCGGGCGGCGTAGAGATCTTCCGTAATCGCCGTCTGGCCGTAGGCCATCATCGGCTTGCCGGTGTGCTTTTTCGTGTCGATCAGGAACCGCGGCCTCCCTTCCCAGGCGATGGCCACTCCGTCATGCACGTGACCTTCGCGGTCCATGCGCGCGCCGAGGCCGACTTCGCGCAGCAGCTGGACCGTTCCGGCTTCGAGCACGCCGGCACGTATTCGCCGCAGCACGTGCGCGCGGCTCTGGCGCTCGAGCACTAAGGAGTCGATGCCGTTCAATGCCAGCAGGTGGGAAAGAAGCAGTCCAGCCGGCCCGCCGCCGATGATCGCCACCTGGGTCCGCTCCGCCATGAGGTCCCCGCCCCGGAAGAATGCCGGCTAGCTTAGCCGAGATCAAAGTTAAGGGGGGCAGATCAGGGAAGTTCAGACCATGGCTTCGCTGCTCGATGGCTCCAAGAGGCCGAAGCGCTCGGCCCCAATGCAGATGTCCGCAACCGAAGCGGACGTTTGAGGGGAGTCAAGCGGCGTGCGTTCTCGGGTGTCTACCACGCGGCGTAACTGAAGCTGTAGTCACCCTTGAGATTCTTCAGAGAGTAGGTCTTCTCGTCGGTCTGCGATACGCGGAAGCAGTCAGACATCCATTCCGAACCAACTCCAAAGCCGCCTGCGCGTAGTTCCGCCGGAATGCGAAAACATACAAGATTCTGGTCGGGCGCGATAGAGTAGGTTCCTCCCTGGCGGACGCCGCTGGCGTCACGAGCAGTCCAGTACAAAATCTCAAATCTATTTCCCACTTGGAAGGTCATGGACATGAGCTCTGGCGGGGCCTTTACCTGGACTTCCTTGAGGCTTTGCAGATGAGTGAGCAATTCCTGTCCGGTCAACAGGCGCGGGTAGCGGCTTGCAGCTACTGGAGGCGGTAATGTCTCCTGGCGCCGGGCGGGAGCGACAGTGGCCGCAACAAGACCTGCGAAGTCAGGGGATCGTACTGCCTTCCCAACGAGATTCTGCACTGCCCGAGAGAATGCGTTAGCCGTTTGTCTACAAGCTTCATTGGCAACAAAACCGCTAGCGAACTCGTAGTACTCGGTAACATTCATTCGACTGCCGTTGGAGGAGGTTAGAACCAAGTCGATCGTCCATGAGCCGCCGGTGAGCCCGCGAGATGAGGAAAACTCCAGTCGCGAGACGTATCCCGTGAGCGTGACACGCGGTGACATTTGCGCGAACGCTCCCGCCACCTTTAGTTCGTCCTCAAACGCTTTCTGGATGTATTGGGTGTGAGTGAGATTATCCGCAACCGCCAAGGGTCCTAGCGCGCGACAGTTCGCATCAAAGCTGGGAGGGCCCGTAAAGTAACCTATTCCAATTCCGCTGACACTCAGTGCCTTTATCGCCACGTTGTTGTCGGCCAGTATGGAATAGCGCTGCGTCGTCGGAGTTTCGCATCCACTGAGAAAAACGCTAATGACCAAGCACATTGTGATATTTCTCATTTCATGCCTCTCGATCCTAACCGGCATTGCTCGTGCTCTTGGCGAACAGTGGTTGCACGGATCACCTTGCGTTTGACTATTGACGGCTGATTAAAGGGCCAAGAACGCTACCCAACTGGCATATTCTGCTCCCACTCCTGGGTTTACGCATGTCCGCTTGTGGCCGATCGCTGCCGCCGTTTTGGGGCTCCTGAGGGCCGGCGAGCAGCGCGGAGAGAATCCTCCCACCACCCCCGCTGCATCGCAGCGACCCCTCCTCTGGCAGGAGGGGAATGCATGGTCGTGGATCAGCGGGCGAGGATGCGGGAGCCGTCGCGCAGCGCGTCCGAGGGATAGACCACGACGCGCTCGCCAGGCTGGAGGCCGTCCTCGACGAGCGCCTCGGCGCCGTTGCGGAGCGGCGCCTTCACCGCGCGCTTGACCGCTTTGCCGTCCTGCGCGACGAACACTGCCCAGCCTTCGCCGTCGCGGAACAGCGCGCC
Organism: Burkholderiales bacterium; assembly: GCA_036555615.1. Taxonomy (GTDB): domain Bacteria; phylum Pseudomonadota; class Gammaproteobacteria; order Burkholderiales; family SG8-41; genus SG8-41. Next base: position 21,200 of record DATBKZ010000069.1, on the reverse strand, counting down.
CACCGGCACCGTGACTGCGTCCGCGACCCGGCGCGTGACGATCACCGCATCGACGCGGAAGGCGTCGCCGATCGTCTGCACCTTGTCGAGCGGCTCCACGAAATCGAGCACCACGTTCACGCGCTGCTCTTCGACTCCCAGCGCCGAGATCTTGGTGAAAGCCGCCGGCTCGATCAGCCGCACGCGCGCGGCGAGCGGCGCCACGCCCCGGCCGAGATCGATGCGCGCCGACATGCCCGGCCGGATCGCTACGGATTCCTGCGACAGGACGTCCACCACCGCCTCGAGGCTGCGCGCATCGGCGAGCTCGAGCAGCGGCGCACCCAGGATGACGTTGCCTTCGCTTTCCTGGATGACTTTCAGCACCGATCCCGTGACCGGCGAGGTGACCTGCCACTTCGCGCCCGGCTCGCCGCTGCGATAGCGGGTGAGCGCCGCGCGCGCCTGCTCGAGCTCGTGGCCCGCGGCCTCCTCGGCGAAGCGCGCGGCCTCGACTGTCCGCTCGGCGGTGCGCAGGGCAAGCTCGGCCTGCTCGCGCGCGGTGGCGGAGATGAACCCTTCCTGGAAGAGTTTTGCCTGCCGGTCGAAGTCGGCTTTCGACTGATCGCGCTGCGCCATCACGCGCGCGACTTCCGCCCTGGCGCGCAGCTGCTGAGCTTCAGCCGCGCCGACGCGCGCCTGCAGCTCGCGCACCGCGCGCGCGTCGAGGAGGGCGGGGGCGGCGGGCGTGAGCACCGCCACGACCTGCCCGCGCTCGACCGGGTCGCCCGCCTTCAGCTGGATGCGCTCGATGCGCCCGGCAAGCGGCGCGGACACGGTGTAGCGCTCGCGCACGCGCGTCTTGCCGTCGTCGGAGACCGTCTGCTCGAACGTGCCCTTCCTGACCTCCGCCAGCTCCACCGACACCGGCGGCGCGCGCAGGGCCCACGCCGCCAGCGTCGCCACCGCGGCGAGGAAAACGCCCAACCCGATCTTGTTGCGATTCGTCATTCGCGTGTCTTCAGGACCGCGACCAGGTCCAGATTATCGATGCGGTTGCGGACGATCAACGCGCTCACGATCCCCGCGGCCACCACCACCGCGGCGGCATAGAGATAGGTATCGGGCAGGATCATGAGCGGGAATTCCATGACCTCGCCGTGCTGCATCAGCGAGATGATGAACCACGAGAGCCAGTAGCCGGCGACGCAGCCGAGCGGGATGGCGGCCGCGATCTCGAGCGCGAGTTCCCCCAGCAGCAGCACCGAAACTTCGCCGCGCGTGAATCCAAGCACGCGCAGGCTCGCGAGCTCCCAGGCGCGCTCGGCGAGCTGGATGCGGGCGTTGTTGTAGACCACGCCGATCGCGATGGTCGCGGCGAAGCCCGTCAGGATGGCGGTGAAGAACAGGATGTTCTTCGCGCTGGTCGCGCGGAAGGTCTCGAGGAGCGTGCGCGTGACGATCACGACCGCCGCCGCCGGCACCTCCTTCAGCCGCTCGAGAAGCCGGGGCTCCTCGCCGCGGTCGACCCGCAGGCCGGCGACCGATACCACGGGGCCCTCGCGCGCGAGGAGGTTCAAGTCCTCCAGCCGCATGTAGGCGTTCATGCCCGCAAGCTCGCGCACCGTGCCCGCGACACGCACCTCGGCCTTGATGCGTTTGCCTTCCAGCATTTCCGCCACCAGCGTGTCGCCCGGCACCACCCCCAGGCGGTTGGCGAGGCGCGTCGTCAGCAGCACCCCGCCCGGCACCGGCTTCGACCCGCGCAGGTCGCGGTCGATGATGCGCTGCAGGTTCGCGTCGTCCGCGAGCCCGGTCAGCGCGGTGCGGTAGTGGCGATGGCCCGCGACGAGGCGCACCGGGATTGCACGCCACGTCTCGGCGCGGGCGACGCCCGGCAGATGCGCGAGGTCATTGCGCGCGGTGTGCGCGACCGGCTCGGCGAAGCCGACGAAGACGTTCGCGCGCTGGACCTGGTTGAACTGGACGTCGATGAAGTACTCGACGGCGTCCACCCAGAACGTGCCCGAGAGCAGGATGGCGACGGAGCCCGCGATGCCGGCGATCGTGAGCGCGGCGCGCACCGGCGTGCGCTCCAGGTTCCTCAGGATCATGCGCTGCCCGGGCGTGAAGATCCGCGCGTAGCCGAGACGCTCGACCAGCAGCGGGCGGAATTCGGCCGGCGCCGGCGGTCGCAGCGCCTCGGCCGCGCGCAGCCGGACGATATTGCGGATCGCCGCGAGCGCGCCGCCGAAAGCGGCGGCAAGCGCCGCGCCGCACCCCGCGAGCACCACCCACGGCAGCAGGCGGAAATAGAACTGGGGAAAGTGGAAGAAATCGGTGTAGAGGCCGGTCATCGCCCGTCCCAGCCGCCAGCCCAGGCCGATGCCGATCGCCGCTCCGATCAGCACGATGACCGAGGCGAGCTTGAGATAATGCCACGCGATTGCGCGGTCTTCGTAGCCGAGCGCCTTCAGCGCCGCGATCTCGCCGCGCTGCGCGTTCACCTGCCGGTGCAGCACGACGTTCAGGATGAACGCCGCCACCAGCAGGAAGATCGACGGCAGCACCAGGCCGAAGACGCGCTGCTGGTTGATCTCCTGCGACACGATCTTGTGCGAGACCTGGTCCTCGCGTCCAACCGCGCCGAAGCCGCCGTAGGGCTCGAGCAGCCGGTCGAGCGCATCTACTGCGGCTCCGGTGGAGGCCCCGTGTGCCAGCCGCAGCAGCACCGAGTTGAACGCGCCCTCCATGTTGAATCCCGCGGCGAGCGCCTTGGCGTCCACCCAGAGCACGCCGAACCATTCGTCGTCGGGCATGCCGCCGCCGCGCGTGGCGTAGATGTACTCGGGCGAGAGCGCCGTGCCGACGATGGTCAGGCGCTCGAGCTTGCCGTTGATCAGGACCTGCGCGCGCACGCCGAGCTTCAAGCGCCGCGCCTCGAGAAAGCGCTGGTTCACCACTGCCTCGCCCGCCATGCCCGGCACCGGCCAGCGCCCGCTCTTCAGGGTCAGCCGGCTCATGCCCGGCGGGCGCGCGAAATCCACGCCGATCAGGCGCGCGATCATCGGCGGCACGACGCCTTCGAGCGAGAGCTGGGCGTCGCGCACGACGCGCGTCTCGACCTCGGAGACGCCCGGGATCGCGCGGATCTTCTCGACGAGCGCGAGCGGCGCGCGCTTCGCGGTCGCGAAGATGTGCGGGAAGCGCGCGGTGTCGTAGTAATGCTCGCGCGACCACACCAGCGAATCGTGCGTCGAGAACGACGCGATGAAGCCGCCGATGCCGCAAACGATGACGAGCGCGATCGAGACCACCTGGGTCTTGAGCGACCACAAGTCGCGCAGGAGCTTGCGATCGATGGCTTTCACCAGGAGATCTCCGCCGGCGTGAGCTTGCGCTCGGGCCGGGTCTCGCCGACGATTCTTCCGTTGCCGAGCCTGAGCACGCGGTCCGCCATGCCCGCAATCGCTGCGTTGTGCGTGATCACCATCGCGGTCGTGCCGAGATCGGCGTTGATGCGCGCGATCACCTCCAGCACCAGCTTCCCGGTCTCGTAGTCGAGCGCCCCCGTCGGCTCGTCGCACAGCAGCACGTCGGGGCGCTTTACCACGGCGCGCGCGATCGCCACGCGCTGCTGCTCCCCGCCCGAGAGCTGCGAGGGAAAGTGGTCGAGCCGCTCGCCGAGGCCCACCCACTCGAGCGCTTCCTCCGGCGCCATCGGCCGCTCGGCGATGTCGGTGACCAGCGCCACGTTCTCGCGCGCCGTGAGGCTGGGAATGAGGTTGTAGAACTGGAACACGAAGCCGACGTGCTCGCGCCGGTAGCGCGTCAACTCCGCCTCGTCTGCCTTCGACAGCTCATGCTCGAGAAAGCGCACCTCGCCCGCAGTCGGGGTATCGAGCCCGCCCAGGATGTTGAGGAGCGTGCTCTTCCCGCTGCCCGAGGGGCCGAGGAGCACCACGAATTCCCCCGCATGAATGCCGAGATCCACCCCGCGCAGTGCGTGCACCTCGGTCGTGCCCATGTGGTAGGTCTTGGTGAGCCCGCGCGCGAGAAAAACCGGGGCGCGGTGCTCTGGCAGAGGCGCAGGGCGTTCGCTCATGGCGGCCATATTACATGGGGTCGACGCGCCCGAAATTGTGGCGCGAGTGGAGGGCGAACTCCCGCGCGCTGGGAGACCACAGACGCCCTTCTAATGGGCGTGGTGCGCAGCGTGCTTGTGTTCGTGCGGCGCCTCGCCGTGCGTGTGGCTATGGCCGTGCGCGGCACTCGTCGCAGCCTCCCAAAGCCGCTCGACGTAGTGGACGAAAGGCACGTACGCAGCCACGTAGCGCCGGCCTGCCGCAACGTCATCGGTCGCAAACTTGCTGCGACTGAGCGCTTCGTGGAAGTGTTGCCGCACGCCCGCGCGGACCGCGTCAGTGAGCAGTTTGACCACGGCCTCGACCGATCCGTCCTTTAGTGCCTTGTCCGCCGCCGGCACTGCGGGGCCCAGATCGGTGCCTGCGGGCTTGAGACCGGTGAACGAAGCGCCTTCGGAGGCGCGGTGCATGCGCACGAGGGTTTCGAAGAAATGGCGGTCCGCGAGCTCCCGCGCGTGGGGGCCGAGCTTGCGTACCGACGCCGCGTGATCGAACGCGTGCCGGATTTCCGGCTCGTCCTCTGGACGCACCCAGGGCAGAACGTGGTTGACGTTTCCTGTCTCGAGCGCCTTGCGCGCGAGCGTCACGACTGGCCCGTCCAGGGTATCGCAATGGCCGACCGCCCACGCGAGCAGCAATCCGCCCTCGCCGGCGGCACCGGGCAGGAGGGGCTCGAGTCCGAGCAGATGCGCGAGCGCGCGATCGGCTGCCACGATGAGAAGCCCGCAGCCCATCGCGATCCATCGCCTGTCGATTTGCCTGGTCCTGGTCATGGAAATCTCCTTTGCATGCAAGTGCTGGGCACGCAGCCGGCCGTCATTTCTTCCGGCTGGGGAACAGCGCTGAGGCCTGCCACATGTAGAACTTCACGACCTCCGAGGAGGCGATAACCGTGCCCGCGGCATTCGTCAACTGCACTTGAAGCAGGTGCTCTCCTCGCTCCACGCCTTCCAGGGCAAAAGAGGATGCGCGCGCATCGGGGCCGAAGGGCCGGCCGTCGAGCAACACGCGGATCGCGCCGCCCGCGGCAAGTGAATCACCGTTGCGAATCATGACCGTCACCGCAACCCGCCCGGTATTGTCGTGGATCGTTTCCTCGTTCTGCGGGCTCACGATGCGGACGCCGGTGTCCTGCGCAATCAGGGGGTTGACCGTGAACGCCACTGCGCAGAAACAGATAAGCAAAGTGCGCGCTTTCATTGCCGCCTCCATTGAGCCCGGCCACGCATGATGCGCTCCCCTGCCCAGCGCCTGGCGGACCAGATCCCGATGCGGATCGCCTGACCCTCGGGCCGGCCCGCCGCGAGCAGCGCGTTCGCGATCTCGATCGCCTTGTGCCGCACGCGCGGCGGCAGGTTCCTCATCGAAAGCGGGTAGCGCTCATCGCTCCACGGCATGGGAATCGCTCCGTGAGCGGCTGGCGCGGTGCTCGAGCGCGATACCCGCGGCCTCCAGCGCGATGCCGGCCGCAAGCAGCACGACGCCGGACCAGACCTCGGGCGCGAGCCACATGAGCAGCGCGCCGGCAACGACCAGCAGCGCGCCCAGCGTTCGCCGCAGGCCTCGGTATTTGATCAGCACGGTATGCTTTCAGTTGGATCCGGACTACAGTAGTACATCCCAGACCGCGCCCGGCCGGGTTGACGCAGATCAAGTGCGGCCCGCCGGGCGCCGATATCATGGGCGATACCCGCCCGGCGGTTGCCGGAGACGAGCAGGCCATGATTGCACCGAGCAGCGCCACGCCCAGCGGCGACGACTATTTCGAGCACGACGCCGACATCGGGGTGGTGGGCCGCGGCGCGACCGTCGAGGAAGCGTTCGAAGCCGCCGCGGCGGCGACCTTCGGCATCATGGCGGATCTCTCCGCGGTGCGGCCGGAGCGGTCCGTGACGCTCGACTTCGAGGAGGCGGATCTCGAGATCGCGCTGGTGCGCTGGCTCAATCTTCTTCTCGGGATCTCGCATGAGCAGGGTCTCGTCTTCTGCCGCTTCTGGATCGAGCGCGACGGGGTGCGGTGGCGCGGCGGCGCGAGCGGCGAGCCGTGGCGGCGCGATCTCGAGCGCGGAGTGGAAGTGAAGGGCGCGACGCTGACGATGCTCGAAGTCAAGCAGGGCCCCGATGGCTGGCGCGCCCGCTGCGTGGTGGATGTGTAAATGGACCTTTCCAAGCTCGAGCAGATTGACGAGTGGTCGTGGACCGTGCCGTTGGCGCCAGGCGAAGCGCGCGGCGACGTCAGGCTCTACGGCAGCCGCGAGCTGCTCGCGACCATGGACGACAAGGTGATCGAGCAGATCACCAACGTCGCGCGCCTGCCGGGGCTGGTCGGTCCCGCCATGACGATGCCCGATGCGCATTGGGGCTACGGCTTCCCGATCGGCGGCGTCGCGGCGTTCGATCCCGAGCAAGGAGGGATTATTTCCGCGGGCGGCGTCGGCTTCGACATCTCCTGCGGCATCCGCTGCCTGCGCACGAATCTCGAGCTCGCGGAGGTGGCGGGCGAGCTGCCCTCGCTCGCGCGCGAGCTGTCCGAGAGAATTCCCGCCGGGGTCGGCGAGGAGGGCGAGATCAGGCTTGCTCCGGAGGCGCTCGACGAAGTGCTGACGGGCGGCGCGCAGTGGGCGGTGAAGCACGGCTACGGGACGGCGGCCGATCTCGAGTTCATCGAAGAGGGCGGGCGCGTCGGCGGACCGGTGCCGGAGAACGTCTCCCCGCTCGCGAAGAAGCGGCAGCGCGGCGAGATGGGCACGCTCGGCTCGGGCAATCACTATCTCGAAGTGCAGGTGGTTGATCGCATCCATGACGCCGCCGCGGCGCAGGTCTACGGCCTGCACGAGGGGCAGCTTCTCGTCTCGATACACTGCGGCTCGCGCGGCCTGGGGCACCAGATCGGCACCGACTACCTGGTGAGCCTGGCGAAAGCGGCCTCGCGCCTGGGCATCCAGCTCCCCGACCGCGAGCTCGCCTGCGCTCCGATCAATTCGCCTGAGGGCCAACAGTACATCGGCGCGATGAACGCGGCGATCAACTGCGCGCTTGCCAACCGCCAGATCCTCACGCATTTGACGCGCCAGTGCTTCACGCGGCTCATGCGGCGCGCCGCGCTCGAGACCCTGTTCGACGTCTCGCACAACACCTGCAAGCGCGAGGAGCACGTGGTGGGGGGCAAGAAGCGCCTGCTCTACGTGCACCGCAAGGGCGCGACGCGCGCCTTCGGACCGGGCCACCCCGCGCTGCCGGAGCACTATCGCGCCATCGGGCAGCCGGTCGTGATCGGCGGCAGCATGGGCACGGGGTCCTACATTCTCGCCGGCACCGCCGAGAGCGAGAAGCGCGCGCTTTCCTCAGCCAGCCACGGCGCGGGGCGGGCCATGAGCCGGAAGCAGGCGTTGAAGCACTGGCATGGCCGGCAGCTGGTGGACGAGTTGGCGCGCCAGGGCATCCTGATCCGCACGCGCTCGATGCGTGGCGTGGCCGAGGAAGCACCCGGCGCTTATAAGGACGTCGATGCGGTCGCCGAGGCAACGGAACGGGCAGGGCTCGCCCGCCGCGTCGCCTTCCTGCGGCCGAAGGTGTGCGTCAAGGGGTAAGTAACTCTCTCGCCCCGTGCTGATGGGGAGAGGGTTGGAGTAACGGATAGGAAGGGAAATTTTCTTAGTGCAATGGAAGTGATCATGATGCGACGCACACTCCTGCTGGGAGCTGCATTGTTACTCGTGGCCACTGGAGCAAGCGCGCAAGGCACAGCGGCGCCCAAAGTGAAGCAGGCAGGGGAGATCCGCTATCTCTCCGGCGGCGTCGGCAAGCCCGAGCGCGAGCAGCTGCACGCGCTCGAGAAGGACTTCAATCTCAAGCTCGTGCTGGTGGTTGCCGACGGCCGGTATCTCGCCAGCGTGAAGGTCGTGCTGAGCGACGCAAAGGGCCGCCAACTGGTGGAGCACGTAACCGACGGCCCGTTCTTCCTGGCCCGCCTGCCGGCGGGCGAGTACACGATCGCCGCGACACACGCGGGCAAGACCCAGACGCGCAAGGTTGCGGTTGCGGCCGGCCGCTTGCGCACCGAGCACCTGCGCTGGAGCGGGGCTTCGAAGTAATGGCCCAGCGGGAGCTCCCGGTTCCTCCCCACTACGACCCGGGCAAGGTCGCCGAGGTGTGGAGAGTTCCGTACGAAGAGCGGGCGCGGGAAGCCGCGCAATGGGCGAAGCGGCACAGGATTCCCCCCGCCGCCGATGACCGCTTCAGGATCTGCGTCGTGGCGGTCGACGTGCAGAACACATTCTGCATTCCCGGGTTCGAGCTGTATGTCGGCGGCCGCTCCGGCACCGGGGCGGTCGACGACAACCGCAGGCTGTGCGAGTTTATCTACCGCAACCTCGGTGTCATCACCGAGATCTGCCCGACGATGGACACGCATCACGCGATGCAGATCTTCCACGCCGTCTATCTCGTCAATGACAAGGGTGAGCATCCGGCGCCGTTTACGCTCGTTTCCGCGGACGACATCAGGAAGGGCGTTTGGAAATTCAACGCCGCGCTGTCGCACAGCCTCCAGGTCGATCCTGATTACGCACAGCGGCAACTCATGCACTACGCGGACACGTTAGAGAAGAGCGGCAAGTACGAGCTGACCGTCTGGCCCTATCACGCCATGTTGGGAGGAATCGGCCACGCGCTCGTCTCCTCGGTCGAGGAGGCGGTGTTCTTCCACGGCATCGCCCGCGCGAGCCAGCCGGATTTACTCATCAAGGGCGACAACTCCTTCACCGAGCATTATTCGGTCATCGGACCCGAGGTTCTGGAGGGGCCGGACGGAAAGCCGATCGCCCGGAAGAGCGACAAGTTCCTGCGGAAGCTTGAGCAATTCGATGCGGTTCTCATTGCCGGACAGGCGAAGAGCCACTGCGTCGCGTGGACCATCGACGACCTGCTGCAGCAGGTGCTGGCCAAGGATCGCAGGCTCGCCGAGAAGGTCTATCTGCTGGAGGACTGTACGTCGCCGGTCGTCATCCCAGGCGCGATCGATTATTCGGACCTGGCCGATGCCGCGTTCCGCAGGTTTGCGGATGCCGGCATGCACGTGGTGCGCTCGACCGACATCCATCTGGGTCGGACCACGGCAACCTTATGAATTGATGGGATTACGTCCTCGGATGATGGAGTTCCCGGCGCCTAAACGGGCATTTTCTGAGCCAAAAATCCCCGTATAAGCCCACACTGGTTCGCGCAGAGCGTAGCTTCCGTTTGCCTCCTCGATTTCGCGATGCCTCGCCCTCAACGCGAGATTGCGCTTCACCTGCTCGACAAAGGCCTGGCTGCCTACCGCCAGCGCTTCTGACCAACGCGCGTCGCGTTTGCGCTCGTCGTTGAGAAGCGCTTCCTCGATCCACTGCCGGTGCGCCCGCTGGAACTTGTCCACATCGCCAAAGCCACACAGAGCGCTGAGCCGACTCAGTTCGATTAGTGCATAGCGCTTCGGCGGATCCTGGATCTCCTTGTATCCGCCGTGCGCCCACGCGGCAGGGTGCCGCACGACGCCGGCGCGCACCATGTTCAAGTCGATGTAAACCAAGCAGCGCTGCAGATGGCGATCAGGCTCGATGGCGGTTGCATGGTAGCGGTCTTCCCAAAACGCGCCCTGACGCTCCTTGCGCTGGTTGTATTCCTGCGCGATGCGCCCGGCAACGAGCTGCATGCTCCGGGCGATGACGCGTTCGCCGGTGTCCTGCACCAGGAGATGGACATGGTTCGACGTCACCACGTAATTGAGCACGCACAGCCCGAAGCGCTCCTTCGCCTCGACTAGCCAGTAACGGTAACGGCGCCGGTCGCGCGCAAACCTGAACAGGAACGCCTTCTCATGGCAGCGGTGGGTGAGGTGCCAGAGCTGGCCGGGCAGGAAATGGCGACTGGCGCGGGGCATAGCTCACTCCTTCTAGCGTCGTTATTGCCCCTAATAACGCGGCCCTGAGGCCTTTCGCTGACATAATTTGAGGCTCTTACATTCCCGGATCAATGTGTTGCGCTGGTCCGACCCCATCTGACCTGGTCCGACCCCATCTGACCTAGATCAAAGGGGCGCCCGCCCCGGCGGGGGACAATCCCCGGGAGCCGGGGGAGCTGACATGACGGCACGCGAACCAGTTTCGGAAAGCCGGCCCGAGGGCGCGGGCATTGGAGCGGAGATCGAGCACGCCGCCCAGCGCCTGAAGGACGTGCGCCAGGGCGTCGAGAGCCTCGTCGATCCCTTCGGGATGGTCGCGCCGCTCGCCCATGCCCAGACGGCCTGGGGATTGCACCCGATGGAGTTCGCGGAGCTCGCGATGCGCTACTGCGCGGACCTGACCGCGCTGCAGCTCAACGTCGGCGCGAAGCTCCTCGGGCGCGATATTCCCGACGCGGTGCAGCCGCAGGCCGACGACTCACGCTTCAGCGATCCGGTCTGGACGACAGAGATCGGCTGGGACGTCCTCAAGCAGTGGTATCTCTTCTCCACCCGCCACGTCCAGGACGCCCTCTACCATACGCCCGGCATGTCGTCCCGCGCGCGCCGGCGCGCGGCGTTCTGGTGGAGAAACTGGCTGAACGCGGTGGCGCCGACCAATTTCCTGCTCACCAATCCGGTCGCGGTGCGGAAAGCCATCGAAAGCCGCGGCGAGAGCCTGCGCCGGGGCGCCGAGATCTTCCTCGAGGACCTGCGCGCCGGAACCGTGCGCATGACCGAGCCACAGGATTTCGAGGTCGGCGTCAGCCTCGCCACGACCCCGGGCGCCGTCGTCTACCGCAACAAGCTGCTCGAGCTGATTCATTACGCGCCGGCCGCGGCCCAGGTGCGGCCGGTGCCGGTCGTGATCGTGACGCCCTGGATCAACAAGTTCTACGTGCTCGACCTGGAGCCGAAGAAGAGCCTCGTGCGCTACCTGCTGCAGGAAGGGTTCGACGTCTACATCACGAGCTGGAAGAACCCGGGCGCCGAGCTCGCCGAAACCAGCTTCGACGACTACCTGACGCAGGGTGTCGACGAGGCGGTGCGGGTCGCACGGGCGGTTTCGGGCGCGCAGCAGGTCCATGCCGTCGGCTACTGCATCGGCGGCACGCTGCTGGCGGTCTACATGGCCTGGCTCGCGCGCCGCCACGCCGATACCGCGAGCCTGCCGGTCGCGCACTGGACGCTGCTTGCGACGCTCATCGACTTCCAGTCCCCGGGTGACATCGAGGTGTTCATCGACGAGGGCAGCGTGCGCTGGCTCTCGCACCTCATGCGCACGCGCGGCACCCTCGAGGGCCGCGAGATGGCGACGACCTTTCGTCTCCTGCGCGCGAACAGCCTGATCTGGCATTACGTGGTGCACGGCTGGCTCTACGGCGAGCGGCCGGCCCCGCACGATGTCCTCTACTGGAACATGGACACGACGCGGCTTCCCTACCGCATGCACGATTTCTACCTGCGCGAGATGTACCTGAAGAACGGACTCGTCACCCCGGACGCGCTCACCATCGCGGGCGAGCCGATCAATCTTGCCCGTATCCACGCGCCGCTCTACCTGGTTGCCGCGGAGGACGACCACATCACGCCGTGGCGCCAGACTTTCCGCATCAACAACTGGGTCACCGGCTACAAGCGTGTCGTGCTCTCGAGCTCGGGCCACGTCCTCGGCATCGTCAATCCGCCGGTGATGCCGCCGAAGCGCCGCTTCCGCGTGGGGCGGGCGCACCGCGGGCAGGCAGCCGACGCGTGGCATGCGACCGCCCAGGAGCACAACGGCAGCTGGTGGGAGGACTGGCGGGACTGGCTCGCGGAGCACTGCGGAGAACCCGGGGCACCGCCGCCGGTGGCAACCGAGGGGTTTCCGAAGCTCGCCGACGCGCCGGGCACTTACGTTCTCGAACGGTAGCGGACCCCCCATCCTACCTTCCCCCGCAAGGGGGGAAGGGGATACCCGCCTCCGCGGGAATGACGGAAACACTCATGCTCATCGGCGTACCGAAGGAGATGAAGATCCACGAGCACCGCGTCGGCCTGACGCCCGATAGCGTGCGCGAGCTTTCAGCGCGCGGGCATCGCGTGGTGATCGAGCGCGACGCGGGCGCCGGCATCGGCGCGACGGACGCCGACTATTCCGCAGCGGGCGCCGAGGTCGTGGCGAGCGCGGAGGCGGTCTATAGGCAGGCGGAGCTGATCGTCAAGGTGAAGGAGCCGCTGGCGCCGGAGCGCGCGTGGCTGCGCCCCGGGCAGGTGCTCTTCACCTACCTCCACCTCGCGCCGGATGCGGAGCAGACGCGCGACCTCGTGAAAAGCGGCGTCATGGCGATCGCCTATGAGACCGTCACCTCGCCCGCGGGCGGCCTGCCGCTGCTCGCACCGATGTCGGAGGTGGCGGGGCGCATGGCGGTCCAGGTCGCGGCACACTTTCTGGAGCGCGCGCACGGCGGCCGTGGAATTCTGCTTGCCGGCGCGACCGGGGTGCTGCCCGGGCGCGTGCTCGTGCTCGGAGCGGGCGTCGTGGGCGCAAACGCCGCGTTGATCGCACTCGGCATCGGTGCCGAAGTCATCGTGCTGAGCCGCTCGGCCGGTCCGCTGGAACGGCTGAAAGCGAAGCACGGCGCGCGGCTGACGACCGGGATCGCGACGCCGCAGGCGATCGGTGAGGCACTGCGCGCCACGGACGCGGTGATTGCCACCGCGATGGTGCCGGGCGGCCTCGCCCCCAAGCTCGTCACGCGCGCGATGCTTTCCGCAATGGAGCCGGGCGCGGTGGTGGTGGACGTGGCAATCGACCAGGGCGGCTGCTTCGAGACCTCGCGCCCGACGACCCACGCCGATCCGGTGTTCACCGTGGACGGCATCATCCACTACTGCGTCGCCAACATGCCGGGCGCCGTCCCGCGCACCTCGACCTATGCCCTGAACCACGCGACGCTGCCGTTCGTGAAGGAGCTCGCCGACCGCGGCGTCGGGCGCGCGCTCAGGGATAACGAGCATCTGCGCAACGGGCTCAACGTCTGCCGCGGCGCCGTGACGCGGCGCGAGGTGGCGCAAGCGCTGGGATACTCGTTTACGGAGCCGCTGCAGGCGCTCGGCGCCTAGCGCCGCGCCCATGCGCATCACGCACCTCACGCCGGATGAGGCCATTGCCAGCCTGCGCAGCCACGCGGGCGGGCTCGCCGCAGACGAGGGGCAGCGCCGGCTTGCCGAGTACGGCCCGAACCGCGTCGAGGAGAAGAAAGGCGAGCCGCTCGCGCTGCGCTTCCTGCGCGAATTCATCCATTTCTTCGCGCTGATCCTGTGGCTGGCGGCGGCGCTCGCCTTCGTCGCGGATTTCTACGATCCGGCGCTCGGCATGGCGACGCTCGGCTGGGCGATCGTCGGCGTCATCGCCGTGAACGGGGCGTTCTCCTTCTGGCAGGAGTATCGCGCGGAGCGCGCGATCGCGGCGCTGAAGCGGTTGCTGCCGCACCAGGTCACGGCGCTGCGCGACGGCGCAGCATGCCTGCTGCCGGCGGAAGCGCTGGTACCGGGCGATGTGATTCTGGTGGGCGAGGGCGCGAGCGTGCCGGCCGATTGCCGCCTGATCGGGGCGTTTGCCGTGCGCGTGAACCTCGCCACCATTACCGGCGAATCGCTGCCGAAGGCGCGCACTGCCGCAGCCACCACCGAGGACGACCTGTTGCGTGCGCCCAACCTGCTGCTGGCGGGCAGCACGGTCGTCGCGGGGGAGGGACGGGCGCTCGTGTTCGCGACCGGAATGCACACCGAGTTCGGAAAGATCGCGCGCCTCACCCAGGCGGGCGACGAGCCGGCCTCGCCCTTGCAGCGCGAGATCGCGCGCCTGTCACGCCTCGTGGCGGTGCTCGCGACCGCGCTCGGCGTCGTGTTCTTCCTTGTCGGGCGGCTGCTTGGGCTCGCGTTCTGGGAGAACTTCATTTTTGCCATCGGCATCATCGTTGCCAACGTGCCGGAGGGCCTGCTCCCGACGGTCACGCTGTCGCTCGCGATGGCGACGCAGCGCATGGCGCGGCGCAAGGCGCTCATCCGGCATCTGCCCGCGGTCGAGGCGCTGGGCGCCGCGACGGTCATCTGCACGGACAAGACCGGGACGCTCACCGAGAATCGCATGAGCGTGAAACGCGTGTTCGTGAGCGACGGGTTGAGGGATCCCGCGCAGATGGAGCCCGCCGCGGTGGCGAGGCATGCCGCGCTGTTCGAGGCGGCGGCGCTCTGCCACAACGTGCGCCGGGTGACCGAAAACAACGCGCCGCGCTGGCTCGGCGACCCGATGGAGGTCGCGCTCGTGGAGATGGCCGAACGCGCAGGAACGGTCGCGCGGCACGTGCGCGTGGACGAAGTGCCGTTCGACGCCGATCGCCGGCGCATGTCCACCGTTCACGACGGCCCGTCCGGGCGGGTGCTCTACTGCAAGGGGGCGCCGGAAGCCGTGCTGCCGCTTTGCCGCGACGTGCTTGCCGCCGAGGGCATCCGGGCGCTCACCGAAGGGGACCGCGCGCAATACGTCAGGGCACAGGAGGAAATGGCGGCGGCGGGGCTGCGGGTGCTGGCCTTCGCCTCGCGCGCGCTGGCCGCGGCTGCCCCGCGCGAGCGCTGGGAAGAGGATCTCCTCCTCGCCGGGTTGATCGGGCTCGAGGACCCTCCGCGGCCCGAAGTGCCGGTCGCAATCGAGAAATGCCGCGCAGCCGGCATCAGGGTGATCATGGTGACGGGCGATCACCCGCACACGGCGCGCGCGATCGCGCGGGAGATCGGTCTTGCACGCGACCCGGTGGTGATGCTGGGCGATGCACTGCGCCGCCTCACCGACACGCAGCTCCAGCTCGCGCTCGATACGCCCGAGGTCCTGTTCGCCCGGGTGACGGCGGACCAGAAGCTGCGCATCGTCGAGGCGCTCCAGCGCAAGCAGCACGTCGTCGCGGTGACCGGCGACGGCGTCAACGATGCGCCGGCGCTCAGGCGCGCCGACATCGGCATCGCGATGGGCGTCACCGGCACGGATGTCGCGCGCGAGGCGGCGGACATGATCCTGCTCGACGACAATTTTGCGAGCATCGTGAACGCGATCGAGGAGGGGCGGTCGGTCTACCAGAACATCCGCAAGTTTCTCACCTACATCCTCTCCTCCAATATCCCGGAGATCGTGCCGTACCTCGCGTTCGTGGTGTTCCGGATCCCGCTGCCGCTCACCATCATCCAGATCCTGGCCGTGGACCTCGGCACCGACATGGTTCCCGCGCTGGCGCTCGGCGCGGAGAAGCCGGACCCCGCCACGATGCGGGAGCCGCCGCGCCCGCGGTCCGCGCGCCTGCTCGACGGGCCGCTGCTGGCGCGCGCATACCTCTTCCTGGGCGTCATCGAGGCGGCCGCGGCGATGGCGGCGTTCTTTTTCGTGCTCGGCCTCGGTGGCTGGAGCTACGGCGAAGCGCTCGCAAAGACCGAGCCGCTCTACCTGCAGGCAACCACCGCGTGCCTCGCCGCGATCGTGGTGACGCAGGTCGTGAATGTCTTTCTGTGCCGGCACCCGCGCGCCTCCGCGTTTGCTTTCGCGTTCGGCAGCAATTCGCTCCTGCTCTGGGGCATCGCCATCGAGCTGGCGTTGATCTTCGCGATCGTGTACACCCCGTTGGGCAATCTCGTGTTCGGCACCGCGCCGCTCGGCGCGGAGGTCTGGATGTTCGTTCTGCCGTTCGCCGCGGCGATGCTGGCTATGGAAGAGGCGCGCAAGGCGTTCGTGCGGCGCCGGCGCGCGGCGCGCGCCGGGAAGCGCAGGCCGTGACGCGGGCCGGTCGGCAATCGACTCTCGTCCCGGCCGCGGGCGATCCCTTTGCGTGGCTTGCCTACTGGAGCCTTGCGCCCGTCGCGTCGGACATCTGGCTCGCGGCCGCGGCGGGGCGAGAAGAAATCGCTGCGCGCACGGCGCGGCGCTTTGCCGACATCGTGCGCTTTGCCCGCGAGCGCTCGGCCTTCTACGCGGAGCACCTCCGCGCGCTGCCCCAGGCGGGCTTCGAGCCGCGCGAGGCGCCGCCCGTGACGCGCAGGGCGCTCATGCAGCGATTCGACGACTGGGTCACCGACCCCGACGTCACGCTCGATACGGTGAGCGACTTTATCTTCGATCCCGCGCGCGCCGGGCGGCTTTATCTCGGCCGCTACGCGGTGTGGACAAGCTCGGGAACCACCGGGGAGCCGGGGGTGTTCGTCCACGACGGGCTGGCGCTCGCGGTGTACGACGCGCTCGAGATGCTGCGCCTCGGGCGCGGGCTGCTCGCGCCGGGCTTCCTCGGGGGCCTGCTGTTCGGCGGCGGGCGCTACGCGATGGTCGCTGCCACCGGCGGCCACTTCGCCGGCGTCGCGTCCGTGGAGCGGATGCGCCTTGCCGCGCCGGCGCTCGCCGACCGCCTGCGGGTGTTCTCGATCCTCGAGCCCCTTGCCCGGCTGGTCGAGGCGCTCAACGCATATCAGCCCTCCTCCATGGCGACCTACCCCTCCTGCGCAAGCCTACTCGCCGCGGAGCAGCGCGCGGGCCGGCTCCGGATCGCGCCCGCAATGATCTGGCTCGGGGGCGAGACGCTGTCGGCGGCCTGCCGCGCGGAAATCCGCGCGGCTTTTCAGTGCAGGGTCCTCGAGGAATACGCCGCCTCAGAATGCATGAGCATCGCCTGCGAGTGCGAGCGCGGCCGCCTGCACGTGAATTCGGACTGGGCATTGCTCGAGCCGGTGGACCGGCATTATCGGCCGGTGGCGCCCGGCGAGCCGTCGCATACGGCACTCCTCACCAATCTGGTGAACCGCGTCCAGCCGCTCATCCGCGTCGATATCGGAGACAGCATTGCGCTGGATGCGGAGCCCTGCGAGTGCGGGGCGCCATTCCCGACGCTGCGCGTGGAGGGCAGATGCGACGACGTGCTCGAACTTACAGACGCAAATGGACGGCGCGTCGAGCTGCTGCCGCTGGCGCTGACGACCGTGGTGGAGGAGCACGCCGGCGCGCATCAGTTCCAGATCGTCCAGACCGCGCCTGACGTGTTGAACATCCGCCTTCAGACGCCGCGCGGGACGAGCGCTGCGCCGTTGTGGCACAAGATGGAGCACGCCTTGCGCCGCTATCTCGATGCGCAGGATCTGCCGGCGGTTCAACTGCGCTTCGAGCCGGGGCCGCTGGTGCGAGGCGAGCGCAGCGGCAAGCTCCGGCGCGTGCTGAGGTTGATCTGAATCAAGCCGCCGCCGCCGGCGGGCATTAGGCTGCATAATGTCGGCGGCGGATCCGCCAGAGAACCCGGCGGCGGCATTCTCGATGGACCTGAGCAACCACAAATCCGGAACGACCCGCCCGCTTGCCGCGGCCGATCTGTGCCGCCGCTGCGACCCGGGCCAGTTCAAGTTCAAGACGACCGACGACCTGGAAGATCTCGCCCAGGTCCTCGGCCAGGCGCGCGCGGTGAACGCGATCGAGTTTGGCGTCGGCATGGGGCGCGACGGCTACAACATGTTCGCGATGGGCCCGGAGGGCCTCGGCCGCCACACGATCGTCCGCCGCTATCTGGAGCGCCAGGTGCCCCAGCGCGAGGCGCCCTCGGACTGGTGCTACGTGTACAACTTCGCCACGCCGCACAAGCCGCGCGCGATCGCGCTGCCTGCGGGGCGCGCAATCCGGTTCAAGGAGGACATGGCGCGCCTGGTGGAGGACCTGCGGGCCGGCATTCCCGCCGCGTTCGAGTCCACCGAGTATCGCGCCAAACAGAAGGAGATCGAGACCGAGTTCAGCGAGCGCCAGGACGAGGCGGTGGGCGCCATCGGCGAGCGCGCCAAGCAGCAGGGCATCGCGCTGGTGCGCACGCCTGCCGGATTCGGCTTCGCGCCGCGGGCCGGCGACAGCGTGATGAATCCTGACGAGTTCCGCCGGCTGCCGGAGGCGGAGCAGCAGCGCCTGGAGCATGCCATTTCCACGCTGCAGGAGGAGCTGGAGAGCGCCATTCACGACGTGCCGAAATGGCGGCGCGAGGCGCAGCGCAAGCTCCGGGAGCTGAACCGCCAGGTCACGCGCGCGGTGGTCAACGGTCTGATCGAGGAGATGCGTGCCGAGTACGGCGAGCTTCCCTCCGTGCTGGAGTACCTCACGGGCATGCAGGAAGACGTGCTCGACCATGTCGAGGTCTTCCGGCAGCCGAAGGACGCGGAGCAGCCGACGCTGTTCGGCGTGCCGCTGCCGGTGTCCGAAATCGGCGAGTCGTTCCTGCGCCGCTACCAGGTGAACGTCCTGATCGAGCACGGCGGCACACCGGGCGCGCCAATCGTGTACGAGGACCATCCGACGCACGACAATCTGGTCGGGCGCATCGAGCACATCTCGCAGATGGGCGCGCTGGTGACCGACTTCACGCTCATCAAGGCGGGGAGCCTCCACCGCGCCAACGGCGGCTATCTCATCCTCGACGCGATCAAGGTGCTGACGCAGCCGCTCGCCTGGGAGGCGCTGAAACGGGCGCTGCGCTCGCGCGAGATCCGCATCGAGTCCCTCGGCCAGATGCTCTCGCTCATCAGCACCGTCTCGCTCGATCCCGAGCCGATCCCGCTCGACGTGAAGCTGGTGGTCGTGGGGCCGCGCATCATCTACTACCTGCTGCATGCCTACGACCCGGAGTTCAGCGAGCTGTTCAAGGTCGCGGTGGACTTCGAGGAGGAGATCGGGCGCGCGCCGGAGGCCGATCTCCTCTACGCGCGCCTGATCGCCACGATCGCGCGCCATGAGAAGCTGCGCCCGCTCGACGCCGCGGCGGTCGCGCGCGTGATCGAGCACGGCTCGCGCAACGCCGGCGACGCCGAAAAGCTCTCCATGCAGATGCGGGACTTGAACGATCTCCTGCGCGAATCCGATTACTGGGCCGCCACGGCTTCACGCAAAGTCATCCGTGCGGAGGACGTCCAGCGCGCCCTCGATGCGCGCGTCGAGCGCGCCGACCGCGTGCGCGACCGGCTGCAGGAGGAAATCCTGCGGGGAAGGCTGCTGATCGACACCACCGGCAGCCGCGCGGGCCAGGTCAACGGGCTCTCGGTCACCCAGCTCGGGGGCTTCTCCTTCGGCATTCCGCATCGCATCACCGCGCGCGTGCGCCTGGGCGCCGGCAAGGTGGTCGACATCGAGCGCGAGGTCGAGCTGGGGGGCGCGATCCACTCCAAGGGCGTGCTGATCCTCTCGGGCTTCCTCTCCGGGCGTTACGCCGCGAACAAGCCACTCTCGCTCGCGGCGAGCCTGGTGTTCGAGCAGAGCTACGGTGGCGTCGAGGGCGACAGCGCCTCCTCCGCCGAGCTCTATGCGCTGCTCTCTGCGCTCGCGGATGCGCCCCTCAACCAGTCGCTCGCCGTCACCGGCTCGGTGAACCAGCACGGCGCGGTGCAGGCGATCGGCGGCGTGAACGAGAAGATCGAGGGCTTCTTCGACATCTGCCGCTCGCGGGGCCTGACCGGGGAGCAGGGAGTGCTCATCCCGTCGGCGAACGTGAAGAACCTGATGCTGCGCCGTGATGTGGTGGAGGCGGCCGCCGCGGGCCGGTTCCACATTTACCCGGTGGACACCGTCGATCAAGGCATCGAGATCCTGACCGGAGTCCCGGCCGGCGAGCGCGGCGCCTCGGGACAGTTTCCTCCCGGCACCATCAACTTCCTGGTTGAGCAGCGGCTCGTCGAGTTCGCCGACCGCACCCGCGCATTCGGGGCCCCACCGCTGGCGAAAGGACGGCGGCCCCACCGGCGCCCATGACGAAGAGAATCCGGCGCGTCATCGTGGGTCTCGATCCCCTCCAGCAGAGCCGGGCGCTGCTCGAGGCCGCGGCTGAGCTGGCCGGAGAGATGCAGGCGGAGCTCCTCGGTCTGTTCGTCGAGAACCAGGACCTGCTGCATTTCGCGGGACTGCCGTTCGCGCGCGAGGTGGGATTCGAATCGGCCACCCGGCGCGCGCTCGACGTGGGGAGCATGGAACGCACGCTCCGCGCGCTGGCGAAGGAAGCGCGGCAGGCGCTGGAAGCGGTCGCCAGTCCGACCCGGGTGCAGTGGTCGTTCCGCGTCGTGCGCGGGGTGCCGGCCGCCGAGTTGCTCGCCGCCGCGGAGGAGTCCGATCTCGTGATCGCCAACCTGGAGGCGCCGCCGGATGTGCCCTCCGCCGTGAGCTTCCGCGTCATCCGCGCGGGCGACGTGGAAGCGCTGCGCGCCGCGCTGGAGGAGGCGGGCGGCGGCGTTCTCGTGCTCGCGGGAGCCGACGCGGTGCGGGTCGGTGAAACGCTGCGTCAGGCGGCGGGGCGGGGGACGCAAGGAGCGGGCCATTCCAGGCGGCGATGATCTCGGGCCGGCCAAGGTGATCGAGGTCCGCGAGCCCGGCCTCGGTCTCAAGGCAATGCTCGTGGTAGACAACGTCGCGTGCGGCCCCGCCATCGGCGGGTTGCGAATGGCGGCCGATGTCACGGCTGGAGAGTGCGCGCGGCTCGCGCGCGCGATGACTCTGAAGAATGCCGCCGCGGGGCTCGCGCACGGCGGCGCAAAGTCGGTGCTGTGGGGCGATCCCCGCGCCCCGCGCGAGCGCAAGGAGCGCCTGATCCGAGCATTCGCCCATGCCCTGCGCGGCGAGTCGGACTACATCTTCGGGCCCGACATGGGTACCGACGAGACCTGCATGGCATGGATACAGGATGAAATCGGCCGCGCGGTGGGCCTGCCGGCCGCGCTCGGAGGCCTGCCGCTCGACGAGCTCGGCGCCACGGGGTGGGGACTGCTGCACAGCGCGGAAGCGGCGGCGCCGTTCGCGGGGATCGCTCTGGAGGGCGCGCGCGTCGCCATCCAGGGTTTCGGCGCGGTCGGCAAGCATGCCGCGCGCTTTCTCGCCGGCCGCGGCGCGAAGCTCGTCGCCGCCTCGGACAGCACGGGCACGATTGCGGATGCGGGGGGCATCGACGTGGCCGCGCTCGCGCGCTTGAAGGAGCAGGGCCGCGGCGTGCGCGATTATCCGCAGGGCGAGAAGCTCGATCGCGACGCCGTGATCGGGGTGGATTGCGACATCTGGATTCCAGCGGCGCGCCCCG
>DATBKZ010000068.1:0-45308 GCA_036555615.1 Burkholderiales bacterium | reverse complement strand
GACATCGCCTCGATGCGCTTCGCGAGGTCGGTGGCGCTGCCCGGCCCGTCCATGTAGAACGGCGCGCCCTTGGGATAGGCGCTGGTCATCTTCCAGCTGAATTTCTGCTGCGCGCGGGCGATCATCGGAAAGCCCGCGATCGCGGCACCGGTTGCGGCAAGCGCGCCGCCTTTCAGGAATTTTCTGCGTGCATTTGGCATAGGAGGACTCCCTTCTGGTTGGACGATTGGCAGGAGCGTCGGTCACCCTACTCCCAAACCGCGAAAGGAAGCAATGACCGCGCGCAAGAGGCCGCTGCGGATCGAGGTCACCGATGCACCGCAACAATCGCGCGTGGCACGAGCCGCGCCGCCGACCCCATCTCGCGCGATCGAACCGGCAGGCGACGTGCGGCGAACGCGCCGATCCGCGCGCCGGACCATCGCAGAACGCGCGCCAGCCCGCGGCGCATTGCAACCCGCCCCCGCGCCCGAATTCAACTACGTGATTTGGCTCAACTATCTCGCGCTGCGGAGCAAGGCGGGCGCGCGCCGTGTCGCCCATACGCCGTGCGTGTTACTGCACGTTATCGGTGCAGGAAGCCCCGGTTTCGTGCGCCATTTGCGTTCACAGTAGAATTCAGCCATGCGGCCGACGCTGCTCCACCGTCTCTCCGCCCTCGCCGCCGCGGCGGTGCTCGCCAACTGCGCGACGAATCCCGTCACCGGCAATCCGAACTTCGTGATGATGACCGAGTCGCAGGAGATCGCGCTCGGCCGGCGCGAGGACGGCAATGTGCGCAAGCAGTACGGCGTGTATGATGACCCGGCGCTCCAGCAATACGTGAGCGAGATCGGGGAGCGTCTCGCCAAGGCGAGCCATCGCCCGCAACTGAAGTACCAGTTCCTCGTGGTCGATTCCCCCGAGATCAATGCGTTCGCGCTGCCCGGCGGCTACATCTACATCACGCGCGGCATCATGGCCTACTTCAACTCCGAGGCGGAGCTGGCAGGCGTCCTCGGGCACGAGCTCGGGCACGTGACAGCGCGCCACTCGGTGCAGCAGATCTCCACGGCCCAGGCCGCCAATATCGGCGTCAACATCCTGGGGATATTCGTGCCCCAGGCGCGCGGCGCGGTGGGGAGCAACTTGATCAACATCCTCGGCGGGGCCCTCCTCTCCGGCTACGGGCGCGAGCACGAGCTGGAGGCCGACCGGCTCGGCGCCGAGTACCTCGCGCGCACCGCATACGACCCGCAGGCGATGATCAAGGTGGTGGGCGTGCTGAAGAACCAGGAGCTCTTCGACGCCGAGGTCGCGAAGGCGGAGGGCCGGGAGCCGCGCGCCTACCACGGTCTCTTCGCCTCGCACCCTGACAACGACACGCGGCTGCAGCAGGTGGTCGGCGAGGCCAAGCGCTTCAAGCAGGCAGCCACGCACACCGGGCGCGAGGATTTCCTGCGCCGCGTCGACGGCATGATCTTCGCCGACAGCCCGCAGCAGGGAGTCGTCCGGCACAACAATTTCTATCACGCGGAGCTCGGCATCGCCATGCGCTTTCCGGAGGGCTGGCGTGTTCGCAACCGCCCGCAAAACGTCGTGGCCGTCAACCCCGGAAACGACGCGCTTCTCGACCTTCGCTCCGGGGGCGCGGCCGAGGGCAGCCCGGAGGAGGTCCTGCGCAAGCGCTTGAAGCTCGGCGCGGAGACGCCGGTGCGCGCGACGGAGATAAGCGGGCTCCGCGCCGCTTCCGTCAATCTCACGCTGCGCGGAGGGCCGACGCGGGTGCTGTGCGTGTTCCACGACAAGAGCGCGTACCTCGTGGCCGGCCAGGCGCGCACGAGCGAGGCCTTCGACAAGCACCGGGAGGCGTTCGATGCCGCGCTTGGGAGCTTCCATCCGCTCACGGACACGGAGCGGGTCCTCGCCCGCCCACTGCGCATGCGCGTCGTCACCGCGCGGGAAGGCGTGACTTTTGCCGAGCTCGCACGTGGCTCGCCGCTCGGCCGCTTCGCGGAAGGACACCTGCGCGTGCTGAACGGCCTGTATCCCACGGGCGAGCCGGTGGCGGGGCAGTCCCTGAAGGTCGTCGAGTGATGTCCCAGCGCAGCCTGCTCGTCGCCCTGCTCTGCCTCGCCTGGATCCTGCCGGGCCTCGTCGGCCGCGACCCGTGGAAACCGGACGAGGCGCACACCTTCGGCGTCGTCTACGAGCTGCTGCGGGGCGGCTCCTGGGTGGTGCCGGCGCTCGCCGGAGAGCCGTTCCTCCAGGATCCACCGCTCTTCTACCTCACCGCGGCGGCGTTCGCGAAGCTGTTCTCGTTCGCCCTGCCCCTGCACGACGCCGCGCGGCTCGCGACCGGGGCGTGGATGGCGGCGGTGTTCGCGCTCATCGCGCTCGCGGGACGCGAGCTCTACGGGGTGCGCTACGGCGCGATCTCCGCGCTGCTG
Source organism: Burkholderiales bacterium (assembly GCA_036555615.1). Classification (GTDB taxonomy): domain Bacteria; phylum Pseudomonadota; class Gammaproteobacteria; order Burkholderiales; family SG8-41; genus SG8-41. The sequence goes on along the minus strand of DATBKZ010000068.1, from coordinate 42,879 downwards.
CTGCTCGGCTGCTTCGGGTTCGTCGTCCGCGGCCACCAGCTGATCACCGACAGCGCGCTGCTCGCCGGCTTTGCGATGGCCTATTACGGCTTTGCGCTTGCGCTGCGGCGGCCCGCGCTGGGCGGCTTCTGGATCGGCACCGGCATCGGCGTCGGATTCCTCGCCGACGGCGTGCTCGGGCCGGCGGTGCTGGTCGCGATCGCCCTCCTGCTTCCCGTGCTCGGGCGCGATTGGCGCACCCGCGGCTACGCGGTGACAGCCGCGGTCGCCGCCGCGGCGGCAGCGCCGTGGCTCGCGATCTGGCCGATCCTGCTTGCGCGCCAGGCGCCGGCGCTGTTCCAGTGGTGGTGGTGGGATGAGAACCTGTGGTACTACTTCGGCCGGCCGGCCGAGGCGCGGGCGGGCCTCCTCTATTACCTCGGCAACCTGCCGTGGTACGCCTTCCCCGCGTGGCTGCTCGCGCTGTGGGCGCTGTGGCGCGCCCGCGGGCCCGGGCTCGCGCGGCCGCCGGTCGTGCTGCCGGCGCTGGGCTTCCTCGTCACGCTTGCCTTCCTCTCCGCGTCGTCCGAAGCGCGCGAGCTCTACGCGCTGCCGCTGCTTCCGCCGCTGGCGCTCCTCGCGGCGGGAGCGCCCGAGACGCTGCGGCGCGGCGCAGCCAACGCGTGGTACTGGTTCAGTGCCATGGCGTTCACTTTGTTCGTGGTGGTCTTCTGGTTCTACTGGAGCGGGCTCGAGCTGGGAGTGCCCGCGCGCCTGCACGCGCACCTGCATCGCATACGGCCGGGCTACACGCCGGGATTCCGCTGGCTGCCATTCGTCGTGGGGCTCGCCTATACCGTCTTCTGGTTCGCCGTGCTGGCGTCGTTCCGCCGGAGCACGGTGCGGCCGGTCATCGTGTGGGCCGCCGGCATCACGACGATGTGGGCGCTGATGGCGACCCTCTTCATCGGCTGGGCGGACAACGCGAAGAGCTACCGCGCGATGGTCGTCTCCCTGCAGAAGGCGCTGCCGGCCCGTTACGACTGCATCTCGAGCCGCGGGCTGGGCGAATCGCAGCGCGCGTCGCTGCATTACTTCGCGGACATCATCACGCACCGCGAGGAAGCGTTGGACCGCCGGCGGGCGTGCGAGCTGCTGCTGGTGCAGGGCCGGCCGAACGTGGAGCTCGCGCCCGGCGCGCCGTGGAAGAGAATCTGGGAAGGCTCCCGCCCCAGGGACAGGGACGAACGCTTCTGGCTGTATCAGCGCACCAAGCCGCGCGGCTAGGCGCGCGATGCTGTGATGCAACAATTTCTCGACACCCCGATTTGACGGGCGTAAACTCCGGGTTCCTGACGCCTGTGTCTGCCACCGGCGTTAACCTGAAAACCTATTTCATATCAGCAATATAAGGAGCGAGCCATGGCAACTGGGCGCGAAGTGGTGGTGCTGTCCGGGGTGCGGACGGCGATCGGCGATTACGGCGGCGGGCTGAAGGACGTCGCGCCGACCGAGTTGTCGGCGCAGGTGATACGGGAGGCGGTCAAGCGGGCAAAGGTAGATGCCAAGGAAGTCGGCGCCTGCGTGATCGGCAACGTGATCCACACCGAAGCGAAGGACATGTACTTCTCGCGCGTCGCCGCATTGAAGGGCGGGCTGCCGGATGACTCGACGGCGCTCACGGTCAACCGCCTGTGCGGCAGCGGGCTGCAGGCCATCGTGTCGGCCGCACAGATGATTACGCTGGGCGACACCGATCTCGCGGTCGGCGGCGGAGCGGAATCGATGAGCCGCGGCGCCTACGTCATGCCGACCCTGCGCTGGGGCCAGCGCATGAGCGATTCCACCGTGATCGACATGATGGTGGGGGCGCTCACCGACCCCTTTGACACCGTGCACATGGGCATCACCGCCGAGAACATTGCGGAGAAGTGGAAGATCTCGCGCGAGCAGCAGGACGAGTTCGCGGTGGAAAGCCACCGCCGCGCGATCAACGCGATCGAGAAAGGCCACTTCAAGGACCAGATCCTCCCGATCGAGCTGAAGACCCGCAAGGGCACGACCGTGTTCGACCGCGACGAGCATCCGCGCGCGGACGCGAGCCTGGAAAGCCTGGCCAAGCTGCGCGCGGCCTTCAAGAAGGACGGCTCGGTGACCGCGGGCAACGCCTCGGGCATCAACGATGGAGCGGCCGCCGTGGTGCTGATGGAGCGCGCCGCGGCCGAGAAGAAGGGATTGAAGCCGATAGCGCGGCTCGTCTCCTACGGCATTGCGGGCGTGGACCCCAAGTTCATGGGCATCGGGCCGGTCCCGGCGTCAACCAGGGCGCTCGCCAAGGCGGGCCTGAAGCTCGAGCAGATCGATGTGGTCGAGTCGAACGAAGCGTTTGCCGTGCAGGCGCTCGCGGTTTCCTGCGATCTCAAGCTCGATCCCAAGAAAACCAATCCCAACGGCGGCGCGGTGGCACTGGGCCACCCGATCGGCGCGACCGGGGCGATCCTCACGGTCAAGGCGCTCTACGAGCTGCAGCGCACCAGAGGCAAGTACGCCCTGGTGACGATGTGCATCGGCGGGGGCCAGGGCATCGCCGCCGTGTTCGAGCGGCTGCACTGACCCCGCGCGGCTCGCCGCGTCAGACTGCGATCACCCCCCCGTTGTTGCGGGTGATCACGATCGTCGCCGAGCGCGGCCGCGACGTGCCGTCATTGGCCGGCCAGTGGCTCTGATAGTTGCTCGGGGTCCCGATGTCGCCGGCAGCGGTGTCCTCGCCCGGGTGCTGGATATTGACGAAGATCGCTCTTCCGTCCGGGGTCTCGGTGATTCCCGTGATCTCGCTGCCCTTGGGACCGACCAGGAAGCGCCTGAGCTTTCCACCCGGTGCCTCTCCCACGCGGGTCGTCACGGTCTGATTCGCGCCTCCGTTCTGCGGCACCGCGAGGTTCAGCACGTCCTTCGTGCCACCGTCGCCCACCTCGCCCGGCAGAGCCGCCAGCAGCATGCAGTTGGTGGTATCGGTGTAGGCGCCGTCGTCGGTTTCGATCCAGAGCAGTCCCGGCGAGCGCTTGCTGAACCACAGACCATCAGGACTCGAAAAGTCGTTGTCGTCGGTCAGGCCCGAGACATTGACGTTCGCCTGATAGTGCGTGTTGTCGCCGCCGCCATCGACGCTTGCCTGCGCGCCGAAAAGGTAGACGTCCCACGTGAACATCGTCGCGGACGCGTCTCCCCCCGCTTCGCGCCAGCGGATGATGTGGCCGTTGACGTTGCCCCGGTTCGAGCCATCGGCGTAGTAGCGCGGGTTCGCAGGGTCGAGCGGCGGCTGGGTCGTCGAGTTCGCGCGCTGGCTGTTGTTGGTGAGGGTCATGTACACCTCGCCGTTCAGGGGGTTGACGGCGCCCCATTCCGGCCGGTCCATCTTCGTCGCGCCGACAGCGTCGGCCGCGAGGCGCGCATGCACCAGCACATCGGCCTGGTCGGCGAACGCGTAGGTCGCGTATCCAGCGATCGCCGCTTCGCCGATTTCGAGCTTCAGCCACTGCCCCGTGCCGTCGGCATTGAAGCGGGCGGCGTAGAGCGTCCCGCTGTCCAGATACTTGTTGCCGGCGGCGAGCCCGTTATCGACGTCCAGGGGGTTCCACCTGGCGCTCGAGACGAACTTGTAGATGTACTCGTTGCGCGCGTCGTCGCCCATGTAGAAGACGATGGGCTTGCCCGGGACCGCCTTCGCCGCCCAGGCGCCTTCGTGGTTGAAGCGGGCGAGCGCGGTGCGCTTGCGCGGCGCGGCGAGGGCGTCATAGGGATCGATCTCGACCGCCCAGCCCATGGAGTTGGCGACGTTGCGATAGTCGTCGGCGGCGGTCGCGCCGCTCACCACCGCGTTCCAGCGATCGTAGAGGTCGCCCGGCGTCGTTGAATTGGCCCAGCCGTAGCTGCCGTTGCTCGAGCCGACGCCGTAGCGGTTGAGGGCGGTGACTTCCTTCGCGCTGCGGTTGGAGTTGTCGGCGGCCGGCCGCTTGAAGTAGCCGGCCCAGTTCTCCTCGCAGGTGAGGTAGGTTCCCCACGGGGTGCAGCCGTGCGCGCAGTTGTTGAGCGTGCCGCGCGTCGCGGTGCCGGCCGGGGAGAACTTGGTCACCATCAGGCCGCTGCCGCGCGCCGGGCCGGAGATTTCCATGGGCGTCGCCGCCGTGATGCGGCGGTTGAACGCGGATGAGCGGTTGACGGAGTAGGAGGCGCCGCTTCTCTGCACTTCCACGATCGCCACACCGTGCGCGGCCACCTCCTTGTCGATTTCCGCAGCGGGGCGCGCAGTGATGTTGAATGCGCCGACCTGCGCGGCAGTATGGAGGAAGATGCGAGTGATGTTCTCGTGGTTCATGGCAAGCAGGCCGCGCGCGGAGCCGGAGTCCATGCGCCTGGTGCCGCCGGCATCGAGGCCGAAGTAGTCGATCCCATCGTGATGGTCGCCCGCGCGGTGCTCGAAGCTCGCCGCGGTGTCCGTACCGTCGTTGGCATAGGCCCCGACGCTGTTGTCGACCGGGTCGCCGAGCGCGTAGAGCACGGTTGCCGTGTACCCCGCAGGGACGCTGACCGCGTCGGCAACGCTCTTCGCCACCGCGCTGAAGGTGAGCGCATCCGGGCCGGCAGGCAACTCCTTCAAGCCGCAGGCAGCCAGGCCGGCGCCGAACATCGAGGTCACCGCGATGCCGAGCCCGCCCTTCAGCACCGCGCGGCGGCTCACGCGCGCCGCCAGCACGCTATTGAAATCGGGTCCTGAGGAATGGTTGTGACCGGCGTCGTCGGGATCGATGACGCGGGCGGGAACATGCGATGTGTCCATTGCCATCCTTTCCTGTGCGAGGTTGAACTCGCCGCCGATGCTAGTGGCGGCGTGTTACGCGGATGTGATGGAAATGTGACCTGCGTGTTGAACGCGGGCGGCTCGTCACGCCATCGCTGCTTCAACGTAGAATAGCGGTGCACCCGGGACACGATAACGTGGATCTGCGAAAGTATTCGCCCTCGCGCGCTCAGGTTCTCGCCGCGATGGGCACGCTCAACTACCAGCCCTTCATCATCACCGACGACATCCAGACCGGCGTCGCCTACAGCTGGCTCTACAGCCCCGATCCGCGCGACGACCGCTTCTGGAAATTCGTGTTCCGCCGCGATCGGCTCCCCGCCGACATCTGGGAGAAGGCGGTGGATGCCAACGCGCGGCTGAGCGCGATGTACGACGACTTCGTCGCCGAGATCGCGCGCCGCTACCCGGGGGGCTCGCTCCTCGATGTCGCGTGCAACAACGGCTATTTCCCGGTGCGGGCGGAGCAGCTCGGGATGCGCGGCTGCGCGGGCATGGACCGGCGGCCCCAGCACTGGGCCTCGATCAAGGTCCTGAACAACATCACCGGCACTTCGGTCAGGTTTCTCAACCGGGCCTATTCACCGCTCACCCACGGCGCGAAGATCGGCCGGCGCTACGACGTGGTCGTGGCAAGCGCGATCATGTGCCACCTGCCCGATCCCCTCAATTTTCTCGCCTTCCTCGGCTCGGTCGCGAAAGAGGCGGTGTTCTTCTGGGGGCAGATGGTGGATACCGACGAGTATCTCGTCGCGTACAACGAGCCGAACCGCTTCACGTTCAGCAACAAGCAGTTTCCCTACGGCTTCGACGACAACACGCGGCTCTCCCGCGGGCTCTTCCGCAGATCAGTCGAGCTGATGGGATACGGCAACATCGTCGAGCTGCCCTACCGCGACACCTGGCTGCCGGCGCAGTGGTATGCGCCGCACAAGGCCTGGCTCTGCGTGCGCGGTTGAATTACGCCAACCCGAGCCAGACGAAAAGCTCGCCCGGCGGGAACGGCACGTTGAGGGCGCGCTCGAACACGAAGTAGACGAAGGCCGCCGCGCCCGCGGTGAGCGCGAGCGTGATCGGCCAGCGCTCGCGGCTGCCCACCTTGAGCGAGAGGAACGTGAGGAGCGTGCCACCGATCGTGAATCCGAGCAGCCAGATCGCGGCGAGAAAGCCCGCGATCCAGGCGAGGATCGCGGCGGTGCGGCGAGCCACGACGCCGGCGGGAATTCCCGGCTCCGGGGCCGCGACGCCGCTTGCCGGGATCTTCTCCTTTCCCAATGCCTGGATGACGAGCAGCAACAACGCCAGGGCGAGCACGGGGAAGCCGATCGCCCACGGAAAAAGTCCCGCGCGGGAGCCGAAATCCAGGCTCTGCCACAAGGCGGCGCCGAGCACCACGACGATCGTGAGCGTGAAAAGAATGCTGCCGGCGCTCCCCGCCATCGCCGGCTCTGCGGCGGCGCCGGCGCCCTCGCGCCTGCGCGCCGAGCGCGCCTTCCACCAGGGATAGAGCGCGCCCGCGATCGTGAGCGCGATCAACACCAGGACCCACGGCCGCAGGAGCCACCCGGCCCCGTAGTTATCCGTCGAGAGAAAAAGCCGGTTCTCCGCGAGTGGCCCGAGCACGAGCCCGAGTATCAGCGCCGGGCGCGGCCAGTGGAGCTTCTCCATCACCCAGCCGAGGACGCCGAAGAAGAGCACCAGGTAGAGATCCTGGAAGGCGTTCTTCTCCGCGAAAGCCCCGAGGTAGATGAGGAGCAGCACGGGCGGGATGAGCAGGCTCCCCCGCACCCGCGTCACTTTCGCGAGCTGGTTCAGGAAAATGAAGCACACCGCGACGGTGACGATGTTGGCGATGACGATGGTCCAGACAAAGGAGAAGGTCAGCGCGAGGTGGCCGCCCCGGCTCTCCGGAATGAGCATGCTCGGTCCGGGGACGAGCCCCTGGATGATGAAGGCGCCGAGGAGAATCGCCATCGTGACCCCGCTCGGCACGCCGAACGCAATCGTCGGGATCAAGTGCCCGCCCAGCGTCGAGTTGTTGGCCGCGCCGGGACCGAGCACGCCTTCGACCGCGCCTTTTCCGAAGCGCTCGCGCCCGGGAGAGCTCTGCACGGCGTGCGCGTAGGCCAGCCATTGCGTGACGCTGCCGCCCATGCCGGGAATGATGCCGACGTAGGCCCCAATGGCGCTGCAACGGATCACGAGCCACCCATGCCGGAAGGCGTCCTTGACGCCCTCCATCACGCCGCCGAGCTTCGTGAAGTGCTCGCGGGCGATCGCGGTGCGGCGCACGGCAAGGTCGATGATCTCCGGAATCGCGAAGAAGCCGATCGTGATCGGCACGAGCCCGATGCCGTCCCAGAGAAAGAGCTGGTCAAAGGTGTAGCGCTGGGTGCCGGAGATGGGATCGAGCCCGACAGTGGCGAACATGAGCCCCAGGCCCGCGGCGGTGAGCCCTTTCAGCAGGCTATCCCCGGCGAGCGCCGCGACGAAAGTCAACCCCAGCACGGCGAGCATGAAGTACTCGGGGGAGCCGAAGGCGAGCACGAGCGGGCGCACGATGGGAATGGCGAGCGCAAGCGCGACCGCGCCGAAGAGCGCGCCTACCAGCGAGCTCATGAGCGCAGCGCCGAGCGCCCGCCCCGCCTCGCCCCGCTTTGCCATCGGGTGGCCGTCCACGATGGTGGACGCGGTCGTCGGCTCTCCGGGCACGCCGAAAAGGATCGAGGTGATGTCGCCGGTGGTGGCCGTCACCGCCGCCATGCCGAGGAGAAATGCGAACGCCTCCGCCGGCTCCATCGTGAAGATGAACGGCAGCATGAGGGCGAGCGTGGTAGGCCCGCCCAGCCCCGGCAGGATGCCGACGGCGAACCCCAGCGCGATGCCCGCGAGCATCAGGCCGAGCGCGGCCGGGGTGAATACCAGGGTCAGGCCGGACGCAAACGCTCCGGCCATCTCGGCAAGCAATGCCCCTCCCGGGCGTGCGTCAGGCTGCGGCTCGCGAAACTCCCGTCAGTAGAGGGCCGCCTTGAGCTTCGCGACCATGGCGGCATCCAGCTTGAAGACGTCCGCCACGAGCTGCTTCATTTCCGAGCCCGTAATCGGGTCGACCGCGAGCTTGGCCTTTTTCGCCTCCGCCAGGAACGCCGGATCCTTGAGCGTGGCGTGAAACGCGTCGTGCAGGACCCGGACGCGATCAGCGGGCGTGCCCGGCGGCAGCGCGAATGGACGCGCGAAGGCGCTGCTGTTCTGCACGCCGACGAGAATCAGGTTGCGCGCGTCGTCGGTCTTGGCAAGATTGATGGCGAGCGGCACGTTCGGAATATCGGGCATCGGCTTGGCGACGATCTGGACGACCGGGATCACTTCACCCGAGTCCAGGCCCTTGCGCCAGGTCGCCCGCATGGACTCCCACGACCAGCAGCCGCCGGCGAGCTCCCCGCCCTCGGCGGCAAGCCGGATCGCCGAGGTTCCCTTGTAGCCCGAGACGACCTGCACCGGGAGCCCCAGCGCGGCGTTCAGGATCTTGCCCGAATTGTCCGGCGTCGCGCCCGGGGCGACGCCACCCAGCTTGACGGGCGCCTTCGCGGCGCGCCAGCGCTCGATGCTGGTGATGCCGCTCGCCTTGGTGAGGCCGCACACCACGTCCTCCTTCACCGCGGCGCCGAGGTACTCGAAGCGACGCGCGTCGAACTCGATGCCCTTCTGCCCCAGGATCTGGCCGAGAATGATGGCACCGTTGAAGTGCCCGATGGTCAGGCCGTCGGGCTTCATGACCTTGTAGAGGTGATTGGTCATGAGGATGCTGCCCGCCCCAGGCATGTTGTCCACGACGATCGTCGGGCTGCCGGGAATGTGCTTGCCCAGATGCCGCCCGATCACCCGGGCATAGGTATCGAAGCCGCCGCCCGCGCCGAGCCCCACCACGATGCGCACCGTCTTGCCCTGGTAGAAGGACTGGGACTGCGCGGCACCGTGAGTGAACGCGGCAAGCGCGATGAGGGTGGTCAGTGCTGCCGTTAGCCGCCTGGGCATGTGTGCCTCCTCCTGGTTCGAATTGAGTTCGCGGCCATGATGTACCGGTGCGCATGCCCTGTCCAGTCTGGCCGGTCTGTCCCCTTTCGACAGGCTCAGGACGAACGGGCCCGAATGCGGGCGAGCTCGGCGAGGCAGAGGTGGGTGAAGGCAAGTCCCGAGAGCATCGGCACCAGGAGATTGACGAACGGAACCGCGTAGAGCGCGGCGAGCGCGAGCCCCAGCACGTAGAGCCTGCCGCCCGCGCGCCGCACCAGCGCGTGATATTCCTCCGCCCCGGCGTGCTCCGCCAGCGCGTCGTAGCGGAACATGCGCGCGTTGAACAGCGCCGAGAGGAGCGGCGGCAGCACCAGCGCGCCGATGCCCGTCAGCCACAGCGGCAGGGTGACCAGCCACAGCGCGGCGAAGATGACGATCGTGGTCGCCGCGTTCCAGACGCTTCCCGCAACAGTCCCGCCCCGGCGCCGCTCGAGCCGCGGGAAATGTCGCTCGCCCACCAGCGGGACGATCACCGGCATGGCGAGGATATCCGTCACCAGCACCGCAGTCACGAGCATGACCGGAACGAGCAGCGCGAACGCCGCGATGCCGCTCGCCCAGATGAAGACCGACCCGAGGCCCCAATCGTTCAGCCAGGAGAGCCACGCAGTCGTGGCGATCGTCTCCGCCACCCAGCGCGCCCACTCATCGGCGAAGGCCCATACGAGCGCGAGCCACACCGCGATGGCGACGATCGGCGGCACCAGCGCCAGCGCCAGCACGCGCGGCTCGCGCAGGTCGCGAGCCGCCGCCGCGAGCGCAGTGATCACCGGATGCATGGGCGCAATTCTAAAGTTCCTTTCCCCCTTTGCGGGGGGCGAGGCGGGAATTCGAGGTGCGTGTCACCGAGCCGCCGAGCGCCCAGCCCGATGCAGCGGGATGGGACGGGACGTTTAGGATGGGGGGGTTTCACGGCAATGCGGGTACAATCCCCGCACGACAAATCGCTCCGCGCAACGATCGGAATGCCATCCTCCCGCTCCGCCCTGCCCGCCTGGGAAAAGCTCGCCGAGCACCAGCGCGCCCAATCGCGCCTGCACCTGCGCGAGCTCTTCGCCCGGGATCCGGCTCGCTTCAGGAAGTTCAGCCTGACGCTCGACCGGATGCTGCTCGACTACTCGAAGCAGCGCGTCACGGAAGAGACGATGCGGCTCCTCACGGATCTCGCGCGCGCATGCGAGCTCGAGGCGTGGCGCGGCCGCATGCTCGCGGGCGAGCGCATCAACCAGACCGAGGATCGCGCGGTGCTGCACGTCGCGCTGCGCGCCGGGACGGCGAAGCGCATCGGCGGGCAGGACGCCACGCGGGATGTGGCGGCGGTGCTCGCGGACATGCGGCGCTTCGCGCGCGGCGTGCGCGCCGGCCGCATCCGGGGCGCGGGTGGGCGCGCGTTCACTGATGTGGTGAACCTCGGCATCGGCGGCTCCGACCTCGGGCCCCGCCTCGCCTGCGACGCGCTCAAGCACTCGTTCAGATCCGGGCCGCGGGCGCATTTCGTCTCCAACGTGGACGGCGCGGCGATCACGGACACGCTCGAGCGCCTGACGCCCGCGACCACGCTCGTCGTCGTTTCCTCCAAGACCTTCAGCACCCAGGAGACGCTCGCCAATGCGCGCACTGCCCGCGCCTGGCTGCAGAGGAAGCTCAAGGACAAAGCGGCACGCCATCTGTGCGCGGTGACCGCGGATGCCGAGCGCGCGCGGGAATTCGGCGTGCCCGGGGACCGCACCTTTCGCACCTGGGACTGGGTCGGCGGACGTTACTCGCTGTGCTCGGCGGTGGGACTGCCCGTCGCGCTGATGTTCGGCATGGAGCGCTTCGACGAGCTGCGCGCGGGCGCGCGCGCGATGGACGAGCATTTCGAGCATGCGCCGCTGGAGCAGAACCTGCCGGTGGTGATGGGGCTCATCGAGGTGTGGAACGTCAACTTCCTCGGCTGCGGCGCGCGCGCGGTGCTGCCGTACGACGAGCGGCTGCGGTGGCTGCCCGCGTATCTGCAGCAGCTGGAGATGGAGTCCTGCGGCAAGTCAGTGACCCGCGAAGGCGCGCGGGCCGATTACGCGACGGCGCCCGTCACCTGGGGCAGCGCCGGGACCGACGGCCAGCACGCTTACTTCCAGCTCCTCCACCAGGGCACCGCGGTCGTGCCGGCGGATTTCATTGCCTGCTGCCAGCCCGACCACCGGCTGCGCGGCCACCACCAGGCGCTGCTCGCCAATTTTTTCGCGCAAACCGGGGCACTCGCGCGCGGCATGGGCCCGGATGAGGCCGCGGCGGGGATGCGCGCCGAGCGGCGGCCGGAGGCGGCCGCCCGGGCATTGCTGCCGCACCGGGTGTTTGACGGCAACCGGCCGACGACCTCCATCCTGCTCGACGCGCTGACGCCGCGTGCGCTGGGCGCGCTGATCGCGCTCTACGAGCACAAGGTATTCGTGCAATCGGTGATCTGGAACGTGAACGCGTTCGATCAGTGGGGCGTGGAGCTCGGAAAGCACCTCGCCGCGCGCATCCTGCCCGAGCTCGTGAACAGCGCCCCCGTGGCCGGCCACGACAGCTCGACCAACGGGCTGATCAATCGTTACAAGGCCCGCCGCCTGCGGCGATGAGTGTTACCTTTTGATGAGGAGAAACCGATGAACGACGAAGCGCTCAACATGAGCATCCGCAAGTTCCTGAAGACCGTGGGTGTCAATTCCCAGCTCGCGATCGAGAAGGCGGTGCAGAAGGCGGTCGCGGACGGGCGGCTGAAAGGCAAGGAGTCATTTCCGGCCGCGATGACGCTGTCGATCGGAAAGCTCGGGCTCGACATCAAGTTCGACGGCGAGATCCGGCTGGAGTGAGGCGCTTCAGCGCTTGAAGAGATGCTCGCGGTAGTACTTCAGCTCCTCGATCGACTCGTAGATGTCGGCGAGCGCTTCGTGCTTGCCGTGCTTGACGAGCCCCGCCATGATGTCCGGCTTCCAGCGCCTCGCAAGCTCCTTGAGGGTGCTCACATCGAGGTTGCGATAGTGAAAATACGCTTCCAGCTGGGGCATGTAGCGCGCGAGGAAGCGGCGGTCCTGGTGCACGGAGTTGCCGCACATCGGTGAGGTTTTCGGCGGCACGTGCTCCGAGAGGAAGGCGATCGCGCGGCTCTCGACCTCGCCTTCGGACAGCGTGGCCGCCTTCACCTTCCCGATGAGGCCGCTCTTGGCGTGAGTCGAGCGGTTCCAGTCATCCATCGCCGCGAGCACCGCATCGGGCTGGCGCACCACCATGACCGGCGCCTCGGCGGCGGTGTTGAGCTCGCTGTCGGTCACGACCAGCGCCACCTCCAGAATCCGGTCGGCGTCGGGATTGAGCCCGCTCATCTCCATGTCGATCCAGACGAGGTGGTTGGGATCTTGTGCCATGCTTGTTGTTGGGACTCCCGCGCAATTCGGCGATAATTGTGTCATAGATCGTTGAGCCCCGTCAGAGCCGCATGTCCGCATCGAGCGTCTTCGGCGCCGTCTTTCTCGCAGCACTCGCGCTCGCCACCGCGACGCGCCTGTGGCTCGCCGCGCGCCACGTGCGTCACGTGGGCGCGCACCGCGCGCGCGTGCCCGAAGCCTTCGCATACGAGATCAGCCTCGAGTCCCACCAGAAGGCGGCGGACTACACCTGCGCCAAGACACGGCTCGCGATGGCCGAGGTCGCGTTCGACGCCGGCGTCCTGCTGCTTCTCACCTTCGGCGGCGTGCTGCAAGGGCTGCACGAGGCCTCCGCGCTCGCCCTGCCGGAGGGCGTCGGGCGCGGCCTCCTTCTGCTCGTCCTCGTCGGGGCGCTGATGACGGCTCTCGAGACGCCGTTCGGCATCTACCGCACCTTCGTCGTCGAGACCCGCTTCGGCTTCAACAAGATGACGCCGGCCCTCTATGCCCTCGATTTCGCGAAGAGCATCGCGCTCGCGCTCGCCTTCGGCCTGCCGCTGGGTGCGGTCGTGCTGTGGCTGATGGCGCAGGCGGGGGAGTACTGGTGGCTCTACGCCTGGCTCACGTGGGTCGCGTTCAACGTGTTCATGGTGGCGGTCTACCCGACGTGGATCGCGCCGCTCTTCAACCGCTTCTCGCCGATGCAGGACCCGGAGCTGAAGCAGCGCGTGGAGCAGCTGATGGCGCGCTGCGGCTTCCGGGTGAAGGGGCTGATGGTGATGGACGGCTCACGCCGCACCACTCACGGCAACGCCTATTTCACCGGCTTCGGCAGATCGAAGCGCATCGTGTTCTTCGACACGCTGCTCCAGCGCCTCAACCCCGGCGAGGTCGAGGCGGTGCTCGCCCACGAGCTGGGCCATTTCAAGCTGCGCCATGTCGTGAAGCGGATGGCGTGGCTCGCCGTCGCGAGCCTGGGCCTGCTGTGGCTGCTCGGGTGGATCATGCTGCAGCCCTGGTTCTACGAGGGCCTCGACGTGCATGCGCCCTCGAGCGCGATGGCCCTCGTCCTGTTCTCCATCGTGCTGCCACAGTTCACGGTCCTGTTCCAGCCGGTCGGCGCGCTGCTGTCGCGCCGGCACGAGTACCAGGCCGACCGCTACGCGGCGGAGAACGCCTCGGCGCGCGACCTCGTCTCGGCCCTGATCAAGCTCTACCGGGACAACGCCGCGACGTTGACGCCCGATCCCCTGCATTCGATGTTCTACGATTCACATCCGCCCGCGGTGGCGCGCATCGCCAGGCTGCAACAGGCGTGAATCACGCATCCAGGAGAGCAGGCATGACCAAGACCGTCGCCGATCTCGCCGCGGGCAAGTGCAAGCCCTGTGAAGGCGGTGTCGCCCCGCTCACGGACCACGAGGTGCGGAAGCTGCTGAAGCAGCTCGACGGCTGGGAGCACGCGGGCGGCCGCATTGCCAAGACCTACACGTTCAAGAACTACTACCAGACAATGGCCTTCGTGAATGCCGCCGCGTGGATCTCCCACCGGGAGGACCATCACCCGGACCTGACGGTCGGCTACAACCAGTGCCGCGTCGAGTACGTCACACACGCCATCGGCGGGCTGTCGGAGAACGATTTCATCTGCGCCGCGAAGCTCGACAAGCTGTTCGAGCTTTGACGTGATCCGGCGGGCCCCCCAGCGCAAGTCTCATCAACCGTCACGCCTCGCCCGTCACGCGTCACGGCACCTGCTGGAGGGCCAGATCGTCGCGAGCTTCGGGCGCCGCTACCTGGTCGAGCTCGCCGATGCGTCGACCCTCGACTGCGTCACGCGGGGCAAGCGCGGCGCGCTCGCGTGCGGTGACCGTGTGACGGTCGCGCGCACTGCCGCCGGCAGGGGCGTGATCGAGGCGGTGCGCGCGCGGACGACGCTCCTCTACCGATCCGACCGCGCGCGCCAGAAGCTCGTCGCCGCCAATGTCACGCAGATCGCCATCGTGGTGGCGCCGGCGCCCACGTTCAGCGAAGACCTGGTGAACCGGTGCCTGGCGGCGGCCGAGCACGGTGCGATGGCCGCGCTCATCGTGCTCAACAAGGTGGACCTGCCGCAGGCGCCGGCAGCGCTTGCCTCGCTCGAGCCCTACCGCGGCCTCGGCTACCGCCTGGTGGCTCTGTCCGCCAAGCGCGACCTCGGACCCCTGGTACCGTATCTGAATGGCGAGACGAGCGTGCTCGTCGGCCAGTCCGGGATGGGCAAGTCGACGATCATCAACGGCCTCCTTCCCGCAGCCGCGGTGCGCGTCGCCGAGATCTCGGCCGCGCTCGATTCCGGGCGCCACACGACGACGCACACGCGCCTCTACCACCTCGATGACGCGAGCCACGTCATCGACTCGCCGGGCCTGCAGGCCTTCGGGCTCCATCACCTGGACGCGCCCGCGCTGGCGCACGCCTTCGTGGAATTCCGGCCGCACCTCGGCCATTGCCGCTTCCGCGACTGCCGCCACGTGTCCGAGCCCGGCTGCGCCGTCGCCGCGGCCTGCAACAAGGATGAGTTCCGCATGCGTCGCCTGGAGAGCTATCGCGGGCTCGTCCGCGAGCATGGTCCGTGAACCGCGGTCCGCGATTCAGCCCCCGATGCCCGCTCAACGCGCGCGCCGCGCCTGGGTGACGATCTCCTCGCGCACGTCGGTGATCTCGCGGGCGCGCGAGGCTCCGGCGCAATGCTCCGGCCGCGGACAGTGGGTGCTGCGTGGACAGATGATGCGCGCAGGACGCAGTAATGCATCCTCGACCCAGGCGATGTTCAGCACCCGGGCCGCCGCGCGGATCGCCTCGACGGCGGCTCTCGGTATTCGTGCCTCGCCGCGGTGGCGCACGCATTCCTCAGTAATGCCCGCGATGATCTTTTCGGCGTCGGCCGAGTGCGAGCGCAGCGCCGGGGCGAGATCGATCCCCACTGACAGCACGTGGGGATTACCCGCCATGTCGGTGGTGCGGCGCGAGTGGCAGCAATAGAGGAGGGACTGCCCGCCCTCGTGCAGCACCGAGATCTGCGAGCCACGATCGACGCCGCGGTTTCCATCGAGCATCCGAAAGACGGCCCAGTTCGGACACGGATCGGTCACTTGCGCCATGTTGCCCCAGGGCAGCGGGATCCCGTTGCCGCGGTACACGGCGCGGAGATATCCGGGGGGATAGGCGTCGAAGAAGTGCCAGTAGGGATACGGCGACACCTTGGTCATGCGCCGCATCACCACCGCCGGGGTGAGCTCGATTCGTTCCCCGGCCTCGACGCGGTAGGACTCGCGCGTCAGGAAGCGCCGGAATGGGACTTTGGGGCACAGGAGCGCGCCGGCAAAGAAGCTGCATTCGAAGTCGCGCCACGCGTGCAGCACGTCCTGCGCGCTCATGCCGGCTGCGACGCCCGCACCGCCCTCGGGGCTGCCGCCCATTTCCCCGCCGGTGGCGTGCGCCGACTTGAGGCCGTCGCCCTCGTGCAGGACCTTGTGGCCGATATGCGAGGCGAGGTCGAACTTGAGCCGCGCCGGGCTGGCTTGCAGCTCGCGGTTCAGATAGACGGTGCGCGGGGCCTCGAAAAACGAGCGCAGCATGCTGCGCAACTCGCGATCCTTGTCGCGCGCGAGCACGGGCTTGCGATCGAACCAGCGCACGGTGAGTCCGTGGTGCCGGCACAGGCGCATGAGATCCTCGACGCCGAGCGGGAATCTGCGTTCGCCGACGCTCTCGGCCGATCGCTCGAGGTCGGGAAAGTCGTTGCGCGACATCTCCTGATGCGATCGGATGAGGAGATGCGCGAACTGGCGACCCGTCGTGCCGGTCTGTGCCAGCAGCTCGGGGATCGCCGCCTGCAGCAGCTCCTTCGAAAACAGGAACGCCGGCTCGAGCGGCACACCCGCGGCGCCGCCCGCCCGTTGCCGGGTCACCGCAATCTCCGTTTCCGGATTGTTATCGAGAAACCAGCGCGCCTCGCGCTGGAACAGCGACGACAGCAGCTCGAGCACTGCCCTCGAGGGCACCCGCTTCCCGCTCTCGATCATGCTCAGGTACGAGACCGACGGCGCCTTCTCCCGATCGAGCTGGATGCAGCGCGCCGAAAGCTCCTCCAGCGTGAGGCCGTTGCGCTTGCGCAGGGCGCGCAGCTTGGTGCCGAGGAAGTGGCTCTGGCGGGTGTGCAGGCTCATCGCAAATGTGAAATTAACATTGTGAAATTTCCATTGTCAAATTTGCCAATCCTGTGGTCTATCCTGCCGTAGGTGCCGGCCGCCGGCGCGGCCGGACCCGAACCGGGGAGGACACATGCCATACGACATTCTCATTCTCGGAGCCTCCTACGGCTCCCTGCTCGGCACCAAGCTGTTGATGGCGGCGCACCGCGTAGCGCTCGTCTGCACCGCGCCCACCGCCCGCCTCATCAATCGCGAGGGCACCCGCGTCCGGTTCCCGGTGCGCGGCCGGGAGTCGCCGCTCGAGGTCGCTTCGAAGGATCTGCCGGGCGCGCTTTGCGCGAGCGCGCCCGACGCGGTCGACCCCCGCAGCTTCGACCTGATCGTGCTCGCCATGCAGGAGGCCCAGTATGGCTCGCCGGGGGTGCGCGAGCTGATGCGCCGCGTGGCGCGTGCGCGCAAGCCCTGCTTCGCGATCATGAACATGCCGCCTTTGCCCTACGTCAGGCGGCTCCCCGGGATTGCAACCGAAGCGCTGAAGGCATGCTACGCGGATCCTGCGGTGTGGGAGGAGTTCGATCCTGCACTGATGACGCTTGCGAGTCCCGACCCCCAGGCGTTTCGCCCGGCCGAGGGCGGGAAGAACGTCCTGCAGGTCGGCCTGCCGACCAATTTCAAGGCGGCGCGCTTCGACTGCGAGCAATCCACCGCGCTGCTGCAAAGACTCGCGGCCGACATCGAGGTCGCGCGCTTGTGCTCGCGCGGTGACGTAGTCGAGATTCCGGTGAAGCTCAAGGTGCACGATTCCATCTTCGTGCCGCTCGCCAAGTGGCCGATGCTGATCGCCGGCAATTATCGCTGCATCCGCAGGAACGACATGATTCCCATCCGGGACGCGGTGCACGGGAACGTGGCCGAGTCGCGCAGGATCTACGACTGGGTCATGCAGCTCTGCATCGGGATCGGCGCCGAAGCCGGCGACCTCGTTCCTTTCGACAAGTACGCCAGGGCCGCCGAGAGCCTGGGCAAGCCGTCCTCGGCCGCGCGCGCGCTCTTTGCCGGCGCCGAGCATATCGAGCGCGTCGACAGCCTGGTGCGGCGCATTGCCCGCCAGCGCGGACTGCATTGCGACGCGCTGCACGAGATCGTCGCGCTCGTGGACGAGCGCCTGGGAAGCAACCGCGCGCAATGCGCGCCGGCGTCCGGCCTGCAGACCCTGCCAAGCCCCGCGTAAGCAAGGCGGGGGCACGGAAAACGCCTGCTGCCGGGTAGCCGCCTGGGGGGAGGTTCACGCGCTCAGCCGAGCGCGTGGGCGAGGCTCACGACGAAGATCAGGAAGACCCACAGCGCCAGCGCGCGCGAGACGAGCCCGAACGCCTGCGGCATGTGGTCCACGTCGGCCTCGTCGCCCGTGCCGAGCTCGGGCCGGTATTGCACGCCGCCGTCCTCGCGCAGCACTTCGCCCAGCCGCACGCCGATCGCTCCGCCACCGCTCGCGAGTATGACCCCCTCCGATCGCGGGTTCCAGCTGGCGGCTTGAGTACGCCAGCAGTAGACAGCGTCGGCGAAATCGCCCGCGGCCGCAAAGCTCGCGGCGGTGAGCCGTACCGGCGCCCAGTCGAGCCAGAAGAATGCGCGCGCGGCGAAATCGCCGAATGCGCCGAAATCCGGCTCGCTGCGATTCCCCCAGAGCTCGGCCAGGACCGCCGATGCGCGATAGAGAACCGCGCCCGCCGGCCCGAGAACGATGAACCACGCCACCGTGCCGAACAAGTGGCGATGGGAGGCAAGCAGACCCTGCTCGATAGCCACGCGCGTTGTCTCTCCCGCGCTCAATCCGGCGGCGCCGCGGCGCCGCCATTTCCCAAGCCGCTCGCGCGCCCGTCCGAGGTCACCCGCGCGCAGGGCGAGCTCGATTTCCCGGAATGCGTCGCTGAACCGGCGCAGACCCATGGCGGCGTAGAGCACGGCCACGTTCCACGCCATTTCGGCGAGCGGGCTCACGTCCGCGAGCAGGCGCTCGAGCGCCACGGTCACCGCCAGCACCGGCGCCAGCGCCAGCGCCCAGCCGATCAGCCCGTGCCGGTACTGCCCGCCATTTACGGCGTCCTCCAGGACGGCGGCGTAGCGCTGCAGCCCGCGGCGCACGCGGTTCTCCTCGGGCAATGGCCATGCCCGCTCCATCAGCAGCGCAAGCAGCAACGACAGGAATTTCATTCTGGTTCGGGCGGTCGGCAGCGGCGGGAAGCGAAAGCCGGCCGCACGGCGGGCTGCAGCGGCGGCGGGCTCCTCGCCGCTCACTTCTCCGGATAGGCGATCCCGGCGATCTCGACCTCGGCGTCTCCGGCAGGCCTGCGCCACTTCACGGTGTCGCCGGTCTTTGCGCCGATCATCGCCTTCGCCAGGGGCGAGGCCCAGCTGATCCTGCCGGCCGCGACATCGGCCTCGTCGTCGCCAACCAGCGTGAAGCGGTGCTCTTTCCCGTCCTCGTCGAGGATCGTCACCGTGGCGCCGAAGTGCACGACATCGCGCGGCTGCCCGAGGGGATCGACGACTTCGGCGCGCTCGAGCTGGGCCTTGACGTAGCGCTGGTCGCGCTCGACCTCCCGCAGCTTCTGCTTGGCGCCCGAGTCGTCGGCTGACTGCGCGGCGAGCGACTCGTGCTGCGCCTGAAGCTCCCGCGCCCGCGCCTGCAGCTGCTCGAGGCCGTGGGGCGTGACGTAGTTGGGGTGTGCCGGCAGCGGGCGCTCGGGCAGTTCGCCCGCCGCCAGATCGTCGACGCTTTCCTTGGTGAAGGCTCGACTCATCACCCACCTGCTGTTGAAAGGGAAAACGCCGAATTCACCGGCACTGGCCGTTGGATGTCCGGTGGAATTCGGCGAGCTCACCGGGCGTGGAGCGTCCCGGTTAGCGCTACTTTAACCGGCCGCCCGCGCGCGAAGCAACAGGCAAAAAAGCCGGGGCGCCCTCTCAATAGCCGAGGAACGCGGTCAGTTCGTCCTTGCGCGCGATGGTGTCCTGGTAGCCAAGCCGGATCAACGCCCGGCAATACGACCGCTCGAACAGGAGGTAGGACAGCAGGTTCGCGCCGCTGCGCCGCAGCGCGCCCACCGTGTAGAGCAGCGCGCGGATCGTGACCGGCAGCTCGTCCGCATGCGCGACCGCCAGGCGCTCCGGCTCCTCGCTCGGCGAGATGACGCGGTAATCCACGTGGTGCAGGGGGTAGCGGCTGCGCTCGAGCGCTTCCGGCGGAATCATCTCGATGGTCCGGTTGATCCGCTGCAGCCGCTCGAGATCGACCTCGAGGCTGTCGAGGAAGATGCTGTTGAGAGCGTGCCCCGCGATCTGCGCGAGCGAGGGGTGCGTGTCGACCTGGACGCGCTCCGCAGTCTGCTGGATCTGGCGCCCCACGCCGATCACGAACAGGCGGTCCGCCCCCAGATGAAGGGCCGGGCTGACGGGGGCGATCTGGCGCATCGAGCCGTCACCGAAGTACTCGCGGTTGATGTGCACCGGCGGAAAGATGAACGGCAGCGCGCTCGAGGCGAGCAGGTGATCGAGCGTGATCGGCATCGGCACGCCGATGCGGCGCGCGCGGGCCCACGGCTGCAGGCCGGCAGCGCCCTGGAAGAACGTCACCGACTGGCCCGAGGTGTAGCCCGAGCAGGTGATGGCGAATGCGGCGAGATGGCCGGTGTCGACCGCGCGCTGGATCGCCGAGAAGTCGAGATAGCGCCCGAGCAGGTCCACCAGCGGCGAGTTGTCGAGCAGCGACACCGGCCGGCGGCTGAAGGCTCCGCCCGTCAGCGCGGTGGAGAACCAGCGCGCGCTGTTCCGGATCGCGCCCCACGGGTCCGCGCGATAGACGTGGTGCACGCGGAAGTTCTTCCACACCATCATCAGCCGCCGCACGCCGCGGCGGAAATCCGCTGCGTCCATCGCCAGCACCGCCGCGTTGATTGCGCCCGCGGACGTGCCGCAGATGATGGGAAACGGCGTGCGCGTTTCTGCCGGCAGCAGCTCCGTCAGCGCCCGCAGGACGCCGACCTGATAGGCAGCGCGGGCGCCGCCGCCGGTCATGATCAGCCCGACTTTCGGCTGCCCGCCCTTCACCTTCCTCCCCGTCTCAGCGCCGCAGCAAGCGGCAAAGGTTGTAGAGCATGCCGGCCGTCGCGCCCCAGATGTAGCGCCCTTCGAAGGGGATCGCCAGGTAGTGGCGGTGCCGGCCGCGGAATCGATACTGCCGGCGCTGGTAGCGCGCGGCATCGAGGAAATGCTCGAGCGGCGCCTCGAACACCGCCGCCACCTCGAACGGATCGGGATTCAGCGCGAACGGTGGCTCGACCCAACCGACGATCGGGGTAATGCGGAATCCGGACGGGATTTCGTAGTCGGGCAGCCGTCCGAGGACCGCGACCGATTGCGGCGCGAGCCCGATTTCCTCCGCGGTTTCGCGCAATGCCGTCTCCTCGCGGCTCGCATCTCCCGGCTCCACGCGCCCGCCCGGGAAGCTGATCTGGCCTGCGTGATCATCGAGGTGCGCCGTGCGCTGCGTAAGTAGAAGCTGGAGCTCGCCGGCGCGATCGACGAGCGGCACGAGGACGGCGGCCTCGGTGACCCGCGTCCCTTCCTGCAGGGCGATCATGTGCAGATCGTCGGGCTCCGGCGACGGTGCGGGCTGCGCAAGCCGTTCGGCTATCGCCTCCCGTGTCATCGGGAATAGCCGGCGCTGCGTTGGTGTTAACGGTCGGGAAGCCACAATCCAGTCGCCAGTACCCTGTTGTTGCAGGGAATGTTACCCGGGCCTGACTGGCTGCGCACCCTGTGGTGTTCCGGCACGTAGATTGACGGGACGCCGGCCAGCGGCCGGCAACAGTCGTTCAACCGGAGAAGGAGAAATTCATGAAGTTTCGCACCATCATGATTGCATCGCTGTTCGCGCTGACGAGTGGTGTCGCGCATGCAAATTCGTGCCCGAAGGAAATGAAGGCGATCGACGCCGCGTTGCCCAAGGCCAAGCTCTCGTCGCAGCAGATGTCCGAAGTGAAGAAGCTGCGCGCGGACGGCGAGAAGCTGCACAAGGCCGGAAAGCACAGCGAGTCCATGGCGGCGCTGGGCAAGGCCAAGAAGATCCTCGGCATCTGATCCGGGTTTGGCGCCTTGAGAATCCCCGCCCGAGCGGCGGGGATTTCTTGTTCGTGGCGGCGTTCGAAGCGGAGCAATCGGGTGACCGGGCGCCGCCGACCGGTCACCGCGCACGCGTCACATCTTCTTCATCATCTTGAGCGGAAGGTAGGGCTCCGCGCACTTGGTGATATCGACGTTCGTCGAGTGCTCGAGGCAGTGCCTGGCATCCTCCTTGACCGCGGATTGGCCCGGCCCCTGCACGATCGTTATGTCCTTCTGCGGCGCGGGCGTCGTTTCCTGCGTCATCCCGCCGGCCGGCGCTGCGGCGGGCTTGTCGCCCTGGGTCTGACCGAAGGCGCTCCCGCAGATCAGCATGACAAGTGCCGCTGCGATCACGATGCGATTCATGATTCGGCTCCTCTCAGCAAAACCTCATAATAATCAGTCGGATAGCCGATAATCCTCGGCCTGATCCCCGATCGGACTTGAAACTCTACGCCGAATCAAGGCGTTAGTCACTCCCGTCCGTTGCGATTTTCGCAACGCTGCTCAGGCCTTGCCGACCATCTTCTCAGGCCGGACCCACTGGTCGAACTGCTCTTCCGTGACATGCCCGAGCTTCACTGCCGCCCGCTTGAGCGTGGTGCCCTCCCGGTGCGCCGTCTTGGCAATCGCCGCCGCCCGGTCGTAGCCGATGTGGGGAGTCAGCGCGGTGACCAGCATCAGCGATTCGCGCACCAGGCTCTCGATGCGGCGGCGATTGGGCCGGACGCCCCGCGCGCAGTGCGCGTCAAAATTTCCGCACGCGCTGGCGATGAGCCGCGCGCTGTGCAGGAAATTGCGGATGACGAGCGGGCGGAACACGTTGAGCTCGAAATTGCCCGATGCGCCGCCGACGTTGATCGCGACGTCGTTCCCGAGCACCTGGCCGCACACCATGGTCAGGGACTCGCACTGCGTGGGGTTGACCTTCCCGGGCATGATGGAGCTGCCCGGCTCGTTTTCGGGAATGACGAGCTCGCCGATGCCGCTCCTCGGCCCCGAGGCGAGCCAGCGCACGTCGTTCGCGATCTTCATGAGGGACGCGGCGAGCGTCTTGAGCGCGCCATGCGCGTTGACGAGCGCGTCGCACGCGGCCATCGCCTCGAACTTGCTGGGGGCGGTGACGAACGGCAGCTTCGTCAGGCGCGCGAGCTCCCCGGCCACCCGCTCCGCGAACCGGGGATGGGTGTTCAGCCCGGTGCCGACCGCGGTGCCGCCGAGCGCGAGCTCGCAGAGATGCGGCAGCGCCGCGTCGACGTGCGCGAGCCCGTGCTCGAGCTGCGACACGTAGCCCGAGAACTCCTGCCCCAGCGTGAGCGGGGTCGCGTCCTGCAGGTGCGTGCGGCCGATCTTCACGATCTTCGCGAAGGACGCGGCTTTCCTCGCCAGCGTGTTGCGCAACGCCCGCACCGCGGGCTTCACGCCGCGCACGAGCGCGACGACCGCCGCAACGTGCATCGCCGTGGGAAAAGTGTCGTTGGAGGATTGCCCCTGGTTGACGTCATCGTTGGGATGCACGAGGCGCTTGCCGCCGCGGCCGCCGCCCAGGAGCTCCGAGGCACGGTTCGCGAGCACCTCGTTGACGTTCATGTTGGTCTGCGTGCCCGAGCCCGTCTGCCAGACGACCAGCGGAAAATGCGCATCGAGCCGCCCGCTCAATGCCTCGTCGGCGGCCTTGACGATCGCCCCGCCCTTGCGCTCGTCGAGAACCCCGAGCGCCATATTGGTGAGGGCGGCCGCTTTCTTGACCAGCACCTGGGCGTGCACTACCTCGAGCGGCATCGTTTCGCCCGCAAATCGGAAGTGGTGCAGGCTCCTCTGCGTCTGCGCACCCCACAGCCGGTCGGCCGGCACCGCGATCGCCCCCATGGTGTCGCGCTCGATCCGCACTTTCTGCTTCGCCATAAAGCCTCGCAATAGGAAGTCGGGAGCGATGGGCGGGGCGCGGCTCCGTCCCGCTTGCTCGCCAGAGATCAGCGCTCGCTAGAGCAGCCTGGTTTGCTCGCCGCGCTGCGCCGCTGCGTCCACCACGGTGAGCGCGGTCATGTTGACGATGCGGCGCACAGTGGCCGAGGGCGTCAGGATATGGACCGGCCGCGCGACCCCCAGCAGGATCGGGCCCACCGTGATGCCGTCGCCGGCCGCGGTCTTGAGCAGGTTGAAGGCGATGTTGGCGGCATCGAGCGTCGGCATCACCAGCAGGTTTGCCTCGCCGGTCAGTCGCGCGTTCGGAAACACCCGGGCGCGGATCTCCTCCGACAGCGCGGCGTCACCCTGCATTTCGCCATCGACCTCGAGGCCGGGGGCAAGGCTCCCGATCAGCGCGAGCGCGCGGCGCATCTTCGCCGCGGTCGGGGTATTCGCGGTGCCGAAACTGGAATGCGACAGCAGCGCGACGCGCGGCGTGATGCCGAAGCGCCGGATTTCCTCCGCGGCAAGCACCGTCATCTCCGCGATCTGCTCCGCGGTCGGATCGTAGTTGACGTAGGTGTCGCAGATGAAGACGGTGCGGCGCGGCAGCAGCAGCATGTTCATCGCCGCATAGTTCCTGGCGCCGGGACTCAGGCCGATCGCCTCGTCGATGAAGCGCAGGTGATTGACATAGTGGCCGACGACGCCGCACAGCATGGCGTCAGCAGCCCCCATGTGCACGAGCATGGCGCCGATCAGGGTGGTGCGCCGGCGCAGCTCGAGACGGGCGATCTGGGGCGTCACCCCCTTGCGCTCAGCGAGCTTGTGGTAGGCCATCGAGTATTCGCGGTAGCGCGGGTCGTCGTTGGGGTCGACGAGGTCGAACTCCCGCTCCGGCTTCAACCTCAGGCCGAGCCGCTCGATGCGCACCTGGACAACCTCGCGTCGGCCGACGAGCGTCGGGCGCGCCATGCCCTCGTCCACCACCACCTGGGCCGCGCGCAGGACGCGCTCGTCCTCGCCTTCCGCGTAGACCACGCGCCGGGGCGAGGCCTTTGCCGCCTCGAACACCGGCTTCATGATGAGGCCGGATTGGTAGACGAACTGGTTCAAGCGCTCGCGATAGGCATCCAGATCGGCGATTGGGCGTGTCGCAACGCCGCTCGCCATCGCCGCGCGCGCCACGGCCGGCGCGATCTTTCCGATCAGGCGCGGATCGAAGGGCCGCGGGATGAGGTAATCGGGCCCGAAGGACAGCTGCCGGTCGCCGTAGGCCCGGGCGACAATGTCCGACTGCTCCGCCTGTGCGAGCTCGGCGATCGCCGTCACCGCCGCAAGCTCCATCTCGCGCGTGATCGCGCTCGCGCCGACGTCGAGCGCGCCGCGAAAGACGAAGGGAAAGCACAGCACGTTGTTGACCTGGTTCGGGTAGTCGGAGCGCCCGGTTGCGATCACCGCGTCGGGCTTGGCGGCCCGCGCCACTTCGGGCCGGATTTCGGGCTCGGGATTGGCGAGCGCGAGGATCAACGGGCGCGCGCCCATGCGTTTCACCATCTCGGGCTTCAACACGCCGCCCGCGGACACCCCGAGGAAGACGTCGGCCCCGTCGATCACTTCGGAGAGGGTGCGTGCCCGCGTCTCGACCGCGAAGCGCTCCTTCTCGGGGTCCATCTCCTCGGTGCGCCCGCGGTAGACGACGCCCTTGATGTCGGTCACGACGATATTCCCCCGCGGCAGCCCCATTTCCACCAGGAGATTGAGGCACGCGATCGCCGCCGCGCCGGCGCCGGAGGCGACGAGCTTGACCTTCTTCAGGTCCTTGCCGACCACTTTCAGGCCGTTCAGGATCGCGGCGCCGACGATGATCGCGGTGCCGTGCTGGTCGTCATGGAACACCGGGATCTTCATGCGGGCCCGCAGCTTCCGCTCCACGATGAAGCACTCGGGCGCCTTGATGTCCTCCAGATTGATGCCGCCGAAGGTCGGCTCGAGGCTGGCGATGATCTCAACCAGCTTCTCCGGATCGCGCTCGCTCACTTCGATGTCGAAGACATCGATGCCGGCGAACTTCTTGAACAGGACGCTCTTTCCTTCCATGACCGGCTTCGCGGCAAGCGGGCCGATCGCGCCGAGCCCGAGCACGGCGGTGCCGTTGGTGATCACCGCCACGAGGTTGCCGCGCGCGGTCAGGTTGTGCGCCGCGCGGGGATCGGCCGCGATCTCCTGGCACGCGGCCGCGACTCCCGGGGTGTAGGCAAGCGCCAGATCGCGCTGGTTGACGAGACCCTTGGTGGGAGCGATCGAGATCTTGCCGGGAGCCGGCAGCCGATGGTAATCGAGCGCGGCTTTGCGTAGCTGGTCGTCCATCACCGGGGATTCCCGCGGCTATTATAGAATTCTTCGCCATGGCCGACATTGCCGCCAGGCCGCGCGCCGAGCTCTATCCCGAGATCGAGCCCTACGCCACGGGCGCCCTGAGGCTCGACGACCTGCACACGATGTATTGGGAGCAGTCGGGCAATCCGGAGGGCGCACCGGTGCTGTTCCTGCACGGCGGCCCCGGCGCCGGCGCCTCTCCCGCCCACCGGCGCTTCTTCGATCCCGCGCATTACCGGATCGTCATCTTCGACCAGCGCGGCGCCGGACGCTCGACGCCTCTCGGCGAGCTGCGCGAGAACACGACGCCGCGCCTCGTGGCCGACATCGAGCGGCTGCGCGCCCATCTCGCCATCGAGCGCTGGCTCGTCTTTGGCGGCTCGTGGGGCAGCACGCTCGCGCTCGCCTACGGCGAGGCGCACCCCGGGCGCTGCGCCGGGTTCATCCTGCGCGGCATGTTCCTGTGCCGCAGAATCGAGATCGACTGGTTCCTCTACGGCCTGCGCACGCTGTTTCCCGAGGCGTGGCGGACTTTTGCCGAGGTCATCCCCGCGCCCGAGCGCGCCGATCTCCTCGCCGCCTACTACAAGCGTCTCGCCGATCCCGACCCCGCCGTGCACGTGCCGGCGGCGCGCGCCTGGAGCACCTACGAAGGGGTCTGCTCGACGCTCCTGCCGAGCCCTGAGACGGTGGCGCATTTCGCCGGAGACGTCGTCTCGCTCGGGCTCGCGCGCATCGAGGCGCACTACTTCATCCACGGAATCTTCCTGCCGGAGAACGCCTTGCTCGAGAACCTGCACCGTCTGCGCAGCCTCCCGTGCACGATCGTGCAGGGCCGCTACGACGCCGTGTGCCCCATCGTCACCGCGGACGAAGTGCACCGCGCTTGGCCCGAGTCCGAATACGTCGTGGTCGCGGACGCCGGTCACTCCGCATGGGAGCCCGGCATCAGCGCCGAGCTGGTGCGCGCCACCGAGCGCTTCAAGACGCGCCGCTGACGCGCGACGGTTACGGAATCAGCACGGTTGATCCGGTCGTCTTGCGTGACTCCAAGTCGCGCTGCGCCTGCGCCGCGTCGCGCAGGGGATAGGTCTGGTTGATCACAATCTTGACTTTGCCGCACTTCACCACCGCGAACAGCTCCCGCGCCGCTGCGAGCAACGCCTCGCGCGTGGCGGTATAGGTCATGAGCGTCGGGCGTGTGAGGAAGAGCGACCCCTTCTGGGCGAGCAGCCCGGGATTGAACTGGGTCACCGCCCCGGAGGCATTGCCGAAGCTTGCCAGGAGACCCAGGGGCGCGAGGCAGTCAAGCGATCCCATGAATGTATCCTTGCCGACGCCGTCGTAGACCACCGGCACGCCCTTGCCCTGTGTGATCTCCTTGACGCGCTCCACGAAGTTCTCGCGCGAGGTGACGATGACGTGCTTGCACCCGGCCTTCCTGGCCAGGGCAACCTTCTCCTCGCTGCCAACGGTGCCGATGACGGTTGCGCCGAGCGCCTTGGCCCACTGGCACAAGATCTGCCCGACGCCGCCGGCCGCCGCATGCATGAGGATGGTGTCGCCCTTCTTGACGCGGTAGGTGCGGCGGAGCAGATATTGGGCGGTGAGGCCTTTCAGCATCATCGCCGCGGCCGTTCGGTCGTCAATGCCGGCCGGAATCTTCACCAGCCGTGCGGCGGGCCGGAGCAGCACCTCGGCATAGGCGCCGACGGGGCCGGAATAGGCGACGTGATCGCCGGCCTTGAACTCCTTCACCTTCGGGCCGACCGCCTCGACGACGCCCGCGCCCTCCGAGCCCGGCGTGAACGGGAGCTGCATCGGGTAGAGCCCGCTGCGCTGATACGTATCGATGAAATTGAGCCCCACGGCGGTGCTTCGCACGAGCACTTGGCCCTCTCCCGGCGCGCCGACCTGCACCTCCTCCCAGCGCAGCTTCTCCGGGCCGCCGTGTTCATAGATTCGCATTGCGTGAGGCATGGAAATACTCCTTGCTGGATGGCCCTGGTCGGAGCGCGTGATTAAACCATATTTCGCTCAGCGCGCGCGCAGCACCCGCGCCGCGCGCGCCACGTCGCGCGGCTTGACCCAGAAGATCGCGCCGAAGCGCCCTCTACCGGCGGCGACCGCGTCCATCGCCACCATGTTGATGCCCGCCTTGGCGAGCTTGCTGCAGACCCCGGCACATGCCCCCGCCTTGTCCGTGCCCTGCGCGAGGAACACCGTCTTTCGCTTGCTTACCTTCATCCCCAGCTTGCGAGCTGCAGAGGTGAACTTGGAGACGTCGTAGGGAATGAAATCCACCTGCGCGCGCCCGGCATTGGGGAAACCGGTGAACGCGAGCAGGTTGACCCCGTGTGCCGCGAGCGCGCTCAGCATGCGTGCGCCCTGGCCCGCGCGGTTGGGTGTCGTCATGCTGAAATAGGCGGATTTGCGGACGGTGGTGGCCATGATTGCCTCCTCTGTCGGTTCGGTAGGGGGGACCAAATAGTATGCTCCGCCCGCCGCGTGAAAGCACGCGCTTGCGGAGCCATGCGGCGCGCTCGGCCGCGCATGCCCGCGGTCAGGGAACGGACGCCACGGGCCCGCTGTTATTTCTTGCCTTCCGGCTTGCCCTTCGGCGCCGCGGCGGCAAGCGATTCCAGCGCCGCCTTCTGCATCTCGAGCGTCTTCACCGTCATCTGCAGGAACCCCACCTGCATCGTGAGCCAGGTCTCGACCGATTTGAGCTCGGCGATCTTCTTTTCGACCTCGGCCACGTTGACCGTCGGCATCCCCATGCCCGGCATGGGAAAGGACATCGGGTTCCACATCTTCTGCATGAAATCGAGCCAGTCTTTCGGCAATTCCGGCTGCTGTGCCATCGCGCTCTCCTGTCCCGAAGCCTCGGCCCCGACTATTATAGGGTCAACGCGGACGGTATCCCGCCGCTTGACCCGCGCGAGCTCGAGCGGACGGCTTCGCCGCCGCTCAACCCGCGCCCCGATTCCTCGTTAGGAGCCAGAGGGTGAAGTTTCTCAAGGCGGTCCGTCTCGACGATTCCGATGCCCGCATCCTGGCGCAGGAGGGCGGGGCGGCGGAGGACCGCGAGTGGGTGGTCTCGGGAGGCTACGCGGTGTGCGATCTCGCGCGCGGCCACCGCACGCCCGGCTGCCACTGCGACACCACGTTTGTGGCCGTCGCCGCCCGCCGTCGTTGCACGCTTGCGGAAGTCGCCGAGATCAGCGATGCGACGCTGGAGCAGTTGGAGGAGGATCTCGCCCGCTTCTTCCTTGCCGAGCTTGGAGCGCCCTCGCTCGAAGCGGCGCGGGCCGCCGCGGCGGACGAATGCGCCTATACCGCGGAGCTGGCGGCCGGCTTCCCGGCCGATGTGTGGATCACCGTTCAGCGCGAGCCGAGCGAGGACGGCGTGGGCGAGCGCTATTCCGTCTTTAAACGGCTGATGATCGGCTCACACAAGCTGTGACCAGACGTGAGGAGTGACAGGTCACGCGCGTCTGCTCGCGCTCGCTCGTCAATCACGCTTATCGGCGACGATCTCGACACGAACAGCCGCTCCCTGCTTCACCTTTTTCAGCTGGCGCGGGTCACCCTCGATCTTCCCCAGCACGTTGCAGGGGGTGACCAGCCGGCATTCGTCACCCTTCGACGCCGGGGTCGGGCCGAACGGCAGCGCGAGGGAGCCACCTTGCACCCAGAAACACACCGTACCGGGATCCACCACCTGCTGGGCGTCCGGCTCAAGTGCTGCTTTGACCGGAACCGAGAAGTAGACCTCCTCGCCCCACGTATTGGCGGCAGCCTCGCAGGGCAACGCCGCCAGGAGCCGACTTGCCGTCGGCGTGTCCTGCAAGTGAGCGGTCACTTCACCGCCCTGCCAGGCGATCCGTACTCTCGCCATCCACCCCGGAGAGCCGGATTTCAGTCGAGAGCGCTCGGCAGGACGTTGGGGTGGCTGACCGTGGCGGATGCCGTTCGCACGGCAGCCGGAGGGGCCGCGCGCTGCCCTGGAGGGGATACCACTTGCTGAAGCCGCAACCGCTCGTCCAGCACCTTGCGCGTGTAGCGGTCCCGCTCGTCATCCAACGCTCCAGCGTACATCTGCAACGCCATTCCGAGATGGCCGGTGCGGCGCAGGTACTCGTTGAGGATCCTGGCGCCGACGTGGATGTTGGTAGCGGGCTCGAACACCGCGTCCTCGCCCCCGAACGCCTCCAGCTTGTCGCCGTGAAACTTCGGGATGATCTGCATGAGCCCCTTGGCCCCCGCCGGGCTTTCAGCGATGGGGTTGAAGCGGGATTCAATGGCAATCACGGCAATGATCAGGAGAGGATCGAGTTGGAGCTGGCGGGCGGCGTTGTGCGCGAGCGTGACGAGGTCAAATGCCGCGTCCTGGGAGACCAGATAGCGCTTGGCGACGAATTGCGACAGGGCGCGGTAGCGGGCTTCTTCCGCCTGCATCTGGGCGGTATCCGTTACCGGCTCCCGTTCGGGATTGGCCGTGATGGCCGCCGGGATCGTCGGAACCACTTCCGTCTGCGTCTGGGCCGGGCGGAAGCGGCCACCGCCGCCGTGGTCCGTCAGGATGAGCGTGAGCGCCACGACACAAGCCCCGAGGACCAGGATCGACCCCAGCCTGCGGCCCCAGCGGCCCCCCTCGCTCGGAAGCAGCGATGTTCCAGTGACCAAGAATCGAGTGCTATTCATGGTGGTAACCACCTTTCCCCTTCTTCTTGTATTTGACACGCCCGGGCCGCGAGTAGTCGCGGCTCGAACCCGGAATCCCTCGGCTAAGAAGCCGGGCCAATGCACGGCCACAACAGGTTGTGGAGCACCTTGGGAAGGTGACTAATTCTAGGGGTTGGGCTGTGGGGGTGCAACCACGTATCTCGCCTCACCGACAGCCTCGCCCAACGCCATGCATGCTGCTATGCAGCATGCCCGTATTCTGCTTTATATACCTCATGTTGTCAATAGCTTATATCTACCATTTTTCCATTATGCTGCGTCGCAGTAATTTCGCTGCGCCTACACCTCTGCAAACTCCCAGCAAACTCCGCGCCTGCCTTGACGGAGAGCCCGGAACGGGGGCCGGGAACCGGATGATTCGCCGGCAGACGCAGTGCAGCAAAATGAATGTCGGGGGAGGGTATGGAAAGGGCCTGCGGAGTGCCCCTGGATTGGGCTGGACCCCCCCAACGCGCTACGTGCTCACCTGAGGCTGGACGGGAGGGGATACTCGGGAAAGCGGCGCCCGAACTCGGTCAACATTTCCTGTGCCTCCGGCCCCCGTCCCTGAACCTTGAGCTCCTCGATTCGCGCAAGCCATTTCTCGGGCGGCTCCTTCTCGTAGTCCCGCCATACCGGCGCTCGGTCCTGCTCGATGACCTTCGTTGCCAAGGCCCCCGCCACCCCCGCGGACTGTGGGGCTTCGGCACGTGGAAGGGCCGCCCGCGGCTCGCTCGATGCTGCCGGAGCGCTTGCTGCCCTGCCCGCGGTGACTGCGTCTTCTGTCGGATGCGTGGCGCGCTCTTCCATCCCCGCGGATGGCGCGGCAAGAAATGGCTGCGGCGACGTCTTGCCGGCCGAGGTCGCTACATCCCCCGCGGGAGGTGAGGCGGGAGCGGCAGCATCCAGCCGGCGACGGGCAGTGAACTCGCTCCTCTCAGCCGCCTCCCTATCGGCCCGCGGGATGGGGCGAGCGCTCAAGGAATCTTCCGGCGCTCGTTTCATGGGCTCCTTTGCGACTGTAGGCAGAGGGGGCGGCGCGGCAGGCTGTTCGGCGGGCGCGCGAGTCGCCTGAACCGCGGCGGCTTCGTCGCGCTTGCCCTCTTCTTCCTGCATCAGAATGACCAGGCTCGCGCTCACGACGACGACTGCCGCGATCGAGATCGGAACATGCCAGCGGCGCAGCTTCGAAGCGAGCGCGCGCGGGCCGGCGCCGACTTCGCGGCGTGCCGCGGCAAGGATGGCCGCATCGAGGCGCGCCGGCGGCTCCTCACGCGCGGCGTCGCGGTAGAGGCGCGCGATCCGCGGATCGCGCTCCGCTCGCCCGTTCGTGTCCCCCACGTGGCTCTCGTTCAACGCCATCCCTGCATGCCTTTTCTCAGCTTGGCCATGGCGTAGCGCAGCCGGCTCTTCGCCGTCTCGCGGCTGACGCCGGTCGCCTGGGCGATCTCTTCCACGCTCATCCCGCCTTCCTGCTGCAGCAGGAAAGCCTCGCGCTGCGGCTCGGGCAGCTCCCCGATCAGGTCCAGGAGGCGCTCGGCTTGCCGTTTCGCATCAAGCGCCTCGTCCTGCGGCGGCTCGCGCTCGTCGGGCGGATCCACCACTGCCTCGCCGTCTTCCTGCTCAAGGGAAATCACGCTGGCATGGCCGTTCCTGCGGTAGTGGTCGATCAGCCGGTTGTGCGCGAGCCGGTAGAGATAGGTCGTGAACCGGGCCCGGACGGTGTACCCGGCCCGCGCGCGGATGAGATTCATCCACACGTCCTGGAACAACTCCTCCGCCACCGCTGCATTCCGGCACTGGCGCACCAGATAGCGGTATACCCCGCCCTTGTGCCGTGCATACAGCACGTCGAATGCGCCCGCGTCGCCGTCGCGGTAATGCAGCATGAGCTCTTCATCAGTGCTCTCCGCACTCCAGGCCATGGCGGGTTGGCAGTATGCGCTCCGCCAACCCGCCGGTAAATGGCGCGCCGTCGTGCTGTCCATTCACGGCTTTCCGGCCACCGGTGACCGCCGCGTCCTATCTCGGATCCGGCACGAACTGCCCCGGAAACGGCGTCGCAATCCGCGGTGCCGGGATGACGCCCAGCGCAACCAGGTTGCTGTAGGTGTCGTAGTGGATCGCGATGATCTCCTCGGGAGCCGCTGTTGCCCGCTCGAAACCGGCGTAGGTCACGCGTGAAGTCCGGCTGCGTCCATGCCCGGTCCCGAGCTTTGCCGGGCTCTGTGGATACGGCCCGTAGATCCGGGCAGCCGAGCTCTGCGCCCGGCGTGCGACGTCGCCTTCGTTGGCCGCGGCGCCCGCAGGTTCGGGAAAGGAGCTGTCCTCACGCTCGCCCGGGGCGGCCGATTCCGGCCATGGCATGGGCTGGTCGATGCGCGCCTCGGGCTCGGCTTTCCTCCGAAACACGGCGACACCGATCACGCCGACGTTGTCGGGCCGGCCGGTGCGCGCGGCATACGAGTTCTGATGCTCGGTGAAGAAGAACGCCGCCACGCGCTCGAGGCTCTTGCGCCAGCCCTTGATGTCGAAACGCTGATGCGGGCCGAGGACGTAGCCCGTCTGGTGCCAGGCAGCGGTTTCACCGCTCACCGCGTTGACGCCGTCCACCGAGACGACCGACAGGATGTCCCCGCCGCTACGATTCCGAACGGCGATCTGGTATTCGTTGCCTGGCCTGCCCACGACGTAGAGGCGGCCCTTGTGCCGGTGGACGGGCAAGACCCGCCGTTCTTTCCGGTCGTAAACCGTGACCTCCACCAGATTGCCGGCCGCGGCGGCCGGCGCGGCAGGCGTACTCAGCAGCAACAGCAGTCCAGCTGCGGCAAGCTCGCGTTTCATGGCGCCTCCTGGGTGATGCGACGCTGGTCAATTGAACGCAGGCGCCGCGCAAATGGGGTTAGCTTGAACCCCGTGCTGGCCCGCGTTTATACTCGGCTCACCCCCTCGTTATTGCCGCGAATGCTCGGTCGGAGGAATCCGCCATGCCCAAGTTTTCCCCTGTAGCCATCCGCACCATTGCCCTTGCCGGCCACGGCGGCTCCGGCAAGACCACGCTCGCCGAGGCGTTGCTCGCCAAGGCGGGGGCGATCACCAGCACGGGAACCGTGGAAAAGGGGACCACTGTCTGCGATTTCGACCCCCTCGAGAAGCAGTTCCAGCACTCGCTCAACGCCTCGATCGTGCACCTGCAGCACCAGGACACGCGGATCCATCTTCTCGACACGCCCGGCCTGCCCGATTTCATCGGCCGCGCGATCGGGGCGCTGCCCGCGGTGGAAACGGCGGCCATCGTCGTCAACGCCCAGAACGGCGTCGAGATGATCACCGGCCGCATGATGCATTGGGCGCGGCGGCGCGATCTCTGCCGCATGATCGTCGTCAACAAGATCGACGCCGAGAACGTGGACTTGCCGGGGGTGCTCGCGAAGGTGCAGGCGGCGTTCGGGCGGGAGTGCCTGCCGATCAACCTTCCCGCCGACGGGGGCAAGCGCGTGGTGGATTGCTTTTTTAATCCCTCCGGTGCGGCGGACTTCTCTTCAGTCGAAGAAGCGCACAGCGCGCTGGTGGACCAGGTGGTCGAGGTGGACGAGGAGCTGATGGCGAAATACCTCGAGAAGGGCGAGGTGGCGCCCGAAGAGCTGCACGCGCCGTTCGAGAAGGCCCTGCGCGAGGGCCATCTTATTCCGGTATGCTTCGTCTCCGCGCGCAACGGCGCCGGCGTCGCGGAGCTGCTCAACGTGATCGTGAAGCTCCTCCCCAATCCCACGGAAGGCAACGCGCCGCAGCTCGTCAAGGGCACAGGCGAGAAGGCGCAGCCGGTGCGCGCCGAGCCCGACCTGAAGAAGCACGTGATCGCCCACGTGTTCAAGGTGATGATCGATCCCTACGTCGGCAAGGTGGGCGTATTCCGCGTGCACCAGGGCACGATCACCAAGGACTCCCAGCTCTTCATCGGCGAGGGGCGGAAGAGCTTCAAGGTCGGCCACGCCTATCTCCTGCAGGGCAAGGACTTCGTCGAGACCGACGCGCTCGTGCCGGGGGACATCGGCGCGATTGCCAAGGTGGACGAGATCCACTTCGACGCGGTACTGCACGATTCGCACGACGAAGACCAGATCCACCTCGTGCCGCTCGAGTTTCCGACGCCGATGTACTCGCTTGCCATCGAGCCCAAGCGCCGCGGCGACGAGCAGAAGATCTCGGATGCGCTGCACAAGCTCTCCGCCGAGGACCCCACCTTCAAGGTCGAGCACAACGCGACGCTCAACCAGACCGTCATCAGCGGGCTGGGCGACCTCCACATGCGCTACATCCTCGAGCGCATGACCAAGCAGTACAACGTCGAGGTCTCGACCAAGCCGCCGCGCATCCCCTACCGCGAGACCATCACCGCCCGCGCCGAGGGCCACCACCGGCACAAGAAGCAGACCGGCGGCGCCGGCCAGTTCGGCGAGGTGTTCCTCAAGGTCGAGCCCCTCAAGCGCGGCTCGGGATTCGAGTTCGTGGACCAGGTGAAAGGCGGCGCGATCCCCGGCCAGTTCATACCCGCGGTGGAGAAAGGCGTGCGCCAGGTGCTGGAGTCCGGACCGGTAGCGGGCTACCCGGTGCACGACGTGCGCGTCATCGTCTACGACGGCAAGTACCATGACGTCGACTCCAAGGAAGTTGCGTTCATTTCAGCAGGCAAGCGCGCGTTCATGGACGCGATCAGCAAGGCGCGCGCGATCGTTCTCGAGCCCATCGTCAACATCGAGATCACCGCGCCGGAAGCCAACATGGGCGATATCGCCGGCGACCTCTCGTCCAAGCGCGGCCAGCTCTCCGGCACCGACTCGCTCGCACCCGGCACCCTCGTGATCAAGGGGCAGGTGCCGCTGTCGGAGCTGAACAACTATCAGGCGCGTCTCAAGTCGGTCACCGCGGGCCAGGGTTCCTACACCGTCGAGTTCGCGCGTTACGAGCCGGTGCCGCCCAACATCCAGAAGACGCTCGCCGAGCAGCACGCCAAGACCGCGCACGCCGAGGAACAGTGACGATCGAGCGGTGACGGGTGGGCCGTCGGGCGGCGACCCGCCCTCCGTACCTCCATGGTAGATTCGGGCCATGGACGAGATCGTTCTCCGCGGCATGGCCAAATGGCCGAACGTTCCTGCGGTCTACGGTTGGGTCTCCCTCGACCGGCGCGGGCAGTGGCTGATCAAGGGCGAGCGGATCTCGAATCCCCTTGTCACGGAGTTCATCGGCCGCAATTTCGCGCGCGACGAGCGCGGCTGCTGGTACTTCCAGAACGGGCCGCAGCGCGTGTTCGTCGATCTCGACTACACGCCGCGCGTGTATCGGGTCGTCAGCGCCGGCGCGGCCCCGCTCGATCTCGAGACGAGCACCGGCAGCGCGGTATCGACCGTTCGTGGCGCGTGGATCGACGAGACCGGCACCCCGCTATTCGAAACCGAGCATGGCATCGGAGCGGTCCATGACCGGGACCTCGAGCGGCTTCTCGCGCATTTCACCGGCGCCGCCGGGGCGCCGCTTACCGAAGACGCGCTCGAAGAGCTGATGGGCCGGTTGCAGCAGGGGAAGGAAGCGCCGCTGTGGTTGAGATACCGCAGCGCCAGCGTGCAGGTCGCGCCAATCCGCTCCGAGACCGTCGCGCAGCGCTTCGGCTTTCGCGCCCGGCCCGAGGCGCCAGCGGGCGAGGAAGTCTGCCGCTGATGGCCGCTCGCCCGCAGCGCGGCCGGGACGAGTCGTGACCCGATCCGTGAAACCGCTGCTTTCATGCTGCCGCTGACCGATCTTCCGGCGGAAGCACGTCGCGGCCTCCGCGGCGTGTTCTGCGACATCGACGAGACGCTCACCACCGGCGGCAGGCTGACCGCGGAAGCCTACGCGGCGATGGAACGCCTGGAGCAGGCCGGCCTCCAGGTCGTGCCGATCACGGGGCGTCCCGCCGGCTGGTGCGACCACATTGCGCGCATGTGGCCGGTCGCCGCCGTCGTCGGCGAGAACGGCGCGTTCCACTTCCGCTACGATCGCGCAGCGCGTGTGATGAAGCGGGCGTACGCCGATGATGCCGCGGCACGCGCGGCGAACCGGGAGCGGCTGCGCGCGATCGGCGCGGATATCCTGCGCGCGGCTCCAGGCTGCGCCATCGCCTCCGACCAGCACTACCGCGAGACCGACCTTGCGATCGACTACTGCGAGGACGTGGCGCGCCTGCCGCGCGACGCGGTGGATCGCATCGTCGCGTTGATGGAGGCGCGCGGCCTGACCGCAAAGGTAAGCTCCATCCACGTCAACGGCTGGTTCGGCACCTACGACAAGCTCGCCGCAACCCGGAAGCTCATGCGCGAGGAGTTCCGGGTTGACCTGGACGCGGTGCGCGGTTCCTATGCATTCGTCGGCGATTCGCCCAACGACGCCCCCATGTTCGCGTTCTTTCCCCACTCGATCGGCGTCGCCAACATCCGCGAGTTCGCCGGCCGGCTCGCGCACGAGCCTCGTTACGTCACTGCCTCCGCCGCCGGCGCCGGGTTCCGCGAAGTCGCCGACTTCCTCCTGTCCATGCGCTAAACTGGGCCATGGTCGATCTCCGGAGCGACACCGTCACCCGCCCCACCGAGGCGATGCTCGAATCGATGCGCGAGTCGAGCTTCGGCGACGACTCGCGCGACGGCGACGAGACGGTGAAGAAGCTCGAGGCGCTCGCCGCAAGCCGCACCGGCAAGGAAGCCGGCGCGTTCATGCCGAGCGGCACCATGGCAAACCTGGTCGCCATGCTCGCGCACGGGCAGCGTGGCGGCGAGGTGCTGCTGGAGGACGGCTCGCACACGCTGAACGCCGAGCTCGGCGGCATCGCGGGCGTCGCCGGGCTGTTCTACCGCGGCGTTCCCGGCCGCCGCGGCGCGATGGACCTGGAGCTGCTGCGCGAGGCGATCCGGCCCTATACGCGCCACCACATGGGCACCGCCCTCGTGTGGATGGAAAGCAGCCATAACCGCTCCGGCGGCGCGGTGCTGCCGCTCGCGCACATGCGGGCGGTCCACGGTCTTGCGCGCGATGCCGGCGTGCCCGTGCATGTCGACGGGGCGCGCATCTTTAACGCCGCGATCGCCCTGGGCTGCTCGGCCGAAGAAATCTCCAGGTATGCCGACTCGGTCTGCTTCTGCGTCTCAAAAGGACTATCGGCGCCGGTCGGCTCGATTCTGTGCGGGAGCGCCGCGTTCATCGAGCGCGCCCGCGGCATGCGCCGCATGGTGGGCGGCAACCTGCGCCAGGCGGGCCCGCTCGCCGCCGCGGGCGTCGTCGCGATCGAGACCATGGTGAACCGGCTCGGCGAAGATCACCAGACGGCGAAACGGCTCGCCGAAGGCTTTCACCGCATCGACCCAAGCCTGTGCGACCCGCGCGACGTGGAGACCAACCTCGTGCGCGCGGACGTGAGGAAGAGCGGCCGCCGCGCGGCGCAGTGGTCGGAGGACCTGAAGGCAAAGGGCGTGCTGGTCGCGCCCGCCGACACCCACGTGCTGCGCTTCGTGACTCACCGCCACATCTCGGCGCCGGACGTCGACGCCGCCGTCGGCGCCTTCTCGGAGCTGTGGAAAGGGCGCTGAGCGTCGGCGAGGCGCGCCGCGCGGACTACCCCTGATCCAG
Organism: Burkholderiales bacterium; assembly: GCA_036555615.1. Classification (GTDB taxonomy): domain Bacteria; phylum Pseudomonadota; class Gammaproteobacteria; order Burkholderiales; family SG8-41; genus SG8-41. The sequence goes on along the minus strand of DATBKZ010000068.1, from coordinate 4,543 downwards.
CCGGGCGTGCCCTAGCGGATCTTCCGCGACGGGAAGTGCTCGTCGATCTGGTCCTGAACGAAGCTTCCCGGGGAGGGCGCGTTCGTGAAGCGGCGGTGCACTTCCGGCGAGACGCCGGAATACTGCACGATCGAGCCGCTCGTGAACTCGATCTCGAGCAACTGCTTCCCCGCGTCGTAGCCGACCGAGCGAATGGTGGACGCGTTGACCCGCTTGCGGTCCATCACTTGAGCGCTTCGGCGACGATGTCGGCGAGGAGCTTGTTCACTGCGCCCAGGGGCTTCGTGGACTTTCCGGCGCCCGCGGTGTCGACCCGGCGGTAGGCCACGTAGACGCGGTTCTTTTCCTTCGGCAGCGTGTAAATCGCAATCGCGTACGGGCAATAGGCAATGTTACGCGGATCGGCTTCCATGGTGTCGCGGGAGACCTTGGCGCTGCAGAATTCCAGCATCTCCGCCTCGCGGTAGATTCTCTGCGCAGCGCCGATGTCCTTGCCGGTGCGCTCGAGCATGGCGCCGATGCGCGACGTGTAATTGAGCACGAGACCGCGGTTCTCGATCGCGTGCAGCACGCGCTCCTTCACCTCCTTGAACTCGCCCGTGGCGGAACGGACGACAACCTCAGCGGCATTGGCCGGCGCCGTGCCGTATAGCGCTGCGCCAGCGGCCAGGGCGAGCGCGACGATCCATGGTGTTCTCATGTGTGCCTCCGGGTCGTGGGTCCAGGGCGAGCATCTCGCTCCGGCCATCCATCATACGGAGGCAGGTTAGTAGCCAGGTTGCGCTAGATCAACTGCAGGCAAGGGCCGGGAACCCGCATCACGACAGCCCGGGAGCCCTGGATGCCGCGCGTTGAACGGCGATCCGCGGGGATGGGGACGGTGACTGAGTATCCCCCGTCCGTTCGAACGCGCGGAAGTGAACCGGCGCGATAGCGTCCGGATTTACTGGGATTTGGGGCCCATCGGAAACGGCCAGGCGCCGGGTATCACGACCGGGCGGGGGGCCGTCGGGGCGGCGGGGGCCGCCGGCTTGCGGGCTGCTGGTTTGCGCTTCGCCGCGCCGCGTTTGACGTCACGCCGGACGGCTTTCTTCTTTTTCGCCCGGGCTTTCTTTCCGGTTCGCTTCCTCGCTTTCGCCATTCGAACCTCCAGTCGGTCAGCCCGCGCGATGCCCGCGGTTTCTCAATGGCGGGCGGCGTGGGTCTTGCTCGCGAGGTCCCGGTACAGCATCTCCGGGTCGAGCTTGATGCCCCCGGCCCAGGTGACCGCGTTCGACACCGGGTCGATCGCCACGCGCGCGAAGGTCTCAGCGTCGGAAATCGCCAGGTACGACTCGGTCAGCACCAGGTCGCCGAGATCCACGCTGCCTTCCAGCCCGTCGTCGAAACGGAGCCAGAGGGTGTAATTCCCCTCGGCGCGGCACTCGGTAATGGTGTGCATCATGCTCTGTCTACGTCTGCGGTAACGCCGGTTCAGCAGGCTGGAACCCAAGTATCGCGCCTCCCAGTTAGGTTGTGAGCAAACGTCCTTTTCCGGCTGCCTCCTTTGCCGCGTCAGTCCCAGCTCAACGCCCCGCCCGTCTGGTACTCGATGACGCGTGTCTCGAAGAAATTGCGCTCCTTCTTGAGATCGATCATCTCCGCCATCCACGGAAACGGGTTGCCAGCGCCCTCGAACATGGGATCAAGGCCGATCTGCTGGCAGCGCCGGTTGGCGATGAAGCGCAGGTACTCCTTGAACATCGCGGAATTGAGCCCCAGCACGCCGCGCGGCATGGTGTCCTCGGCATAGCGAAACTCGAGCTCGACTCCTTTCACGAAGATCTCGCGCAGCTCCTCGCGGAATTCCGGCGTCCACAGGTGCGGGTTCTCCATCTTGATCGTGTTGATGAGGTCGATGCCGAAATTGCAGTGCATGGACTCGTCGCGCAGGATGTACTGGTACTGTTCCGCGGAGCCCGTCATCTTGTTCTGCCGGCCGAGCGCGAGGATCTGCGTGAAGCCGACGTAGAAGAACAGGCCCTCCATCAGGCACGCGAACACGATCAGGCTCTTGAGAAGCTTCTGGTCCGCTTCCGGCGTGCCGGTGCGGAACGAGGGGTCGGTCAGCGTGTCGATGAACGGGATCAGGAACTCGTCCTTGTCGCGGATCGACGGGATCTCGTGGTAGGCGTTGAAGATCTCGGCCTCGTCGAGCTGCAGGCTCTCCACGATGTACTGGTAGGCGTGGGTGTGGATCGCCTCCTCGAACGCCTGCCGCAGGAGGTACTGCCGGCACTCGGGCGCGGTGATGTGGCGGTAGGTCCCGAGCACGATGTTGTTCGCCGCCAGCGAGTCCGCGGTGACGAAGAAGCCGAGATTGCGCTTCACGATCCGCCGCTCATCCTCGGTCAGCCCGTTCGGGTCCTTCCACAGCGCGATATCCCGGCTCATCTGGATTTCCTGCGGCATCCAGTGGTTGGCGCAGGCGGCGAGATACTTCTCCCACGCCCACTTGTACTTGAACGGCACCAGCTGGTTGACGTCGGTCTGGCCGTTGATGACGCGCTTGTCGGCCACGTTGACGCGCCGGAGCTGAGCCTCCCCCGGCACCGGCCCGCGCGCGGGCACGCGCGCTTGCGGCTCGAGCCCCGCGCCGCCGGCGAGCCCGTGCTGTTCTCCGAATTGCATCATCTCCCTTCTCCCCTTACTGGCAGGACTCGCAGTCCGGATCGTCGATCTTGCAGAACTTGGGCTCCTCCGCCGCGAGCCCGCCATCGGCAGGCACGGCGTTCAGCTGCCCGGTCGCGATCGTGGACTTCTCGGCCGAGGTCGCGCCCAGCGTGCGCAGGTAGTAGGTGGTCTTCAGCCCCCGGATCCACGCGAGCTTGTAGGTCTCGTCGAGCCGCTTGCCCGAAGCGCCCCCCATGTAGATATTGAGTGACTGCGACTGGTCGATCCACTTCTGCCGGCGCGCTGCGCACTCGACCAGCCATTTCGGCTCGATCTCGAACGCGGTCGCGTAGAGCGTGCGGACCTCCGGCGGGATGCGGTCGATCCTGGCGAGCGAGCCATCGAAGTACTTGAGGTCGGCGATCATCACCTCGTCCCACAGGTTCAATTTCTTCAGATCCCGCACCAGGAACTCGTTCACCACCGTGAACTCGCCCGAGAGGTTCGACTTGACGTAGAGGTTCTGGTAGGTGGGCTCGATGCACTGCGAGAGTCCCGTGATGTTCGCAATCGTCGCGGTCGGTGCGATCGCGAGGCAGTTGGAGTTGCGCATGCCGACCTGCTGGATCCGCTTTCTCAGCCCCGCCCAGTCGTGCGTGGTCGACAGGTCGCATTCGACGTAGCCGCCGCGCTCCTCCGTGAGCATCTTCAAGGTGTCGAACGGCAGGATGCCGCGGTCCCACAGCGAGCCCTTGAACGTCGAATAGGGCCCGCGCTCCTCGGCGAGATCAGTGGAGGCGCGGAAGGCGCTCCAGGCAATCGCCTCCATCGAGCGATCGGCGAATTCCACGGCCGCTTGCGAGCCATAGGGAATGCGCAGCAGGTGCAGGCAATCCTGGAAGCCCATGATGCCGAGCCCGACCGGCCGGTGCTTGAAGTTGGAGTTGCGCGCCTTGTTGACCGAGTAGAAGTTGAGATCGATCACATTGTCGAGCATGCGCATGGCGGTGCCGACCGTGCGGCGGAGCTTCTCCATGTCCATGCGCCCCGTGGCGACATCGAGATGCGCCGGCATGTTGACCGAGCCGAGATTGCACACGGCGATCTCGTCCGGCCCGGTATTGAGCGTGATCTCGGTGCAGAGATTGGAGCTGTGCACGACGCCCACATGCTGCTGCGGCGAGCGCAGGTTGCAGGGATCCTTGAAGGTCAACCAGGGATGCCCGGTCTCGAACAGCATCGTGAGCATCTTGCGCCACAGCTGCACCGCCGGAACGCGCTTGTAGGGCTTGATCTCGCCGCGCAGGGCGCGCTCCTCGTACTCGACATAGGCTTTCTCGAACGCGCGCCCGTAGCGGTCGTGCAGGTCGGGGACATCAGAGGGAGAGAACAGCGTCCAGTCGGCCCCCTCCATGACGCGCTTCATGAAGAGATCCGGCACCCAGTTCGCGGTGTTCATGTCGTGGGTGCGGCGGCGGTCGTCGCCGGTGTTCTTGCGCAGCTCGAGGAATTCCTCGATGTCGAGGTGCCAGGTCTCGAGGTAGGAGCAGACCGCCCCCTTCCTCTTGCCGCCCTGGTTGACGGCGACTGCGGTGTCGTTCACGACCTTGAGGAACGGCACGACACCCTGGCTCTTGCCATTCGTGCCTTTGATATGCGAGCCCAGGGCCCGCACCGGCGTCCAGTCGTTGCCCAGGCCCCCGGCGAACTTCTGCAGGAGTGCGTTCTCCTTGATCGCCTCGTAGATGCCGTCGAGGTCGTCGGAGACGGTGGTGAGGTAACAGCTCGCGAGCTGGGAGCGGCGCGTGCCCGAATTGAACAGCGTCGGCGTCGAGCTCATGAAATCGAACGAGGACAGCACGTTGTAGAACTCGATCGCGCGCGCCTCGCG
>DATBKZ010000067.1:0-3167 GCA_036555615.1 Burkholderiales bacterium | reverse complement strand
TGAACGCGCTCTCGCACTACACCGACTGGACGATCGGGCACGTGCACAGCGGCGCGCTCGGCTGGGTGGGGCTCGTGTCCATGGGCTCCCTCTACTACGTGATTCCGCGCCTCTACGGGCGAACCGAGATGTACTCGGTGCCGTTGATCAATGCGCATTTCTGGGTCGCGACGGTGGGCATCGTGCTCTACATCGCGGCGATGTGGATCGCCGGCGTGATGCAGGGCCTGATGTGGCGCGCGGTGAGCGACGACGGCACGCTCACCTATACCTTCGTCGAGAGCGTCAAGGCGACCTATCCCTTCTACGCCATCCGCCTCCTCGGGGGGCTGCTCTATCTCGGCGGGATGCTGCTCATGGCCTACAACATGGTGAAGACGATCGGCGCCGCGCGCACCGTGAACGCGGCGATCCCGGCGCCTGCCGTCGCGCACGCCTGAGGGAGACGGGACGATGCTGACGCATGACCGCATCGAGCGCAACCAGGCGCTGCTCATCGTTCTCGTCATCCTCGTCGTCGCGGTCGGCGGCCTGGTCGAGATCGTGCCCCTTTACTTCCAGCGCTCGGTGACCGAGCCGGTGGCGGGGCTGAAGCCCTACACGCCGCTGCAGTTGACGGGCCGCGACATCTACATCCGCGAGGGCTGCTACAACTGCCACTCCCAGATGGTGCGGCCGTTCCGCGCGGAAGTGGAGCGCTACGGGCACTACTCGGTGGCCGGCGAGTTCGTCTACGACTTCCCGTTCCAGTGGGGTTCCAAGCGCACCGGGCCGGATCTCCACCGCGTGGGCGGCCGCTACTCGGACGAGTGGCACCGGCTGCACCTGCTCGATCCGAGGAGCGTCGTGCCCGAGTCGAACATGCCGTCCTTTCCCTGGCTCGCGCGCACCGCCGCCAGTGCCGGCGACATCCGGGCGAAGATGCGCGCCTTGCGGGTGGCAGGCGTGCCCTATACCGACGAGGAGATCGCCAAGGCGGCGGACGAACTGAAGGACCGAACGGAGATGGAGGCGTTGATCGCCTACCTCCAGGTGCTCGGCACCGCGATCAAGCACAAACCGTAACCGTGATGATCATCTTGTGGAACTGGAACAGGGGAGCACGAGGGGAGTATCCCCTCGCTACGGTTCGATGGACATCAACCTGCTGAGAAGCCTCGTCACCGTTGCCGCGCTGGCGGCGTTCCTGGGAATCGCGTGGTGGGCGTACGCGCCGTCGCGCCGGGAGCGCTTCGAGCGCGACGCGCTGCTGCCGTTCGGCGATGACGAGGATGAAGGGGTCCATTCATGAGCCAGTTCAGCAGCGTCTTCTGGGACCTCTTCATCGGCGTCATCTCGGTCGTCTCGGTCGTCGCCTGCGCGATATTTCTCAAGTCCCAGAGCGTGCGCAAGGCGGTGGAGGCCGACACCTCCGGGCACATCTGGGACGAGGATCTCACCGAATACAACAATCCCCTGCCGCGGTGGTGGGCGTGGCTGTTCTATCTCACGATCGCGTTCTCGCTCGGCTACCTGGTCCTCTACCCGGGACTTGGCAGCTATTCCGGCACGCTCGGGTGGTCGCAAGTCGGGCAGTTCGAGGAGGAGACGCGCGCAGCGGACGCCCGCTTCGGGCCGCTCTACGAGAAATTCGCGGCACAGGACGTGGCCGCGCTCGCCAAGGCGCCGGATGCGCTCGCGATTGGCCAGAAGCTCTTCCTCAACAACTGCGCGCAGTGCCATGCGTCCGACGGCGCCGGCAGCCGCGGCTTTCCGAACCTCACGGACCAGGACTGGCTGTGGGGCGGCACGCCCGAGGCGATCAAGGTATCGATCACCGACGGGCGCACCAGCATGATGCCGCCCATGGGCGCGGCGGTCGGGAGCGATGCGGGCATCCAGGACACGGCTCACTACGTCCTCTCGTTATCGGGACTCACCCACGAATCCGAGCGCGCCGCCCGCGGCAAGGCTTTGTTCGTGCAGGCCTGCAGCGCGTGCCACGGCGCCGACGGCAAGGGCAATCCCCAGCTCGGCGCGCCCAACCTCACCGACGGCGTGTGGCTGCACGGCTCGGGCGAGCAGAACATCATCGAGCAGATCGTGAAGGGCCGCTCGGGCCAGATGCCGGCGCACAAGGACCTGCTCTCGCCCGCCAAGATCCACCTCCTTACTGCCTACGTGTTCAGTCTTTCGCAGCGCGGGGCCGCGCAGTGAGGGCCCCGTTCATCACGGAAAGGAAGCCCCCATGAAAACGACCTTGAGCTCAGCATGCGTTGCAGCGTGCCTTACCGTGGCAAGCGCCGGCAGCCTGGCGCAGGACGTGACCTACCGCAAGGACATCAAGCCCATCTTCGACTCGAAGTGCGCGGGCTGTCACGGCGCGGGCGCGCCGTCTCTCGCGGATTTTCAGCTGGACCAGAAGAAATACACCGCGGCGATGAAAGGGCCCCGGATGGATACCTACGCCGATCTCGTCATGCTCATCGGCTGGCCGGATACCGGGGCGATCATGCGCCGGCTCGACGACGGCAAGAGCGAGCACGCCGGCGGCAAGCCCGGCAACATGTACATGTTCCTCGGCGGCACCGAGGAGGAGCGCCAGCAGAACCTCCAGATCTTCAAGGCGTGGGTAGGGCCGGGCGGCTGGAACCTGAACCGCTTCAAGGCGCGGGGCAAGGTTCCCGGGATCACCAAGGAGCAGCTGGAAAAAATCCAGGTCAAGTATTGATGCGCAGCGCCGACGAAATTTTCTGCCGCAGGGGGCAGGCCCGCGCCACGGTCCGGCGGGCAGCGCCGGTTTTCCGGACGGGCGCTCCGCCCGGCAGGTAGCGACGCGGGAGAAGGCATGGCTCAACCTTCCCTCCGGCCGGTTCCAAAAACAACAAACCAGCGCGTGTCCGCGGAGAATGTCCGCGGCGGCGGCGCGGCCGTCATCGAGACGGAGCTCTACGCCGCGGACAAGAAGATCTATCCGCGCGCGGTCACCGGCTGGTTTGCCGCGTGGCGCTGGGTGCTGGTCTGGGCCACACAACTCGTGTTCTACGGCGGGGCGTGGCTCACCTGGAATGACCGCCAGGCGATCCTCTTCGACATCGCCCACCGCAAGTTCTACATCTTCGGCCTCGTGTTCTGGCCGCAGGACATCGTCTATCTCGCGGTCCTGCTCATCATCGCGGCGCTGTCGC
>DATBKZ010000066.1:0-56599 GCA_036555615.1 Burkholderiales bacterium | reverse complement strand
CATCGACCGCCTCGATCTGCCGTACACGCCGGCGAAGATCTGGCACGCCATCTCCGCCGCGCGGCAGCGACGGTGACGAGTGACTCGAACCCATCTCAAGAATTCCACGGAGCAGTATGACCATGCATCCGGGATATACGGCACAGCGCGGGTCCTGTCAGAAGGGTCGGGGCCCGCTCCGAGGCTTCCCGCGCATCCGGGCAATTGACTTCGCCATCGCGTTCTCTGGAGTCATTACCAGTACCGGAAGCCTCGGATCGAACCCCGACCCTTCTGCCACCCGCGCAATTCAGCACACGCACGGAGCGGGTGGCGGAGCGGTTGGGATCTGGTTCCGGATTTCCGGTATTGGTACTGGCTGTCCAAGGCAGTTGTCCTGATCAATTGACTAAGTGGGCCGGGAAATCCGGAGAAGATCACGACCGCTCTGACAGGACCCGCCCCGCGGAATATGCAACTCTCACGATGAACGGTCGGAGTCGAAGGGCGAACGACCGGGTTTTTGAGATAGGTTCGAGTTACGAGTGACGGGTGACGAACTACGACGTCGTGATTATCGGCGCCGGCGCCGCCGGGCTCGCGGCAGCGACCGAGCTCGCCCGCCGCGGCAAGTCGGCGGTCATCCTCGAAGCGCGTGATCGCATCGGCGGCCGCGTCTGGTCGCTGGAAGTCCCCGGTTTGCCGGTTCCCGTCGAGCTCGGCGCGGAATTCATCCATGGGCGCCCCACGGCTACGCTCGAGCGGATGCGGCGCGCGGGCATCGCCGCCGTCGATGCGCCGGTCGTGCGCCGGGCGATGGTGAACGGGAAGCTGGAGCCGCGGGGAGATGGCCTCTATGCGGAAGTCCAGCGTGCCCTGCGGCGCCATGCCGGTGCGCTCCGCAGAAAGGACGTCTCCTTCGATTCGTTTCTCGCCCGTGCCCGTCACGGACTGTCCGCCGAGACGCAGGTCTTCGCCCGGATGCGCGTGCAGGGCTACGACGCCGCGAACCCGGCGCGTGCCAGCGCTCGCGCCATTGCCGAGGAATGGAGTGCCGAGGCGGCGGCGAGCGGCGGGCACTTCCGGGTGCAGGGCGGCTACGGCGCACTCCTTGCCGCGATGGCCCGCGGCCTGCAGGGCAGCCAGGTCGAGTTGCGGTTGCAGAGCGTCGTGCGCGCGGTGCGCTGGAAGCGGGGCACGGTCGAGGTCGAGGGGACATGCCCGAAGGATGAGGGCGGAGGGATGAGGGATGAGGGTAGTGACACGGCCCGACGCTCCCCTCCTGTCGGAGGAGGGGTGGCGCACGAAGTCCGCCGGGGTGGTGGGGGGAATTTTCTTGTGACCGCGCGCCGCGCGATCGTCACGCTGCCGCTCGGCGTGCTGAAGGCTCCGGCGCGCGCGCCGGGCGCGGTGCGCTTCACGCCGCCGCTCGACGATAAGCGCGCGGCGCTCGCCGGGCTCGCATCCGGCACGGTGATCAAGGCCGCTTTGCTATTTCGCACTGCTTTCTGGGAGCAGCTCGACAACGGGCGCTGCCGGGGCGTCTCGTTCTTCCACTCTCCGCCCTCGCGGTTTCCGACCTTCTGGACCGCGCTTCCCGAGCCGGTGCCGCTCCTCATAGCATGGGCGGGCGGCCCGAACGCGGACCGGCTTGCGAAAGCCGCCACTCCCGCCATCGTACGCGAGGCTGTGGCGAGCCTGGCCTCCATTCTCTCGCTACGGACTGGTGTCGAGGAGCATCTTGCCGCCGCCTGGGTCCACCACTGGCAGCAGGATCCATTCGCGCGCGGAGCCTACAGTTACGCGACGGTCGGCGGACATGGCGCGCGGCGGGCGCTCGCCAGGCCGCTGCATGACACGCTCTTCTTTGCCGGTGAGGCGGCGGACAACGAAGGCGAGCACGGCACCGTGGCGGGTGCGCTGCAAAGCGGCGAGCGCGCTGCGCGCGAAGCCGCGGGCGTCTAGGCTATACTTTCTCTCCCGCCGGGAGGAGACCCGCCATGTCCTTTTCGCTCGCGTTCACGCACGTCGGCATTCATGTCACCGATATGGATCGCATGGTGGATTTCTATACCCGTGTCGTGGGCTTCGCGGTCAGCGACCGGGGCCCGCGCCTGAGCGGCGGGGGGGAGATCGCCTTCATGACCCGCGATCCGCGGGAGCACCACCAGCTGGTGCTGGCGACCGGCCGGCCCGCCAACCTGCCGTTCAACATGGTGAACCAGCTTTCATTCCTGGTGGACGGGCTGCCCACCCTCCAGACGCTCTATCGCGACATCAAGCGCGAGCCGGGCGTCGAGGACCTCGGCCCCGTCAGTCACGGCAACGCGCTGTCGGCGTACTTTTTCGATCCCGAGAAGAACCGCATCGAGTTCTACCTGCACACGCCCTGGCACGTGCCGCAGCCGCATCGCATTTCGGTCGACCTGTCGCTGCCCGCTGCGCAGCTCTGGGCTGCCGTCGAGCAGGACGTGCGCGCGACGCCCGGCTTCAAGCCGCGGGAGCAATGGATCGCGGAGATGGAGCGGAAGGTCGCGCAGGCCACCGCGCGCCGCGGCACGGCGCGGGCGACCGAGCGCGCGTGAGCCGGCAGGGTAAGGGCTGAGGGATGAGTGCTGAGGGATGAGGGAAGGGGTGAAGGTGTCGCCGCTCCGCCGGCTCGCATCGCGATTGATCGCGGTTGCGTTGATGCTCGCTTGCGCCACGGCTGGCGCACAGCAGTATCCCAACAAGCCCGTGCGGCTGGTGGTGCCGTTCACGCCGGGCGGCTCGACCGACATCGTTGCGCGCCTGATCGCAACGAAGCTCTCCGAGTTCTGGGGCCAGCAGTTCGTGGTCGACAATCGTCCCGGCGCTGGCGGCGCGGTCGGCGCCGAAACGGTGGCGCGGGCAACGCCGGACGGCTACACCATCATGCTGACCAATCCCGGGCCGGCGGTGCAGAACGTGGTGCTGCGCAGGAAGCCCACCTACGGGTTCGCCGATTTCGCGCCGGTCGTCTACGTCGGCTATACGCCGAACATCATCGTCGCCAATCCGGCGGTTCCGGCGCGCAACCTGAAGGAGCTGATCGCCCACGCCCGCGCGAGCCCGGGCAAGATCAACTGGGCCTCGCCGGGCCGGGGCAGCAATCCGCACGTGGCGCTCGAGATGCTGAAGCTCGCGACCGGAATCGATGTCGTCCACGTCCCGTTCAAGGGCGCGGCGCAGGCGTTCGTCGACCTGGCGGCGGGCCAGGTCCAGGCGCAGTACACCTCCTACATCTCGACGGAAGCGTACATCAAGTCCGGGCGGCTCAAGGTCCTCGGGGTGTCGGGTACGAAGCGGCTCGGGGCGCTGCCGGACGTCATGACGTTCCGGGAGCAGGGCGTGGACGGCGCGGACTCGATGCTGTGGATCGGATTCGTGACGGTGGCGAAGGTGCCGCGCGCGCGGATCGACAGGCTGAACGGCGGGGTGAACCGCGCGCTGCAGATGCCCGATGTGCGGGGGCGCCTCGAGCAGCTCGGCCTCGACATCGAAGGCGGCACGCCGGAAAAATTCGGCGCGTTCATCCGCAGCGAGGCGATGCGCCTGGCGCCGCTGGTCAAGGCCGGCACGCTGCGCATCGATTGACGGATCCTCCGGCGCTTCGCGCTCATCCATGCGCAGCATCGGCTCATTCGACTACGTGATCGCGGGGGCGGGCACCGCGGGGTGCGTGCTCGCGAACCGCCTGTCCGCGGATCCGAACGTCTCGGTGCTGCTGCTGGAGGCGGGCGGCAAGGACGACTGGGTCTGGATCCACATCCCGGTCGGCTATCTCTATTGCATCGGCAACGCGCGCACCGATTGGTGCTACCGGACGGTCGCCGAGCCGGGATTGAGCGGGCGCTCCATCGGCTATCCCCGCGGCCGCGTGCTGGGCGGCTCCTCCTCGATCAACGCCATGCTGTGCCTGCGCGGGCAGGCGCGCGACTACGACGAGTGGGCGGCGGTGACCGGCGATTCCGGCTGGGCGTGGCGCAACGTGCTGCCGGTCTTCATCAAGTCCGAGGATCACTGGCGCGGCGCGGACGAGAAGCACGGCCAGGGCGGGGAGTGGCGCGTCGAGGCCCCCCGCGCGCGCTGGGAGATCATCGAGGCTTTCCGCGACGCCGCGATCGAGTCGGGCATACCCTGGACCGAGGACTTCAATCGCGGGGACAACAGCGGCGTGTCGCGCTTCGACGTGAACCAGAGGAACGGCGTGCGCTGGAACGCGTCGAAAGCGTTCCTGCGCCCGGCCGCCGCGCGCCCCAATCTCAGGGTCGTCACCGGGGCGCTGGTGAAGCGCGTCCGGCTCGAGGGGCGGAGCGCGCGCGGCGTCGAGTTCGCGCAGGGCAACGAGGCGCTCTTCGCGGAAGCCCGGCGCGAGACCATCCTCGCCGCGGGCGCGATCGGAAGCCCCCAGATCCTTCAGCTCTCCGGCGTCGGCCCCGGCGCGCTGCTGCAGAAGCTCGGCATCCCGGTCGCGCACGATGCCCCGGTCGGCGAAAACCTCCAGGACCACCTGCAGCTGCGCATGGCGTTCCGGGTGAAGAACGCGGTGACGCTCAACACGCTGCTGCACTCGTGGTGGGCGAAAGCGAGAATCGCCCTCGAGTACGCGCTGTACCGCACCGGCCCCATGACCATGCCGCCCTCGCAGCTCGGCGCGTTCGTGAAGTCCGATCCCTCCCAGGCAACGCCCAACCTGGAGTATCACATCCAGCCGATCTCGCTCGACAAGTTCGGCGAGCCGCCGCACCGGTTTCCGGCGTTCACGGCGAGCGTATGCAACCTGCGGCCGACCTCGCGCGGGCACGTGCGCATCGCGACGCCCGATCCGGGCGCGCACCCCGCGATCACGTTGAACTATCTCTCCACGCCCGAGGACCGGAAGGTGGCGGCAGACTCGATCCGGCTCACGCGCCGCATCGTGACCGGCACGGACGCGCTGAGGAAATACGAGCCCGAGGAATTCGTGCCGGGACCTCAATACCAGTCGGAGGCAGACCTCGTCGCCGCGGCGGGCAACATCGGCACGACGATCTTCCACCCGGTGGGAAGCTGCAGAATGGGACGTGACGGAGATTCCGAGGCAGTGGTCGACCCGCGGCTGCGCGTGCGCGGCATCGAGCGCCTGCGGGTGATCGATGCCTCGATCATGCCCACGATCACTTCCGGGAACACCAACACGCCCACCGTGATGATCGCGGAGCGGGGCGCGCAGATGATCAGGGATGAGGGATAAGGGATGAGGGAGGAGGGCACACGATGAAGACGATGGAGAAGTTGAAAAGCCAGAGAATGCGCGGCGCCTTGTGCGTAGCGCTGCTAACGCTGTGCGCGGCAATGACCGCGCCGGCTCAGCAGTATCCGACGAAGCCGGTGCGCATCATGGTGGGCTATACGCCCGGTGGCGGCGTGGACACGACGGCGCGCCTCATCGCGCAGGCGTTGACCGAGCTGTGGGGCGCGCAGGTGTTCGTCGAGAACCGGCCGGGTGCCTCGGGCAACATCGCAACGGAAATCACGGCCAAGGCGGCGCCCGATGGCCACACGCTGGTGCTGTGCAATATCGGCTCCCATGCCATCACGCCGGCGCGCTTCCGGGCGCGGCTCACCTACGATCCGATCGCGGATTTCGCGTTTCCCGCGATGATCGGCGGCGTGCCGAACGTCTTCATGGTGCATCCATCGATGCCCGCGCGCAGCCTGCGCGAGTACATCGCCTACGCCCGGGCGCATCCCGGCAAGATCAATTTCGGGTCCTCCGGCGTCGGCGGCTCGCCGCATCTCTCCATCGAGCTCTTGAAGACCCTCACCGGCATCAACATCGTGCACGTGCCGTACAAGGGGGCCGCCGCGGCGCTCGCCGACGTGATGAGCGGGCACATGGAGTCCTCGGTCGGCAACCTTGCGGGTGGCCCGCTGGCGGCGATCAAGGCGCGCCGCGTGCGGCCGCTAGGCGTGACCTCGGCGAAACGCAATGCGCAGGTGCCGGACGTGCCGACTTTCGCCGAGCATGGCGTGAAGGACTACGACGTCACCGGCTGGTACGGGCTGTGCACGCAGTCCAAAGTGCCGCAGGCCATCATCACCCGGATCAACACGGACCTCAACAAGCTGCTCGCCGGCGGCACGCTCCGCAAGCGCCTCGAGGACCAGGGCATCACGCTCACGCCCGGCACGCCTGAGGCCTTTGCCGCGCACGTCAAGGCAGAGCAGGAGAAGTGGACGAAGGTGGTGAGGGACGCGAAGCTGCCCGGCGAATAGTTGCGGTATCGCCCGGGTCCGCGGTGCCGGAGGCGGCTAGAGGTTGAAGTACGCGAAAGCGGCGTCGATCGGCGAGGCGTAGATCGGCACGCGGTCCACGATGGTCGCGGTCGTGCCCTCGGCGACCGCGGCTGCCGCAATCCAGTTGCAGATCTCGCGCGTGCCGCCCTGGGGACCGCCAAACGCCGGCATGCCGGTCACGGTGCGCCCGCGCACGCTGATGTCCTGGCTGGTGTCGCCCTCCGGAATGCGATACCCGTCGAAGTGCGCGGCCATCCCCTTGGCATCGCCGCGCGCCATGAAGGCGAGAATTTCCTCGTCGAAGGCCTCGTTCAGCCACGCGCCCGGCTTCTGGGGCGTGTGCCACAGCCCCCCGGAGCCGATGACGGCGACGCGCAGGCCGTCCGGGAACTCCTCGATGATCTCGCGCGCCGCGCGCCCGACCTGGTAGCAGCGCGCGGCGGTCGGCTGCGGCGCGTAGTAGCAGTTGATCAGGACCGGCACGATCGGCGTCGCGAGGTCGGTCAGCGACTGCGCCGGCCGCAGGATCGAGTGCCCGATGCCGTCCTGCGGCTTGGGCATGTCCATGTTGTACGCCGGGTCGATGCCGCGCCTCATCATGCCCATGACCAGCGCGACGGCAAGCTCCGGATGGCCCTTCAACCGCACCTTTTGCGGCGGCGCCGACTCCATCTTTCCGCCCATCGGCGCATCCTCCCGCGTCAGGGCGCCCTCGAACGTCTCGCCCACGTAGATGGAGAACGCGGGGTAATTGGTGAAGTCGAAGCATTCGAGCTGGTCGTCGCCGAAGATTACGATGACATCCGGCCGCGCTTCCGCGAGCTTGCGCCGCAGCGTGGCGAAGCCTTCCTGGACCCGGGCGTGCTTGCGCCGGTTCGACTCGAGGTCGTCGAGCGGCACGTCCGCCCGCAGCGGCCGCCCGCTGCGGGCGCGGTTCCAGTCCTCCGGCCTGCGGTAGCAGAACGGCGTGTGGGCCGTCTGGAAAACGCCGACGATTCTCGCCATAACCTATTCCACCTTGACCCCGGTGATCTTCACCATTTTCGCCCACTTCTCGACTTCCGAGCGGACGAACCGGGCGAAATCCGCGGGCGAGCCTGGATGCATTTGCATGCCGCGCAGCTTGATGTTCGCGACGAGGTCCGGAGACGTGAGCGCCTGGTTGACTTCCTGGTTGAGCCGATTGACGATGGCGGCGGGCGTCCCCTTCGGGACGAAGAACCCCACCCACGAGCGCTCCTCGAAGCCGGGAAATCCGGCCTCGGCGACGGTCGGCACGTCGGGCAGGGCCTCGATGCGCTTCAAGCTCGCTATTCCCAGCGCCTTCATCCGGCCAGCCTGGATGTGCGGCAGCCCGGCCATCGAGCCGTAGAGCACCTCGACCTGGTTGCCGAGCACCGCAACGGTCGCCGGCCCGCCGCCCTTGAACGGGACGTGCACCGCGTCGAGCTTCGCCAGCACCCGCAGCAGGTAATCGGCCCCGATATGGGAGGAGGTGCCGATGCCCGCCGTGGCGTAATTCAGCTGCCTGCCTTTGGAGCGCTGGAGCAGGTCCTTCAGGTCCCGGGCCGGATGCGAGGCGAGCACCGCGAACAGTCCTGCGGCGGAGACCGTGTTCGCTACCGGCGTGAAGTCCTTCACTATGTCGTATCCGAGATTCTTGTACAGGCTCGGAGCGACGGTGCTGGCGGCCGTATTCACGAGCACCGTGTAGCCGTCGGGCGCGCTTTCGGATGCGATCCTCGCGCCGTAGGTGCCGCCGGCGCCGCCGCGATTGTCGATCACGAATGACTGCCCCAGCCGGTCCGTCAGTTTCTGCCCGATCGAGCGCCCCATGAAGTCGGCAAAGCCGCCCGCTGCGAACGCCACGATCACCCGCACCGGCTTGGTGGGATAGGCCTGCGCGGTGGCCAGGCCCGCCTGGCCGAGCAGCGCTGCGGCCGCTCCGACGATGATGCATCGATTCCAACGGTGTATCGAATTCATGCTTTCCTCCTCCTTGTCGTGAAACGCCCGAGCGCTCCGGCTACGGTTACTTATTCCGGCTTGATCTTCGCGTCGCGGATGACCTTAGCCCACTTCTGGCCCTCGGCGCGGATGAACTCGCGAAACGCCTCGGGAGAGGCGCTCGGCGCGGGCTCGCCCCCGCCCGAAAGGTAGCGCTGCTTGATCTGGGGGTCCTGCACCGCACGCACCACGGCGCCGTGGAGCTTCACGACCACGTCGCGCGGTGTCGCCGCGGGCACCAGTACGCCGAACCAGGTCGCGGCATCATAGCCCGCGAGCCCGCCCTCGGCGATGGTCGGGATCTCCGGCGCCGCGCTCGACCGCCTGGCGGTGGTGACGCCGTACGCCCGCATCCTGCCGCCCCTCACCCTCGGCAGCGAGCTCAGGATATTGCTCACCATCATGGGCATGTAGCCGGCCATGATGTCGACCAGCGCCGGTCCCGCGCCCTTGTAGGGCACGTGGATCATGTCGAGGCCCGCCAGGTTGTTGAACATCGCCATCATGAGGTGCGGCGCGCTGCCGAGCCCGGCCGAAGCGAATTGGAGCTCGCCGGGCCGCGCCCGGATGAAGGCGATCAGCTCCTTCACGTTCTTCGCCGGCAGCGATGGATGCGAGACGAGGAGACTCGGAACGATCACCACCAGCGACACCGGCGCGAAGTCGCGATCGAGGTCGAAGGACACCTTGCGCATCACGTACGGGTTGCTGGTATGCGAGGCGATGACCGCGAGCAACGTGTAGCCGTCGGGCGCGGCCTTTGCCACGTGCTCCGCCCCGATATTGCCCGCCGCACCGCCCCGGTTATCGATCACAACCTGCTGACCGAGGATCTCGCCCAGCTTGGGAGCGATGATGCGCATGGAAATATCCGTCCCGCCGCCAGGCACCGAGGGCACGACGAGCCGGACCGGGCGCTCCGGCCAGGACGCGCCGTTCGCCGGGCCGGCGCACAGGACGGGCAGGGCGAGCGCCCAAGCCAACGCAGCCGGATAGTTCGTTCGCTTCATGGCTTCACCAGCCGCGGGGCTCGGCATTGAGAAAGGCCAGCGCCTGCACGGCGTCCTCGAGGCGTCCGCGCTCGACCTCGCCGAGCGGCCTCACCGGCGAACGCGGCACTCCGCATTCGCGGCCCATCACCGCCATGGCGCACTTGATGCCGGCGAGCCCGTCCTTCAGCCCGGAGGCCCCCGCCTCACGCACCAGGTGGTGCAGATGCGCGATGTCTTCCTGCATGCTGCGCGCTTCCAGGAATTTCTGCTGCCGGCACAGGTCGTAGAGCCGTCGCACGAGATTCGGCGCGATGCCGGCAAGCGGCACGATCGCGCCGCTGCCGCCGAGCGCGGCTGCCGACACGAGGTAGTCCCGGCCTGCGAGGAGCTGGAAGCCCGGCCGCAGCCGCCGTCCGCCGGAAATCACCTCTTCCATGAACACGAAGTCGAGGCTCGCGTCCACGACGCCGACGAGGTTCGGCACGCGCTCGATCAGCTGCATCACCAGGTCGGACGTGATTTCCGTGCCGGGCGATTCCACCGGGGGCGTGCACACGTAGAACGGCAGCTTCACCGCCGCGCCGATGCGCGCGAGATGCTCCACGACCATCGCGGGCCGGGGATGCCAGAAGTAGGGCGGGTGCGAAATGATCGCTGCCGCGCCGGTCTTCTCGGCGTGGAGGGCGCGGTCGACCGCGATGCTGGTGCCCGCATCGCTCACGTGCGCGAGCACCGGCACCCGTCCCTTCACCTGCTTTACGGCGAACTCCAGGAGCTCGCGCAGCTCGCCGTCGCGCAGGCTCATGTCCTCGCCCTCGGGCATCGGCAGCGCGAGCGCTTCCGCCCCGTTGCGCAGGTGGAACTCGATGACTTTCGCGTAGGCGGCGTAGTCGATGCTCTGGTCGCGCTTGAACGGCGTGACCGGCGCGTGCACCAGCCCGGGCTGGAAAGCTGCCATGCGCTGTTTACCAGCCGTGCGGCTCGGTCTGCAGGATGTCGAGCTCGTCGAGCCGCTTGCGCAGGAACTCGAGGCGCTCCTTGCTGGCCGTCGGCAGCGGGGAGCGCGTCGGGCCGACCGGACGGCCCATCATGATCATCGCGCCCTTCAGCGAGGAGGGGTACTGCTCCTTGAACAGGCGCCACAGCTCGGAAATCTTGAACTGGCACTCGCGGGCGGTCTCCCAGTCGTGCGCCTCGAGCGCGGCAAAGAACCTGTTGCACAGGTTGGGTGCGATCGCGCCGGAGGAGGAGAACGAGCCGCAGGCGCCCAGCGGATAGGAGGCGAGCAGGTGCTCGACGCCCATGATGATCGCGAACCCCGGGCGCATGTTGAGCGCCACGCGGGAGATCTCGAGGTACTTCTGGCTGTGGAAGCTCGCGTCCTTCATGCCGATGTAGTTGGGCAGCCGCTCGATCAGGCGCCGGGTAAGATCGCCCGTGAACTCCACGCCCTCGCCGTTGCGCCACGGCGAGTTGTAGGTCAGCACCGGCAGCTCGACCGTCGTCGCGATGCGCACGATCGAGTCATAAATCTCCGCCTGCGCGGGCCGCCGGCAATAGGGCGAGATCGTGAGGATCGCGTCCGCGCCGACTTTCTGGGCGTGGCGCGCGAGATCGAGCGAATCTTCCTCGGAAAGCGTGCCGACGAAGATCGACACTGGCACCCGCTTCGCGACCGTCTTGACCGCGATTTCGGCGCCGAGCTTGCGCTCGGCGATGGTGAGGTTCAGCGACTCGGCCTTGTGGTGCGGCCACGCGATGGCGGGCGCGCCGTGGCGGACGTGGAAGTCCACCATCTTGGCGAACCCCTCTCCGTCGAAGCTGAAATCGTCCTTCATCGGCGACACCGGGGCCTGCATGACTCCCTTCAACCGGATCGGCATGAGCATGGTCGTCTTCCTCGGGTTGGTCCTTCGCCGATTCTACTTCACACTGGCGAGGTCCGTGGCGGTCGGCACGCCCGCGCTCGCGCCGATCAGCTCGTAGTAGCGGGCGGCGAGCGCGAGGTCCTGCAACGCGGTGCCGACCGACTTGAACACGACGAGACCCGCGGCGGGGACGCTGACTGCGCCGGCTACGATTTTCCCCAGTGTCGCACGCTTCGGCTCCGGCAGCGCGCCCGCGGCAATCGCCTGGCGCAGCTCTCCGGCCTCCTCCAGCGCATGAATGGAGTCCACGACGACGAGGCGGGCATCCTGAAAGCAGCGAACGTCCACCTCCGTGAAATGCGCGCGCGTATTGCCGACGGCGAGCAGCAGCCGGCAGTTCGTCAGCCACTCCCCCCGCAGCACGGGCTCGGCGGAGCGGGCGCTGCTCGCTGCAGCAACGACCGGATGGCCTTTGACCGCGGTCTGAGCCGAATCGACCGGGGCAACCGGAAATCCCAGTCGCGCTGACATTCTGCGCGCGAACGCCTCCCGATTCGCCGCGGTCGGGCTGTAGACGGTGGCAGAGCGAACGGAGTAGACGGCGGCAAGGGCCTCGAGCTGGGTCGCGGCCTGATGGCCCGATCCGATGAGTCCGACCGTGACGGGACCCCGAACAGCCACCTTGCGCGCGATGACGCCGCTTGCTGCGCCGGTGCGAAGATCGGTGATGTGCCGTCCGTCGAGCAGCGCCAGGAGTTCCCCATCCTTCAGGCGGTAGAGCGACACGACGTAACGCACGCCGGCGCCCTGGATGCTGTGGTAGGCCTTGGTCGCGCAATAGCCGGCGACGCTGTCCGCGGCGAAGAGGATGCGCATCGACCCGCCCTTGAAGTCCGTCACGAACTTGGGTGACATCTGCACCTGACCCGCCGCTTCGTGGGCAAACGCGCGCTCGAGGAGATCGATCGCTTCCGCCATCGGCAGCACCCCCTGCAGCGCCTCGTAACCAAGCGTGACCGCCAACGGTTCCTCCGTTCCGTCGCCGCAGCCTATTCGACGACGGCGTCAGCGAGCTTCATGCCGCGGGCTCCCGGTAGGGAAAGGCCTGGCTCGAAGCGGCAAGCCTTGCGTCGTCGCGGCTCGCGATGCCCCAGTGGTCGGTGCGCCCGGGCGGCCACCGCCAGGACTCCGGCGTGCCCGTGCGGTAGCGGTCGTCCACGCGCTGCACCTCGGCGGTGTACTCAATGCAGGCGCCGAACGGCGCGACGAAATAGGAGAACGTGTTGTTGCCCGGACCGTGCCGGCCGGGTCCCCACACGCTCGGGCAGCCGGCATCCTTCATCCTGCCCATGCCGCGCATGACGGCATCGGTGTCCTGCATCTCGAAGGCGATATGGTTGAGCGTCGCCTGTTTCGAGTCGGCGTAGGCCACCGCATGGTGCACGTCGTCGCAGCGCAGGAAATTCATGATGCGCGTGCGATCGGATACCTTGAAGCCGAAGGCGTCCACCAGCACACGTGAGGCCGCCTCGCGGTCCCGGGAATTGAAGACCACGTGCGTTATCCCAATCGGGCGCGCGCTGTCCGCGGGAAGCGCGGCAGGCGCGGGATCGCGCTCGGCGACGAAACGGTAGGGCTCCCCCTCGGGACCGGCGACGCTGAAGCCCGCGCCGCGGCCGGGCTCGTCGAACTCGTCGACCCAGGGGCTGTGTTTCAGACCGGCCTTGCGTACCCGGTCCCAGGCTGCCTCGACTTCGGTCCGGGTGCCAATGATCGCAATCGACGCGACGGCGCGGGCCGGTCCTTCGGTGACGGCGATAACGTAGTGGAGCGGCCCCGTTCCGCGCAGGTAGGTCGTGTCACCGCGGGTCCCGGCGTCGACGAGGCCCCAGGGCGCCTTGAGAAACTCGACCGCGGCCGCGCGGTCCGGCATCTGCAATTCCACACTGCGTAGGTGCATGCGGGTTCCTCCTCGCCGCAATTATGTCAGTCGGGCCGGCGCACCGTTGCGCATTCTTTCCAGTTATCGTTCCTGTATCCCCGCTTCGCGGATGATCTTGCCCATCTTGGCCACTTCTTCCTGGATCGTGGCGGCGAATTGCGACGGCGTGCTGCCGATGGGCTCGGCGCCGATGCCCTCCAGGCGCTTCCTGGACTCGGGGCGCTGCAATACCCGAACGATATCCTGGTTGAGCCGCGCGACGAGCGACTCGGGTGTCTTCACCGGAACGAATATGCCGTGGATTGAAACCGCCTCAAAGCCGGGCAGGCCGGCTTCCGCAACGGTGGGCAGATCCGGGTAGGAGGGGGAGCGATTCGCGGTGCTCACCGCGAGCGCTCTGACCCGTCCCGATTGCACGTGCGGCCGTGCGGGCGCGGCGGCGGCAAACATCATCTGCACTTCGCCGCTCATGACCGCGGTCAGCGCGGATGCGCTGCCCCGGTAGGAAACCCGCACGATGTTGATGTTCGCCATGGACTTGAACAACTCGGCCGCCAGGTGGTTCATCGTTCCCGGCGCCGCCGAGCTGAAATTGAGATCGCCGGGGCGCGCACGCGCGAGCGCGATCAAATCCGTGACCGACTTCACGGGCAGCGACGGATGGACCACCAGTACGTTCACGGCCCGCGCCGCCATGGTGATCGGCGCGAAATCCCGGTAGGGGTCGTAGGGGATCTGCTCGCGCATCAGCGGCAGCAGCCAAAGGGTATTGCCGTAGAGCAGCAACGTGTGGCCGTCGGGCGCGGACTTCGCGACCACATCCCCTGCGACGACACCCCCGCCCCGGTTTTCGACCACTACCTGCTGGCCGAAAGTGCCGGTGAGTCCCTGGGCGACGACGCGCGCGACGAAATCGCCGCTGCCCCCGGCCTCCGACGCCACGATGCGTACGGTTCTCGATGGAAAGTCCTGCGCAATCCCGGTGCCCGCCGCCATCAGCATCGCAGCAGCCACAATGCCAAACGCCAGTTTAGTCATGGTGTTCGCTCCGGATACCCGCCGATCCCCGCGCCGATCATCGCGGTAAAACCTTTCAATCGAGCGCGCGCGTCGTCGCGTCGAAGAGGTCATCGGGCTTGAGCTCGCGCGGCATCAGGCGCTGCTTCCAGGCGTACTGCGCCGCGACCTCGAAGTTGCGCTGGTTCGCCGTGTAGCCGATCGGGTGCTTGTCGATGCCGTCCTTGGGCGGGGCCTCGGTCGAGGCCCTGCGGCTTTCCTTCACCAGTCGGTACACCTCGCGCACCGCGTCGGGGCTCGACTTCGACAACTCGGACTTGACGACCATGATGTGGTTGACCATCAGCGCGCCGTACTTGGCATGCCAGGCCTTGCCGGCGGCGGCCGGGTCGGGAATGAGCGGCTTCAGCTTCGGGTGCTTGAGGTCCTCGCCGGAGAGCACCGCGGCGTCCACGTCGCCATCGAGCAGCATCTGGAGCAGCTTCTTGCCCGTCGTCGAGCGCTGGCAGTTGGGGGGATCGCGGTACTCGGGCACGTGGCCGTCGCCGAAGGTGATGAATTGAATCTTCGAGAGGTCCACGCCGTAATCGTTTTGCAGGATGCCGCGCACCCAGGTGGGCGTTGTCTGCGGGTAGGTGCGCACGCCCACCCGCTTGCCGTGGAGGTCCGCCGGCGTGAGCGTGCCGCGGTCCGCGTTGTAGGCGATCTGCCCGTGCTGGAACCGCCCGTGCACCACCACGGGCAGCGCGGTGAGCGGCCGGCCCCAGCCGATCGCCTGCAGGAAGGTCATGATCGCGAGCTCGGCGACGTCGAACTCGCCCTTCACCACGCGCTTGAAGTTGTCGTGAGGTACCTTAGCCTCTGCGAAGTTGAGCTGCAGGCGGTCGCTCTTCACCTTGCCTTGCGTCAGCGCCACCGTATTCGGGTAGTCGCCGAGCATGACGTTGAGTTTCAGCGCTTCCTGGGTGATGGTCATGGGTAGGGTCTCCTTCTCCGTCTAGTCGGCGAGCGCGGGATAGAGCGACTGCGCGGTCTTCGCGAAGATCCAGTCCTGGTCACTCTGCTTGAGGCACGAGAGCGCGGACTTGGCTTCGTCGACCATTTCCTTAAGCGTGCCCTTTGAGGCTGGATAGTTCGAGCCCCACGCGATGCGGTTCGCGGGGATTTCCTGCACGAGCTTCGGAAAGAACGTCTCCGGCGAAGCCCCGCCCTCTCGCGCGAAGCGCACGTTGTTGGTCGAGAGCTTGAAATACACGTTTGGGTACTTCATGAGCTCGAAGAGGAATGCGCACCGCGCGTAGGGCGGCTGGTCCCCCCGCGGCGCGTGCATCAGGTGATCGACGATGATCTTCACGTTGGGGAATCTGCGGATGAGCGTGTAGAGCATGTGGAGTCCCTCGCGGCGCATCTGGGCCACGACGGGAAGCTTGAGCGCTGCGCACGTTTCCCATGCCTGGAAGGTCTTCGGATCGTCGAGCGTGTCAGCCTGCTTCTCCATCGTGCTGCCCGCGCTGAAGATGCGGAACCCCGTAACCCCCTTGCCGTGCCAGTGGCGGATCTTCTCCGAAGCGTCGGGCGCAGCGAAATCCACCGAGCCCACGCCCGTGAAGCGCGTGGGCTGGGTGGCGATCGAGTCACACATGTACGAGTTGTCGTAGCCGTAGGTCGTGGAGGAGTGGACGATCACCGCCTTGTCCACACCCGCTTCGTTCATCGAGGAAACAAGCTTTTCGAAGTCGATCGGCCGCTCGCTCGACCACACCGAGCGCTTGCCGCCGAGCGGCGTGATCGGATATTTCTTCTCGTCCCTGGAAATGATGTGCGGATGAATGTCGATGATCTTGGAAGCCATGGTTGCCTTCGATTGAAGTCGGTGAAATTGTCGAATCAGGCCTCGGGGTCCACGAACAGCTCGTTGACCTGGTAGCTGCGCTTCAGCATGCCCTGCTGGTGGACGTACTGGATGAGGGCCTCGATCGAGGCGAGATTCTTCTTGATGCCGTAGGGCAGCGGGTCAGGCCCGACGATGGCCGCCATCTCGGCAAGCTGGCGGTCCTTGCCCGAGACCTTGTCGGGGGACGGAAGCTGCTTGACGTAGCGATCCTTGGCGGCGGTGAACGCCTTGAACAGCGACTTCGCGACCCATGGGTGCTCATTGAGCACCGAGTCCTTGACGACGATGGTTCCATGGAAGGGGTAGATCTTGGTCCGGCGATGCCATTCGGCTTCGAGCTTCCTCGATTCCTTGAAGAACTCGATGTAATTGGCTTCCGCGGGCTTTGCCGCTCCGGTGGCCCAGCCTTCCTTCGGCGCGCCGGTGCGGCCCAGGCCGGCGTTCCCGGTGAAAGCGGCCTGCAGCTCACCCGTAGCCATCATGCTGACGAGCGATTTGCCCTCGGGAACGTGCTTGACGTAAGGCGGGAGCTTCAACGTCGTCACGTGCTCCTCGTCGTCCACCCACCAGGTGATCTTCGAAATGTCGATGCCGTACTCGTTTTGCAGCACGCCGCGCGTCCAGATGCCGGTGGTCACCGAATAGGCGCGCACGCCGGCGTTCTTGCCTTCGAGGTCCTTGGGCTTGCCGATGCCCGCATCCGGCCGGTAGACGAACCCGGAATGGTGGAAGTTGCGCGAGACGAAGATCGGCAGCGCCTTGAAGGGCGCGCCGTGCTCGCGCGCGATCATGTAGGTCGAGGGCGCGAGCTCGCAGACGTCGAACTCGACGTTCCGCACCATGCGGCGGTAGGCGGCGATCTGGGGCTCCACCTGCACGAACTCCGGCGCCACGCCCTCGATCGGGATGCTGCCGTCCTTGATCGCGGCGGTGTGGCCGTAGGTTGCGATTGCGAATTTCAGCCGCAGCGTGGATGGCTGTGACATGGAATGTCCTGGCTGCTGTCTGTCGTGATGGGAGACGGCTGAGGGGCTCTTCGATCGCGACCGCGCCGGGTCGCGCAACCAATGATAATGGGGCATCGGGCTATTACCGTCCAATGAAAAGAGTGGCGGCAGGCATAACGATCTAGTAATATCGCCGGCTTCCAGGAGTGAAGCCCCATGGCGCAGATCGATAGCTATATCCGCACCGATCTCAAGCCGCGCCAGCTCCACTTATTGGTCGCCCTGGACAACATCAGGAATCTCGGGAGGACGGCCGCGTACCTGCATGTCACCCAGCCGGCTGTTTCGAAGTCGCTCGCCGAGCTGGAGCGGGGACTGGGTCTCAGGCTTTTCGAGCGGACGTCGCGCGGCGTGCATCCCACGATCTATGGTGAATGCCTGATCCGGCATGCGCGCAGCATGCTCGCCGACCTGGCGCAGGCGCGGGACGAGCTGCGCGGGCTCGTATCCGGGAGCTCGGGAAACATCCGCGTCGGCGTGCTCGCCACCGCCGCCCTCGCGCTGCTGCCGCGCGCCCTCGCGATGCTGAAGAGCCGCCATCCCGGCATGACGGTGCTCGCGCGCGAGGGCCTGATGGAAAACCTGCTGCCCGAGCTCCTGCTGGGCAATCTGGACCTGATCGTCGGGCGGCTGCCGGAGGATCGCATCGCCCAGGGCCTGGGCGAGAAGATCCTCATGGAAGAGGGCGTGAGCCTGGTAGCCGGGCGGCACCATCCGCTCGCGGGTCGCAAGCGCGTGAATTGGCCGGACCTGCTGGCGTATCCCTGGGTGTTTCCGCCCGTCAACACGCTGCTGCGCGAGCCGCTCGAGCGCGCCTTCGAGCGCAATGGCGTACCGATCCCGAGCAATCGCGTGGAGACCCTGTCGGTGCACGTCATTCGTGGTTATCTGCATTTCACCGACGCCATTGCCGCGCTTGCGACGGACGTGTCGAGGTACTACGAGTCCCTCGGACTGCTTGCGATCCTGCCGCTGGAGCTGCCCCGGCTCGCGCGCCCGGTGGGCGTCATCTGGAGCCGGCAGCGCCCGCTTGCGCCGGCCACGCAAGTGCTGATTCAGTGCATGGAGGAGGCCGCCCAGGCCGGCGCCCGGCCTGCGGAGCCACTGCCGGCCCGCGATCGTGTCAGCGGCGGGGCGATGATCCATGATTTTCCAGCTGTCAGAGAGGAAGGCCGGAGGCGCAAGGTGAAAGGATGAAAGCGGAGACGAACACGGTCAGCGCCTACCCGGAGAACGCCCCGGACCTCGGATACATACCCGTTCCCGACATCTTCAAGCTGCCGCAGGGCATGAACTTCGGCCCGTGCTCGAGTGTCGCGGTGACGCGGAAGGGCAACATCCTCGTCTTCAACCGCAGCGCGCACGCCTTGATGGAGTTCGACGGCCGGGGGCGCTACCTGCGCTCACTCGCGAACGGCGTGTTCACGCTCCCCCACGGGTTGCGTGTGGACGCGGAGGACAACATCTGGGCGACCGACACCGGCTCGCACATCGTCGTGAAGATGGACCCGAAGGGTCGCATCCTCATGGTCCTGGGGGTGAAGGGCAACTCCGGCGAATGGCATCAGGCGGGCCATTTGCGCTGCTTCAACGAGCCCAACGATGTCGCGTTCGGTCCGAAGGGCGAAATCTACGTCAGCCAGGGCCACGGCAAGGGTGAGTCGCGCCTGCACAAGTTCGATGCCGACGGCAATTTCCTGAAGACCTGGGGCGGAGAGGGCGGCGGCCCCGGGGAGTTCAAGCAACCGCACTCGATCGTCACCGATGCGAGAGGCAACCTCTACGTCGCCGACCGCTCGAACCAGCGCATCCAGGTATTCGACGGCGAGGGCGCCTTTCTGCGCGAGAGGCGGCACCCCGGCACGCCATGCGGGCTCGCGATGTGCCGCGACGGAAAGCACATGATGCTCGCGCACGGGCACGCCGGGAAGATCATCAAGCTCGACCTCGACGGCACCGTCCTCGGCGCGACCGGGGGGCAGGGCAAGGGACCGAACCGCTACGGCGAGGCGCACTTCCTTGCGCTCGACCGCAAGGAGGACATCTACGTCGCCGACACGCTCAACTGGCGGGTGCAGAAACTGGTCAAGCTTTCCCGTCGTGGGACATGATCGCGACCACGGCCGGGCGGGTCGTGCGGTTCGACCACGCGTGATTGGTGCCGCGCTGAATCACGATCTCGCCGGCCTTCAGAAAAACCTCCTGGGTGTCGAGCACCAGCACGGTCTCGCCCTCGAGCACGATGCAGAAATCGAGGGTGCGCGTCTTCTGCATATACGGGTGGGGGGCGAGCGGTGAGTAGGTGGAGGCGCCGGCCGAGCCCATCGCTTCAAAGTGCGCCTTCACCTGCGCGGCGCCGACCTTGCCTTTCCAGCCGTCGTCGGGCGGGAGGGTGACGACGCGGCAGACCGATCCGCGCGCCGGCGGCTCGAGAACGTGCGACAGGTGCAGCGTCTCGTACACGATCTTGGCCGGGGTGCCGTCGGTTACCCAGAGGCGCGCGCACGCATAGCCCGGCCGCGCCGGATCGGTGCGCACGTCCGGAGCCGGGCCGTCACCCACCAGAGTGGATTTGCCCGGCTCGCGGTCGATGGTGACGATGCGCCGCACGGGTTTCACACCCGCCGGCAGCTTCGACGATGCGCGCAGCGGTTCGTCCTTCCCCTGCGCGAGCCCCTGCAGCCCGTCCACGAACCGCGCGGCGATCATGTCGAAGGCCATGCGCGCGCCCTTCGGCATCACCCACTGATGCCACGCGCCGACCTGGATGACGACGTCGCCGGGCTTCATCACGAGCCTGCGGTCGTCGAGGATGAGCTCGCGCTCGCCCGCGAGCATGATCCCGTAGTCCACGGTCTCGGTCTTGTGCATGGCCGAGGAGAAGGCGTTGTTGCCGCCGCGGTCCCAGCACCCGCGGCTCCCGGGTCGCGGCCGCGGCGGATGCACGGGCACCACGCTCCTGTCCTTCGCCGGATCGTAGTCGGGCGGCCGGGGACGCGACTCGACGACCCGGAAGTGCCCGCCATCAGGCGGTCCCGAGAAAGCGTACTCGAGCTTGCCGTCGTCGTTGTCGCCGGACAACGGAGCGGGGGACTCCAGCCAGACCCACAGGTCCGTGTGGCCGCGCCCGGCCCCCATCGACGCTTCGTGCGTGTTGGTCGCGGGCCCGTCCCATGCCACCTTCGAGCGGCCGCGCGCGTCGTTGCCGGTCACGACGCGGCGGATGGGCGTGAGGCCCGCTGCCATGCGTGGTCAGCGCGTCACTTCGCGGTGATGTTTCGTTCCTTGATCACCCGCGCCCATTTCGCCTCCTCGTTCTTCAAGTAGGCGATGGTGTCCTGCGGCGCGGTGGGGAAGGGATCCATGCCGCCCTTCTCAAAGCGCGCCAGGATGCCTGGATCTGCCAGTGTGGCGCGAATCCTTTCGTTCAACGTCTTGATGATCGCCGCCGGCGTGCCCCTGGGCGCCGCGACGATGTGCCACGCCACCATCTCGAACCCGGGCAGTCCTGCCTCGGCGACGGTCGGCAGGTTCGGAAGCGCGGACGAACGCTTGAGGCTGCTGACTGCGAGGGGCCGCAGGCGGCCCGCCTCGGCGAGACGCGCGGTCTGCGTGATGTTGGAGAAACCGACCTGCACCTCGCCGCTCACCACCGCTGCGAGCGCCGGGCCGCCGCCCTTGTAGTGGATCGCCCGGATGGAGGTCTTGCCCATCAGGTTGAACAGCTCGCCGGTGATGTGCGCGTTGGTGCCGATGCCCGAAGAAGCGTAGATGAGCTGATCCGGCTTCGATTTCGCGAGTGCAAGCAGCTCCCGCACCGACTTGACCGGGACCGACGGATGCACCGAGACCGTCGTCGGCACCTGGGAGATCATGGAAACCGGCATGAAGTCCTTGAGGGGATCGTAGCCGGCGGTCTGGTAGAGAATCGGGCTCGTGACGAAGGCGACGGTGTGCACGAGAAGCGTGTGGCCGTCGGGCGCGCTGTCCTTGACGAGCCTTGTCCCGATCTGGCCCGAGGCGCCGCCCCGGTTGTCGACGACGATCTGCTGCCCGAGCAGCTCCGAGAGCTTGTCCTGGATGGCGCGCGCGTTGAAATCCGTGCTTCCGCCCGGCGGAAACGGCGCGACCATGCGTATCGGCCTCGCCGGATAGCGCTCCGCCGCGAGCGCGGGGACCGCGGTCGCGGCAAACAGCGCGGCAGTCAGCAAACCGAAGCGGATGGTGCTGCGGCAGATTGATTCCATGGTCTTCCTCCTGTGTTTCTTAGCGGCATCGCGACCGCCTGAGTCCAGTATCCCTCAAAAAGCGCTCCCGCGTCACATCTCTCCTGATCAAGTGCAGGTGAACTCCACCGGCGTGCCCTGCCCGTCAGACGGACTGTGTCCGAGGCCGATGATGCCGCTCGCGCGCAGCATCAGCTCCTCGCGCCGCAGCACCACCTCGTCCGCCTCCCCGGAGAATTGCACCCACGTCCCGTTCGAGCTGTGATCGGCGAGCACGAACTTGTCGCGCCGCCGCTCGATGCGGGCGTGCTGCCGGGAAGCCTTGCGGTCGCCGACGACGATGTCGCAGCCGCCGTCGCGCCCGATGGAAAGCTCGCCGGGACCCTCGAAGCGCCACTCACGTCCCTCGCACCGGAGCACGAGGCGGGCGAGCCGGCTGTGGTCGGTGCGCGTGCCGAGCGCCGTGAGATCCTCGCTGTCCCGCCACAGGAACTCGAAGATGGACACGGCTTTCTGCTTGCCCTTGACCGGCACACGGTTCAACTGGCGCGCGCGCTCGGCAAGCGCGGGAGAGAGCTTTTCAACGGTATCCGCGGTGGTAATGACCTGCCCGATTTTCGCAAGGCCCGCGACGCGCGCGGCGAGATTCACGGTGTCGCCATACAGGTCGCCGGCCTTCTCGAGCACCGCCCCGAAGTTGCAGCCGATATGGATGCCGAGGCCGGGCTCGCCGGGCTCCTGCTGCTCCTCGGTCTTCTCCTGCATCAGGCGCGAGGCGCGCAAGGCGGCGTCCGCGGTCTCGAACATGCACATTGCGCCGTCGCCCGTGTTCTTGACGACCTTGCCGCCGCAGTCCTCGCACACCCGGGCGAGCATGGACAACATGCGGTGCACGACCGCGAGCGCCCGCTCGTCGCCGACCGTTTCGTAGAGCCGGGTGCTCCCGCTCAAGTCGACGAACAGAATCGCGCGGGTAAGTGGGGGGGCCGTCATGGCTGAACGCGGGCCGGGCACGGCCAGTATAGGGCAATCCCGACCCCCGGGCCGCGGCCACTTGACGACGGCGGCGCATTGACAGCGTTTTGCTGCGGCGCCTAGTATCGCGTTCACCGAGCCCCTCATCTTGAAGGGGCAGGTTCTCCTGGCATCGCCGCCGGAAGGGGAGAGGAAGAGCGCATGCGAGTCGCGCCCCCATTGCGTTGGGTTTTTGCTCTGCTCGCCTGCCCCGTGCTTGCAGCGGCAGCGGATCTCCCCGCGACGCTGACGCTGCTCGAAGGCCCGGCCGGGCTCGTGCGCGGCGTGACGCGCTACGCGCTGGTCGAAGGCGTGAGAATGCAGGCCGGCGACATCATCGAGATCGGCGACAAGGGGCTCGCGGAATTCGAGTTTCCGGATGGCGCCGCCATCGCGATGGGGCCGGGGACCCGCATGCTTGCGATTTCGATGCCACGCGGCAGATCGGCGGCCGGCGATTTCCACGTGACGGCGGGAGCATTGAAGGTCTCGGGCGTCAGCAAGGATGCGCGCCTCCGCGTCTCGACCCCGGTATTCACGCTGTGGCCCGCAGAAGGCGCGTCCGTGATGGTCGTGCGCGGCGGCGACGGCTCGGTATTCATCGAGAGCGGTAGCGCGCGCCTCGCCGCGGCGCCCGCGACGCACAATCTCAAGAGCGGGGAATTCTTCAGTCGCAAGGACGCGCAAAAGGGAACGGTCTCGCAGCGGCCGTCGCAGGCGTTCATGGACGCGATGCCGAAGGCCTTTTTCGACCCGCTGCCCTCGCGCATGGCGCGCTACAAGGATCGCGAGGCGCAGCCACGGCGGATCGAGGAGGTGAGCTATGCGGACGTCGAGGTGTGGCTGAAAGCGCCAGCCGGAATCCGCCGTCCGCTGGTTGCCCGGTTCGAATCGCGCGCAGACGATCCGAAGTTCCGCTCGGCCCTGGAGGCGAACCTGCGGTTCCACCCGGAGTGGGACCCGATCCTCTATCCGGAGAAATACCTGCCTCCGGAAACCGCGGCGGAGTCCGCGGGAGCCCCGCCCGCCGCCAAGAAGTGACGAAACCAGTCCGCAAGGAGAGCCATCATGAAGCTGATCGTCAAGTTCAACCTGGTTTTCATCCTGGTATTCCTGCTCGGTCTCGGCGCGGCAGGTTACGTCTCGAACGAGCTCCTGCAGCGCAACGCGCGCGAGGAGATCGTGCTGAATGCGCGCATCGTGATGGAGTCGGCGCTTGCCGCGCGCGCCTACACCTCGACGCAGGTCGGGCCGCTCCTCCAGACGCAGATGAAGTACAAGTTCCTGCCGCAGTCGGTGCCGGCGTACTCGGCCAACGAGATCTTCGACGTCGTGCGCAAGAAGTTCCCGGAGTACTCCTACAAAGAGGCGGTGTTGAACCCCACCAACCCGCGCAACCGCGCCAACGACTGGGAGGCGGACATCGTCCACCAGTTCCGCAACGCGTCGGACCGGCCGGAAATGATCGGCGAGCGCGACACGCCGGCCGGGCGGTCGCTCTACATCGCGCGCCCGATGCAGATCAAGGCGGATGCCTGCCTGTATTGCCACTCGACCGTGGACGCAGCGCCCAAGACGCTCGTCGAGAAATACGGCCCAGCCAACGGCTTCGGCTGGAAGATGAACGAGATCATCGGCGCGCAGATCGTGTCGGTGCCGACCGACGTTCCGGTCGCGCGGGCGAACCGCGCGTTCCAGACCTTCATGGTGTCGCTCACCGTGGTTTTCGCGTTCATCTTCGTTGCGCTCAACCTGATGCTCTGGTACATGGTGATCCGGCCGGTGACGCGGCTCTCGCGCCTTGCCGACCAGGTAAGCCAGGGTGAGAATATGGATGCGCCGGATTTCGAGGTGAAGAGCGGGGATGAGATCGGCGTGCTCACGCAATCGTTTAACCGCATGAAGAAGAGCCTCGTGCAGGCGATGAAGATGCTCGAGGGGTGACGCAACCCGACACGCGTTCCGGATGGCTATACCACCGCAATCGACGGGCGGCCCCCGGCAGCTCGGCAAGTACGCGATCTCCGAGGTGCTCGGCAAGGGCGCGATGGGAGTGGTCTACAAGGGCTTCGATCCCCACATCCGCCGCACCGTCGCACTGAAGACCATCCGTCGCGAGCTGGTCGACGACGATCAAGGGGCAATACTGCTGGCGCGCTTCCAGAACGAGGCCCAGGCAGCCGGCCGCCTTTCGCATCCCGGCATCGTTGCCGTCTACGAGTGGGGAGAGGCCGGCGAACTCGCTTACCTTGCAATGGAATACGTGCAGGGCAACAGCCTGCGCGAGTACTTCAATCGCGGCACGCGCTTCGAGACGCGCGACGCGGTCAGCATCATGGTGCAGCTGCTCGATGCCCTGCATTACGCCCACGAGCAGGGTGTCTGGCATCGTGACATCAAGCCGGCCAACCTCATCATCATGAACAATGGCAGGCTGAAGATCGCGGACTTCGGCATCGCCCGCATCGATACGTCCAATCTCACCCAAGCCGGGGCCGTTCTCGGCACGCCCGGCTACATGGCGCCGGAGCAATACAGCGGCGACACCGTCGACTGGCGCGCCGACATCTTCGCGGCCGGCGTGGTGCTCTATC
The DNA here is from genome assembly GCA_036555615.1 of Burkholderiales bacterium. Taxonomy (GTDB): domain Bacteria; phylum Pseudomonadota; class Gammaproteobacteria; order Burkholderiales; family SG8-41; genus SG8-41. The sequence continues at coordinate 31,759 of DATBKZ010000066.1, read as the reverse complement.
AGCTGCTGACCGGCGTGCGCCCCTTCATCGGCAGCACCGAGTCCATCGCCTACAAGATCTGCCATGAGCCACCCGCGCTTCCGTCCGAGGCTGATCCGGGGCGCTGCACGACGCAATTCGACGCCGTGGCAATGAAGGCGCTCGCCAAGCGTCCGGCGGAGCGCTACCAGGACGCTTTGGCGTTCCGCGACGCAATGCTCGCGAGCTTCGCCGGCCCGGTCCGCCCCGCGGTGTCGGAGGAGACCATCATCAACGAGGCGATTCCGAACATGGCACCGAGCGAGCCGTCGCACCCGTCCCAGCCGTCGCAGGCTTCGAACCCGTCCCGTTCCCGTCCGACGCCCTCGCCGCCCTCCGGATCATCCCCGGGCTCATCGAATCCCGGTGCGAAGACGGTCCCGCCGCCGGGATGGGACAGCGCCGTGCTGAAGCAGGTCGAGCAGCAGCTCGCGCGTCTGGTCGGCCCCGTCGCCAAGGTGATGGTACGGCGGGCTGCGATGGCCACCACAGACGTCAACCGGCTCTATCGCATGCTCGCCGAGAATCTGATGAAGCCGGAAGAGCGCTCCGCGTTCCTGGCGGGACGGCTGAAGCTGGAGGGCATTTCACCGCGCGACACCGAAGCGACCGCCGCACAGGAGCGGACGCCGGCGACCGGCGCGACGATGCAGCTCACTTCCGAGTCGATCGAAGAGGCGACGCGGAAACTGGCGAGGTACCTGGGTCCGATCGCGAAAGTCGTCGCGAAACGGGCGGCGACGCAGGCATCCAGCCGCCGCCATTTCCATCAGCTGCTCGCCGAGAATCTCACCGATCCCAAGGAGCGCGCCAGGTTTCTGAGCGACGTCGGCGCGGCGTGAAGGGGCTTATCCGGCGGGGCGGTAGACGGCGAACACCTTGTCCGAGTTCGTGATCCACGACTCGAGGAAAACGGATTCGTCCGGCTTGCCGCGGCCCAGCTCGTGCATGGCGCCCGCGAGGCAGAACCAGTTGAGCAGCTCGTGGTGGCCGCGCTCCTCGACCTCCGCGAGCGTGGTGTTGCGCCAGAGTTCCCAGTTGCCGTTCTTCAGCGCCTCGTAGTAGTTCTTGTCCGCCTCGACGTCGGGGTAAAGCCGCGCGTGCTTGCGCACCAGGAATGAATGGCTCCAGCTCGAGGAGGCGATGAGCGCCACGCGCCACGGACTGCGCGTGAGCGCGCGGGCGACGGCGGCACCAACCTGGAAGCAGCGCCACGGCTGCGGCGCCGGAGGGTCGAGATCGGGTTCGCCGTGGGGCAGCTGCGCGCCGGCTGACGGCGACACCGGCGCGCCGTTGGCCGCGATCAGCCAGCGCCCGTACGCGTTGACCGCGAACGGCACCACCGGGTAATGGAACCCTTTCCGGTCGTAGTCGAGGTACAGCACCGAGTTCGCGAAGGCGTGACCCAGCGGGTGGTGCAGCGGCCGGTAGGCATAAGCGACGTCGATGCCTTCCTCGAGCAGCGCCGTGGCGAGGTATTTCCCGCCGGCGCGATGGCCGCGCACGGTGAAGGTCTTCTCCTCGGGCTCGTCCCACGCGTTGGGCCCCCGGCGGTAGCCCTTCCAGGGCTGGATGTTCACGGCGTCATAGGCAAGGATGGAGAAGGCGGGAACGCAGTCCTCGCGGAAGTTCTCGTACTGGTCGTCGCCCCAGATCACCACGAACTCCGGATTGAAGGCGTCGAGCTCGGAGCGGACCCTGCGGAACTGCTCGATCAGGTCCCGGCGGTGCTCGTCGGAGTGGGCCTGACCCTGGTCGTTGCCCCACTGCGCTCGCATCGTCGGATGCCAGTTTTCCACGCGGCGCAGGTGCTCGGGCAGCGCGGGGTCCTCCAGGGATTTCTGGGTGCGCCAGCTCATGTTCCGCTTGGCGCAAAGATTCGGGTAGTGCGTGATGCCGAGTCCAAGTATCTGGCCCATCAAGGCTCTCCATCCTGCGGCCGGCCGGACAGGCCCGCCCGTTTTCCGCGACGCAGCGTGACACGCATTTTACGCTGCCTGCCGGCATTCTCGCGGCGAGGTAAACTGAAGTCACCCGTCATGCATTTCGCGAAAAAGGGAGGAGGGGAACATGCCAGCCGATGCGTTTGCGCTTGTCCGATCCCGCTCGATCACCACGGCGGTGTGCGCGGGCGCCGCGCTGCTCGCCGCCGCCGCGAACTTCTCGAATTACCGGGGCTTCATCGGCGCCCCCGGGTTGAACGCGGCGCAGGTGGCGTACTGGGAAGGAGTGCTTGCCCGGCTCGATGCGGACGAGAGCTGGCGCGCGTACGTGGACAAGAACGAGCTCGACCGGCAGCTCATGAACGGGCGCGAAGCCCTCGCGTTCCTGAACGAGCTCGACGGCAGGCTGCGGGAAATACTCGGGGACCTCGGGCTGCTGAAGGCGAGTGGCAGGCAGGCGGCGAGATGAACGCGGAGCGCGGGTAGCCCGCGCGCTCCACAGGAACCAACGTCCATGTCAGCCGAGGGCAACAAGGCGCTCGTGAGGCGCCTCTACGACGAGGGTATCAACCGCCGCGACGCGGCCGCGGCGGCGGCGTTCTACGCGATGGACGCCAAGAACCACGGCCGCGCCGTGGGCCGCGACGGCATGCGCAAGGTGTTCGAAGCGCTGTTCGCCGTCTTTCCCGATTTCCAGTACCGGATCGAGGAGTCGACGGCCGACGAGGAGCGCGTCGTGTGCAAGGTCACGATGACGGGCACACATCGCGGCGAGCCGACGCTGCCGGAGGTCTTCAACGGTATGCTGAAAGGCGTTGCCCCGACCGGCAGGAGCATTACGGTGCTGCAGTATCACAGCTTTCGCATCCGGAACGGCATGATCAGCGAGCACGCAGCGGTGCGCGACGACCTCGGCATGCTCCTCCAGTTGGGGCTGGTGAAGCGGCCCGACTGAACGCCCGATCGCTCGCCACTTGTCCCGGTCATGAAATACGAGCTCTACTACTGGCCCCACATTCAGGGGCGGGGCGAGTTCATCCGGCTTGCGCTCGAGGAAGGCGGCGCCGAGTACGTGGACGTCGCCCGACTGCCGGAGAGCGAAGGCGGAGGCCGGGCGGCGGTAAGCCGGGTGCTGGAGGACGCGGCCGGCGGGAGAATGCCGTTCGCACCGCCGATCCTCAAGGCGGGGAAGCTCCTGATTTCCCAGACGGCCAACATTCTGCACACCCTCGGCCCACGGCTCGATCTCGTGCCGGAGGGCGAAGCCGCGCGGCTGTGGGCGCATCAGGTGCAGCTCACCCTCAGCGATCTGGTGGTCGAGGCGCACGACGCGCATCACCCGATCGCGAAGAGCCTTTACTACGAGGATCAGAAGCCGGAAGCGCTGCGGCGGGCAGCGGATTTCCGGGCGCTGCGGCTGCCGAAGTTCCTCGGCTATTTCGAGCGCGTGCTCGCGGCCAATCCGGCGGGGGACAGCCACCTCATCGGGAAATCCCTGACTTACGTCGATCTCTCGATGTTCCAGGTCATCGCCGGCCTGAACTACGCGTTTCCCCGGGCGATGGCGGCAATGGCGCAGCGGCACCCGAAGCTCGCGGCGCTGCACCGGCGCGTTGCGGAGCGTCCGCGCATCGCCGCGTATCTCGCGTCAGCCCGCCGCATTCCGTTCAACGAGCGCGGGATTTTCCGCCACTATCCGGAGCTCGACGGGGAGTGAGGCGCGCAGGCGCTATAATGCCCCTCCCCGGAGCTTGAAACGCCAGGAGCCTGCATGACGATCTCGATGTATCAGGCGAGCGCGCCGCGCTTCGCCAACACGCTCAAGAATCTCTCGGCGATCCTCGACAAGGCGCAGGCGCACGCCGACGGGAGGAAGCTCGACCCGAAGGTGTTCACGAGCGCCCGGCTCTTCCCCGACATGTTCTCGATGGCGCGTCAGGTCCAGGCCGCGTGCGATACGGCGAAGGGCGCGGTCGCGCGCCTCGCGGGCGTCGCGGTTCCCGCGCACGAGGACACCGAGCAGACGTTCGAGGAGCTGAAAGCGCGCATCGCGAAGACGATAGCCTTCATCCAGACGGTGCAGCCTGCGCAGATCGACGGCAGCGAGGAGCGCGAGGTCGTGCTCAAGTTCCGCTCGGGTGAGGTGAAGTTCAAGGGCATGCAATATCTGCTCGGCCACGCGCTGCCGAATTTCTACTTCCACGTCACGACCGCCTACGACATCCTGCGCCACAACGGCGTGGAAATCGGCAAGCGGGATTACATCGGAACGCCGTGACTCGGGGACGAGGAACAGGACTTTCGGGGCTGATCCGTGTATGATTCGGCACTCGCACCCGCGCCCCATCCATTCACCTTCGAGCCCCGTCCCAGCCGCCGCCGGCACTTGCGCCGGCTCCACCAGGAGACACCTCCTTGAGATGCCATCATTGCGGTAAGCTGACCGACGTGCGCACCAACGGCAGGGGCGAGGAGTTTCTGTCCCGCTGCCGGCATTGCGGCGGCTATCACAAGTTCACCAGCGTAGGGCATCACGGTTCCGGCGCCATTCATTACCGCGTCACCAAGGCCGCCGCGCCGGTGCGCGAGGAAAGCGCGACGGCAATCACCTAGGGCCCACGCCACGCTATACTCGCAGGCGCCGGCTTCTGTGCCGGCATCCAGACCCGTTTCCACACTTTCCACCCCTATCGGAGATTGCAATGCCTGTCGGAACAGTGAAGTGGTTCAACAAGGTGAAGGGCTTTGGCTTCATCCGGCCGGATGACGGCTCGAAGGACGTATTCGTGCACATCTCGGCCGTGGAACGCGCCGGCCTCGGCACGCTCGCCGAAGGCCAGAAGGTCCAGTTCGATCTTGCCCGCGGCAAGGACGGCAAGACTTCGGCCGACAACCTGAAGTCAGCCTGACGAGAATTCCCTAAGCGCGAGAGCGTGCGTCCTGCATCGCTCTCCACAGCCGGGCGGGCGTCAGCGGCATGTCGAGATGCCGGATCCCGAGCGGGCGCAGCGCATCCAGGGCGGCATTGACCAGCGCGGGGAGCGACCCGGTGCAGCCGGCCTCGCCCACCCCTTTCGCGCCGAGCGCGTTGGTGGACGTGGGGACGGAATGGTCGTACACCCCCATGTCGCGCATCCAGCCCGCCCGCGGCATGACGTAATCCATGAAGCTTCCGGTCAGCAACTGCGCCGTCGCGGCATCGTATATCGCGTGCTCGCCGAAGGCCTGCCCCGCGCCCTGCACCACGCCGCCGTGCACCTGGCCTTCGACGAGCGCGTGGTTGATGACGCGGCCGAGATCGTCGACGGCGGTGTAGCGCTCGACGCTTGCGGCCCCGGTCTCCGGGTCGATCTCGACTTCGGCGACATGGCACCCGTTCGGATAAGTGGCGCCGAACGTGCCTTCGGCGATCGTGTCGAGCGGATGCGGGCGCGGGCCGGCCAGCGCGCGCGCCAGCTCGATGAAACCGAGCGAGCGGCGGCCCGCGACGAATCGTCCCTTGGAGTAGGCCAGCGCGCTCTCCGGCACCTTCAGCCGGGCGGCGGCATGCGGGCGCGCGAGGTCGATCAGCTTCTCGCCGAGGACGCGGAACGTGCTGCCGGTGCCGAGCGCGCCGCGTGATCCGCCGGTGGCGTTGCCCATCAGGTCGGTGGCGGGAGCGCTGGGATGGAAGCGGATGTGCTTCGCGTCGATGCCGAGCGCCGCGGCGACGATCTGCGGAAAAATCGTCTCGTGTCCCTGGCCGGAGGACTGGGTGAGCGCAAAGAGCGTCATGGCGCCGCTCCGGTCGAACTCCACCGCGACCTGGTCCTTCGGCACGGCGCCCGCGCCCCCCGCCTCGAGATAGGTCGCGATGCCGATGCCGCGGAGCTTGCCGGCGCGGCGCGCCGCCGCGCGCCGCGCCGGGAAGCCAGACCAGCCGGCGCGCTTGAGCGCGTCGTCCATCACGCCCTCGAAATCGCCGGAATCGTAGGTGCCCGCGTTCGGCGTTTTGTACGGCATGGCCGATTGCGGAATGAGGTTCTTGCGGCGCAACTCGACCGGGTCGAAGCCGTGCTCGGCTGCGGTGTAATCCACCAGCCGCTCGATGGCGTAGGCGATGTCGGGGCGCCCGGCGCCGCGGTAGGCGGACACCGGCACGGTGTTGGTATAGGCAAGCCGCGTACGGGCATAGAGCGCCGGAACGCGATAGACCCCACCCATCGTGATGGTCAGGTTGCGCGTGGCGATGAAGGTGCCGAAAGTCGCGCCGTACGCTCCCAGGTCGGCGCGGTCGTCAAAGCGGATCGCGAGAAACTTTCCGTCCGCGTCGAGCGCAAGCTCGCCGGTGAGGGAGATCGCGCGCCCGTGGAAGTCGCTCATGAAGACCTCGCCGCGCGTCCCCACCCACTTCACCGGGCGCCCGAGCCTGCGCGCCGCGATCATTGCCGCGAAGTACTCCGGGTAGGCTGCGCCGTGCACGCCAAAGCTCCCGCCCACGTCCTGGGCGACGAGGGCGAGGTGGTCCTTGTCGAGCCCGGTCACCTGCATCATCTGGCCGCGCATGCTGCCCGCGCCCTGCATCGGGGCGTGAACGGTGTAGCGTCCGCTCGCGGGATCGTATGCCACCACGCAGGCGCGCGGCTCGAGCATGTTGCCGACGAGGCGCTGGCTTTCCATGGTGAGCTTGCTCACGTATCGCGCCCGCGCGAAGGCGGCCGCGACGGCCTGCTCGTCCCCGGATTCGTATTCGAACGCGAGATTGCCGGGCACGTCGTCGTGGAGCTGGGGCGCGCCCGCGCGCACCGCCGCGTCGAAGCTCGCCGCGGCGGGCAGATCCCGGTACTCGATGTCGATCATCTCGCGCGCGTCCTCGGCGAGCGCAGCGCTGTCGGCGACGACCATCGCGATCGGCTCGCCGACGAAGCGCACGCGCCCCGTCGCGAGCACGGGGTGATGCGGCTTACGGACCTGCTGGCCGCCCTTTCCCGGGTAGGTGACGATATTGGGCAGCGACTTGAATCCCGCCTCGCGGACGTCCTCCCCGGTGAGGACTTCATGCACACCGGGGACGGCAAGCGCGCGGCTGGCATCCAGCCGGACGATCTCCGCGTGCGCGCGGTCGGCCCTCAGAAATGCCGCATGCAGCTGGCCGCCGAGATTCCAGTCGGCGGCGTAACGGCCGGCTCCGGTGACGAGGCGGACATCTTCCTTGCGAGTGGCGATCATGAGTGCCCAGTGATCAGTGGATGGCGGAGGGCGAAGCATTGCAGCACGGCGGGATTCTCGCATAGTTCCCGCGGACTTCAATGACGTCCAGGCACACGATCGGTGACTCGCGAAGAGGTTTTTTCAGGCCGCCGCCAGTTCTAGTAAACTCGCGGCTTCACGGGAGATCACAACAGGGGGCTGCGATGAGAATTCTGTTCTTCAACGATTTCAAGCTGGGTGTCCTGAAGGGCGACGCGGTGGTGGACGTGTCGAAGCTGGTCGCGGACATCCCGCACACCGGGCCGCACGACCTCATCAACGGCTTGATCGAGCGCTTTGGGAAGTACCGGGCGAAGCTCGCGAAAGCAGCGGCCACCGGCAAGGGCATTCCGCTCGCCAAGGTCCGCATCCGGCCGCCGCTGCCGAGGCCGTACAACATCGACTGCATGGCGGTGAATTACATGGAAGACGGTACCCGCACGGAGCCCGCGCCGATCAATGCGTTCCACAAGTCTCCCAGTGCCGTCATCGGCGATGGCGACACGATGGCGCTGCCCGATGTGCCCGCCACCATCTTCGAGGGCGAGGCGGAGATGGCCCTTGTGATCGGCAAGCGGGCGCGGCACGTCAAGGCGGCGGACGCCATGAAGCATGTGTTCGGCTATCTCAATTTCATCGACGGCTCCGCCCGCGGCTTGCCGCCGTCGGGCAACACCTTCTACCAGATGAAATCGCGTGACACCTTTGCGCCGATGGGCCCCTATATTGTCACGGCCGACGAGATCCGCGATCCCCACAACCTCCAGATCCGGCTGTGGGTGAACGGGGTGCTCAAGCAGAACTTCAACACCAGTGACATGGCGCACAAGATCCCGCGCTGCATCGAGTGGGTGAGCTCCATCCACACGCTCGAGCCGGGCGATGTCCTCGCCACCGGGACCAATCATCGCGGCCTGTCCGCGTTCCAGGACGGCGACAGGATCGAGCTCGAGACGGAAGGGCTGGGGCGGCTGCACATCAAGGTGCGCGACGATCTCAAGCGCACCTGGGGGCGGGAAACGCGCCTCGATCGCCAGAACAAAAAGCTGGAAGGCCAGACGCCGCAACTGACCGGAAAGTTCGCGCAAGTCGGCAAGGCCTGATGTGCAAGGGATGAGGATTGAGAGAGGAGGGGTGAGGGATGGCGGCGACCGCAGCACTTGATCGGGGACTGTGGATTACGTGGTATGGCCTGCCTGAAAGCGAGCGCGACGCCTACCTCGCTTGGCTGCACGGCAAGTTCATGCCGAAGATGCTCAAGAAGCCGGGCGTGCTCTGGGCAGCGCACTACGCGGCCCAGGCTCAGCCCCTGCACTCCGGTGGCGCGCCTCGCCTGCGCCACACCGACGATCCGTCGGTGCCCACCGGCAACGGCTACATCCTGATTTTCGGTGGAAAATCCGCGCACGCCTTCGCCAATCTGACGCGGCGCAAGCTCGACCCGCAGCTGGCGCCGGGGGACCGCAAGATGCTCGCGCTGCGCGTCGGCGAGCGCGTCAACATCGTGACCGAGGAAGACCGTGCGGCCGGACCGGCGGCGAGAAAGCGTGAAGGCAAGTACACGCTCGCCCCCTGCATCCAGCTCGGCAGCTTCAACGCCGGTTCCGCGGACGAGGACGAGATCCTCGACTGGTACGCCAACTGGCGCCTGCCCTCGATGATGAAGCTGCCCGGGTGCCTCGGCATCCGCAAGCTGAATTCCGTCTCGGGCTGGGCGAAGCACGCCGTGCTCTACGAGTTCGAATCGCTGGCGGCCCGCGACGAGTATTTCCCGACTCACGAGAACGCGCGCCCCGAGATGGCCGCATGGACCGATACCCTGGTGCGCAAGCTTATCCACGCGCCGGGCTCGCCCAACGTGGCGACCCGGCTGTGGCCTCCCGTAAAGGCCGCGGCGCGCAGGAAGAAACGCTGACTTCGAGGGGAAAGCACGATGGAACACACCAAGCGCATGAAGAAGGGCTTCGAGGTCCTGCGGAAAATGGGCCGCCTCGAAACGATGATGAACCAGAAGCGGCTCTACTCCGACCTCTACGACCTCTCGGTCGGCTACCTGTTCGGGGAGATCTGGACGCGGCCCCATCTCAACATCCGCGACCGCGAGCTGATCACGCTCGCCTCCAACATCGCGCTCGCGCGCCCGGCCGGCACGCACTCGCACTACCGCAGCGCCATGCATCTCGGGTTCACCAAGGAAGAGATCATGGAGACCATCATCCATGTCGGGCACTACGCCGGGTGGCCCGCGATCGCGCACGCGATCATCCAGTTCGAGGAGGTGCTGAACGAGGACGCGGCCAACGCGAAAAGGAAAGCGGCCGGACGCAAGCGCCGGTAGGAACCGGTAAACGGAAGGAGATGCCATGATTCTCGAAGTCGCCATCCTGCACATCAAGCCCGCAGACATCGCCAAGTTCGAGGCCGTTTTCCCGAAGGTTGAGCCGATCTTCCGCGGCGTCAAGGGCTACATCTCGCACGAGCTGCAGCGCTGCATCGAGACCAAGGGCCGCTATCACTTCCTGATTCGCTGGGAAACCGTCGAGTCGCACACGGTGAACTTCCGGCAGTCGCCGAAGTTCCAGGAGTTCCGTGGGCTGGTCGGTGGATTTTTCGCCCAGCCGCCGGTCGCCGAGCACTTCGAGCGCGTGACCGACAGCAAGCTCTGACCCGGGCGGTCAGGGCCCATCCCGAAATTCCCTCGCCCCCGGTTGGGGGAGAGGGGCAGGGTGAGGGGGGATCATGGACCCATTTACACGAGATCTGATGCCACTTGCCGAGAAGGCAGCCGCGATCCTGAAGCGGCGGAAGGAGACGGTCGCGGTCGCGGAATCCTCGTCCGGGGGGCTCATCTCGGCGGCGCTGCTTGCGGTACCCGGGGCATCCGCCTATTTCATCGGGGGCGGCGTGCACTACACGCGGCAGTCCTTCCTCGCGTTGAACAGCACCACGGATGCGATGTTCGCCGGCATGCGCGGGGCGACCGAGCCCTGGGCGCTGCTCCTCGCGCGCACCCAGAGAAGCCGCTGCGGGGCGACGTGGGGAGTGGGTGAGAGCGGCGCCGCCGGTCCCACCGGCAACCGCTACGGCGATCCGCCCGGCCACACCTGCTTCGCTGTCACCGGGCCCAGCGAACGCAGCATCACGCTCAGGACCGGCAGCAGCGACCGCTATGCCAACATGCACGCGTTCGCCGCGGGCGGGCTCAAGCTGCTGGTGGAGGTTCTTGAAAAGCGGGGATGAGGGCTGAAGGATGTGGGGTGGGGAGCAAACGGCCTTGTTCCGGTGAGCCTCATTCAGGAGTCGACATGGCGATGACGGTCAGGCGCGCAGCCACGTAGCAATGGCTGATCCTGAATGACGCGCCACCCGTGACCCGTCACGCCTCATAACCTGGTGCCGCCGGGCAGCGCGCGGAAGATCACTTCCATGATCGCGGTTTCCGTGACGTTCCCGTCCGCTCCCTTCTTGAAGAGAATCAGCTGCTGAGGACTGGTGGCGGGACCCACCGGGGCGATCAAGCGGCCGCCGGGCTTCAGCTGCTCGAGCAGCGCTGAGGACACGTCTGGGATCGCCATGCGCACCAGGATCGCGTCGTATGGCGCGCCCGGGCGCCAGCCGTAATAGCCGTCGGCGACGTTGACCTTGACGCCGCGGTATCCTAGGCGCGCGAGGGTGCGCCGCGCCACCTCGGCGACCTGCGCATGGAACTCGACGCTCGATACCTCTGGCGTCAGCTCCGCAAGGATGGCGGTGTGGTAGCCGCCGCCGACCCCCACCTCCAGCACTTTCTGGCCGCGCTCGATCCCAAGCAGGTCGGTCATCACCGCGACCAGTGACGGCTGCGAGATCGTGGCATCCGGCCCGACGGGCAGCGGCCGGTCGAGGTAGGCATAGGGGCGTAGCGGGAGCGGCGCGAACTCGTGGCGCGGCACCTTGGCCATCGCTGCGATCACGCGCGGATCGATGGCCGGCCCGCCGCTCCTCTGGCGCACACGGTTGACACCCTGCTCGATGGCGTCGGCAAGGGTGCGCCGCATCTCGGTGTACTCGGCCGCTTCGCCCGCAAATGCCCCCGCGGACGCCAGAAAGGCGAAGCAGGCGAGGAGCGAGCACAACGCGCGAATCGGCATGTTGGCCATGATGGTTGCGCCGGAGAGTGACCCTGTCAAGGCGAAAGGCGACAGAGTCAGCTACCTCTCAATCGCGCATGCCCGCGCAGGGGGAGGAACCGCGGGAAGGACCAGTGAACGGCGCCGGGAAACTCACATCTAACAATCGTCGTCCGAGCACCCGTGGGCAGCGCGTTGTCGTTGATCGGCGACGACGCGAGCGCGAAGACGACGGAATCTGGTTCCGGTTCCGGTCGAGGAGGCGCCGATGAGCATGTGGCCTGGTGGGATTCGACGCAACCGAAGTGCTTCCTCGTTCGCAGTTTCGTGTTCGGTAGCGGGGGCCCTGTCGGCGCTTTCGGCTTGCGCGCCGCCGCCGGCCCCGCCCGGAGATCTCGTTAGCCGGGGGAAGGAGATCTTCTTCAACCAGACGTTCGATGGAAACGGCCGGACGTGCGGCACCTGCCATCCTGCGCGCAACAACTTCACGATAGACCCCGCATTCATCGCCAGGCTGCCGCCCACCGACCCGCTGTTTGTCGCGGAATTCATCCCCGATCTCAAGAAGAATTTCGAGAATCCGAACCTGATGCGCCAGTTCGGGCTGATCCTGGAGAACCTCGACGGTTTCGACGATCTGGAGAAAAAGTTCGTCATGCGCGGCGTGCCGCACGTGCTCGCGCAGCGGATTTCCGTTGCCAGCAATCAGGGGCCCCGCACGGGCTGGTCGGGAGACGGCGCGCCCGGGGACGGCTCGCTGCGTTCGTTTGCGACCGGCGCGGTCATCCAGCATTTCACGAAGACGCTCAATCGCGTGCCGGGCGTGGACTTCCGGCTGCCGACGGAGGCGGAGCTCGACGCCCTCGAGGCCTTCATGCTCTCGCTCGGCCGGCAGCAGGACCTCGCCCTGCCGCTGCCGTTGAAGGGCACGGTCGCGAAGCGCGGGCAGGAGATCTTCCTCGACAACGGGCTCGGAAAGTGCAACCTCTGTCACGTCAACGCTGGGGCGACGGCGAACTTCGGCGGCGGGAACATCGGAAACGCGAACTTCAATACCGGCGTGGAGAACCTCCCGGACCAGCCGGCCGATCTCGCGGGCGAGCGCAATCCTCCCGACGACGGCTTCGGGCGGCCGGGCGACGGCACGTTCAACACCCCCCCGCTGGTGGAGGCGGCCGACACCGGCCCGTTCTTCCACAACAGCGCGATCGAGACCATCGAAGGGGCTGTGGCCTTCTACAACGGCGATGCCTTCAACAAGTCGCCTTCCGGGCTCGCTCTTGCCAAGACCGATCCGCGGGGGATCGGCATCCGGCTCGATGCGACACAGGTCGTGGCAGTCGCCGCGTTTCTCCGGGTCCTCAACGCGCTCGAGAACATCCGGATTAGCATCGAGCTCCTGGAGTCGAGTGCCGCCAAGGGTTTCGCGGACCGCGCCGTGGCAATGGAGCTGATCGAGCAGGCCGTGAGCGAGACGCGGGACAGCATCCGGGTCCTGGACGGGGCGGGGCTGCACCCCGACGCCGTCGCTCACTTGCAGCGGGCAGCCAAGCTCGCCCGGAAGGCGGCGCGCAGCTTCTTCAGGCGGGGCACGCTGACCCGCCAGTCCCTGGACGAGCAGCGCCTTGCGCGCGCGCGACTCATCGCGGCGCCCTGAGCGCACGTGAAAATCGATCCGCGCATGTCAGGAGGACGAGTCATGGTGAACCGGTACCTGAGGCTGATGTCCGCAATCGTGGTGCTGGGAAGCGCACTCACCGCCCAGGCGCAGGAGGCGACCGAAATGTACATTCCCCTCGGACAGTCCCCCGGCGTGTCGGGCAAGACGAGCCTGCTTGGGACGCTGGAATCGGTCGATGCAGCGAAGCGGACGGTGACGGTTGCGGGTCCATCGGGCGCGCGCACCGTCGGGCTCACGGATCGAACCTCGATCTGGCTCGACCGCAGCCTGCAGAAGCAGCCGAACCGCAGCGGCACGATGGCCGACCTGCAGCGTGGCCACCGGGTCGAGATCAAGCTTCGCAAGGGCGAACCGACGCCGGTCGCCGAATGGATCAAGGTCCAGGTTGCGGAAGGCAGGCCGTGAGCCGAAATCGACTGTCGGGGAACGGCGACAAACCCACTGGAAGCGGCTTATTGTGGACACTGGTCACGCCGTCCGTGCGGCGCAATTCCGTGGAATCGGGACGCGCGCGTCACGCCGCGCGCCGATTCGAGAAATATGTCCTCAAGCGGCCGATTTTCTCGGGCAAGTTTTCTCTGCCTGATCTATCGTACCCGGCACTGTCACGGAATCGAGGGAGCTTCCCATGACGGACATGCGCAACTGGATGATCTGGCCGGACAACACCGCGCTCTCGGTGCTGATCCTGGTGCTCATTGCGATGATCGGTCTCTATGCCGCGCGCGCGCCGATGCATGGCGTCATCCGCGCCGCCGGCTATGCGCTCGCGAGCGCGCTGCGGCTGGCGTCGCGCTGGCTGTTTGCGGCGGCGGCGCAGATGAAGGAGCGCAACAAGGCGGTCCTCCTCGCGCAGGGGCGGCGGGAAGTGGGGCAGCGCATCGAGCGCGAGTTCGAGCGCGTCGGCGTCCTGGTGACGCGCGACCTGCAGGGCTATCCGGTCCTGCAGAGGAAGCTGCTCGAGGCGATCACGCGCATCGAGGAGGACTACAAGAAATGCGGCGAGGTGCCGCCGCCTCCGCCCGACTGGGTCGAGGCGGTTGCCGCCGTTGCGGAGATCAAGACCGGCGGCGGGGAAGTGGTGCAGAAAATCCTCGACGAGATCCGCCAGTCGGTCGATCGCATCCACGACAAGGCCCTGGGCGAGTATCGCCGCGCTTACGAGGAGCGGCACGACATCCTGGAGAGCGCGCAGCCGTTCTGGCGCTCCATCGAGAGGACGCTGAAGCAGGTCGACAAGAAGATGTCAGACCTGGCGGATAATGCCGCGACCGTGGATGCGCAGATGAAGAAGTACCGCCAGATTGCGGCCAAGAGCGACGAGGCGGAGTCGATCCTGGCGACCTCCGCCTTCACGCAGTTCAACATCGCTGCGATCGTGCTGACGGTGGCCCTCGGCGGCGCATTCATCAATTTCAAGCTGATCGCGCTGCCGATGTCGGAAATGGTCGGTGCCGGCGACTATCTCACTGCGTCGCTGCGCACGTCCGAGGTGGCGGCGCTCGTCATCATCCTCGTCGAGGCGTCGATGGGGCTGTTCCTGATGGAGGCGCTGCGCATTACGCATCTTTTCCCGCGCATCTCCAACCTGAACGACCGCGCGCGCCGCCGCATGGTCTGGATATCGCTTGTCCTGCTCGTGACCCTGGCGACCGTCGAGGCGGCGCTCGCGCTGATGCGCGACGTGCTGATCGCGGACAAGCAGGCCCTGCTGCAGTCGCTGTCCGCGGCGGCGCCGGCGGCGACGAGCGACAGCTGGGTCGGGCGCATCCCGATGGCCGGCCAGATGGTGCTCGGGTTCATCCTGCCGTTTGCGCTGGCCTTCGTGGCGATTCCGCTCGAGTCTTTCATCCATTCGGCGCGCAATATCGGCGGATCGTTGTTCGCCGATCTGATCCGGGTCCTCGGGTTCGTGCTGCGCGTCCTGGGGAATCTCGTGCGCCACATCGCCCGGGCGCTGCTGCACTTCTACGATCTGCTGGTGGTGTTGCCGCTATTGGTCGAGCACCTTGTGCGCTCTCTGCGCGGCGGGGCGGCAGTGCGCCCGCGCTCGCATCCGCGCTCGCTCGACTCCACCGGCGAACTGAAGCCCTGAGAGGAGACCGGCCATGATCAAGCGGACGTTCCTGGCCCTGGCGGTGGCGTTGGGGCTGGCGGTGATCGCCGCGGGCTGCACGGACCCGCGCAACCACTCCCAGGCGGTGTACGTGCTGGTCGACACGTCCGGCACCTACGCGCGGGAGGCAGGCAAGGCCCAGCTCATCATCAACTACCTCCTGGGCACGCTCCAGCCCGGGGATTCCCTGGCGGTCGCGCGCGTACAGAGCCGCAGCTTCAGCGAGAAGGACATCATCGCCAAGGTCATCTTCGACCAGCGCCCGACGCAGGCGAACGCTCAGAAGCGCGCCTTCCGCGCGAAGACGGACGCCTACTTCCGGACGGTGCAGGGCAGCGCCTACACCGACATCACCGGCGGGCTGATCCAGGGCGCGGAGTTCCTGAACGAGACCGGCGCGGGCAGGAAGACCATACTCATCTTCTCCGACATGCAGGAGGAGCTCGACAAGGTAACGGTCCGCAGCTTCCCGATCAGCCTGAAGAACATCCGCGTGATCGCGGTGAACGTCACCAAGCTCAATACCGACAACATCGATCCGCGGCGCTACCTCGGCCGGCTGGAAGCCTGGCAGAAGCGCGTCGAGCGAGCCGGCGCGTCAGAGTGGAAGATCATCAACGACCTCGACCGGCTCGACGCGATTTTCACCAAGAGCTGACCACCGCCGTATAATCCGGACCCTGTTCCAGGACAGGGGGGTCCCACGCTGACATCGAGGCCGCGCGCCTCGGGTCGCAGGGGCGTAACGCAGCCACATGCTGGTCGAAGCCGCGATTCTCGCGGTGTTCTTCATCGTTTATCTCGGGATGATCCTCGGCGGGCTGCCGTTTCTGCAGCTCGACCGCACCGGCGTCGCGCTGCTCGGAGCGATCGCGCTCGTTTCCGTCGGCGCGCTCACGCTGGAGGAGGCATGGGGCGCGATCCACGCCCCCACGCTCATCTTGCTGTTTGCGTTCATGGTGATCTCGGCGCAGCTGCGCCTGGGCGGCTTCTACACATGGGTCACGCGCTGCCTCGGCGCGTTGCCGCTTGCTGCGCCCGGATTGCTCGCCGCTCTGATCGCCGTGATCGCCGCGCTCTCGGCGGTGTTCAGCAACGACATCATCTGCCTCGCCGTCGCGCCGGTGCTGGTGGACGTGTGTCTCGCGCGGCGGCTCAACCCGGTCCCGTTCCTGCTGGCGCTCGCCTGCGCGGCGAATGTGGGATCGGCAGCGACGCTGATCGGCAACCCGCAGAACATGCTGATCGGCGAGACGCTCAAACTGCCCTTCCTCGGCTACATACAGGAAGCGGCGGCCCCGGTCGCGCTCGGGCTTGTTCTCACGTGGGTGATCATCGCGTGGCAGGCGCGCGGCCGCTGGGAGCTCGCACCGGAGAGAGGCGCGGCAGCAGGCCATTCTCATCCCCCGGGGGATGCGCCGCCGGTGTTCGACCGCTGGCAGAGCGCGAAGGGCGTTGCCGTCGCCGGCATCGTCTTCGTTCTGTTCCTGTTTGCGCCGCTTCCCCGTGAAGTGGTGGCGCTCGTCGCAGCCGGACTGCTGATGACGAGCCGAAAGCTCCACTCCTTCAAGATGCTGGGGCTCGTGGATTGGCAGCTGCTGGTGCTGTTCATCGGCCTCTTCGTCGTGAATCACGCGCTCGCCCGGACCGGCGTGCCCGAGCATGCGATCCAGGACCTCGCCGCGGCCGGCGTCGACCTCCAGCACCCCGGGCCGCTCTTCGCCGCGGCGTTCGTGCTCTCGAACATCGTTTCCAACGTGCCGGCGGTGATGCTGCTGCTTCCCGCCGCGGATCACGAGATTGCCGGGCCGGCGCTGGCGCTGTCGAGCACCCTTGCCGGCAATCTGCTGATCGTGGGCAGCATCGCCAATATCATCGTGGTCGACGCGGCGCAGCGCCGCAGTATCCGCATCGGCTGGTACGAGCACGCCCGCATCGGCGTCCCGGTGACGGTCGCAACGATGGCAGTTGCCGCGGGCTGGCTGTGGCTGAGGCTCGGGGCCCTTTGACGTCAGCTCCCTACGCCGGGCTCACGCCTGACCGCACACTCGATGCGCTTGCGAGCATCGGACTGCGCCCCGACGGGCGGCTCCTCTCCTTGAACAGCTACGAGAACCGCGTCTACCAGGCGTGGATGGAGGAGGGGCCGCCGCTGGTTGCGAAGTTCTACCGCCCGGCGCGCTGGAGCGACGCGCAGATTCTCGAGGAGCATGCATTTGCCCGGGAGCTGGCGGACCGCGAAATCCCGGTGGTCGCGCCGCTCGCCGTCACGGACGCCACGCTGCACGCATACGAGGGGTTTCGCTTCACGGTGTTCCCGCGGCGCGGCGGGCGGGCGCCCGAGCTCGATGACGCGGCGACGCTCGAGTGGATCGGACGCTTCGTCGGACGCATTCACGCCGTTGGCGCGATGCGGGCCTTCCGCGGTCGTCCCGCCCTCGATGTCGAAAGCTTCGGCGTCGAGCCGAGGGCGTGGCTTCTGGCGAGCAGCTTCATACCTGCGGACTTAGCGGAAGCGTGGTCGAGTGCGACCGCGCTCGCGCTCGAGGGCGCGCGCCGCTCGTACGAGCGCGCGGGAGGTGTCAAGCATATCCGCCTGCACGGCGACTGCCACGGTGGCAACGTGCTCTGGACCGACGCCGGCCCTCACTTCGTCGACTTCGACGACTGCCGCTCGGGGCCCGCCGTGCAGGACCTGTGGATGCTGCTCTCGGGCGACCGCGCCTCGATGACGGGCCAGCTCGCGGCCGCTCTCAAGGGCTACGAGGACTTCTGCGCATTCGATCGGCGTGAGCTCGCGTTGATCGAGGCGTTGCGCACGCTGCGCCTCATCCACTACTCGGCGTGGATCGCCCGGCGCTGGGAGGATCCGGCGTTTCCCGCGGCATTTCCCTGGTTCGGCACGCAGCGCTACTGGCAGGACCGCATCCTCGAGCTGCGCGAGCAGATTGCAGCGATGGAGGAAGAGCCGCTCCAACTACCGTGAGGGATGAGGGATGAGGGCGGAGTGATGAGCTGAGCGCGATGAGCGGTGCCGCGGCATCCGCTCGATCGCGCTCAAATGAAGCGGCGCGAAAGTGTCCGCATTTATTCGGGCTTCAGGCCGGCCCGTCGTCCGAGGTCGAGTGACACCTTCAGCTGCTCACGTACGAATTGGTCGAGCTGTGCCGGGGTGGTGGGTGCCGGCTCCATCCCGATCCCGTGCAGGCGTTGCACGACCTCGGCCTGCTTCAGCGCGGCCGCGACCACGCGGTTGAGCTTGTCGATGACCGGGCGCGGGGTTTTCGCTGGCGCGAACATCGCGCCCCATGAGTCGTAGCGGAAGCCCGGCAGCCCGGACTCGGCGATGGTGGGGATTTCCGGGTTCATGCGCGTGCGCTGCCCGGAGGAGACCGCGAGCGCGCGCAGCTTGCCGTCCCGGATCAGTCCCGCCGTGGAGCCGAACGGCGCCATGAAGAAGTGTATGCGGCCCGTCATGACCTCGGTCAACGCCTCCGGGATGCCCCGGTGGGGCACGTGCACCACGTCGATGCCCGCCCTGGCCTTGAACAGCTCGCCGCCGAAGTGCGTGGCGCTGCCGGTGCCGGCCGAGGTGAAATTGAGCTGGCCGGGCTTCGCTTTGGCGAGCGCGACGAGGTCCTTGACGGTGCGCACCTCGAGCGACACCGGAACCACGAGGTAGTATGCGGCGTTGTAGACCAGCGTGATCCCGGCGAAATCCCTGATCGTGTCGTAGCCGAGATTGGCGCGCACGGCGGGCGTCACCACGTGCGCGCCCGATATCGAGAGCAGCGTGTGGCCATCCGGGTTGGAGGACACGACGATGCGCGAGCCGATCATACCCCCGGCGCCGGGGCGGTTGTCCACGATGACCTGCTGGCCGAGCGATTCGGTCAACCGCTGCGCGATCAGGCGGGCGACGATATCGGGCTGCCCGCCGGGCGTGAACGGGACAACGACGCGCACGGGCCGGCTCGGGAAGCCTGCGGCCACATCGGATTTCTGAGAAATCGCCGGTACGGCAGTGCCGAAAAGCGCGCATGCGGCCGCGCACGCCGCGGCGGCCGTCGAGAATCGATGCGACATGATGTTCCTCCTATTCCCTTTTTTCGAATGGACGGCACGATTATAACCTTCACGGTTTTCCTGCCCGCGGCGCGAGCGATTCCGCCGGAAACGAGGCCACGTGCCGTTCGCGACGATCAACGGAATCAAGATCCATTACCAGATCCAGGGGTCGGGTCCGCCGCTGCTGATGTTTGCGCCGGGCGGCTTCGGTTCGGTCATGTCGCGCTGGACCGCGGCCGGCGGCAAGCGCGAATGGCAGGAGATGGACGCGCTCGCCACGCTTTCGCGCCATTTCCGGACGGTCGCGTATGATCGCCGCGAGGCAGGACAGTCGGGCGGGCGGATCGAGCCGCTCACCTGGGACCTCTACGCCGAGGAGGCGAAAGGCCTGCTCGATCTTGCGGGCGCGGAGCAGGCGATCGTGCTCGGCAGCTGCATGGGCGCCGCGCTGGCTCTCGCGTTCGCCGTGCGCTACCCCTCCGCGTGCAGGGGGCTGTATCTGCACTGGCCGGTGGGCGGCTACCGGTGGATGATGAAGGGACACTCCTTCTTCAAGCGCCATATCGAATTCGTGCGCGCCAACGGCTTCGAGGCCGTCGTCAAGCGCGCGCCGCAGACGCGCAACTTCTGGGACGACCCCGAAATCGGCCCGTGGGGCCCGCCGACAGTCGTGGATCCGGAATTCGCCGCGCGGTTCGTCAACCAGGACCTCGGGCGGTATATTGGCGCCTGCGAGCGCTCGCGGGATGCGTTGTTCAACGACTCCATGCCGTCGGGAGCGAGCGGCGCCGAGCTGATGGAGATCCGGGCGTCGGCGTTCATCCAATCGGGCAATGATGCCTCCCACGCGCATTCGGCGTCGTGGGCGCTGAAGGAGCTGATGCCGCGGGCCGAGCTGTGGGACGTGCTGCCGCCCCACCAGAACGGCCGGAACACGCTCGAGCAGATCCTCGCGTTCGCGAGGCGGCTCTAGAAGACGGTGCGGTCCGGGTGGTGCACGACAACAACTGACGGGGGCAGGTGGCCTTGGCGACTAAGAAGAGCGTCATTGCGCGCATGGACCGGGTGGTGAACGACTTCGTCGCGCGCTGCCGCTATTTTCACGAGCCGGTGTCCCGGGGCCGGGCGAAGATGTTTGTCCTGCAGCATCGCCTCAACACGCGCCAGCGCAACTCGGTGCTGAAGCTCAAGGTCGCCACCAACTGTCCGGACTGGGACACGCGCATCGGCATCATCGAGGCCTGCAGCGAGGAAGTGATCGCCGACCACAAGCACGGCGGCGGGCGGCCGCACTGGAAGATCCTGGAGGATCTCGGCGTGCGCATCGGGCTTGAGCGCCCGGCGATCCAGCAGGCGCAGCCGCTGCCCTCCACGCAGCTCGCGTGGGCCGCGTGGGAAGGGCTGATGGCCAACCGGCACTGGCTGGAAGGCGTCGTCGCGAACACCTGCGCCGAGCGCGTCAACGTTCCAGGCTACGGCACGGGACTGTTCCGTAAGGTGGGCTGGTTCGGCCTGGAGCGCCATCGCTGGGGCAGGCTCTTCGAGCTCGCCGACGAGGACCTTGAGTTCTTCGAGCTGCACGAGCAGGCCGATATCGAGCACAGCGACGCGGGCTGGCGCGCCGTGGAGCGCTTCGCACGCAAGCTGCGCATGGAGGATGCGGTGGTCGCCGCGTGCGAGCGAAACCTGCGCGTCTGGGAGCACTACCTCGGCGGCATCGCCGCCGCGGGCGACAAGCTCAAGGGATGAGCTATTTTCTGCTCGGTTGATCGGGAACCGGGTGTGACATCGAGTGCGTCACGCGCCGCAGGCGCTGGAAATCGCCGCGCTCGATCGTCTCGTGCAGGTAATCCATGTTGCGCGCGATTTCCTGCTGGTAGAGGTTCGGCCCGTCGAGATGCGCCTCGGCGTAGCGGTCCACCCCCCCCAGCCGCTTCTCGATCCGCGGCCGCGCCAGGTAGTGGTAGAACCCCGGCGTCTTGATGACCAGGTCCGTGGGCGAGGCATAGCGCACGATCTCGCGCCCGTCGGGCTGCGCCTCGCGCGCGATCCCGCCCCAAACGAACTCCCGGTAGAGAAAATCCCGGCATTTCTCGATGTACTGGCGGTCGGCCATCTGCGCGATCAGGTCCGAGGTGCCGATGATGCAACCGAGAAGATGGTCACTCGGGTCCTTGAGCCCGATCTGATCGATGTCGAGCTCGTAGCCGGTGAAATGCGCGAGCTGCGCCGCCGTAGACGCCTCCGGCGCGAAGCCGATCGTCGGGAGGTAGCCCCTGAGGAACTCGGCGCTGCGGCTTACGTGCACCTTGGTGAACACGGCGCCGTTCTCGACACCGGACTCGGAGGCGCGCCGGATGTAGCCCGAATCGTGCAGCAACGCGACCATCACGCCGAACATCGCGCGCCGCGCGCCGAGCCGGTCGGCGGGCGCGCACACGCGGTCGTGGCCGTCGATCAGCCGCGCGGTGGCGAGCGTCATGTCCAGGGTGTGCCGCAGGTCGTGGTAGAGCGTGTCGCAGGCGAGATGGCCGGGGTAGCGCCCCGCGAACAGCGCTTTCATGTCCTCGAACGCCTGCCGCAGCGGCGCCAGGTCCTCGCCGAGATAGCGCACGGCGAAAATCCTGAGCACCGCGTCGCGCACCTCGTCGACGCTTTCGACGTTGACGCAGTTGGTGACGTCGTATTCGTTGCGCCGCATGTTCATAGCGCGAATTATCCTCGTTACTTCAGGGTGAGGACAATAGGAGACTTCCGTGTGACAAAACGCACGCAGCGCGCTTGACCTGCGTCATCGCCTGGATCTCCGCCCGGGTCCAGCGGATCGGGACTTCCTCAGCGCAGCTCGATGATCTCGTCGACGAAGATGCGGTAGGTCTGAAGCTTCGGCTTGTCGGCGTCTTCCGGCTTCACGTAGCGGATGGAGCTCTTGCCCCGCAGTTCCCGCGGCAGGATCATGACCCGCACGAAGGCGGTGGGGCCGCTGGTCGACGCCGTGGCGAGAACCGGATCGGGACCTGCCTCGAACCAGGCGCCTCCAGGCTCGATGTCGCGGGCCTTCCCGTTCATTTCCACGCGGATCCCGCCCATGAGCAGGCAACGGATCCCCGGCCCGCGATGCACGTGCGTGTACGCGATGCCACCCGGCGGGAGGTCCACCCGGTCGCAGCGCATCAGGTGGCCGTCCGGGCCCCCGAGATCGACGGCATGGGCAAGCGTGGGCATTGAGTGAATGCCCGCGCCGGCCGGCCTACCCGGGGTTTCTTCGCCAGTCACGATCTCCCATCGCAGCAGCGTTGCGCCGGCCGCGCCAGCTGTCACGGTTATCGTGTCCCGTCCGTGCCACGCGCTGTTTGCGGCGAGCCCGGCCGTCTGGGTGCCCGCGCGCACGATGGCGTCGCCGTCGCGTATATACACGACGCGGAAGCTGCCGGACAGCCGCGCTTCCGCCCTGGGCTCGAGGCGGTCGGTGTGCAGGCGGAGGGTATAGGTGGACAACTCTACTGTTTCGGGATGCGAGCCTTCTCGATCACGGACCTCCACTTGGTGATCTCGGAGGCGACGAGCTTGCGGAAACCTTCAGGCGTGTCAGGACGCGTGTCCACCGCGAGCTCCGCGAAGCGCTGCCTGACGTCCGGCATTGCAAGCGCCTCGGAGATGGCCCGGTTGAGACGGCTGATGATGGCCTTGGGCGTGCCGCTCGGCGCCCCGAGCCCGTTCCAGGACATCACCTCGTAGCCCGGCACGCCCGCCTCGTGCACGGTCGGAACATCGGGCAGCCCGGAAAAGCGCGTGCGCGTGCTGACCGCGAGCGCCCGCACCACCCCCGACTTCACCTGTCCCACCACCGGCGCGATGAATTCGAAGACGACCTGCACGGCTCCGCCGCGCAATCCGGTCAGCACCGCGCCCGTGTTGGGGTAGGGGACGTGCACCCAGTCGAGACCGGCCATGGACTTGAACAGCTCCGAGGAGAGGTGCTGCGTCGCGCCGATCTGGATGGTGCCGACGTTGAGCTTGCCCGGGCTTGCCTTCGCCGTTGCGATCAGGTCCTTCACCGACTTGATGGGCGAGTTCGTGTTCACGAGCAGCACGATGCTGAAGGTGGCGATGGAGGAAATCGGCGCGAAATCGCGCATCGTGTCGTAGGGCAGCGACTTGAACAGCGACATGCTGACCGCGTGCGCGTTGTTGAGCAGCAGCAGCGTGTGGCCGTCGGGCGCCGCCTTGGCGACGATCTCGCTCGCGACGATGCCGCCGGCGCCGGGTCGGTTGTCCACGACGATCTGCTGGCCGAGCGACGCGCCCATCTTCTGCGCGACCACCCGCGCCGTGATATCGCCGACGCCGCCCGGGCCGAACGGCACAATCAGGCGGATCGGCCGGGCCGGATAGCCTTGCGCGGAAACGGATGCGGCGAGGGCGGCGAGCACGGCGAGCATTGCAAGTTGTGTCCAGGGGCGCGACATGACGACTCCTCGTTCTTATCCGGTGCCGTGGCCAGCACCCGGTCGCGCTCGAAGTTAACGCAACCCCGCTGGCGGGTCAAACACCCCGCTTCCGGGCGCACCCCCGGTACGGATATGATTGGTTCCGCACGCTCAAGGGAATATCGATGGCAATGCAGCTGCGCAAGCTCTCCCACGCCCTCGGCGCCGAGGTGTGCGGCGTCGACGTCGCGCAGCCGATGAGCGAGTCGACTTTCGGCGCGATCTACCAGGCGTTCCTCGCGTACGGCATCCTGCTGTTCCGCGACCAGGACGTCACGCGCGAGCAGCACATCGAGTTCAGCCGCCGCTTCGGCGCGCTCGACCGGCATGACGCGCTGCCGCGCGACCGCCATCCCGAGTATCCCGAGCTGCTGATGGTCACCAACGAGCCCAAGCCCGACGGCAGCCCCTCCGATACCAAGTACACCGGCCGGCAGTGGCATTCGGACATGTCCTTCACCACCGCGCCCTCCCTCGGGTCGCTGCTGAAGTGCTACGCGGTGCCCGAGGTCGGCGGCGACACGCTGTTCGCCAACATGTACCTGGCGTATGACGCGTTATCCGCGGGGATGAAGAAGTTGATCGACGGCTTGCACGGCATCCACCTCTCTGGCACGCGCAAGCTCGCGAACAGCACGACCGGGGTCGTCCGCGCCGAGGAGCAGAAGCGCATCAACCCGCCGGTCGCGCAGCCCGTCGTGCGGGCGCACCCCGAGACCGGGAGGAAGGCGCTCTATATCGGGGAGAAGGTGAGGCGCTTCGACGGCATGACGGAGGAGGAGAGCGCGCCGCTCATCGATTACCTGGTGCGGCACGCCACGCGCCCGGAGTTCGTGTATCGCCACCAATGGCGGAAGCACGATATCCTCGCCTGGGACAATCGCTGCGTGATGCACCAGGCGCTCGGTGACTTCGACGAGACGCAGCTGCGCCACATGGAGCGCACCACCGTGCTCGGCACGCCCTCCGGCT
The DNA here is from genome assembly GCA_036555615.1 of Burkholderiales bacterium. Taxonomy (GTDB): domain Bacteria; phylum Pseudomonadota; class Gammaproteobacteria; order Burkholderiales; family SG8-41; genus SG8-41. The sequence goes on along the minus strand of DATBKZ010000066.1, from coordinate 7,133 downwards.
ACGTCGTCGCGTAGCCGGCTTCGCCACGCCTCACGCCCGGTTCAGACCTTGTAGACGATATCGTGCTCGCGCGCGTGCTCGCGCACCTTGAGCCCGAAATCGTCGCCCGGCCCCACTTCCTGGACCGGCGCGTGGTTGACCTGAAGGGAATCGACGCGCTGCTTGAAGTCGGTGGTGTGGCCGCGGAGGTGGATGGTGTCGCCGACGCGCAGGCGCGCCGACTCCAGCTTCACGACCGCGACGGACAGGTGGCTGTAATAGTGCGTCACGACGCCGATGCGCTCGCCCGGTGGCGCCATGCTCACCGGGCTCGTCGGCACCGACCTGGCCGCCCGCCGCGGGGCGGGTTTTCTCGCCTGGGCCGCGGCCCGCTTGACCGGCGCCTTCCTGGCCGGTTTCTTCGCAGCCTTCTTGCGGGCCGCCGGCCGTTTCGCCGGCGCTTTTCTGCGCTTGGGCTTCGCTTTCTTCCTGGCTGGCATCTGCGACCTCCTGGCGGGGACCCCGCTCGACTCGAAGGAAAGAATGATCAATACATGCTAATCCACTCCGAGCCGGGCGGTAAAGGCGGAGGTACCGTGCGCCGTGCGGTTACGCGCGCGGGCGTCGGCCAGTGTGGCGGGAGCCGCCGTGCCGGCGCGCTGCGAGCAACTCGTCGGCGATCTTCTGCTGCCCGGGCGAGAGCGCGGCGTAGAGCGGCTTGGCGGCTGCGAGCGTCTCGGCGAGCCTTGCGGAAGCTGCCGCAAGCCGCGCCTGCCCGCGTTCCATCCGCTCGATTGCCGTGGGCCGCGCGCCCCGCTCACGCCGGGTGGCGCCCTCGGCGCGCTGTGCCTGCACTCTCTGGTCGGCCTCGCGCGCTTGCTTGCGCAGCGTCTCGGCGAACGCATCCCATTGGGCCTGCTGGGCGTCAGTGATCTTCAGGGCGGTCTTCAGGTAGGCGAGCCGCGCCTCGATGCGCTCGCTCGGCAGCCGGAACGCGCGCTTGCCATCGTGTTGCCTTTGCGCAAAATGCCGCGCCTGCGGCCCTTCGCCGCCGGGACCGCCGGTCTGCGCAAGAGCCGGCGCGGCGGCCAGCGTGATCAGGGCGGCGGATACGACTGCACTCAACACTGTCTTCTTCATGGCACCTCCTGGATTGGCATTGAAGTAAGCTTCCGCCCCCGCATGGACGGGGGCTCAGTTCTTCGGACCATGCGCGAAATTGGCCCGTTCCGCTCAATCGTGTAACACTTTGTAAGCGGCACCATCGGGCCACAATGTGGAAATCACGATTCGGGAGGCGTCATGACCAGGGAGAGCAGCAGCGTTAGCAGAAAGATGATGATTGCGTTGGGTGCTGCGGCGATTGCGTGCGCCGCGGCGGCGTCGGCACAATCCTATCCATCAAAGCAGGTGGACTTCGTCGTGCACGTCAACCCGGGCGGGGGCACCGACGTCTTCGCGCGCCTCGTGACCGAGATCATGACTCGCGACAAGATGGTCACGCAGCCGCTCGTGGTCCTGAACCGTCCCGGCGGCGCTGGCGTCGTCGCGTTCACCTACATCAAGAGCAAGCGCGGCGACCCGCATACCGTGCTCACCATGGCAACCGGCTCGTTCCTGACGGCGGCCTCGCGCCCCGACCTCGACCTCGGGCTCGAGCACTTCACCCCGCTCGCGTTCTTCGCGCGCGATCCGCAGGGCATCATCGTCAACACCGACTCGCCGTACCGGACATTCAAGGATCTGCTCGACGACGCGAAGAAGCGGCCGGGCGAGATCGTGTGCGCGGTCACTTCCGCCACCGGCACCGGGCGCCAGACGCTGTGGAAGCTGGAGAAGGAGACCGGCTCGCGCTTCAAGTTCGTGACCTTCAAGGCGGGTTCGGAAGCCGTGCTCTCGGTGCTGGGCGGCCACGTGCCGTTCACCACCGAGAACGTGAGCGAGGCGTGGTCGCATATCGAGGCGAAGAAGATGCGGGTGCTCGCGGTGACGACCGAGCGGCGCATGCCCGCGCTGCCCGACGTGCCGACGCTGACCGAGCTCGGCTACAAGGTCCAGATCGGCACCGGGCGTGGCTTCGTCATGCCCGCCGGCGTTCCGAAGGAGGCGGTCGCCGCGATGGAAGCGCTGCTCGCGAAGGTGCACAAGAGCGCGCGGTGGCAGGAATACGCGGTCAACAACCTCTACGAGAACCGCTGGATGGGCAGTGCGGAGTTCTCGCGCTACCTCGTCGAGCAACGCGCGGCGCAAAAGGAATTCGTCGACTCCCTCGGCCTCGGCAAGAAGAAGAAGTGACGACTGCGTGTCACGGAATTCCCGCGCGCTGCGCGCACGGCCCTTTGACAAGGGCGGGCAGGTGGATTGGGCATGACAGCAACGGATAGCCTGAACAAATGAGCGGGCAACTGGATGGAAAGGTTGCGCTCGTCACCGGCGCGGTGCGCCGCAACGGGCGCTCAATTGCGCTCGCGCTGGCGGGCGAAGGCGCCGACGTGGTGGTGAACACGCGCCGGTCGCGCGGCGAGGCGGAAACGGTGCGCGCGGAGATCGAGCGCATCGGCCGCAAGTCGCTGGTATGCGTTGCCGACATCACCGACGAGAACGCGGTCAAGGGGATGTTCGACGAGATCGCTGCGAGGCTCGGGCGCGTGGACATCCTGGTCAACAATGCCGCCGACCGCGGCATCACGCCATTCACCGAGATGACGACCGCGCAGTGGCGTCACATCCTCGCCATCGTTCTCGACGGCTCGTTCTTCTGCTCGCGCGCCGCAATTCCACTCATGCTCAAGAACGGCTGGGGCCGCATCGTCAACATCAGCGGTCTCAGCCACCACGCGCCGAATTATCTCGGGCGAGTGCACGTCAGCACGGCGAAGGCGGGTCTGGAGGGATTCACGCGCGGGCTCGCGGCAGAGCTCGCGAAGAAGAACATCACGGTCAACTGCGTGTGCCCGGGCCGCATCGGCGGCGAGCGTTCCTCGACCTCACATGAGATGCCCGACCCCGGCATGGTGCCGCCGGTGGGCCACCTTGGGGTATCCGAAGACATCGCCGGCGCCGTGCATTACCTGTGCCTGCCCGGCTCCGGATTCGTCACCGGCCACACGCTGCACGTCAACGGCGGCCAGATCCTCCTGTGACGGATGGCTCGCGGCCGGAAGCTAGCGCCCGGCAATAAGCAACGAGGAACGAGCGACGAGTCACCCGTTCACTGGGCCGGGATGCCCAGCGCGCGGATGACCTTGCCGTACTTTTCGGTATCGCGCGCGACTTCCTTCGCGAATTCCTCGGGCGTGCTCGCGACGACGGTCAGTCCGTCCCTGGCGAGTCGCTCCTGCATGATGCGCGTTTTCACGATGTCCGTGAGCGCCGCATTCAGCCGGTTCACCGTCGCGCGCGGCGTCCCGCCCGGGACGAAAATGCCGAACCAGGTCGAGACCTCGTAGCCGGGCAGCCCGGCCTCGGCGATCGTCGGCAACTCGGGTGCGATCGGCGAGCGCTGCGCGGTCGTCACGCCCAGAGAATGGAGCTTCCCGGCCCGCACGAACGGCAGGCTCAGGAACAGATTCGGCGCATAGAACTGGACCTGGCCGCTCAGCATGTCGGCCATGGCGGCACCGGAGCCCTTGTAGGGGACATGCGTCATCTTGAGGCCAGCCATCTGGATGAAAAGCGCGCAGGCGAGGCGCGAGATCGAGCCCACGCCCGGCGAGCCGTAGATGATTTCGCCCGGATGCCTCTTCGCAAGTGCGATCAGCTGCCTGACGTTCTTCGCGGGGAGCGAGGGGTGCACCGTCAGGTTGAGGGGCCCCGTGGCAAGATTGGTCACCGGCGTCAGGTCGCGCGACTGGTCGTAGGGCAGCTTCTTGAACAGGCTGGGATTCGACACGAAGCTCGCCTGGACGATCATCATCGTGTGCCCGTCGGGGGCAGACTTCGCGACGTAGGCGGTGCCGATCGTGCCGCTCGCGCCGGGCCGGTTCTCGACCAGGACCTGCTGGCGAAAGCGCTCGGTCAGCTGCTGCGCGATGGTGCGCCCCATGATGTCGGTCGAGCCGCCGGGCGCGAAGGGCACCACGATGCGCATCTGCCCGGTGGGGTACGCCTGCGCCCACGGTTGCGTGCCGGGCGCTACGAGCACTGCAATCAGCCCTGCCGAAAACGCTCTCATTGCGCTCCCACTCCTGCCCTCGTTGCTAGAACATCTGCTGGCCGCCGTCCACGTAGATCAGCTGACCGCTGATCATTTTCGAGCCAGGTCCGCACAGGAAGCGCACGGCGTCGGCGATTTCCTCCGGCTCGACGCGGCGGCCAAGGGGGACGTTCGTGGGATCCGGGCGCGCCGAGCGATCGGCCGCGCGCGCGGTGTTCATCTGGCCCGGGGCGACGCAGTTGACCCGGATCTGATGCTCGCCCAGCTCCTTCGCGAGCGCCCGCGTCATGCCGTAGAGGCCGAATTTTCCGACCGAACCGTGCACGCGCCGCTTTGCGCCGGAGAGAGCCGTCATGCCGCCGATCGTCACGATCGCCCCGCCGCCGGCCTTGATCATGTGCGGCAAACAGGCCTTGGCGCAGTGGAAGGAGCCGTCGAGCGTGACTGCGGTGAGGCTTTTCCACTCCTCGAAGCCCATGTCGATGAACGGGGTCTCCTTGCGCACCGAGGCATTCAGCACGAGGAGGTCCAGCCGGCCGAAGCGCTTGATGATGCCCTCGACCATCGTGTTCACCGCCTTGGCGTCCACGATATCGGCCAGGAACACTTCGGCCTGGCCGCCCGCGCCGCGGATTTCCTGAGCGACCTTGTCGGCGTCCGTGCGCGAGGTGCGGGCGTTGACCGCGACCGCGGCCCCGCCCGCCGCGAGCGCCAGCGCAATGGAGCGCCCGATGTTGCGCGAGGCACCCGTGACGAGCGCCACCTTGCCAGCGAGTTCTGCCGCTGCAGCCATTCATTCCTCCCCGATTGCAAGAACAGGCGGCAGATTAGCGCAGTTGCACCCCGACCACAATTTCCGATGGCCGGCCGTTGCACAAAGGGCTAGTATGGTTACGGGCTGGATAGGCCCGATACCAAGAAAAGGAGGAGCCCATGAAAAAAGCCTGTGCAGTGATGTCAATCGCCGCGCTCTGGCTCGCCAGCCCGCTGCCTGCGGCCGCCCAGGAGTGGCCGGCCAAGCCCGTGCGCCTCATCATCCCCTTCCCGCCGGGCGGGGGGACGGATATCCAGGGCCGGATTCTTGCGACCGCCTTCCAGAAGAGCACGGGCCAGAATTTCGTCATCGACAACCGCACCGGCGCGAGCGGCCTGATCGGAACCCAGATCGCGGTGGACTCGCCCCCGGACGGCTACACCTTGTTCTTCACCTCCGGCAGCATCTCGGTGGTGGTCACCCTCTACGGCAAGCGCGTGAAATTCGACATCCACAACGACCTCGCGCCGATCAGCTGGATCTCCTCGACGCCGCTCGTGCTGGTGGTGCATCCGAGCGTTCCCGTGAAGTCCGTCAAGGAGCTCGTCGCGCTGGCAAGGCGCACGCCGGGGGGCATGAACGCGGCTGGCAACACTGCAGGCACCACCTCCCATCTCACCGCCGAGATGTTCAATCAGACGGTCGGGATCAAGTCCACCGTCCTCACCTACCGCGGCGGCGGGCCCTCGGTCATTGCGCTGATCTCGGGGGAGGCGGACTACCTCTTCGCGACGGCGCCCTCGATCATGCCGCACATCCGGACCGGCCGGGCGCGAGCGCTCGCGGTCACGACGCCCAAGCGGTCCTCGGCGCTGCCGGACCTGCCCACGATGAACTCAATCTACCCGGGATTCGAGGCCGACAACTGGTACGCAATGTTCTTTCCCAAGGGGACGCCGAAGCCGATCATCGACAAGATGAACGCGGAGATTCGCAAGGCGCTCGGGTCGCCGGGTGTGAAAGCGTTCTATCCGAAGGAGGCCCTCGATCCGGTCGGAAGCAGCCCCGAGGAGCTCGCGGCGCTGCTCAAGCGCGAGATTCCGAAATACGCCAAGGTGATCCGGTCGGCGAATATCCGCATCGAGTGACGATATCGCCCCGCGCTTGGCGCACCCCCTTTGAGAAAAGAGGGGTTAGGGGGATTCGATCCCTCTACGCTCAAGATTCCATGGTTGACGGGTCTCTTTTCACTCCCTGGAGCGCGCTCGCCGGCGGCATCATGATTGCCGCCGCGGCCGCGATGCTGTTGTTGCTCAACGGCCGCGTTGCCGGAGTCGCCGGCATCATCGGCGGCGTGCTGCGGCCTGCGGGCGGCGACATGGCGTGGCGTCTGGCCTTCATCATCGGGCTGCTCGTTGCGCCCGCGTTTTACGGACTGATTGCCGAGCCGGTGCCGCCCACGATCGAGGCCGGCTATCCCTCCCTGCTCGTGGCCGGCCTCCTGGTCGGAGCGGGCACCCGTTACGGATCGGGCTGCACGAGCGGCCACGTCTTCTGCGGACTGCCACGCCTCGCGCCGCGCTCGCTGGTGGCGACCATCGGGTTCATGTTTGCCGGATTCGCGACCGTGTACGTCGTCCGCCACCTGCTTTCCTGAAGATCCGTGATGAACGCTGTCAGCGCATTTGCGGCTGGCCTGATCTTCGGCATGGGCCTCATCGTTTCCGGCATGACCGATCCGTCCAGGATCATCGGCTTCCTCGATCCCGCCGGTGCATGGGACCCGTCGCTCGCGTTCGTGATGGGCGGCGCGATTCTGGCGGGCTTCGTTGCGTTTCGCCTCGCGCGCAGACGCACGGCATCCTTTCTCGGCGGCGCGATGACCATTCCGAATATGCGGCAAATCGACCTGCGGCTGGTCCTCGGCAGCGTCACGTTCGGCGTCGGCTGGGGCCTTGCGGGCTATTGCCCCGGACCGGCGGTCGTGGCGCTCGGCGCGGGTCACGACAAGGCCGTGGTGTTCGCGATCGCAATGATCGCGGGCATGGCGCTGTACGAATCGGCGGACCGGGTCTTCCACGCGCGGCGCCGGCGGCGCGTGCCGCGCGAGTTCTCGGACGTCGCCGGCGACGCTTGAGTCGGGTACAAGACAAAGGGCGGCCTCGGCCGCCCTTTGCCTGATGCTGGAGCCGCTGGCTAGAGATTGCTGCCGATCACGCCTCCAATCACGGCGCCAATCGCGGT
>DATBKZ010000065.1:0-35120 GCA_036555615.1 Burkholderiales bacterium | reverse complement strand
AATTCCCGAAACCCTCACGATCTCGGCGACCCGCTTGCGCTCGCTCGTGCGGAAGTCGCTCAGCTCCTTGCGCCCGCCGCCGATGATCTCGATGCCGAGAACTTTCAGCCGCTCGCCGAATGCGGGTGCGCGCGCCGCCTTGACGATTTCCGCGCTCGCCTTGTTGAGGATCGCCGCGGGCGAGCCCTTGGGCGCGACGATGCTGTACCAGCCGAAATTCACGAAACCCGGCAATGTTTCCGCTATCGCGGGGACATTGGGCAGCCCCGGCGCGCGCTTCGCCGTGCTGACCCCGATTGCCCGCAGCCTGCCGGAACTGACGTGGGGAAACGCCGCGGGGTATACGGCGAATTGCATCTGGATCTCGTTGGCGATCGCGTCGATCAGGGCCCCCGCGACGCCCTTGTAGGGCACGTGCAGCATGTCGATGCCGGCCGCTTGCGTGAACATGACCGTGGCGAAATGCTCGCCGCTGCCGGGGCCGCCGGAGCCGTAGCGGAGCTTGCCCGGCGATTTCTTCGCGAGCGCGATCAAATCGGCGACGGACTTTGCCGGGAGCTGCGGGTTGATCGTCTGCACCCAGGGCACGAGCCCGACGAGGGAGATCGAGTCGAAGTCCGTGTCGAGGTTGAACGTGAGGTTGGGGAAGACCGAGGTCGCGACGAACAGCTGGGAGGTGAGCATCATCCAGGTGTAGCCGTCGCGCTCCGCGCGCAGCGCATTCTCCGCGCTGATGATGCCGGCCACCCCGGGACGGGTGTCGACGACGACCCGCTGGCCCCACACGCTGTAGAGGTGGTCGCCGATGAGCCGCGCCATGATGTCCGGCCCCGATCCCGCGGCGCTGCCGATGATCAGCCGGATCGGCTTCTCCGGGAATGCCGGTTGGGCGGCGTATCCCGCGGAAGCCGCGATGAGCGCCGGGATGGCGACCGTGGCCAACAACAGTCTTGCTGCACGCATGAGACCCTCCTCCTTGTTTTCTACACGTTAATCGGCACGCCGCCGACCGTCAACGAGAACCCGGTTTGCCCAATAAAACGCGTGCCCTGTAATTCAAGAGGCCACGCACAATCCATGGGAGATCGAGCGTGGCCTCATTGATTTCGCGCGTTATTTTTTCTTGGCCGGGGCATCCATCGCACCTACATAGCTCATTCCCCAAGGTCCGGTCCCATGGATTTGTGCGACCACTTCCTTGTCCGTCGAGTAGGCGAACATCGGCTTGCCCTTGTCGATCGAGAAATAGCTGCCGGGGCCAAATGCCTTGGCCTTCTTGGTGTCGAACTTGTCCCCCGCCGCAAAGTACAGAGTGCCTGACAGGATCGTAACGTTCTCATCGGCCGGGTGGGTGTGCACTTTGATGTTGGTCTTCGCCGGTATTCTCAGACGCATCACAAACGGTCCCGAGCCCTTGGGGTCACCGTGAATGACCGCGGTTTTTGCCCCAGGGCCGATGGACGGAGCGTCCACCCACTTGATGTCACGCGGTGTCACACCCAGATACTCCGCGGCCCAGGCTGGGGCTCCTACAAAGCCACCCAGTCCCAAGGCAAATCCTACGGTCAGAAGCTTTGCTGTTTTCATGGAGTCCTCCTTAGTTGAAGATACTCGATTCACGCTTACTAGACGTGTGCACGCTCCAGAGCGTCCCGCGCACACGGTGCGAGTATAGCTCTCGCTGGGCGACACGCGCCAAATAACGCCAATGCACTTCAGGGGCTTAGAACTACCGAATGCCGGCGATGCTAAGATGCCTGGAAGCCCGGTGACGCGGCGTCAGTCTTCGGCTGGTGGCTGACAAGAAACGGTTTTTTGGCGTGTACAGGACATGCCCCAAGTGCGGACACGAGCGCGCGGCGAGCGAGACCGGGCCGGCGGATGTCTGCGGTGCGTGCGGGCTGATCTTCTCCAAGTACCTGCGCTCGCGCTTCGCGCCGGCGGCGCCTGCCGCACGGCCGCGCGCGGCTGAAGAGGAAGGCGGCGGCTGGCTCGCGCGCGCGCAAGAGCTCGCGTTCCACGTGCCGGAGGAGGTCAGCGCGCTCCACGTCTACGCGCGGGCGCTCCTCCTCGCCCTCCTGATCGTCTACGGCGTGAAGCTTGCCGCGATGGACGTGCCCTCGTGGGAAATGGCGGGCTCGCTCATTCACGCGCCCATGGTGCCGTTCCACGAATTCGGGCACATCGTGTTCCGCCCGTTCGGGGAGTTCATGCACAACCTGGGCGGCGCGCTGTTCCAGGTGGGGCTGCCGCTCGTTCTCGGCGGTATCTTCCTGGTTAAGAACCGCGATCCGTTCGCCGCTGCCGTGATGCTCTGGTGGAGCGCCGTCGCGGTGATGGACACGGCGCCCTACGTCTACGACGCCCAGGCGCCCCAGCACATCCTGCTGACCGGACGCACGGGTGATACCGGCGCGCACGATTTCATCGACGTGCTCGGAGACCTCGGGCTGCTGGGCCGCGCGCAGGCCGTGGGTCGCCTCGTGCACGGCTTCGGCGTCGCGGTGCTGATCGCGTCGTTTGCGTGGGGCGCGTTCCTGGTCTGGAGACAGTACGACGTCAGGAAGGGACGATGAAGAAGTAGCGGGGCAGGGTTCAGGTTCACCCGTCTTCCCGGCGCCAGGACGGCAAGGCATTGGACGCGTCGTGCGTTTCGTTGCACACTCCAAGGACTCCGACGCCGTTAAGAATGCAGTCCAGGGAAATTCCACGCCTCGAGCAGCACCTCATGCTCGCCCTCGGGGCGATGTTCTTTCAGCAGACCTTCGTTGCGCTGGGCAGGGCGCTGCCCGCGGTGATCGCGCCGGCAATCATCACGGACTTGCACCTCGATGCCGCCTGGATCGGCGTCTATTTCGGCGTGATGGCCTTGTCCGCGCTCATCTCGCAGCTCGGCTGTGGGAGCTTCATCGTGCGCTACGGCGCGCTGCGCGTGAGCCAGATCGCCCTCCTCATGCTGGCCGTGGGCATGGGACTGGCTGCGCTGGGGACGCCGCTGCCGCTTCTCCTGTCCGCCGTCATCGCCGGCGGCGGCGGGGCCGTATCGACGCCGGCGAGCTCGCATCTCTTGAGCCGCTGCACCTCGCTGCGCTACCTGCCGCTGGTCTTCTCCATCAAGCAGACCGCCGTGCCGGCCGGCCTCCTTCTCGCCGGCATGCTCGGGCCGTTGGTGACGGAGTGGACGGGCTGGCGCACGACGATGCTCGCCTGCGGCGCGGCGTGCGCGATCCTGTTCGTCCTGCTGCAGCCCCTGCGCAACCGGTTCGATGACGACCGGGTGCCCACGCGCAGCTTCCGGCTGTCCGATTTCAAGTCGACTTTGACCGTGGTGCTCGCGACCCCGCGCCTGCGCGCCTTGTCCTTCGCCTGCCTCGCCTTCAACGGCGTGCAGGCGGTCTTCACCGCGTACTTCGTCACCTATCTGACGACGATCGGCTACACGCCGGTCGCGGCGGGTTTTCTCTTTTCGGTGGCGGTGGCGGTCGCCGTGCCCGGGCGCGTTCTCTGGGGCTGGATCGGCAGCAGCTTTGTCTCGCCCTCACTGGTGATGGCGGGGCTTGCGCTCGGCATGGCGGGAAGCGTGGCGCTCCTCGCGTTCTCCAGCGCCGGCTGGCCGGCGCTGCTGGTGGGGCTCATCGCCTGCGTGTTGAGCGCCACGGCGCTCTCCTGGCACGGCGTCCTCCTGGCGGAAACCGCAACCGCCTCGCCGGAGGACATGCGCGGCGGCGTCACCGGCGGCGTGCTCTCGTTCGGCCAGGTCGGCGCGCTGATCCTGCCGCTCGTCTATTCGGGATTTCTGGACGTCACCGGCAGCTACGGCATCGGCTTCATCGCGTGCGGCCTGCCGGCGCTGCTGGTCGGCGTGCAACTGCTGCGCAAGCGCGCGCCGGCGCGGCGCTAGATCGCCGGCGGCGCAGCGCAGAGCTGATCGTGGCGCTATCGGCGATCGCGGCCGCCGGCCATCACCGCGCCTTGATGCCGGCGCGCTTCACCACGTCCGCCCACTTCTTCATGTCGGCGAGCATGAACTGACGGAATTCTTCGGGCGTGCTGCTGACGGCTTCGGAGCCGAGGTTTCTCATGGTCTTCGCGAATTCAGGCGACTTCACGAGGGACGTGACCGCGGCATGGATCTTGTCAAGCAGCGGCTTGGGCAGCTTCGCCGGCGCCGACACGCCATACCAGCCCACCACCTCGAACCCGGGCAGCACCTCACTCATCGACGGGATGTCCGGGGCCGTCTCGAGGCGTTTGGAAGCCGTCACCGCGATGGCGCGCAGCTTGCCCCCGCGCACCTGGCCAAACGCGCCGGTCAAACCCATGAAGTTGTAGTCATATTCCCCGCCGAGGAGGCCGATGATCGCCGGCCCGGTGCCTTTGTAAGGAATATGCTCCGCCTTGACTCCAGCCATCAGCTTGAACAGCTCGCCCGCCAGATGGCCGCCGCTGCCGATGCCGGCCGAGCCGAAGTTGATCGGCTTCTTGGTGGTCCTGGCCCACTCCACGAATTCCTTGGCGTTTTTCGCCGGATGCTTGAGGTTCACAACCAGCAGCAGGCCGCCCTCGGTCATCTGGCTGATCGCCGTAAAGTCGTTTACCGGGTGATACGGTAGCTTGGCGAGGAGGGCCGCATTCACCGTGTGCTGATGGTAGGGCATGAAGAGCGTGTAGCCATCAGGGTCGGCGTTCTTGGTGATCTCCGCGGCGTTCACGCCCGAAGCGCTGCCGCGGTTGTCCACGATCGCCTGCTGGCCCCAGAGCTTGGTGAGATGCGTTGCGAGCATGCGGGCGAGGAAGTCGGTCGTGCCGCCCGGATTCGCCGGCGTGATGATGCGGATGGGGCGACTCGGGTACTCTGCAGCCTGCGCGGGCGCCATCGGAATGACGAGGCCCAGGGCGACCAGCAGCAAGGGCAGCTTCTTTCGGCAACCGGAAATGAATTGCATTACCTTCTCCTGATGATTGGGGACTGAAGAATATCTTACTACGAGCGACAATCAAAGCCGATAAGACGCCGTGGACCTCGAGTCGCGATCAGCGCGGCACGCCGAATTCCTTCCGGCACACGTCCGCCAGCGCCGCGACGCCCTGGTGGATTTCCTCGTGGGAGAGACTCGCGAAGCACAGCCGCATGCGGCTGCGGGCGTGGGACTCGTTCACCGACCACTCGGGCCCGGGGTTGATCACGACGCCGGCCGCAGCCGCCGGCTGGTAGAGCTTCAGCGCGTCGACGCCGTCGGGGAGCTTCACCCAGAGGAAGATGCCGCCCTTCGGATCGTCGAACTCAACCGAGTCCCCGAAATGTTCCTTCAACGATTCCATCAGGGTCACGAGCTTGGCGCGGAGGCTCTTCCGCAGCAGCGGGACGTGCCTGGAGAAGTTCGCCGCGCAGTATTCCGCCAGCACCATCTGCTCCAGCGCGCCGGTGCCGGCGTCGGTTTTCAGCGCGAGCATGCGTGACATCAAGTCCCACGGCGCCACGATGTAGCCCACGCGCAGCGCCGGCGCGATCGACTTGGAGAACGAGCCGATGTGGATGACGCCGCCGCGGTCACTCATCGCGTAGATCGCGGGCGGACGGCTCCCCGACCAGATGAGGTCGCAATAGCAGTCGTCCTCGAAGATCGGCACGCCATGCTGCGCCGAGAGCCGGAGCATTTCCCGGCGCCGCTCCACCGGCAGGATCGTACCGGTCGGGTTCTGCACCGTCGGAATGGTGTAGATGTACTTGGGCCGGACGCCCTTCCTCTTCAAGTCGTCGAGCGCGGCGGCGAGCACATCGACGCGCATGCCGTCGCGGTCGAGCAGAATGCCGACCGGTGTCACGCCGAGGCGCAGCAGCCGGTTGATCGAGCCCTGGTAGCAGTCCTCCTCGATCACCACGGTGTCACCGCGCTCGAGGAGCGTCGCGTTGACGAGATCGAGCGCCTGCAGCGAGCCCGAGGTGATCAGGATGTCGTCGGCCGTGCAGCCGATGCCGGCATCGGCCCTGAGCTTGGCGACGAGGAACTCGCGCAGCGCCCGGTAGCCCTGCGGCCCGTTCGCCAGCCCGTAGCTCGCGAGCGTGCGGCCCTCGCGCCTCATCACCGTCTCGGCGGCCGCGATCAGCCCGTCGAGTGGCAGGCTGTCAGGATCGTTGTTGCCGCCGGTGAAATCCCACTTGGCGCGCCCGGTCCAGCGCGCCGCCGCCGGCGGCAGTCCCGCGGGCAGCAGCGGCGCGAAGTCGAAGGATTGGGAGGCCACGCAGCGACGGACCGGGCGCGACGCTCAATCGATCGCCGGCGGCGCGGCGCACACCTGCTCGTAGCGGTAGCGCTGCTTCAGCTGCCCGTTGAACTCGAAGACATCCAGCGTCTTCTCGTAGGCCGCGCGTGTGATCTCCACGTGCGGCGTCCAGCAGCCGAGCTTCTGGTAAGTCGCGATGCAGTCGGCGAGGACGCTCTCGTCGGTGTCGGGGAAGTACGGCTTCTCGGCCCTGGCGATCACGGCGGCCGGCGTTTCGTTCATGTAGATGCGGGTCTTGCGGTAGGCGCGGATGAATGCCTTCGCCATCGAAGTCTTTAGCCACTCGCGGGTCGCCGCGAGGCTCGAGAAGCCGCAGGGCCCGATCTGCGGGCCGACCTGCGCCACGACATGGCCGACGCCGTCGGCCTGTAGCTGCTGCGGATACGGGCCCTGCTGATGCACGTACTGTCCCTGGCCCGCGCGGAAGGCTTTGTCGATCTCGGCAGCGCCGCCCGGGAGAATCGGCTTGATCCGGCTGAAATCGATGCCCGCCTTGTGGCAGGCGTACTTGAACATGGCTTGCGGCTGCCCGCCCTTGAACATGACCACCTCGGCGCCTTCGAGCTTCTTCCAGGTGAACGCCGGGTCCGCGCGCCGCCCGGTCACGAAGAATCCATCCATCTCGTTGATCTGGGCGAAGTGGACCGCTTCCGGCGTCTCTCCCTTGTCGAGCGAGGCGAAGCCCTGGGAGAGCGCCGATTGCACGACGTGCGCGGAGCCGTCCTTCAGCGCGGCGAGCGCCGAGACGCCCGGCGGCGAGACCGACCAGTCCGGGTCGAGGCCCTCGGCCCTGAGGAATCCGCCCGACATCGCCGAAATGAGCGGCGAGTAGAACGCGGAGAACAACGTGAACTGGATGCGGATCTTTTCCAAGGAGGAGTCCTCCCGGGTGCCTCTAGCGTTTCCACTCGTAGCCCACGCCCAAGTACACCGACAGGACGCTGGTGGCCTCCGCGATCGCAGGGTCTACCGCCTTCGGCGCGCCAAAGTTCGTGAGCCGGATGTCGAAAGTGAGCGTGCCGCTCCCCGTCTTGCGCGCAACGCCGATCCCCGCTTCGAAGTACTCCTTCCAGCTGCTGGCCCAATAGGGGATTGTCGCGCCGCCGGACTGGACGGTGAGCGAGGAGAGGTAGACGGCGCCTACATTGGCGAGGAGGTAGGGCTCGAATCCGCCGAAGCTGCCGTAGGTGGCGCGGCCGCCGATGTAGGGCCCGGCCACGCTGAAATCGTCGTACTGCGCGCCCGCGGGGAATGCCCCTCCCGTGAAGGATTTTCCGGGCCATCTCACGTACACGAGCCCGATCTGGCCGCGCGCTTCGGACGTGAATTCGCGGAAGCCTTCGAGACGCAGGCCAGCGCCGGTGCCGAACGCGTCTTCGTAATTGACTTCGGACAACCCGGTCGTCGTGCCGGCGTTCCCGCGCAGCATGCTCGTGGCGAAGACACCCGCAGCGATGCCGTAAGGGCTTCTCGGCGCAGCGGGCTCCTGGGCGAGCGCCGGCCCCGCGCAGGCCAGCGCGCACAGGATCAGGAACGGTCGTGCGGGATGTCGCATCACTTGGTGGATGCCGGCGAGCGGCAAGATTAGCCTCGACGCTTGACCCGGTCAATGCGCGCGACCGCCGCATGGTGCACCGAGGACGCAGTCGCGCCTCGCGAGCTGACACTGTTAACATGCGGGACGAGACGATGATCGAAGCGCATGAACTGACTGCGAGCGAAGGATTGCGGGCGCGGGAAGCCGGAAGGCTGACCGCCGAAGCGTGGGTGGCGAGCTGCCTCGAGCGCATCGCGGCGCGCGAGCCCACGGTGCTCGCATGGGAGCATCTCGACCGCGAGGGCGCGCTCGCCCGCGCGCGGGCACTCGACCGCTCGGGAGGCAGGGGTATCGCCGCGGGCGTGCCCTTCGGCGTGAAGGACATCATCGATACCGCCGACATGCCGACTGCCTACGGCACGCCCATTCATCGCGGCCACCGGCCGGGCCGGGATGCGGGATGCGTCGCGATCACGCGCGCGGCGGGCGCGGTGCTTCTCGGAAAGACGGTCACCACCGAATTCGGGCATCGCTATCCGGGCAAGACCCGCAATCCGTTCAACCCCGCGCATACGCCGGGCGGATCGTCCTCAGGCTCGGCCGCTGCGGTGGGCGACAGGATGGTCCCGCTTGCCTACGGCACGCAGACGACCGGCTCGGTCATCCGTCCCGCCGCCTTCTGCGGGACGGTAGGCTACAAGCCCACCTATGGAGATTTCAACAGCAACGGCGTCATGCCCAACTCGCCGAGCCTGGACACGCTCGGCGTGATGGCGCGCTCGGTGGAGGATCTCGCGCTCGTGCGCTCCGTGCTGCTCGAGGAGCCGCTCAGGCGGCTGCAGCCGCCCGCGATCCGCGATCTCGCCATCGGATTCTTCCGGTCGCCATACTGGGAGCGCGCGGAGGCGTATGCGCGGTCCCACGTGGAGGACGCGGCGAGGAAGCTCTCGGCCCTGGGCGCGCGGATGAGAGATGCGGATCTGCCCGGAGTCGGCGCCGATTTCGAGAAGCTCTTCCGGACCGTGAGCGGCTTCGAGTTTTCGCGCACGGTGTCCTGGGAGCGGCTCAACCGGGCCGGAGAGCTGAGCGCCGTTCTGCGCGAGGGCCGCATGAAGGACGGGCTGGAAGCTTCCTACGAGGACTATCGGCAGGCGACGCGCCGGCTCGAGCGAATGCGCCTCGAATCCGACCATGCGCTCGACGGCTACGATGTCCTGATTACCCCGAGCGCGCCCGGGGAGCCGCCGAGGGGTCTCGAGACGACGGGCAACGCCATTTTCAATTCCTTCTGGACCGCGCTCGGCACTCCGGCCGTGACGCTGCCGCTGTTCAAGGGTCCATCCGGCCTGCCCGTGGGACTTCAGCTCGTCGCCGGGCGCTTCAAGGACCGGCGGCTCTTCGACATCGCCGAGGCGGTGATGAAAGCGCTCAGGTGAAAAACCTGGACGGTCCCCGGGCTTCCTACTTCCGGCCCCAGCGCATCGCTTCGAGCTTCAAGCCGTCGGGGTCGAGGAAATAGACGGCGTAGTAGTTGTCGTAGTACTCGCCCGCGGGATCCACGATTTTCGCGCCGGTCTTCTTCAGGAAATCCTGCAGGTCGTCCACGTCCTTGCGGCTGCGGAGCGAAAACGCATAGTGGTGAAATCCGACGTCGCCGATGCGGTGCTTGTGCCCGCGTCCCTTCGCGTCGGCCTGGTAGATCCAGAAGCGCGAGCTGCCGTTCTTCCAGCCGATCGCGCCTTCGTATTCATCGAGCACCTTCATGCCGAGGAACCTGAAGAGCGCTCCGTAGAAGCGCCGCGAGCGCTCGAAGTCGCTGACGGAGATGACCAGGTGATCGACGTTGTGGATGCGGCTGTGGGTTGCCATGCGTGTGCCTCGTGGCCGGCCTCATTTCCCGAAGTACGGGCGATCTTTTTCCGCGGCGGGCTGGTTGCACAGCCGGGTGGCACGCTCGAGCGCTTCCGTGAATCCCTCAAGCGGAAAGCGCAGATGGTAGTCCTTCCGCTCGGTCGGAAACCGGAAGCGCACCGCTTCTCCCGCGGCCATTTCCATCCAGAACACGAGTTGCCCCTCAATATCCACCAGGAAGAGGTGCAGCATCATGTCTCCGGCGAGCGCGCCAATCTGGTAGAAAACCCGGTGCACGGGGTAGCGGTCGACGCGCAGCGCGCCCTCCAGATCTTCCGTCTTCAGGTCCTGCTCGATGGGATTCCTCAGGTGGATGTCGATCGTGGCGAAGCGCCGCTCGCAATCGCCCTCGACCAGGTCGACCGCGAGCTCGGTGTAGGAGCCTGATTCGACCTGCTCCGTGAGGATCCGGTAACGCGTCGGGCGTTCCCCGATCAGCACGCCCGATATCCACTCCCCGTGCTGCCGGACCATCACCCCGATGTGGTCGGCACCTCCGGGCGGCGCAACCGCCAGGAGCAAGGCTCCGAGAGCCGCCCGCAACCATCTGCCGCTGTCCATGGTTCTTCCTTCTGGAGGCGCTCCCGGGGAACATAGCACCGGGCGCGCCGGGCCGCCGGACTTTCGGGGCGCGGTTTGCGCTACATCAAGGCAGTCAATGGGGCAGGCCGCCTGTTCCGCCCGCCTGGAACGGGGGCAGGGCCAGCGCAAGGTAGACTGTACGGCAAACCCGGGAGCCGAGATCCGTGAAGCGCCTGCTCTTCATTCTCATGCTGCTCCTGCTCGCGCCCGGCGCGCGTGCGGAGACTGCGGTGCGCGTTGTCGCGACCGACCCGGGCGCGGAGGCGACGCTCGGGCGCGACGAGTCGTTCTACGTGCGCATCGAGTTCGCGACCGATCAGCCGGTCAGCATCTGGGCGCGTCCCTATTTCCGGGGCAAGCCCGTGCAGCGGACAAAGAGCAACGCGTCGCTGCCGCATACCGGCACCGGCCACGCGCTCGGCTGGTTTTCGCTCGATGGCGCCGATGCCGTGGACGAGGTGCGCATCAAGCTGGGCGGCGGCAAGCCCTACCGCGAGTGGGAAGCTGCAAGCTATCCAGTCAGGCTCACCGGCACGGGGGTCCCGGCTGCACAGCGGAACCGCCCGGCGTGGGTGGAGGAGCTGATGGCCGCGGAGCGGGTGCGCTACCAGCAGGCTTACGAGCAGCGGATGAGCGAGCCGGTGTCGGCCGGCAGCATGGTGTTCATGTCGTTTTTCATGCTCATCGTGCTCGGGCTGCTGGTGGTGGGCGCCGGGGCGCCGTTATGGGGCGTATGGAAATGGCGCGGCGGCTGGCGCATCGCGGGCGCCGTCCCGGCGCTCGTGATGGCCTTCGTCATCGGACGGATCGTGGTCGACACCGCGCGCGATTCCACCTCCCACAACCTGTGGCCGTTCGAGATCCTGATGTGGGGCGGCGCGAGCGCCATTGCGATGGGCGCGCTCGCGTTGTTCAGGTGGCTTGCCGGAAGACGGCGGACAGAATCCGATACTGACTGAAAGAGGCGCTTACATGATCATCGACACGCACGTCCATCTCTACAGCTTTCCCTCGTTCCGCGACCTGAGCCGGCACATCCGGACGATGGAGGACGCGATCGCGTTCCGCACGCGCTACCCCGAGCTCTACCAGTGCAACAACACGGAGCAGCCGGTCGACAACAGCGACGACCTCGTCGCGGACATGGACCGGAACGGCGTCGATTTCGCGCTGGTGCAGGCGCGGGCGGGGTTCGTCTCGAACGATCTCGTCGCGGCCGCCGCAAAGCAGCACCCGAAGCGCATGGCCGCGCTCGCGCGGGTGGGCCACGACCAGGAGGCCGCGGGCTATCACGAGGACCCCGGCCCGACGCGCGAGGCGGCGCCGGCCGAGCTCGAGCGCTGCCTGGGGGCGATGGGCATGAAGGGCGTGGGCGAGACCTTCGTGCGGGCGCTCACCGATCACGTGAATCCCGAGAAGATCGCGAAGGACTTGTCCGGCATCATGCGCGTCGTGGAGAAGCACGGGGTGCCGATCCAGTTCCCGACGGCGTGGTCGCAGTTCCCGGGCGGCCTCTTCTACGGCGATCCGCTCTGGGCCGACGAGGTCGCCGGGCGCCATCCGCGCGTGCCGATCATTCTCACCAAGATGGGGCGGAGCATCACGCGCTATTTCGAGAGCGCCATGACGGTCGCCATGCGCAACGTCAACATCTACTTCGACGTGGTCGGAACGAGCCCGCAGCATCTGCGCCTCGCCGTCGACAAGATCGGGCCCGACCGCGTCATGTTCGGGACCGACTGGTCGGCCACCTGGCGCTGGCTGAGCGTGCCGGCGACACTGCACCAGATCCGGATGAAGGTCCTCGACGACGCAAGATTGAGCGAATCGGAGCGCGAGCAGATTCTCTGGAAGAACGCCGCGCGGCTCTTCAAGCTGGAGGCGGGCGCGCGCAGCACGGCGAAGGCCGCCTGAAAAATGGGGACGGACCAGCCTTCCCAGAAACGCGGTCCGTCCCCGGTCTACTCGCGCGACCCGCAGGTCGACCGCTCGCTGCGCTATTCCGTGCGCGACGGCGTCGCGTGGTCGCTCATGTTCGGCGCGGGCGAGTCCTACCTGCAGGCGTTCGCGGTCTTTCTCAAGGCGACCACTGCCCAGATCACGGCTCTCGCGGCGGTGCCCCTCCTGCTCGGCTCGGTCGCGCAGCTCGCCTCGGCCTGGGTGGCGGGGCAGTCCATCCGGCGCAAGGCCCTGATCTTTGCCGGGGTGGCGCTGCAGTCGCTGGCATGGCTGCCGATCATCGCGCTGGCGTTCGTCCCGCTCGAGGCCTCGGTCGCGCTGCTCATCGCGGCGGTGACGCTCTACTACATCGGCGGCCAGTTCGCGGCCCCGCCGTGGAGCAGCCTGATCAGCGATCTCGTGCCCGAGCGCCGGCGCGGGCGGTTCTTCGGGCGCCGCACGCAGCTGATGAGCATCATGACCTTCGCGAGCCTCACCGCGGCGGGCCTTGCCCTGGAGTTCTTCGAGCAGCGGGGGCTCGCGCACTGGGGCTTCGCGGGGATCTTCGGGATCGCGCTCGCGGCGCGCCTCTACTCGCTCGAGCAGTTGATGCGCATGCACGAGCCGCTTGCGCGCCTCGCGCCGTTCACCCTGCCGCCGCTCGGCGGGCTGCTCGAGCGGGTGCGCGGCTCGGACTTCGGCCGCTTCGCGCTCTTCGTCGCCTTCATGAACCTCGCGGTCGCCATCGCCTCGCCGTTCTTCACGCTCTACATGCTGCGCGATCTCGATTTCTCGTATCTCGAGTTCACCGCGGCGACCGCGTTCGGCGTCCTGATGCAGTTCGCGGCGCTGAATCTCTGGGGCCGGCTCTCCGATGTGTTCGGGAATCTCCGGGTGGTGCAGGTGACGAGCATCGTGTTTCCGGCGCTGCCGGTGCTGTGGGTGCTGTTCCCGAATTTCTGGGCGATCCTTGTGTTCCAGTTCATCGGCGGCGTCGTGTGGGCCGGCTTCAGCCTCGCGGCGGGGAATTTTCTCTACGACGTCGCGCCGCCGGAGAAGCGCGCGGCCTACAGCGCGGTGCACCAGGCGCTCTCGAATACCGCGATCTTCGCCGGCGCGCTGCTCGGCGGTTTTCTCGCGACGCACGCGCCGCGCGAGCTCCAGCTCGCCGGCTACACGCTCGTCTTCTCGAGCGGCCTGTGGCTCGCGCTCTGCGCCTCGAGCCTCGCGCGCGCGGTGGTGATCGCGGTGTTTCTCCGGGGGCTGCGCGAGACGCGCCTGGTGCGGCCGATCTCCGCGACGGCGCTCGCCATCCGCGTCATCCGCGCCAACGTCCTCGCCGAGTGGCTGTTCGAGCTGCTGCCCGGGCGCAAGCGCCCGCCGAAGGACCGTCCCCCGCCCGAATGAGCGGTGAGCAATGCGTCCAACGGGGACGCCGTGCGCCCGCGTGACGAAGGTGAGGCACTGGTGTCATACTTTCATCGACCCTCCTCCGACGGGAGGGCAGTTCAGATCCAGGAGCCACGAGGCCTGCCATGGAGATTGCCACCGGGAAGCCGGCAACGGGCACCATTCGCGCGCGCTTCAACTACATCGTCGACACCGGCGTGCCGCCGGTGCGCTACATCGACTGGCCGGAAATGGAGCACAAGGCGGTGCCGCCGCAATACCGGCAATACGAGATGACGATCCGCAACGGCCGGCCGCTGCGCGACACCTTCAGGCTCGATGTGCACGGGTTCGTGTTCGTCGATCACGCGACGCGCGTCAGAGACTTCCTCGATGAGGCGGAGCGCGCGCGCGTCTACGACCCGGAGGTGCAGGCGCTGATCAGGAAGCACTCGGGCGCGTCGGACGTCGTGGTGTTCGACCACACCATCCGCGCGAGCGACGAGGAGACGCGGAACTCCTCGAGTATCCGCCCCACGGTGAAGAGCGTGCACAATGACTACACCGAGACCTCCGCCCCGCGGCGGCTGCGCGAGGTCGTCGGCGACGCGGAGGCCGAGCGGCGTTTCAGGAAGCGCTGGGCGATCATCCAGGTGTGGCGGCCGATCCGCGGCAAGGTGCTGATCGATCCGCTCGCGATTTGCGACGGCCGCTCGATTCCGCAACGGGGCTTCATCCGGGTCGAGCGGCGCTACCCCTACCGCACCGGCGAGGTCTACCACATTGCCCACAACCCGGCGCACGACTGGTACTACTTCCCCGAGATGACGCGCGACGAGGCGCTCGTGTTCAAGGTCTTCGACTCCGATGCCGCCAAACCTTCGCGCTTCACCGCGCACAGCGCGTTCGACGATCCCGCGACGCCCCCGGGCGCCCCGCCGCGCGAGAGCATCGAGACCCGGACCTTCGCGTTCTTCGGTTGAATCGTGCGACTGGACAAGTGGCTCTGGGCGGCGCGCTTCTTCAAGACGCGCAGCCTCGCGCAGGCCGCGGTCGTCGGCGGCAAGGTGAAAGTGAAGGGCGGGCGGGTGAAGGCCGCGAAGGAGATCGCGCCCGGCGCGCAGTTGACGATCCGCATCGGCGAGTTTGAGTGGGCAATCACCGTCAAGGCGCTCGCGGACAGGCGCCGGCGCGCGGACCTCGCCCGCGAGCTCTACGAGGAGGACGAGGCGAGCAGCGTGCGGCGCTTTGCCCAGGTCGCCGACCGGCGCGCGCAGGCAGCGGTGTGGGGCGAGCGCAAAGGGCGGCCGACCAAGCGCGATCGGCGGGAGCTCGAGCGATGGAAGAGGGGGGACGAGCCCTGACGCCGAAGTCAGTAGGGGGAAGGCGGAAGGCAGAAGGATGACCGGGCAAGGCGATGTTGACCGCCCGGATGCTGATCGTTGCCGCTTTCGCCGGGTCGCTCCTTGAGGCGGGCGCGGCCGCCGGCAGCGGCTACGCTGAGCTACGCGCTGCTGCCGCAAAGCGCTGCGAGGCGATCGACCCCGCCGAGTACCAGACGGGGTTGATGCTCAATCCCGACGGGTATCGCTCGTTGTATGTCCGCTCGGCGTGCTTCCAGCGCGCCGCGGTGGAGTTCCGCGACGAGTCCTTGTGCGCCCAGGTCAAGCGGCGCTGGTCGCTGTTCTCCTCGAGCTGGGGCTATTCAAGCAAGCACTGCCGGCAGCTCGTGGAGGAGGCCGTGGCGGGGGACCGGAAGGAACTCGAGGAAGAAAGAAGCCGCTACCGGCAGGGCGCGGTCAAGCTGCGCGATTTCCGGATCGAGCGCAACGGCAACGGGCGTGACTTCGACATCGTACCCGCATTCGAGGCCGGCTGGGCGCACGGCTATGCGCTGCGCTTCGAGATCGTGGAGGCGGCGGAGGGCAGTAGCGTGCCGCTCGCCTCGAACGGTTTTTATCTGTCCGGGGACGACAACATCCGGGTGTTCGTGCGCCAGGCCGACATCCGGCAGCGCTTTCCCGGCTTCGAGCCCGGGCGCCGGTACCGCGTCCGCGGAACGCTGACGCTCAGCGTCGCGACCGGACGCATGGGCGGGCGGTGGAGTGATGCCTTTGTCGAGCGCGTCTTTCCTGCGGCCGTGAGATCGCAATTTCTCGTCAAGGACGCCGTGTTCTGATCAAGTGTCGTCGGGCGACGACACTCTGCCTGCAAGAAAATTCGACAAAGTGCATGCGCAAGACGCCGCGCAATGGTTAGACTAATCCTCGACTGAAGTTCGCAGAGGAGAGCAACCATGCGCCACTCCAATTCCCTCCTGGCGATTCCTATCGCGCTGATTGCAGCCGCTTTACTCCATGCCTGCGGCGGCGGCAGCGATGGCAGCGGCAGTGCGATGTCCAATTCCGCAACAGTTTCCGCCTACGTCACCGACGATCTCGGTGGATACGAGAACGTCGTGCTCACGCTGAACAGCGTCCAGTTGCGCCATCCCTCGGGCCGCACCTGCGAAATCATCAAGGGGCCGCTCGAGATCGATGCTGCGGAGCTGGGCCGCGATCAGATCCTCGAGCAAGTCGATACGATGGAATGCGAGGCGGGACCGTACAACCGGCTCTACGTCGAGCTCGATGACGATGTCACGCTGCGCGAGACCACGACGAGCGCTCCCCTGGAGTGCAAATTCGTGTCCTATTTTGATGGCGGCTTCCCCTTGCCCAATCGGCTTGCCTGTGCCAACGGCGCCTGCTCTCTCAATATCACCGGGGCTGTCAATCTCATCGCCCGCAACCACGAGCACGTGGCGCTCGATGTGGACCTCAAGAATTTCGTGGTCGATACGAACGCCACGCCGTGCACGGTCACGCTCAAGGTCTCGCCGATTCACGCCGACGGCAAGCTCATGGCCGGCTACCGGAAGCGGCTCACCGGCACGGTGTCCAACCTCAACGCCGGCGCCGACACCTTCACGCTCACGGTGCGGGGGCATCCGTTCACAGTCCAGTATGCCGGCGTCACCGATCAGGCGGGTCTCGAAACGCTCCTCAACCGGGCGGCAACCGATGGACTGCGCGCCTCTGTGCGCTGCGAGACGATCAACCTGGCCATCACGCCGCCAACCTGCACGGCGCAGACCGACGCCACCCGGCCGCTCACGGCGATCGCCGTGAAGGCCACGGGAACGATCTCGCTGCTCGACACCGTCGCGAAGACGTTCACGCTCAACTACGGGGTGGGCACGATGCTGCCGGTGAACTACGCCACGGCCGACGCGCTGGGCAAGGTCATGGGCACGCTCGACGACGGCGACGCCGCCGGGGCCGCGCTCTATGGCTTCGAATCAGACTTCTTCCTCGCGCGCGCGGTGGTGGTCGAGTAGGGAAGCTGCGGCCGCATCCCGGCTGCGCTATTCGAGCTCCGTGGTCAGGAAGCGCGGCACCGCACCCACTGTCTCCAGGTCGAAGTAGATGCGGCCGATCTCCCGGCCGTCGGTCGTTTCGACCTGGACCTTCCACGCGCCGGGCTGGTAATTCGCCTTCACGCCGTAGCCGCGGAATCCCTCCCGGCGGCCGCCGACGATCTTGATGGGAATCGAGTCCTGCAGGGCCCAGCCCGGACCCCCGGGCCGCCACGGCTTCCAGAACCAGCGTATCTGCACCTCGTCGGCGAAGCGCGCGGGCGAGAAGATGCGGAAGAACACATAAACCTTGTCGCCGGGCTGCGCGCGAAAGCGCTGGTCGCCGTTGTGCCAGAAGCGCCACCACGGGCGCTCGTGGCTCAGGCGGTAGCTTTCCTCGGTTCGCTCCACGTTGTGATAGACCCCGATGAAGGGAATGGAAAGCGGCACCGGCGGAATCACCCGCAGGAGATAGGACAGGAGAAAGCCCACGAGCACGCACCCTGCGGGCAGCAGGATCTGCCGCCGCGCCTGCGCGAACAGCTCCGGCCGGCGCGCGTGGATCCACCACGCCGCCGCGGTGGGCGGCAGGCATCCGGCGAGCATCGACAGCAGGAACACCCCGAGGCCGATCGAGCCGGCAATGATCGGCACCACGGCGGCGGAGAACGCGAAGAAGCACAGCGCGAGCAGCGCGAACTTGACGTGCAGGCCGAGCGCCTTGAAGCGCCTGGACTCGTTGGCGATCAGGAGCGTGATGAGGAACGCGAGGAAACCGAAGGACACGAGCAGCGACGAGCTCTTGAAGAAGAAGATGGCGTAGAGGTTCATCAGCGCGCCCAGGGCGAAGTGGATGACCGGGGAGCGATATTCGTAGTACCAACGCTTCGCTGCGCGCAGGTGCGCAAGCTCGGGCAGCGGCGCGCCCTGCGCGAGGAAAATGTGCAGCAGCACGGCGGTGACGGCGAGGAGGTACAGCACCTGCTGGCCGATGGTGAGCCAGGAGTCGATGCTCCCGGCGGTCAGGATGTCGAAGCCGAATCCGCCAGCAAAGAAAATCGCCGCGACCTCGCGCTGGTTCTGCTCGAAATAAACCTTGAGCCGCTCCAGCGCTCCCAGCGGCGCCGCAACTGCCCCCGGCTCAATCATCATTTAATCAGCTGCCGCAGGAACGCGTAGACCGCCCAGGCCCTCACCACCCAGCCGCGCAGCTTCGGGGACGAGGAGAGCAGGGTGACCGCGATCCCGGCGCCGAGCAGCAGGGGCTCGGCGGAGGCGCGCTGCACGCCCGCCGCGGCGGTGGCGACCTCATCGCGCTGCGCGGTCGAGCGCGCGATGAGCGCCGCGCGCCGGCGCGCCAGGGACTCGAAGAACGCCCTCACTCGCGTGGCTCCAATGCCTTGACGTCCCGTTCGAGCTCGGTGATGCTCGCGACGAAGGGACGCTCTCTGGCCTCGCGCCTGACCCGCCAGCCAATGACCGCGGCGGCGGCGAGGAACGCGAGCGCGAGTCCTCCCGCTACCGCCACGCGATGCTCCGCGGGCATTGCCATGACGAGCGCCACGGCGCCGAAGCCGAGCGCGAGCGCGGCAAGCAGGATCGCAGCCACCGCGCCGATCATGATCAGGACCAGGCGCGCGAGCAGCTCCTGCATCTCGACGCTCAGCAACTCGAGCCGGGTGCGCGCCAGCCCGAGCAAGGTGGCGAGCAGCGCTTGCGCGGATTGAATGAGGCCCATGGCTATTTCCGGCTGAGCAGCAGCCCGAGGAGCAGGGCCACGCCCGCGGCAATGCCGACGGCGGCCCACGGGTTCGTGCGCACCAGATTGTCGATCTCGCTCGCGGCCTCGCGGGCGCTGCCGCCCGCATCGTTCAGCTGCTCGCCGGACGCGGCGGCAGCGGTCCGTATCAGCGCGTCGACATCGCGCGCCACGGCGCGCAGCTCCGCCATCAGCTTCTCGGTTGTCGCGGGATCCATCGTGCGTCCTCCAAAGCTATGCGCGATATATTCAAGCGCGCGTCCCGGTCGCGTCAAGGTCGCCCGAATGCAGGCGGTGGCAGGATCGTCGTCGTCCGGCAACAGCGGACGACGGGCTGGACGGCCGGCTTACAGCACCGGACGGCGTGCTCCCGGCAATCGAGAGCATCCTCCCGGCGGGTCAGAACTTGTATCGAACGGACATCGCGATCACATGCACGCGATATTGCGGCGCCAGCTGGCCAAAGGTCAGCACGTTCGAAATCGTGGCAGGCGCGACCCCGTCGAGCGCCCAGTCGTCGCTCTCGTAGTGTTCATACCAATAGCCGGCGCGCAGCGATACGTTGTCCTTCAGACGGTAGGTGGCATAGAGCTTCAGCCCGTTGCGCGAGGTCTCAAGATTGGGGAACGGGGGTTCATTTGCTGCCGTGCTGACGCTGATCACGCCCTCCGTCTGCATGAGCGTGTAATCCGCGCCGACCTCGAGCTTGTCCTTGATCGCGACGTGCTTGATGCCGACGCCCAATAACTTGATCGTGTCCTTGTTCGTTGCCGACCAGTCCGGCGTCGCGTAGGCCTGGCTCCCGGACTGTTGCGACTTGATTTCCTGGTAGTTTCCGAACACGTGCAGGCTGGTCTTATCCGACAGCATGATGGTGACGTCGCCGCCGAGGTTGAACTCCTGGCCGCTGGTCAGGCCGATTGCGGAATCCGAATAGTCGTCGTTGGACGCATCGAACTGGATCCCGATGCTCACGCTCTCGGCTGCGGCAATGTTGGCGCGCAATTCCCCTCTGTTTCGCGTGCGATTGGCCATGTTGTATTTTCTCAGCAGCGGATTCTCCGGCGGGGTGATCCCGGGGACCGCCTGGTAGCTCGAGACGTTGCGATCGCTGTAAGCGTACTTGAGCGTCAGGTCGACCGCGTCCACGTGACGGGTGGCGAGCCTTGCCCAGACCGTGTTCTCGCGGGTGGTATCGACCTCCTGGAAAGTGCGCTCGACCGAGTCGAAATCATAGCCGGCGGAAGTCGTGACGCGCTGCGCGGCCTTGTAGTCCGCCCTCAACTGCACCTTGTCCTGCGTGAAGCTGTATGGCAGGTTGGTGCGCTGCGACGGGGCGACGAACATGTCGGTCGTCACCCAGGAATACGTCGACTGCGGCGTCTGGTTATCGCGATCGTTGTAGAGGTATGCCGCTTTCAGCCGCAGCCGATCGGTGACCGCCGAGTTGACCTCGATGTTCGCGTTGACGGTATCCACGCGGCCATCCAGCGATGCTCGCGGCAGCGCCGGAACGGCCAAGGTGGTATTCAACGTTGGCGCGAGGAACTGCTCGTCCTGCGTCCCGCGGCCAACGGCGATGTCGGCTGTCGCCCGCGTCCGCTCCGCCAACTGGTATCCCAAAGTGCCGGAAAGCTGGTGAAACTGGTTATCCGGCGGCAGCGCGAGCTGGCCGGCGACGGCGCCGGGGAATCCTGGCGCGGTGAAGGGATTCTGCCAGGTCAGGGACGGATCGCTGTTGCTGTAGCTCGAGCCGTAATAGGCGAGCTTCGCCTGCAGCCGGGCGCCGGCGTACGAGGCCGAGGCATCCAGCTGGTCGGTGACATAGTCCACCGGCCTGATCAGTTGCGAAGCATTCACAAAGAACGCACCGGCGGTGCCGAGCCTGCCTTCGCGGGTCTCGTGACGGAAGTTGACGCCGTACTGCCAGGCGCGCGCCGGAGTCCAGGACGCGCCGACTCCCAGCTCCTTTCTGGTCGTTTCAAGGTCGACCTGCCGCAGCGTGCCTGCCAGCGGCATGAGCGTCGTCGTGTCCGCCGGAAAGCCGGCCGGCAGCGTCAACGACGCGCCCCCGGTTCCGATGAAGGGCGTTTGCGCGCTGTCCGAGACGAAGCGCGTCAACTCCTGGTAATTGAGCAGCAGCTTGTAGCGGCCCTGTCTCCCGCCTTCCACGTTAAGAGAACGCGTGTCCAGCCCGAGATTCGCCGCATCGACGTTCCAGTAGGCCGCATCTTTGCCGCGAAAGCGCGCGTTGAGGTCGCCGATGAAATATCCGCCGTCGTCGCCGAGGCCGTTGTATTCGCCGAATTTGGCCGAGGAGTCCGACACGTAGGCGCCGCCCACCTCCACCGAGCCGCTCAGTCCGTCCTCGAATTTGCAGAGCTTGCATTGCCACTTCGAGAGGTTGGGGGCTGCCCCGGCAGCGGAGGCGCTTTCCGCCGCAGCGGCGGCGGCGGAAAGCGTCGAAAGCATCGCGAGCAGAGACAGCTGAGTCGCGGTTTTCATGTTCTTATCGCATCAGTTTGACGCCGGACGGATGATTCGACCCGTGCACCTGCGAATGACAATTGATGCAGCCTCCGGCCAGCAGGAATGCCGCTCCACCGCCTCCTCCTCCCGGCAACCCGCTGCTCGTGTACGCGACCGAGGGATGGCCGGCCACCGTATGGCATTGCTGGCAGAGCAACGGCGGCGTCTTCGTCAGCAGTACCGGGCGCGGCGACCCGTGCGGGACATGGCACACGGTGCAGTCCTCGGCCACCGGCGCATGTTCCCACAGGAACGGGCCGCGCTTGTCCGCGTGACAGGTGTAGCAGGTCTGGTTCACGGTCGGCTTCGCCAGCAGCGCGGCGGCGCTCGAGCCATGCGGGCTGTGACATCCGGAGCACGTCATGACGCCGAAGCGCACCGGATGCACCGACGGCTTATTGAAGTCCGCGAGCACCTTCGGGTGGCACTTGTAGCAGACCTCCGGCTGCGCGGCCTTGGCGAGCACGGGATCGCGCTCCAGGTGAAGCTTGTGGCAACTGGTGCATGCCACGTTGTTGATCTCGTGCTTGCTGCCGACCCAGCCGATGCGGGCTTGGCCCTGATGGCAGTTCAGACAGAACTTGTTGCGCTCCCCGGCCGAAAGAAAGGAGGTCGGTTTGAAACTGTTGATCGCATCCTTGCTGGCGGTGGCGGCGTGCTTGGCGCCCGGGCCGTGGCAAGCCTCGCATTGCAGCCCTGCGAACGGCGTGCGCTTGTCGGCGCGGTTGGCATGCTTGGTCTTGAAGATCGGGAAGATCGGATAAGGCCACGCCTCGGTGTGGCACACGAGGCAGGTATCGGCGCCATTTTCGCTGTAATCGGTCCCCAGGCCAGGTTTCGGCGCTTCAGGGGCGGCGGCGCCCTGGGCAGCTGCGACGGCGCTGAAGACAAGGCCCGTCAGCGCGAGCAGCACGCGTGCGAGGGATTGCCTGGTAGCCATCGATTGCGAGCGGCTGCCGGATAGAACTGGACTTCGGCTCATGGTATGTCGTGCACGGACTTGACGTTCAAGACCTTGCCGGCGCCATGGCAGAAAGTGCAGTTCTCGGTGCCCGCGTCGATCTGCGCCTGCGTAACGGAGAACTGCCCGCCATTGAAGGCATCCTGCATGTGAGTTTTCGCCACCGCGCTGTCGTGGCACGACGAGCACACCGCCGCCGTCGGCGAGATCCTCAGGTTGTCCACAGCGTCGGCCGCCGCGGGATCCGTGGTGTCGTTTGCCGCAGGGTCAGTGGTGGTTGTGGTCCCCAGGATGCCGTTCGCCGTCGGCGGCGCCCAGATGCCCGCCAGCTCGTAGGTCGATCCGATATGGCAGGCGGTGCAGTCGTTCAGCTTTCCGGGGAAGACAACGTGGCTGAAATCGTTCGCGCCGCTGAAGCCATAGACCGTGATTCCTTTATCGCGGAACCCGCCGTTGCTCGCCTGGCCCGCGTGGATGCCGTGAATCATGGTCCTGAAGTCGATTGCCTCTTCCAGCTTGCCATCGGCGCCGCCGGTAAGGACGCCCGCGGCAGACGGGCGCCGGCCCGCATCGGTCGCATTTGGGTTGTGGCAGACCGCGCATACCTGGGGCTCGTCGGTGCGGTTATTGCCGTGCGGGCTCAGCACGCTATGGCACACGTTGCACTTTGCGATGTCGACCACTGACCTTCGCGGCACCGCGGCACCGGTGATCGCGAAATCCCTGAAGACGCTTCTTACCGCGAGCCGATCGGCAAACGTCCCGGGAGTGGTGACATCTCCGGCAGGGTGCCCCTCCATCGTGACCCGCACCGTGCCCGTGGGCGGAATCGCGACCGTGGAGGTGACGGTGAACGTGCCCGCACCGCCCGCCACCGAGTTGGCCAGTGCGTCGATCCGGATCGGCTGACCGAAATTGGCCGCACTGCCGTCATTGCCGAAATCCCGCGTCGCGTTCGTGTTCCAGCCGATGCTGAGGGAAAGTGTGCTCGCGTCGCTGGCGATTTCCTTAAAGTGCGGGTCCGTCTGGATGTTGTACGGCTGGTTCCCATTGGTGGGGTCGGTGACCGAGAACGTGACGACGGCGAAGCCGTCCGGTGTGGTGCGTGTCGTGCTGATGATGTTGAACTTGAACTTGGCCGCCGCTGCCTTGAGCCGCGCCGGGAAGTTGTGCGCAACCGTCACATCCGAGACTTTCCCGGGACCATGGCAAAGGAGGCACGTGCTGTTGTCGGTCAGGACGCCGCCCGGGTGCGCGACGGTCTGATACGGCCGCGCCGGATCGGGCTGGGCGCTGAAATAGACATCGTCGTGGCACGCGCCGCAGGCAGCCATGCTCGGCCGGTTCTTCCAGTTGTCGCCTTGCGCGCTCAGCGTGCCGTCATGGCACCTGGCGCAATTGCGCACGTCCTGCGTGAAGGTGACGGCCGAGAAGTCCGTGCCGCCGATCGTGTACGGCGTGCCCGCGAGAACGCTCGGCAAAGCGGCCCCCGCATTGTTGTAGTGAATCTTGTGGATCATCACCTTGAAATCCACGCTCGTGTTGGGCGGTCCGGCAACCCAGGAGCCCGGATTGTGGCAGGTGACGCACAGCCTGGTGTCGATGCGCGTGCCGTGCGCCGTGAGCTCGCTATGGCACTGATTGCAGGTGGCGGTGAGCACGATGTCACGCGCGCTGACGCCGCCGCCGCCCGGCACGAAGTCGAACACGCCGGTCGCCTTCGGCTTGGCACTGTTGCCCTGCTGGATCGTCACCCGGTGCGTCAGGCCCGGCTGATAGCTGATGTCCAGGGCCTTGCCGTCCGCATCGGTGCAGGGCGCGGGGCAGGGGTTCGCCGCGGCGCTCGAGATGTCGGTGGCGAAGGTGTAGGTGTAGTTGCCATCACCCCGGTTCACCAGCGTTCCGAACGCAAAGCCCGCCGCCGAGCGCTCCTGGGTGCCTTCTACCGCTCCGTTCACGGCGCGGTTGAGGTAATTCTGCCAGCTGGCCGGCTCGCCGTTCGATCCCGGCACCAGCTTGGCGATATTGAAGCGCAGGTCCGCGGCGGTGATGCTGGACACGCCAGCGCCGGTCTCGTCGGTGACTTTGAAGTTGACGACGGGCGGACTGCCGGTGGTCACCGATGTGATGTTGATGTTCAGGGGATTTCCCGTTACGGGCGTGGCGCCCCCGGTCGCGGTTCCGCCTTCGCCTCCGCCCCCGCCCCCGTCACCACATCCGGCCAATGTGAGAAGAAGGAGGCACGCTGCGGCAAGCGCGATTGGGCGAAACGTTGATTGATCCCCGTTCATGACGTCACCCACAGCACGATTCTGCCACGTCCTTACTTCTGCCTGGCGATGATCAGGTCCTTGATCTGCGCGTAGTGGACGCCGGATATGACGTTGCGGGTCACCAGGTGCGCCTTGCTTAAGTAGGGCCGGCCGGCAATGATCTTGTCGGCCACCGCGTCGTTGACACCAGGGATTTTCTTAAGCTGCGCCTTGCTGGCGCTATTGATGTCCACCGGATTGTCCGGCGTGACAGGCTTCTTTGCTTTGGCGCCTTTTTCCGCTGCTTTAGGGGTGCCGGCTGCCTCCGTCTGCGCCGCAGCCTTGCTCTCGGCGGCCACGCACACGCTGGCCGACAGCAGCAGCGCTGCGGCAATCAGCAAGGTCTGAATCATGCCGCGTTTCATCGAATGTCTAAAAAAACAACCCGGAAGCGTTGGCGCCTCCGGGTCTTGATGTTGCTGCAGGCGCCCAGCGAACCGGGCCCCTTTACCGTGACACAAGCTGAGTCACGCTATTTATTGTGCACGGCCTTGATGCCAATCCCAAAGGCACTGTCCGAGTCATGGCAGAGCATGCACAACTCGACCCTGCCGAGAGCCACGCTGCGCTGCACGTAGAACGAAGCGCCTTGCGACTCCATGTGCTGCTTGGCGAGATTACTATCGTGGCACGAGAAGCAGGCCGTGGCGATTGGCGAATTCACTAAGTTCAGGTCCGTGTTGGCCGAGCCTGAGCCGTAGGACCCCGGAGCCACGTAGGGCGATTGGCTGTAACCCGCAAGCGTAGTGGGGTCAGGGGTGGAGAAAGTGCCGGTTGCCGCTGTCCTGTACAAGCGATTGGGCATGGCACTTTGCGACGCGGCGGCGCTGAAGTCATAGGTGCCGGGCAGGTGGCAAGTCTCGCACTTGCTCAGGATGCCGGGGTAGCCGATGTCCGCAAAGGATTTCGGGTTTGGCAGGGGTGCCGATGCGTGCCAGGTGAATGGTTTCTCGCGTTTGCCGCCCGCATGGATCGCGTGGATGAAGTACGAGGAATCCGCAGACCACCCGCTGCTGGTTCGGTTGGGAGTGTGGCACCACCCGCAGGTCGTCGCGTCGTTGCGCTGTCCCGCGTGGAATTCCGCCGCGGTGAACAGGCCAAGCTCCTGGTGACAGCTGTTGCACTTGGCATCCTCGACAATCGGGCGCCGGCCGCTATAAGCCGTAGTACTAATGGCAGGGCAAACTGTGGTAGTTGTCGCAGTGCAAGCTGGTGGCGTACTAGTGATAGTGCCGGCACCTGTGGCTACCATTTGCTTATCCGGAGTGACAACGACCAGGCCGCCGACCAAGTTATCCGGCACCGTCGTCACAACCGTAGAGGCTAAGAAATCAAATCGGGGAGTGACCTGGGGAGTGGTACTCGGAACTGAATTGTTACTTGGAATTGGATCGCTCACTCCCTTCTGCGTCAGTGGCGGGCTGCCGTTCGTCTCGACGCCCGTCGTTGTATTCTTGCTGCTCAGAGTGTAGGTATACCCCAATCCGCCGGAGAGCATGACGGCGTTGTCCGGAACCGTCACCCCGGTAAGCGTGGCGGCGTAATAGCCGGCGTCCGCGCCAGTCAATGTAGTCAAGGTGCCGATGCTCGAAGGCTGGCCGTTCCAAAGTCTCTTCAGCCAACCGCTCGCGGAGGCGTTGAAATCGGCCGGAGTAGCGATGCCGTCCTGAGGCACCGCCCAGACAAAGTACACACTGGGCGCACCGAAGAATCCGTTCCACATCTCCCCGGTCGTGTCGGTGTTGAACGGCACGACGACTGCAGTCGTGCTAGGCGGTACAGTTTGCAGCATCCTGAACACGATCACCGGGTTCCTGTTCGTATCGCGGTAGACGCGCTTGATGTCGTAGTCGACCTTGAACGCACCTGGTGGCAGATTGTCCCGGTTTGACGCAATCCACGCCGCGCTGCTGTAGGCGGAGCCCCCCGCGACCACGAGCGAGTTATTCGGGTTCGGCGGGGTCACCGGAATGTGGAACACGGACTTGATGTCCTGCGGAAAGTGGCACTGGGCGCACCGGCGATCGTCGTCTTGGGCGCCGCCGAGGTGGCCGATCATCTTGCCGTTGTTGGTCTTACCTGTCCCATCGGCAAAGTTGATGCCATCGTGGCAGGCGCCGCACGCGAGGCGGCTGGGAACGGTCTGGAAGTTGCCTGCCTGGGGCGCGACCTTGGGCGCAGTGTTGTCGTGGCACTTGGTGCAATTCCTGAGGTCCTGCGGGAAGAAGGTTTCGTTCAGCAGCACGCCGGCGTAATTGTAGTTCTGCTTGATCAGCTCCTCGCCCTTATGGACCCGGTGGATCAGGACTGGGAAGTTGCCCACCGTAACGCCGTCCGCGACATAGGTGCTGGATCCTACGGGGAACGCGAAGTCCGTGGACGTGACGTTGGTGCGCCCGTATTTGCGCTGGTCGGTGTGGCAGACCACACAGTATTTCGGGTCGAAGCGGCTGCCGCTGTGGAAGCTCTCGCTCTCGGTGCCCGGAAGGCCGCCGAGCTTGCCGTGACATTCGTTGCAGCTCAACTTGTCGACGATCAGGCGTTGGGTGACCGCGTCCGTGGGCGCGACCGCCTTGCCGGTAGCGGGGATGAAGTCAACGATGGCGTTGACGGGATTTCTCATGTCCACGGCTGTGATGCCGGAATTCGTGCCGTCGGGAGTGTTGGAGGCGGTGCCCGGGGCGTCGCCGTAGA
This sequence comes from Burkholderiales bacterium, assembly GCA_036555615.1. GTDB lineage: Bacteria > Pseudomonadota > Gammaproteobacteria > Burkholderiales > SG8-41 > SG8-41. The sequence continues at coordinate 7,826 of DATBKZ010000065.1, read as the reverse complement.
ACTGGATCGTGACGCGATGGAGCGCGCTGGAATCGAAGGTCAGGTCGCCCAGGTCCGCCTCTTTGGGGGATCCGCTTCCCGGGCACTTGCCGGTCGCAGGATCGAATGCGATACAAACCGCATGAACCTGATCCTTGACCTTGGTGATGTCGCGAGCGAAGGTGTACTGGTAGATGCCCTGGCCAAGGTACTGGAGCGTGCCGGTATTGTCAGTGCTGGGCCTCTGGGGCTGCGTCCCCGCCGTATTCATCACGATGTAGCTCACCCACTTGCTCGGAGAGCCGTTGGCGCCCGGGACCAGCTTGGCGATTGAAAACGCAAAATTGGGATAGGTATTGTTGTCAGACCTCTTGATATTCTGGAAGCCGGCATACGGATTGCCGTTGCCATCTCCGATCGAAAAGGCAACCACTGGCGCGCTATTAACCGCGGCGCCGCCCACCGTGATCACGGGCGTGATCGTCGGAAATAGCGTCGCTCCATTTGAGTAATCAATGGTCGTCGCTGCACCTGTCAGCGCGGGGGGAAGAGTGACGCCACCAGACGGGGGCGGGGCCACACCGCCACCGCCGCCACCACCATCTCCGCAGCCAGCCAGGCTACCGACGATGAGTGCCGCAAAGCTCAGCCGCGTGAGTGTGGTCTTCATGTTGCCCCCTACGCTTCAGAAAATCGCCGCGAACTCAAAGGATGCGCGGCATGGAAATGCGTTGCGAAGCGCTCTCACATCCCCTCGGCATCAGGATGCCATCGTTTTGCCGAGTACCGCTCCGACTATCTTATTAGGGCGGATGCTATCAATGTCATTCTAAAAAGACTTTGATCTAAATCAATAGGGCTAAGCTACTGTCGCTATTGATATATCAGCGGACAGATGGAAGCAAGCCCCATCGCGGAAAAAGGGCGACAAAACGTAAGACGTCACTGCATCCTACTACTGCGCTATGGGAGGAACCGGGCATGGGTGCAGATCCCGGCTTTCCGGATCGGGTAGGCTGCGCGGGTCGGGCGCGCATCGAAGCGGCCCGAAGGCGGGGGAAGGTGAACGACGGAAGGACGGCCCTCGCCCGGTGACAACGGACGACGCGCTCGAGGACTTCCTTAAATTTCCGGACGGCGCGCCGCGGAGAAGTGACGGCTCCAGTAGCGATCGCTCAGGCTGGCGGTGGAGACCTGCTTGCTGCTCGAAGGAGCGTGCACGAAACGGTTGCTGCCGACGTAGATCGCGACGTGCGAATTGCGCTTGCCTTCCTGGTGGAAGAACAGCAGGTCGCCCGGGCGGATGTCATTCCTCGAGATTGCACGCGAGCTGGACCACAGCCCTTCGGTGCTCCGCGGCAGGCGCAGGTTGACCCGGGCGTAGCTGTACTGCACGAGCCCGCTGCAGTCGAAGCCCCGCGGTGAGTTGCCGCCATACCGATAGGGTTTGCCTCGCATCTCGAGCGCATGCTGGGCGGCGCTGGCGCCGACGTTCGGCGCGGTCTGCTTGGGCGCCGACGAGCAACCACCCAGCGCGAGCAGGATCAGCCCGAAGGCAGCGAGGGATAGTCGTTCCATACGCATACGGCATAAGTATTGAGGGGGGCAGGCCGCCGCGTCCATGACCAATGCCACACCCTTTGGACAGAAGGCGGAAGGCGGAAGACAGGCGGCGAAAGGGTGTAGAGTAAACGACACGGTTCGGACGGTGGGTAAGAGATGAGCGAGTCGTTTGCCGAGGCGCTGAGGGCGCGCGCGCAGGACGTGCTGGATAGCTGCACGCGCTGCGGGCGCTGCTTCGAGGTGTGCCCGATGACCGCGCCCGCGGGGATTGCGGGCAGGAACGCGCCCGAGGCGGTCGGGGGAGTGCTCGACATCATCCGTGGGGGCGCCGGGACGGCGGACGCGGAGCGCTGGGCTCAGGTGTGCTCGGGCAGCGGCAACTGTATTCCTGCGTGTCCCGAGGCCGTCAATCCCCGATTCATGCTCGCGCTTGCGCGCGTCGCGATGCAGCGGCGCGCCACCGCGGAGGAGCAGCACAGCAAAGGCAGTGCCGCGTTCGCGAAGATGGGCCACGGCGTGCGGGTGCTCTCGCGCATGCAGCTTCCACCCGAAGTACTCAGGCGGTTTCGCGGCGATGGCCCGGCGGAAAGCGCTCCGGAAGTCGTCTTCTACACCGGCTGTAACGTCCTGAAGACTCCGCACATCGTGCTGCTCGCGCTCGACATCCTGGATGCGCTCGGCATCTCATACCGCGTGATGGGCGGGCCGGGCGACTGCTGCGGGGTGCTGCAGTTTCGAACGGGGGACCTCGATGCCTCCGGCCGCATCGCCTATCGCACGACCGACCGCTTTGCGGCTACCGGCGCTGCCAAGGTGCTCGCATGGTGCCCGACGTGCACCATCCAGATCGGGGAGAACGTGCTGCCCGGTCGCGCCGGCGCGTCCGCTTACGAGCTCGAAGCGTTCGTCGTCTACCTCGCGGGCCAGCTCGACCGGCTGCGTCCGCTCATGCGCCACCCCGTCCGCAAGCGCGTCGGGCTGCACGAGCATCCGGGTGTCGCGGGCGTGTGCGATGCAGCGATCAGGATCCTCAAGGCAATCCCGGGGCTCGAGTACGTCGAGCTCGCGCAGCCGCAGGTGGGCTACATGTGCAACACGCTGCAGCCGCTGCCGGCGTTCAAGCGTGAGGTGCATCGCGGGATACTGGAAGCGGCCGCGCAGGCGAAAGTCGACGCGCTCGCGGGCGTCTACCACGCCTGCCACCGGGAGCTCTGCACGCATGAAGCCGAGTGGCCGTTCGAGGTGGTGAATTTCCTGGAGCTCGTCGGAGAAGCCATTGGCATCCGGCGCGCCGACAGCTTCAAGCGATTGAAGAAGATGCAGGATACCGATGCGATCCTCGCGGAGGTGATGGACCTCGTCGAGCGTCACGGGCTCGCGTTGGAGGAGGTGCGCGCGGTGATCGAGAAGGAGCTCCTCGGCGAGCAGCCGCTGCCGCTGCGCGGCACGGCCGTCACACGCGACGCGGCCTCCGCGCCCGGCTGAACGCAAGTCAGCGGAAGGTAAATCCGATCTTGAGCGTCACCGCCTGGTAGCGCTGGTTCTGAACGACGCCGGGCGGAGAGAGCGCGTCATCGTATTTTCCCCAGGCGTACTCGATGAGCGGCGAGACGTAGAAATTGCTGCCCATCGCGAAATCGTAGCCGGCGCCGACGACGGCGCCGGTGCCATTTGCATTTCCCTCTCCCGGGCGCTCGTTCCAATATCGGACATGACCCCATCCCGCCTTCAGGAAGATCGGAGAGCCCGAGAGGGGATAGAACTGAGCCATTCCGTAGAAGGTCTGGATACCTTCTCCCTCGGGAGGCCAATCGTCGTAGTTCGTCGCTTCCAGCAACCAGCCGCCAAGTTCGAGGCCGAGCAAAAGGCGCGGATGCCAAAAGTAGCCGCCGCGAAACGCCAACGTGAACGTGGTGTCGCGCGTATCGGCAGTGACCGAGTATTCCCTGGAAACGGTGGCGACCCCGAGGTCCATACCAACCCACCACCCGCCGGACTTTTCCGCGGCCGGCTCGCTGGCGTATGCCGCGGCGGCGAAGATCAAGGCGAGCAGACCGGTTACCGTAGCTTTTTTCTTCATGGCGCTGGCTCCCGAGCGGCGCTGTGGGCATCAGGCCGCGGGGCAGGGTTGGCGGCGACGCCGTCCCCCGCTTAATTCAGTGAGGGGTGCCTAGGGGCGCCCGAAGGGCCGCAACGAGTGGAGGTTGATCCGGAAACCCGGCTCCGTCTCTTGGTAGCGCACGAGACAGCTTTGGGCGCAGTTCTTCCTTTCCGGCCACAGCTCGCACCGCCACACCACGGGCTCGGTTGCTTTCCCGTCCAGCTGCGCGACCTCGGTGACGCCGACGAGAGTAACGGCCCCGGTTTCGGGGCACCGCATCAGGCGGTCGGACGAGAAGCGCCCGGCAAGCCAAGTCACCCACGCGCCGAACGCCACCAACGCCGCAATCACTACTATCCACCCCACCGTCGCAAGGATCGTCATAGGGCCTCCCATTCAGAGTTCCCTTCGAGATGCCAGTCTGCGGCCGGGGGCGGACTGGGATATTGAGCAAGATCAAGAAATCGCTAAATCACCTGCCTCTCTGGGAAACCCACCCGGCGCGAGGCCGGGCGGGGTGACGCAACAACCACTGCAGTTATTTCGGCAGGACGACGGTATCGATGACGTGGATGACGCCGTTGGAGGCGACGATGTCGGTCTTGACCACCCTGGCGGTGTCGACCATCACGCCGCCGCGGTTGGTCTTCACGGTCAGCGATTGGCCCTGTACCGTCTTGACCATGCCCGGCCTGACCTGCGCCGCCGTCACCTTGCCCGGCACCACGTGGTAGGTGAGGACCGCGGCCAGCTTCTCCTTGTCCTGCAGCAGCGCATCCAGCGTGCCCGCGGGGAGCTTCGCGAACGCCTCGTCGGTGGGGGCGAACACCGTGAACGGACCTTCGCCCTTCAGCGTGTCGACGAGGCCGGCTTCCTGCACCGCCTTGACCAGCGTCTTGAACTGGCCCGCGGAGACCGCGGTGTCCACAATGTCCGCGGCGAAGGCGATCGAGGTGGCCGCCGCGAGCGCGGCGCCAGCGATGAAACGAGACAGCGACTTCATGTATGACTCCTTTGCGTTGAGTTGATTGAGCTCGTGATGCCCACCATGGGCAGCACCGTGGCGTCTGACCTGCCCCGCGCGCGCCCGGTTTCAGTTTTTTTGCACGCCGCACCCTCCAAAAAAGATTGAACCGGGACCGCAATACGGAGTCACCTGGGGGCCGGTGGCTTGCGAGGAGCATTCATTGCGCGGCTGCATGGGCTTGCGTATGCTTGCGCCGCGATGTCGGAGACAATTCAGGATGCGGAGCTCGTGCGGCTCGCGCAGGCGGGAGACGCGAAGGCGTTCGAGGCGCTCGTCGTCAAGTACCAGCGGCGCATCGCGCGGCACGTTGCGCGCTATGTGAAAGCGGCGGGCGACGTTGAGGACGTGGTGCAGGAGACCTTCATCCGCGCCTACCGCGGGCTCGCGTCGTTCCGGGGCGACAGCGCCTTCTACAGCTGGCTCTACCGCATCGCGACCAATATGGCGCTGACGCACCTGCAGCGGGATCCGGGCGAGGTGCTGCTCGGCGACGACGCGCCCGATGAGCGGGCAGAGGCCTTCGAGCCGGGGGCATCGGATGCGGAGGACCCGGAGCGCACGCTCTTCGCGAAGCAGATCGCCGAAACCGTGCAGCGCGCGCTCGCCAAGCTGCAGCCCGAGCTCGCCGAGGCGCTGATGCTCTACGAGGTCGAGGGCAAGCCCTACGCCGAGATCGCTGGAATGCTCGGCATTCCAATCGGCACGGTGCGCACGCGGATCTTCCGGGCGCGCGAATTCATCGCGAAGCGCCTGGAGCCTGTGCTCGAGCCGCAGCGCGGTCGGAGGTGGTAGCCATGTCGCTCAAAGTCTCTCTTCTGCTCGACAGCCAGCTCGCGCCCGGCGAGGTGAAGGCGGCGCTCGACGAGATCGTGGCGGACCCCAGGCTGCGCGACCGCTACACCGTCTATGGGCTGGTGGGCGATGTCCTGCGCGGCAACAGCACGCCCGACGACGGCTTCAGCGCGCGCATCTTCGAGCGCATGCGGCGGGAGGGCGCTAGGATCGAGAAGGGCTTCGATCCCTTGAAGAATGAGTGAGCTTCCGGGATCCGGCAGCCGCAACCTGGTTGCGCTGGCCGGCTTCGCGGCGCTGTGCTTCGCGGTTGCGGCGGCGGGCGGGGCGGCAACCGCAACCAGCGTTGAAACCTGGTACGCGGGGCTCGCCAAGCCCGCCTTCAATCCGCCGGACTGGGTATTCGGCCCCGTCTGGACCATCCTCTATCTGATGATCGCGGTCGCCGGCTGGCGGGTGTGGCGCCGGCGCGGCGAGTCCGGCGCGTGGCTCGCGCTCGGCGCATGGGGTGTGCAGCTCTCTCTGAATCTATCGTGGTCGCTGTTGTTCTTCGGTGCACGGATGATTGGCGCCGCGCTCGTCGAGATCGTGGTGCTGTTCGTGGCGATAGTGGTCACGGCCGCGCTTTTCTGGCGCATCGAGCGGTTCGCCGGGGCGCTTCTCGTTCCCTATGCCGCGTGGGTCGGCTTTGCCACGGTGCTGAACGCCGCGCTATGGCGGCTCAATTAAGTGCGGACGGACCCCAATTTCGCCCGCGAATTCAAATAAAAGGCGGGACCTGTCCCCGGTTTTTGCGGTTTCCTTCAAGCCGTCGTTGTTGACTGCCCCGGAACGGCGGTATAGTGGTTCACGATGCGGACGGGCCGCATCGACCGAAAATAACTACGAAGGAGGAGAGCCCATGAAGAGCAACGTTTTGTTGCAGGGCGGCGCATTCCTGGCCGCGGCGGCGTTCGCCGGCATGCCGGTGTCGGACGCGGGGGCGCAGAAGGCGGATTTTTCCGGCAAGCGGATCGAGATGGTCGTGCCGTTCCCGCCGGGCGGCGGCAGCGACGTCTACAGCCGCGCGCTTGCGCCGTTCTTCCAGAAGCATCTGCCCGGCAACCCGACGATCATCATCCGCAACGTGCCCGGGGGCGGCTCGATCACGGGCGCGAACCAGTTCAATTCGCGCGCCAAGCCGGACGGGCTGCACGTTCTCGTATGCTCGTCCTCCACCGTCGCGAACTTCGTGTTCAAGCGCGACAAGTTCGAGCTCGACCTGATCAATATGGTGCCGGTGCTGCTCTCGCCGCAGGGCTCGGTGATCTACGCCTCGTCCGCGCTCGGGGTGTCCGGCGCCCGCGACATCGCCAAGCTGAAGGGGCAGGCGCTCACCTTCGGCGGCAACGGCCCGACCGCGGCCGAGCTGAGAATGATCGCGACCCTCGATCTGCTCGGCCTGCAGCAGGTGAAGTACGTTTGGGGAATCGCCCGCGGTCCGACGCGGCTCGCGTTCGAGCGCGGCGAATTCAACATCAACTACGACACCACGCCGGGCTACCTGAAGAACGCGTCGAAGCTGGTGAAGGCGGGCAAGGCGACGCCGCTCTTCGCCCTCGGCGTCCTGGATGAGAAGGGCAACCTGGTGCGCGATCCGAACTTCCCGGACCTGCCGAGCTTTGCCGAGGCGTACGAGATCATGCACGGCAAGAAGCCCTCGGGCGCGGGTTACGAAGCGTGGAAAGCGATCCTCCAGATGGGGGTGATGGCCAACAAGTCGATCCTGCTGCCGGCCGGCACGCCGCAGCCGATCGTGGACGCGTGGCGCGCGGCAGCGCGCAAGACGCTCGACGACCCCGAGTTCGAGAAGAACGCGGCGAAGGTGGTCGAGGGCTATCCGCAGTTCGTGGGAGAGGCGGCTCGCCCGATCATGAAAGGGGCGATCGCGCTCTCGCCCGAGGTCTGGGACTGGATCAAGACCTTTCTCAAGACCAAGCACGACGTGACGCTCTGAACGGCAACGCGCCCCGTCCCGGGATCAATCGGCTGAACCGCAAGCCGGGCCGCGCGCGGCCCGGTGCGGCGGCCGACGGCTCGTAGGCCGCCACGCCCATGTCGGAGTTTCTCCTCTCGGCGCTCGTCTCGCTGCTCGATCTCGAGCACTTCCTGTTCCTGTTCCTGGGGACGATGCTCGGCTTGGTCATCGGGTTCCTGCCCGGCCTCGGCGGGATCGCCGGCTTGTCGCTCCTGCTGCCCGTCGTCTATGGCAAGGATCCGACGCTGATGCTGCCGATGATGATCGGGCTCCTTGCCGTCACCAACACCTCGGACACGTTTCCCGCGGTGCTGATGGGCATTCCCGGCACCTCGAGCGCGCAGGCC
>DATBKZ010000064.1:0-3028 GCA_036555615.1 Burkholderiales bacterium | reverse complement strand
CCCGCGGGCTCGAAATACTCCACGGTCATGCCCCTGGCCTTCATCGTCTCCGCCAGCGTTCGGCTCGCCTCGACCCATGCCGGCGTCTCGGCGGCGCCGATCGAGACGTGCACCGGCACGTGCACGAGTCGGGGCAGCTGGTAATCCACGTCCGGAAGCACACCCGACATCGGCGCGATGGCGGCCCATGTGTCGGCATGTTTCTGCCCGAGCCACCAGGTCCCGAAGCCGCCCATCGAATGGCCCATCAGGTAGATCCGGTTCGGGTCGATCGTGTATTCCTTGCGAACGAGGTCGAGGACGTTGATCACGTCCGCTTCGCTCAGTGCCCGGTACCTCGCTTCCTCCTCCGGCGTTCTGACTCGTGGCGGCGGTGGTGCGCCCGAGCTGCGCGGTGCGCTGCCGGGAATCGAGAGCGGCGCACCATACCAACCGTCAGCGGCCAGCCCCATCGGCGCCGCGAAGATGAATCCGTGCTTCTCCAGCAACGCGGGCAGCGCTTTCACAGCGCGGAAGAAGTAGTCCTGGTTGCCGCCGAACCCGTGGAGGGCCACGATGAGTGGCGCCCCGGCCGCAGCGTCGTAGGACTGCGGAACGTACAAACGGTACGGCAGCTCTTTGCCGGCTTCCGCGAAATAGTAGTGGCGCTGCTGGTCGCCTTTGGCCCCGGACGTCAGTGGCCGATCTTGCGCCACGGCCGCGGCCCCGAGCGTCGCGACGATCGCGACGGCAACCGGGAGCATGTTCCGCCGTTCGTTCATGCGCTGGTGATCCTCCGCGGCAAGTATGCGCCGGCGCCTCGAGGTTACTCGGGCGAGCGGCCCGTTTGGAGCAAAAATTGCGGCTAGATCTCGTCGCGGGCGGCGCGATGATGACGCGTCATGACAGTTCGAGTCGCCTTCCTCCTGGCGGTCGCCGTGTTCGCAAGCGCGGCGGCGCAGGGTCCCCCTCAATGGACGCCCGACGTTCCGCGCGTGTGGGACGAAGCGGCGCTGTCGGACTGGGCCACACCCATCGCCGGCCTCAACGTGCGTCCGACTCACATGACCGCGGCCGCGTACTATGCGTTGCCGGAGGAGAACCTCAGGACGTATCCCGTCTACCTGCCGGGGCGCGAGCCGCAGGGTTTTGCCGACATGCTCCGAACCATCGGCCCGCAACCGCTGATGGAGCCCCAGAGCCTGAGGACCCGCCAGGACTGGATTCGCGCCGGCGAACGGGTGTTCCGAGATTCCGTTGTCCTCCGCACCTTCGATCCGAAGCTCATCGCGATGGCCCGCGACGCGCGATCGCTGAACGTCGTTCCGCTGACCGACGGCACCGTCAACGCGCTGCGGTGGGTGCCGACCGCGCAGGGCGTCGCACTCGGATTCGCCAACTGCAGCGCGTGCCACACGCTCTACCTGCCGCCCGACAACATGCCCGTGCCCGGCGCCTCGTCATTCGCGTCGACCGGTTTCCGCAACGGCCTTGGCGGACAGATTCGAGCAGCGGAACGCGCGCTTCCCGGCGAGGCACCGTTCAACATGGCTGGTTCGATCGGCTCGTGGCTCTACCAGGCATACGGGGCTCCGTGGACTGGCGATGCGGACGGCGAACGACTGAAGACGATGACCGAGGCGGACCACCAGCAGTACGTGACCGCGAATCTCCGCGGCGGCGCAGTGGCCCGGTGGAACGGCAGCATTCTGTACCCCGCGAAGGTCCCGGACCTGATCGGCATCCAGGATCGCAAGTACATCGATCACACTGCGACGCATCTGCATCGCGGCATCGGCGACCTCATGCGCTACGCCGCCCTCGTCAGTTTTGCCGATACCACTGACTTCGGCCCCTATCGCATGCTCGCGCCGGATACGAAGCGGTTTCAGACGCGCCTGCCTGACTCGTCGCTCTATGCGATGGCGCTGTATCTCTATTCACTCGAGCCGCCGCCGAACCCCAACCGTCGCGACGAGAAGGCCGCGGCGGGCGAGAAGATCTTCACGCGCGAGGCGTGCGCGTCGTGTCATACGCCGCCCCTGTTCACGAACAACAAGCTGACACTGGCCCGGGGATTCTCCCCACCGAAGGACACACCGCCGTCGCTCGACGTCCTGCCGGTCTCGGTGGGCACCGACCCGGGCCTCGCGATGAACACGCGCAAAGGGACCGGGTACTACAAGGTGCCCTCGCTGAAAGGTGTCTGGTACCGCGGGTACTACCTCCACGACGGGACCGTCGCCAGCCTGGAGGAGCTGTTCGATCCCGATCGTCTCAAAGACACGCACACACCCGGAGGATGGCGTCCGCCGGGGGTGACGACCAGGGCCATTCCCGGTCATGAGTTCGGTCTTCGGCTCTCGGCGCCGGAGCGGGACCAGCTGATCGCGTATCTGCGGACGCTGTAACGCCGGCGCTACTTCACGTTCTGGAACAGCAGCGGCGCGAACTCGTGAAGCGCCCTGCACCGCAGGGCCGTCGAGGAAGTCGAAGAACGGTTGTTCAGCGAGATGGACTGTTCTGGACTGAAGTTGGCGGCTGGGCTCGAAAACGCCACGCCCGCAAGTGACAGTGTTAACTGGAATTTAGGATTGGAGGCGCCGCCCGGATTTGAACCGGGGATGGAGGTTTTGCAGATTTCCGTAGGTTGTGGATGTTGTTGACTGGCCTTGTCCTCTGGTCCCGGATGATGGCCGGTGTTCCATGGTGTTTGGGCGTTATCTGTCTCGAATCTGTCTCTCGCTTTCCATCGCCATCGCGTTCGCGAGGCGGGTCGGGCATGTTCGCTCCCACGTGACCCCTTCGCTCTTGCGCGTCGCGGCGACGCCGGAATCCATGACTTCAGTCCCGGCGGTCGCGATGCTGTTGCGAGGATGCACATTTCCCCGCCGTTGGCGTTCGGCGGTTCAGCCGCGCAATGGTATCGCTCGCCGTACGACCCTCGTCCAGCGCAGGCGCGGAACCCACCTGGCTTGACGTCCTGCGAAACGCCGGGCGCCGCGCAATGAGGGTAGACGTTTATACTGTCTGAGGAGCGCGAGCCGTG
>DATBKZ010000063.1:0-6881 GCA_036555615.1 Burkholderiales bacterium | reverse complement strand
CTTGCCCCGGTCGGCGGCTACCCCGGCGAGGAGGACAAGGCGCGCGAGATGTTCGCCAAGCTCGACGCGGGCAAGCGGCTCGAGGACCTCGCCGCAGGCGCGGACCACCTCAAGAAGCGCCCGGAGTTCAACGGCAAGCTGGGCGCGATCGGGTTCTGCTTCGGCGGGCTGGTCGTCAACCAGCTCGCGGTGCGCTTCCCCGACCTCGTGGCCGGCGTGCCCTACTACGGCAGGCAGGTGAGCGCCGAGGACGCGGCGAAGATCAAGGCGTCGCTGCTGCTGCACTTCGCCGAGAATGACGACAACGTCAACAAGACCTGGCCGGCCTACGAGCAGGCGCTGAAGGCGAACAACGTGCGCTACCAGGCCCACGTCTACCCGGGCACCAACCACGGCTTCCACAACGACACGACGCCGCGCTACGACGAGGCGGCGGCGAAGCTGTCGTGGTCGCGGACGGTGGCGTTCTTCAAGGAGCAGCTTGGAAAAGCGTGATGACTGACGACTGACGACTGACGTCTGGCGTCCAACGAGGAGAAATCAATGGCATCGAAATACCTGCTGTGCAGCTTCAAGACCTGCCCCTGGGTGCAGCGCGCCGCGATCGTGCTGCGCGCGAAGGGAATCGCCTACGACATCAACTACATCGACCGCGACAACCGGCCGGAGTGGTTCCTCAAGATTTCGCCGCACTCCAAAGTGCCGGTGCTGGTGGTGGACGGAAAGGATTCTCTGTTCGAGTCGAACGCGATCGCTGAGTACCTGGACGAGACCGTGCCGCCGCGGCTGCATCCCGAGGATCCGATGGCTCGCGCCCGCAACCGCGCGTGGACCGACTACGTGCCGGACTTCGCCGAGGCGATCTCCAGCACGGCGTACTCGAATTCCGAGGAAGAGTTTGCCAGGAACGCGGCAACGATCGCCAAGCCCTTCGGCAAGCTGGACGAGGCGCTCTCCCGGCGCGGCAATGACGGCCCCTACTTCAACGGCCCGAAGTTCTCTCTGGTGGATGCGGCCTATGCGCCGTTCCTCCAGCGCTATACCTTCATGGACCGCCTGAAGCCGGTCGGCGCGATCGAGAAGTTCTCGCGCCTTGCCGCCTGGCGCGACGCGCTCCTCGCCAACGCCGCCGTCAAGGCTTCGACCGTGCCGAACATCGAAGCGGTGTGGCAGGAGAACCTGATCCTGCGCAAGCGCTGGCTCGGGAAGTTCGTCTCGAAGAGCGTGCTCGGCGCCGCGGCGGCGTAAGCCGGAACCGGATCCGGAGGAAGCCATGCCCGACCCCCAGCTGGTCGATCCGCACGACGTCGTGATGACCGGGGAAAATTCCTTCATCCGTCTCTCGGACGACGGCGGCAAGAACCTCGTCGATCGCGTCAGCCACTGGCGGGTGCTGTGGTCGCCCGCCGGGCAGGGACACGCGCTGTTCATCGAAAGCCCGCTCCTCGGCAAGGGGCCGCGGGTCTACGCCGACAACGCGGGCGTCGCCCGTTTCCTTCAGCGCACGATCGAGATCCTGCTCTACAAGGAGTTCGCCGCCGAGTCGCTGCCGATCGTGGACGCCCGGTTCGAGCGCACCGGCAACTCGCTCAGCACCGTCGAGGAGCGCGTCGTCTCCCGCGGAGAAGAGATCGTGCTTGCCTGGTGGGACCTCATGCCGCCCTTCATACTCACGATGCCGCCGGGGGCGATGAACCGCCCGCTCGGCGTCTACAGCACGTTCCTGCCCGCCCGCACCGCGCAGCTCACCGTCAACGGCAAGGCCGCCACCGCGAAGGTTTTCCTGCAGGACCGGTTCGGGAAACCGGCGTCGAGCTGCTGCCTGGCGTGGTCGGAGTCCTGGACCCGGCCGAGGACGGGAAGTTAGGCACCCCTCTCCACGTGGGAGCAACGCGAACTTCGCGACGCCTGACAGGGTCGAACTAGCCCGGATCCCTTCCGGCCATTCTGCTGCCCGCTAGCGCAATGGGTAGAGCGTCCGCCTCTGAAGCGGAAGGTTCGCGGTTCGAGTCCGCGGCGGGCTGCCAATCCCTCGTCAGCACCGTTGCCACGTTTTCATGCGGCGGGGGCGGGTTTGACAGGGCGGAGGCAGCGGCCTAGAGTGAACGGCACGCCATTCCAGTAATTACAAAAAGGCGCGCCGGCAATCAGCGCCTGGATGGCGTCAGCTCAGCGCCTATAGCCAGGAGGGGATCATGGAAACTCATAGCGCCCGGCGCGCCTTTCTTCTCGGGTCCGCGGCGGCGGTCGGTTCGTTCAGCCTGTTCAGGCATGCCTCGTCGGTAACGCTCGCGCCCGGCGCGGCGGTTCCCACGGTGGACGGTCTCAGCATCAAGGTGCTCATGGATTCGAGCCACGACATCTTCCTGCGCGCCCCCGCACCCAAGGCGGTGAAGGTGCGGCGCGCGCCACCGGCGGCGGACTACCGCAGGACGCTGCACAACGTATGGGGACTGTCGCTCGCCCTGGAGTCGAAGGCGGGTGGTGAAACCCGGCGCGTCATGCTGGACTTCGGTTACACGCCCGACACCCTCCTGAACAACATCGAGCTGCTGAAGGTCGACGCGGCCGGGCTGGACGCGCTGATCGTGTCGCATGGACACTTCGACCATTTCGGAGGCTTGATGGGTTTCCTCGACAAGTACCGCGCGTCGATGAAGCCGGACCTCACGCTCTACGTCGGCGGCGAAGACAATTTCTGCATGCGGCTGCGGCGCACGCCCAAGCCCGGCCACTTCGCCGAATGGGGAACACTCGACCGGCGCGAGGTCGCGGCCCGGCAGCTCGCCCTCGTCCTGTGCGAGAAACCGACTGTCATCGCAGGCCACGCCTTCACGACGGGGGCGATACGCCGCGCCGGCATCGAGAAGGTGCTGCCGAACACCATGGTCCAGCGCGGCATGAAAGCCGGGCTGGGCTGCAACGTGGGCCTCGATCATTTCACCGAGGCCGAGAAGCTGGGCAAGCCGGTCGCCGACGAGCACATCCACGAGCACGCGACGTGCTACAACATCAAGGACCGGGGGCTCGTCGTGCTCAATTCGTGCGGGCACGCCGGAATTCTCAATTCCATCCGTCAAGCCATGGAAGTTTCCGGCGTGAAGAAGCTGCACGCGCTGGTCGGGGGATTCCACCTGGCGCCGGCGCCGGACGACTATCTCAGGCAGGTCGTCGCCGGACTGAAGGATTTCGACCCGGACGTCGTGATCCCGATGCATTGCTCGGGCACGAACTTCGTGCAGGAGGTGCAGCGCCAGATGCCGGATCGCCTCGCGCTGTCAACCACCGGCAGCGAGTTCATGCTCGGCGCGTAGCGCGAAACGACAGTGGCGGGCGGGCGCGCGGCGGCCATTGCGTGTGTCGCCGCGCTCGCCGCGTTGGCCGGCCTCATGGCCGTGCCCCAGTCCACCTCGCGCGTCGAGATCGACCATGAGGCGCTTCGCAAGGCGCACCTCATGGAGGATGTGATGTTCGGCAGGGCCGCGATCGGCGGCCCTTTCTCGTTGACCGACCACAAGGGGCGGCGGCGCGCGCTCGAGGAATTCCGGGGCAAGGTGGTCGTGCTTTACTTCGGCTACACCTTCTGTCCCGATATCTGCCCGACCGACTTGGTGGCGATTTCGAAGACGGTCGAAGCGCTCGGTCCGGCCGGTGAACGGGTGCAACCGCTCTTCGTCACGCTCGACCCGGAACGCGACACGGTCGGGCACCTGGCGCAGTACGTCCCGCATTTTCACCCGCGGCTCATCGGGCTGAGCGGCACGCTGGCGGAAGTCGAGAGGGTCGCGGGACTCTACAAGGTGTACTTCAAGAAGGTGCCGGCGCGGGAAGGGCCGCACTATTTCCTCGAGCACAGCGCCTACATCTATCTGCTCGACGAGGAGGGCCGGTACTACGGCACGTTTCCGCCGGCGACCTCGCCGGAGCGACTGACCTCTGTAGTGCGGGAATTGCTGCAGAGGGTTCCGGGTACTGCCCGCTGACGTTGTCAGCGTGCCGCGCGAGGGCTCAGGTGTCGATCGGCATCGGGGCCTGGCCCACAGGGACGTGCCGGTGCGCTTCGCAGACCGAGTCCTTGTACTTGCGGCCGAAGAAGATGATGAGCGCGCTCGCGCCGATCTGGTAGCCCTGGAGCGCCATGAACACGGGGTCCCCGATGGCCGCCGCATGAATGAGCATGAGAAAACCCGCCGCAAACCAGAGGGCATATGCCTTGATGCTGATGCCGCCTGAACAGCGCTCCGCGATCAGGTGGTGGATCTGCGGCAGGTAGGCGATGATGACCAGCGCCGTACCGATGAATCCGATCCATCGCGTCCCTTCGAACATGGCGTTCCTCCCCTGACTGGCCGCGGGCAACTTTGACTCGAGCACGAATTATCACCCTTCCCGAACGGCGTATGCTGTCATCGTGATCCTTGAACGCCACGCCCTTGTCACCAACGGGGCCGCTCCAATGCTCGCCAAGGGCCAATGGCAGTGGCAGGAAATGTGGAAGGAGCTTCGCGCAGCAAATCCCGTATCTAGGCTTCATGGCGAGCTCGTTGCCTGCTACCGCGAGCCGCACCGCAAGTACCACACGCTGCAGCATCTCGAGGAATGCTTCTCGAAGTTCGAGGAAGTCCGCGCCCTCGCCCGGCACCCGGCCGAGATCGAGCTGGCGCTGTGGTTTCATGACGCAATCTACAACGTGAAGCGGCGTGATAACGAGAAAAAGAGCGCCGACTGGGCCCGCACCAGCGCCCTGGCCGCGGGGACTCCCGAGGCGGCGTGCGATCGCGTGCACGCCCTCATCATGACAACCCGTCACAAGGCGGTTCCCCACGGCACGGATGCCGAGCTGCTCGTGGACGTTGACCTGTCGATACTCGGTGCCGCGCCCGATCGATTCGACCAGTACGAACGGCAGGTGCGGGAGGAATACGCCTGGGTGCCGGACTTCCTGTACCGGCGGGAACGCAGGGCCATCCTCAAGGACTTCCTGGCACACCCGCGGATTTTTAGCAGCACGCATTTTCGTTCCCGCTACGAGCAGCAGGCGCGCGCCAATATCAAGAGATCGATCGAGCAGTTGGGAGCCTGGCGGCGTCGACGCAATTAGCCTGCCATCGCCGCGAATCGGCGCCGCGTCTCCCATGCGAACAGGATTCTGCCCTGGCGCGGCGACTCCTGTGGTGCGCGCCGGTGTTTCGCGCGATACTTCGACGAAAAGCTTTCCTCCGTTTGCATGAACCGCGCCCTCGCCACTTCCATCGCCGCCTTTCCCTTCGTGCTCGCCTTCGGGCTGTACGCGACCGGCACGCTGGAACGGATCGACGCCGCACTTGACGTCGCCGTTGGCCGCCACCGGTGGGGGCTCAGGACGCCGCCGCCGGGCCCGACGCAGCCCCTGGCGGACTACGCTGGATGGTGGCAACGCGACGACGTTCCCTTTTACGGCAGCGAGTGGGTCGCCCGCGTCATCGTCCGCACCGAGGGCAAGCGCGCCCGGCTGCACCTGTGGCACGTTTGCGGCGAGCAGTATTGCGATCAAGGGGAGTTCGAGGCCGGCGTATATGGCTCGCCGCCGGGAGCGGTCTATGCCCTCGAAGTCGTGCGCAAGAAGGGCAAGGAGGTGCTCTGGATCGTCACCCTCCGCCCCAACGGCGATAATCCGGATTCCCTGCTGATCCTCGACGAGCGGCGGCCCAGAGACCCGGCCAGGAACCCCAAGGACAACCGGTCCAGCTTCACGGCCCTGCGGCGGGTGAAGTAGCGGGTAAGCAAAGATTCGATTTCCGGCAAAGCACAACGATGCCAATGCTTGAGGCAATCCCCGGACTGGGGAAACTGCTCGACTACTTTTCGCGCGAGCGCCACCGTCGCGACGACCAGATGGATGCGGCGCTCGCCGCCATCTATACCGCCGCCAATGAGACGAAGATTTACCTGGCACGGCTCGAAAAGACCGGGCGGCGAAAACGCAAGCGCGAGGAGGAGCTTGCCCGGTTGTGGAGCAAGGCCGCCGTGCCCGTTCGCCGGTTCGACCGGGATCTGGCGAACCGGTGCCTCCAGAAATCCCAGTACTGGATCAGCCCGGAACGTTGGGATGCGGATGAAGTGACGGAAAAGAAGCTGGGGATCGACGCGATTTACGAGAAAGCCCGTGAGTTGCTGTTTCGGGTGTGAGCTGATCCCGTCAGCAGAAAATCACTCCGACCCGTTTCTTTCTAGACTCTATCTCAAGAATACCCTTGGAGCAGTATGAGCACGCATCCGAGGTATACGCAACGGCGCGGGTCCTGTCAGAACGGTCGGGGCCCGCTCCGAGGCTTCCCGCGCACCCGGGCAATAGACTTGGCCATCGCGTTCTCTGGAGTCAGTACCGGTACCGGAAGCCTCGGATCAAACCCCGACCCTTCTGCCACCCGCGCAACTCAGCACCCCCGCGGGCCGGGTGGCAGAGCGGTTGGGATCTGGTTCCGGATTTCCGGTACTGGTACTGACTGTCCCGGAGAGTTGTCCTGATCAATTGACCCAGTGGGCTCGGAAATCCGGAGAAGATCACGACCGCTCTGACAGGACCCGGCCCGCTGCATACGCTACTCTCAGCGTAAACGGTGGGAGTCGAAGGGCGAACGAATGGGTTTTTGAGATAGGTTCTCGTTTCTCGTTGCTCGTTTCCCGAAGCTCGTCGCTCGCGCTCGCGGTCGGCGTGCTCGTTGCGTTTGCCGCGCCGCCAGCACGCCCTGCGGCAACGGGCCCGGTGCAGCCGGGCGCAGCGATCGCGTCAGCTCATCCGCTTGCCACGGCGGCTGGACAGGAGATTCTGGGCCGCGGCGGCAATGCATTCGACGCGGCAGTCGCTGTCGCGGCGGTGCTCGCGGTCGTGGAGCCGTACG
>DATBKZ010000062.1:0-40121 GCA_036555615.1 Burkholderiales bacterium | reverse complement strand
AGGGAACGGCGATCGTCGGGGGCCGCATGCCGGCCGACGGGCCGCCCTTTCTCCAGCAGGCGACGGTGGACGTGATCCGCCAGTGGATCCTGGACGGCGCGCTGCCTTGAGGTGGCGAGCCGCAGGCCGCTTGTACCCGCGGGCAGGCGCTGTAACATAACTGCAATCTGCGCCCCGTAATCTGGCGGGGTGCCGAGTACGACCGCACGCACTGCCCTCGCCGGTGCGCTGATCCTCTCCCTGCCGGCGACCCCGGTTCTGGCGCAGGGCACCGCCCGCGCCGCCATTTCCGACTACCCCGCGAAGCCCGTGCGGATGATCGTGCCGCTCGCGCCCGGCGGCGGCAGCGACATCGTCGGGCGCATCGTTGCGTTCGCGCTCACCGAGCGCTGGCAGCAGCCGGTCATCGTCGACAACCGGCCCGGCGCCGGCAGCCGGGTCGGCACTTCGCTCGCGGCGAAAGCCACTGCCGACGGCTACACGTTGCTGGTGTGCAGCTCGTCGATGGCCATCACCCCGGCGCTTTACAAGAATCTCGATTTCGACGTCCGGGCTGATTTCACCGGCGTGACGCTGATCGCGAGCCAGCCGAGCATACTCGCGGTGCACCCCTCTATTCCGGTGAAATCGGTCAAGGAGCTGGTGGAGCTGGCGAAGGCGCGGCCCGGAAAGCTCGCGTACGGATCGGGGGGTCCCGGCAGCGCGACTCATCTGGGCAACGAGCTGCTCAAGTACACTGCCGGCATTAACATCCTGCACGTTCCCTACAAGAGCGCCGGCCAGGCGACGACCGCGCTTCTGTCCGGGGAGACCCAGATGCTGCTCACCAACATGGCGAGCCTGCTGCCGCATGTAAAGTCGGGCAAGGTCAAGGCCCTGGGTGTCAGCAGCAGCAACCGCTCCCCGCTGGCGCCCGAGCTTCCCACACTCGCCGAGTCGGGGCTGCCGGGCTTCGAGTACGCCACGTGGTACGGCATGCTGGTGCCGGCGGGCACCGCCGGTGAGGTCGTGAATCGCGTTCAGGCCGATACCGCGACCCTTATCAGGATGCCGCAGACGCGCGAGCGCTTCACGGGGCAGGGCCTGGAGGTTCACGGCACGCCTCCCGCTGAGTTCGAGCGCTATCTCGCCGCGGAGATCGCAAAGTGGGGGAATCTCATCCGCGCCGCCGGCGTGCGCGTGGAGTGAGCGCGGCGCCTCGCGCGACGCTTCCCGGCTTAATCTTCCCGTCACTTTCCGGGCGTAGCCTTCCTATCGCCGGCGCCACCCTGCGCTCGCAGCCGGTGCGCCGGCTGCCAAGGAGGCAATCGATGAACCTCGGGAATGTCATACTCGACGCGGACAACGAGCACAAGATCTACTTTCTGCTGACGTCCTATGTCGAAGCCGTGCGCTACTGCGGCCAGCTCGAGTGCCTGCCCGATGGCGTCGCGCGCCTGCCGTTCGCCGGCCTCGACGACGTGCGGGAGCGCTTCTCGCAGCTTGCGGTGGCGCTCGCCGACACATCGCTTCCGCTGGACCGCCGGACCCGCGTGTCACTCACGGAAGCAGCGTGCGTCTTCGGCGCGGCGCTGCACCGCCTGAGTGCGCTCGCGATGGAAGAGAGCGCAGCAATCGAGCTTGCCGCCGCGGCCTGACGCGCAGCCCGCGCGTCAGTCGAGGAGAAACCTGCTGACGGCCGCGATCTGCTCGCGGTCCATCAACGCCGGCGCGTGACCCGCGCCATCGAATTCCACTACCTGCAGGTCGGGCTTCTCCGACCGCATGCGGTCCACGGTGGCGCGCGAGAGCACGTCGGAATCCGCGCCCCGCAGCACCAGCACCGGGCAGCGCACCTGCGCCCACGTGCTCCACAGGTCGACGCCGGCGAGGAAATTCGGGCCGAGCGGGAATTCGGGGTCGGAATGTCCGCGCAGGGCCTCGCCGATTCCCGGGTCGTAGCGCAAGCGGTAGCCGCCTTTTTTCGCCTGGGAGACGCTGTGCCGCGCAAGGTGACGCCACTGCTTGTCCGTGAGGCGGCCAAACGACGCGCAAACCTCGCGCACCCAGGACTCGGCCGCGGCCACGGACGGGAACGAGCGGCCGCCGTCGACGTAGCCCTTCAGCCGGTAGAGCGAGCCCCAGGAAACGAACGGGCCGACATCGTTCAGCACGAGCCGCCGGATCGGCGAGCCCGGCTTCGCCGCGAGCAGCATCCCGATCAATCCCCCCATCGAGGTGCCGATCCAGTCGATCCGCTTCGATTCGCGGCGGAAAGCGCGCCAGCGGCCGAACAGACCGCTCAGCACCGACCGCCTCGGCGCGGTCACCCGCGCCAGCAGAACCGCGGCGTCGGCCAGGTAGGTGGAGAAACGGTAGTCGCTCTTGTCCGCAAGCCATTCGCTGTCGCCGCGCCCGACCACGTCCGGGCAGATCACGCGGCACTTCCGCGCGAGCTCGGCGGCCAGGAAGTCGAAATCGCGGCTGTTGCGCGCGAGACCATGCACGCAGAGCACGACGTGGTTGGCTGCGGCGCTTCCCCAATCGAGGTAGGCCACGCGATGAAAGCCGCCGGACGAGAGGCAGAGAACGGATCCGCGTGAATAGCTCATGAGCGCTGTACCGATGCAAACATCATGCCGGTGCCGCGTTGCAGGCATGCGGCAGGCGCGCTGCAAGAAAAATGGGCGCCAGGGCGTATTTTGCACCGCCACGGTGCGCCGGGATGCAAGCATACGCGCCGCCGCTCGATTGATCAGGATCAAGCCCGTCCGGAACCCGGCTGCTAGACTGCGCTTGTGAACCCGGTGGAGGTAGCGAAATGAGAACCCTGCTCGTGCCCGTGGACGGCTCGAAGAACGCGCTGCGCGCGGTCCGCTATGCCGCCGCGCAGTCGAAGTATTGCCCGGTGACGCTGCACCTCGTCAATGTCGAGCCCCCGTTCGATGACTACGGGATGGTGCGCGCCTACATCACGCCGCGGCAGCACGAGGCGGCCGTGAAGAAGCGCGCCGCCGGGATCCTGGCGCGCGCGATCCCCCATGCGCGTCTGCCGCGGGTGCGCTGCCGGGCGCACGCCGTCATCGGCATCGCCCCGGCGGTGATCGCGAACCTGGCGCGCCGCCTGAGATGCGATTCGATCGTGATGGGCACGCGCGGGATGACCGCGCTCGGCAATCTGTTGCTCGGGTCGGTTGCGACCAAAGTCGTCCACCTCGCCGGCGTCCCGGTCACCCTGGTGAAATAGCCGCCGGCTCGCCGTCAAGCCGGAAAGTGGCCCTCGCCATGGTGACGTAGAATACCTCCCCATGACGACCGGCAAGAGAAGGCTGCTCCTGCCCGACACGATGGCGCGCACCGGCTGGGAGCTCGCGCGAAGCCGCGCCGACGTGGACGCCGTGCCGTTCGCCCCGACCGTCCCGAATCCCGAGTTCCGGCGGCTGCTCGCCGATGCGGAGGGCGTCGCGCTCACTTCCACGCCGCTGCGCGCGGGGGACATCGAGGCTGCGCCGCGGTTGAAGGCGGTCGGGCGGATCGGAGTGGGCTTCGATGCTGTGGACGTCGAGGCGCTCACCGGCCGCGGCATCCCGCTCCTGACCATCGGGACCGACAACTCGCCGACCGTGGCGGAGTACGCGCTCTTCATGATGCTCTCGATGTGCAAGGGCCCCATGATGGACGCGCTGCCGCGGGCCGGCCGCTGGTCCGAGCGCTACAACTTTCTTCCCACCGAGCTGCGTGGCAAGACGCTGCTGATCGTGGGCTTTGGCCGCATCGGCACACGCATCGCGAAGCGCTGCCTCGCGATGGAGATGGCGGTCGAGGTCTACGACCCCTACGTTCCGGCGGAGGCGATACGCGCGGCGGCCTGCAAGCCGGTCGCCGACCTCGACGCGGCGCTCCCGCGGGCCGATTTCGTCACGGTTCATTGCCCCAAGACGCCCGAGACCGTCAACCTGTTCAACGCCGCGCGGCTTGCGCGCATGAAGCCCACGGCGCGGCTCATCAACACCGCGCGCGGCGGCATCGTGGACGAGACGGCGCTCTACGCCGCGCTTGCCTCGGGCCGGCTCGCCGGCGCCGGCATCGACGTGTTCTCGCCCGAGCCGCCGTTGACCGACAATCCCCTCTTCACGCTGAAGAACGTCATCGTCTCCCCGCACATGGCCGGCAACTCGCGCGAGTCGCTTGATCGCGCGGCGGTGACGGTGGTGCGCAACCTCCTCTCCGTGCTCGACGGGGCGCCGCGGACGGAGTACGTCGTCAATCCGGAGTCGCTGCAGAAGCGGTGATGGATGAGGGCACCAACCGCATCCTGACGCAGGTCGGCGCGGGCACGCCGATGGGCGGGCTGCTGCGCCGCTACTGGCACCCGATCGCCGCCGTCGCCGAGCTCGAGGATCATCCCGTCAAGGCGGTGCGGCTGCTGGGCGAGGATCTCGCGCTCTACCGTGACCGCTCCGGGCAATACGGTCTCATCGACCGGCACTGCGCGCACCGCCGCGCGGATCTTGCGAGCGGCATCGTCGAGGCGCACGGGCTGCGCTGCCACTATCACGGCTGGTGCTACGACCACACGGGCTGCTGCATCGAGCAGCCGTACGAGGACACCGCGGATCCCGGCTCGCGCTACAAGGAGCGCATCCGGCTGAAGGCCTACAAGGTCGAGGCGCTCGCCGGGCTGCTGTGGGCGTACCTCGGTCCCGAGCCCGCGCCGCTCGTGCCCAACTGGGAGCCCTTCACCTGGCCGAACGGCTTCGTGCAGGTCGTGTTCAGCGAGGTGCCGTGCAACTGGTTCCAGGCCCAGGAGAACTCCGCCGACCCGGTGCATTTCGAGTGGCTGCACGACAACTGGGGCGCGCGGCTGCGCGGGGAAGGCGGGCCGTACGCGCCGCGGCACCTGCGCCTCGAGTTCGAGGAATTCGAGCACGGCATCGTCTACAAGCGCATCCGCGAGGGCCAGGGCGAGACGAGCCCCCTGTGGACGGTCGGGCGCGTGTGCCTGTGGCCGAACGCGCTCTTCACCGGCAACCATTTCGAGTGGCGCGTCCCGGTGGACGACGCCACGACGCTCTCGGTCGGCTGGTTCTTCTCGCGCGTGCCCGCGGAGCGCGAGCCCTTTGTGCAGAGCCGCATCCCCTACTGGACGAGCCCGGTGAAGGACGCGCACGGCCGCTGGATCACGACCCACCTCATGAACCAGGATTTCCTCGCGTGGGCCGGGCAGGGCACGGTCGCCGACCGCGGGCAGGAGCATCTCGGGCGCAGCGACCGCGGCATCATCATGATGCGGCGCCGCTTCCTCGCCGACCTGGAGGCCATCACGCAGGGGGCCGACCCCAAGGCGGTGATCCGCGATCCCGGCCTGAACGCGTGCGTGCCGCTGCCGGTCGCCGGGCGCGAGGCGTTCACCCGCGGCTTGACGCGCGAGGAGCGCGACCGCCTCGCGCGCGACGGCGTGCTGGGCGGCGCCGCGCAGCGCGAGTTCGCCTGGCTCGCCGGGCAGCCGGATGAGGTGAGGAAGGCCTGGCGCGCCGCGATGGGCTGGAACTGACCCAGGTATGCTAAATTGGCCGGCCAAAACGTCAAACCAAAGGAGGGCACCATGACACGCATCCTGGCTTTTGCCGCGGCCGCGCTCCTCGCGGGCGGCGCGCAGGCGCAGGTCCTCGGCTTCGGCAGCGCGCCGCAGGGCTCGATCGGCTACAACATGAGCTCGGCGATCGCCCGCACCATGGCCGAGGCCGAAGGCATCCAGAGCCGCGTGCAGCCGTACTCCGGCTCGAGCGCGGTGCTGCCGCTGGTGAACTCCGGCGAGCTCGATCTCACCGTGTGCAACGTGCTCGAGATGCAGGAGGCGGTGAACGGCGAGGGGCCCTACGCGGGCCGCAAGCAGGCGAATCTCCGCGTGCTGGGCGTGATCTTCCCGCTCTACTCGAGCATCTTCGTGCGCAAGGATTCCCCGATCAAGACGCTGGCCGACCTGAAGGGCAAGCGCGTGCCCTACGGCTTCACCGCGCAGGTCACGCTGGAGCGCATCGTGAGCGCGATCCTCGCGACCGGCGGCGTGAGCAACAAGGACATCGTGCCGGTGCTGGTGCCCAACGTGATCCGCGGCGCCGACGACTTCATGGAGGGCAAGATCGACGGCGGCTTCTTCGCGATCGGCGCGGCGAAGGTGGCCGAGGTGCACAAGGCGGTGGGCGGCATCCGCTATCTGCCGGTGCCGGACGACCCCGCCGCGCTGGCCGCGATGCGCGCGCTGATGCCCTACGCCTACGTCACCGTGGTCAAGCCCTCGCCCGCGTTCGTGGGCCTCGACGGCCCGACCAAGCTGATGGCCTACGACTACCTCGTGGCGGTGGGCGCGCACGTCAAGGACGACACCGTCTACAAGATCGCGAAGGCCATGTTCGAGAACAAGCCCAAGCTCGTGGAGAGCCTGCGCGCGTTCAACGGCTTCAACCCGAACAACATGCACAAGAGCATGCCGGCGACCTTCCACCCCGGCTCCGTGAAGTACTACAAGGAAAAGGGCATCGGCGCGAAGTGACGCTCCTCGATGTCTGAAGAGTTCATCGAGGAAATCCCCGCCGGCAAGCGGCCTCACGCCCGCACGCTGTTTCTGCTCCAGGCGCTCCTCGTCGCCTGCGTGGTGGGCTGGGTGCTGGACCTCCAGCGCTCGGTCCTCGGCCTCAACCTCTACACCGAGCAGCTGCTGCTCGTGGTGCTCGGTCTTGCGATCGCGATCTGCTTTCTCGTCACGCGCCCGCGCCCGGCGTGGTGGGACCAGGCCGCGGCCTACGGCGGGCTCGCGCTGTGCCTCACCCTCGCGTGGCGCTACCCGCAGCTCTCCACCGAGCTCACGGAGCGCCCGCTCGACGGCATCCTGATGGCGGCGGCGCTGTGCCTGCTGGTGTGGGAGGGCACGCGCCGCATGGCGGGCCTCTCGCTCGTCGTCTTCACGGCCGCGGGCGTGATCTACGCGATGTTCGGGCACCACCTGCCGGGCATCTTCCAGTCGCGGCCGGTGGATTTCACGCGGCTGCTGGTCTATCTCAACCTCGACACCAACGCGCTCCTCGGCGCGACGCTGCAGATCGGGATCCTCGTCGTGGTCCCGTTCATCCTGCTCGGCCAGCTCCTCGGGCGCTGCGGCGGCTCGGAGTTCTTCACCGACCTCGCGCGCGCGTGGATGGGGCGCTACCGCGGCGGCTCGGCGAAGGTCGCGGTGGTGGGCTCCGGTTTCTTCGGCATGATCTCGGGCAGCGCCGTGGCGAACGTCACCGCGGTCGGCGTCGTCACCATCCCGCTCATGAAGCGCTCCGGCTACCCGGCGCAGATCGCCGCCGCGATCGAGGCGGTGGGCTCGACCGGCGGGCAGTTGATGCCGCCGGTGATGGGCGCGGCGGCCTTTCTCATGGCGGAGGTGCTGGGCGTGCCCTACGTCGAGGTGATGATCGCCGCCATCATCCCGGCGTTCCTCTACTACCTTGCCCTGTTCTTCCAGGTGGACGTCGAAGCCGCGAAGCGCGGCATCCGTGGCGAGCCGGCGGGGCGGCTGCCGCGCCTTGCACCGGTGCTCAAGGCCGGGTGGTACTTCCCGCTGCCGTTCGGGGTCCTCATTTATGCGCTTGTCGAGTTGAACCTCCGCGCCGAGTACTGCGCGCTCCTCGCCGCCGGGGTGCTGATCGTGCTCTCGCTCGCCTTCGGCTACAAGGGCGAGCGCGTGCCGCTGAAGGATCTCGTCAAGGCGATCGTCGCGACCGGGAGCGCGGTGGTGGATCTCATCCTCATCTGCGCGGTCTCGGGCATGTTCATCGGCATCCTCAACATCACCGGTCTCGCGTTCGGCATGACGCTGCAGCTCCTCGCCGCGACCGGCGAGAGCCTGCCGGCGATGCTGGCGCTGACCGCGGTCATCGCGATCGTGCTCGGCCTGGGGCTGCCGACAGTAGGCGTCTACATCATCATGGCGACGCTGATCGCCCCCGCGCTGGTGAAGGTCGGCATCACGCCGATGGCCGCGCACATGTTCCTGCTCTATTTCGGCGTGATGTCGATGGTGACGCCGCCGGTCGCGCTCTCCGCCTTCGCCGCCGCCAACATCGCCGGCTCCGACGTGGACAAGACCGGCTGGACGGCGACGCGCATCGGCTGGGCCGCCTACATCGTGCCGTTCCTGTTCGCGCTCTCGCCGAGCCTGCTGATGCAGGGCTCGCCGCTCGTGATCGCGTGGGCGGTGCTGAGCGCAGCAGTGGGCATCTGGCTCGGCACGATCGGCGTGGTCGGCTACTTCTACGCGCCGGTGGCGTCGGGAGCGCGCGCGCTTTTCATCGTCGCGGGCGTGCTGACGCTGATCCCGGCGGACATGTTCCCCGGCGCCCTTGTCACCGACCTCGCCGGGCTTGCGCTCGGCGCCTTCCTCGTCGCGCGCGAGCTGCGCCGGCGCCGCGCGCCCGCCTGACCGCGCCGCCTGCGGATTGCCGGGCGCCGTTCCACCGTATACTTGCGGCTTTTCGGGCTTTCAGACAGGGAGAAACCGATGCACACCCACGCCAACCAGGATGTGAACCCGGCCGGCGCTTCGCCTGCCATCGTCTTCACCGGCTGCGAGGCGCTTGCCGCCGCTCCGGCTCAGGCGCAGGCACAGGCGGCCGCGGCGGCGAAGCCGCGCGCGAAGGGCGCTCCGCGCCGCCGCGAGGTCAAGGTGGGCGGCAAGCGCGTCAAGACCATCGACGTGCACGCGCATTGCATCATTCCCGAGGCGATGGCCCTGCTGGGCAAGTCGCGCGAGACGCAGCGCGGGCCGGGAATCGAGCAGGTCGGGCCGCGGCGCATCGCCGAGATGGACGAGCAGGGCATCGACGTGGAGGCGATCAGCATCAATCCGCAGTGGTACCACGCGGAGCGCGACATCGCGGCGAGGGTGGTGAAAATCCAGAACGAGCGGCTCGCCGAGTACTGCGCGACCTGGCCCGACCGCTTCGTCGCGTTCGCCTCGGTCGCGCTGCAATATCCCGACCTGGCCGTGCAGCAGCTGGTGGACGGGGTGAAGCGCCTCGGGCTGCGCGGCGCGGCGGTCGGCGCGAGCGTCGCGGGGAAGGAATTCTCCGACCCGATGTTCCATCCCTTCTGGGCCAAGGCCGAGGAGCTCGGCATCCTGATCTTCATCCACCCGCAGAGCACGCCCGACCTCGCGCCGCGGCTGAAGGGCAACGGCTGGCTCGCGAACACCATCGGCAATCCCCTCGACACCACGATCGCGCTCTCGCACCTCATCTTCGAGGGCACGCTCGATCGCTTTCCGGGACTGAAGATCTGCTCGGCGCACGGCGGAGGCTACCTGCCGTCCTACGCGCCGCGCTCGGACAACTCGCTCCGCGTCGCGCCCGACATGGACACCGGCGTGAAGCTCAAGAAGAAGCCGACGGAATACCTGCGGGACATGTATTACGACACGCTGGTATTCACCTCGGAAGCGTTGCGCCACCTTGCCGCGGAAGTGGGCTCAAACCGGCTCGTCATCGGCACCGACCATCCAATCCCGTGGCAGTCCAAGTCGATCGACCACATCCTCAAGACGCCGGGCTTCACGGACAAAGAGCGCCGGATGATGCTCGGCGAGACCGCCGCGAAGCTGCTCGGCATCAAATAGAGCTCCCCTCCTGCCTGAGGAGCGGCGCGCAGCGTAGCGGCGGGGGTGGTGGGAGTGTTATTGCCGCTCGAGCGCCACGTCGCCCGAGGAAATGATGGCGACGACATGCGAGCGCGCGGTATAGCGGTTGCCCTCGCGCGCCGCGAAGGTGACGAAGACCCCGGTGGTACGGGCCGCGGCGCGCTCCTGTTCGCGCTCCTGCTCGCCGATGGTGCGGATCAGCCCGCCGACGAACGGAATGCTGGCGCCAGCGACGGTCAGAATCTGGCCGGCCGTGAGGCCGGTCGACTTCGCGGTCTCAACGGCAAACTCCTGGAGATGAATCTCCAGGCAGCGCGCTGTGCACGCAGCCTCCACCTCGATGCCGCCGGCGACCAGCCGCGTGCGCAGGAGCTCGGCAATGATCGGTTCGATGCCGGCGTTTGCGGCCGTCGTGGTGCGCACGACCACGGGCAGGCCGCGGAACGGCTCGTCCCTGGTGCGCTGCGTGATCTCGCCGTTCAGGCTGTCCACCGCCTTGCGGACACCTTCCACGGGGTGCGCCGGCCGCGACGGGGCCTCACCGAGCGTCGCGCAGCCCGCGATGAGCACGGCGAAAACGCCCGGCGCGAGCCGTGCCACGGTCCTGCGTGCCATGCATGCCTCCCCCGATTCGACGGTGCAATCAATGTAGTCCGCCGCTTCGGCACTGGCAAGCTTGCTTCAATAGAGCGCGCTGCCCAGCTTGCGGCGGTACTCGGAGACGAGGTCGGGGTCTGCTGCGGCCAGGTTGAAGATGGCGAGCATCTGCCGGCGCGCCTCGCCATCGCGCCAGGACTTGTCGCGCCGGACGATCTCGAGCAGGTGGTCCATCGCCTCGCGCCAGGACTTGCGCGCGGCGAGCGCGCCGGCTAAAGCGAGGCGGACATCGAGGTCGGCGGGATTGGCGGCGACCCGCGCCGCGAGGTCCTTCTCGCTGCCGCCCGCGCGCGCGAACGCGACTGCCTGCCTGAGCGCATCCACGCGCGCGTCCCAATCGACGTCGGGGCGCACGGCTGCGAGCTGCCGCGCCGCCTCCTCGTGCTGGCCGGCTTCGATCAGCAGGTCCGCGAGGTCGATGCGCGCGAGATGATGCGCGGGATCGAGGTCCACCGCCTTGCGCAGCGCGGCCGCCGCGCCAGCGAGATCGCGCGCGCGCCGCAGCCCGGCCGCGCGCAGCCGCTCGATTTCGGCGGGGGAGGGCACGACACCGTCGATAAAGGCGCGGACTTGGGACTCGGGCCGCGCGCCCATGAACTGGTCCACCTGCTGGCCGTCACGGAACGCGCGCACGTCGGGAATCGAGCGCACGTTGAACTCACGCGCAAGCTCGAGGTTCTCGTCGGAATTGACCTTGGCGAGCCGGAAGCGTCCGGCGTACTCGCCGGCGAGCTGCTCGAGGATCGGCCCCAGCGCCCGGCACGGGCCGCACCACGGCGCCCAGAAGTCCACGATGACCGGGACCTGCTTCGACGCCTCGATCACGTCCTTCTTGAACGTTGCTGCGGTGACGTCCAGTGCGTAGGGGGCTGCCACGGGCGTTCTGTCGTCCGGTAGGGTTCAACCGGATGGTTGGGCCCGGCTTCGGGTTTTCAAGTCCGGGCGGGCGGCGTCCCGGCGATGAACGCGCGCGGCGCGATGCCGAGCGCGCGCCGGAACATGGTGGAAAACGCCCCCGGGCTCTCGTAGCCCAGGTCCATCGCCACCGTGGTGACCGGCGACCCGGCGGCGAGCCGGCGGATCGACTCGAGCAGGCGCGCCTGCTGCTTCCAGTGCGCGAAGGTGATGCCGGTCTCGCGCAGGAAGCGCCGGTAGAGCGTGCGGGCGCTGGTGTCGAGCAGGCGCGCATCGTGGCCGCAGGGCCGCCGCGTGGAGAGATCGGCGAGGATGCGCTCGCACAACCGCGTGAGGTCGGCGCTCTCTGGCAGCGGCAGGTCGAGCGCGCAGCGCGGCAGGCGCCGGATCTCCGCCATGAGCAGCCGCATGAGCGCCCCGTCGTCGCCGTTCTCGTCGTAGTCCGCGGGCAGCGCCACCGCGCGCACCACCAGCTCGCGCAGGAGCGGCGTCACATTGAGGACGACACAGGTCGAAGGCATGCCCGCGGCTGCGGCCGCGCTCACGTAGAGGCTGCGCATCTCGACCACGCCGTACGTCTGCAGCTCGTGCACCGTGTGCGACGGCACCCACAGCGCGCGGCTCGGCGGCACGATCCAGGCGTGGCGCGGCGTGCGCACCCGCATTGTGCCGGCGACCGCGAAGATGAACTGCGCGCGCGAGTGCCAGTGCGGCCTGATGCGATGGCCGCGCGGATAGCGCGACTGCCGCGGGACGATGGCGCGCGTCAGGTCACCCTGGATCGGGTTTTCCGGTACCCCGTCGGGCCCGGCCGGGATACGCCTCGCGGGAAGGAGGGGCTTGTCCATATCTCGAAACAATCCGGTAATATTTCGAAAGACAGACGATTGTAACTCAAGCACACTCCGGTGCCATGACGACCGCTGCCCAAGCCACCCCGGCCCCCGCCGGCCTCTCCCCCATCGTGAAGCTGCTGCTCAACGTCGGTCACGGCGTCGATCACATGTTCCTGCTCATCTTTGCCACGGCGGTCGCGTCGGTCGCGCTCGAGTTTGGCTATGCCACGTGGGAAGACCTGATGCCCTACAGCGTGGGCGCCTTCGCCCTCTTCGGCCTGGGCGCGCTGCCCGCCGGGCGCCTGGGCGACTTGTGGGGCCGGCGCGCGATGATGCTCGTCTTCTTCTTCGGCATGGGGGCGTCCGCGCTGCTCGTCGCGATGACGCAGAACGCATGGCAGCTCGCGGCGGCGCTGACCCTGCTCGGTGCCTTCGCGGCGATCTACCACCCGGTCGGCATCCCGATGCTGGTCCAGAACGCCCCCAACCCCGGCGCCGTGATCGGCTTGAACGGCCTTGCGGGCAACCTCGGCATCGCCGTCGCGGCGCTGGTGACCGGGTTCCTCGTGAAGTGGATCGGCTGGCGCGCGGCGTTCGTCGTCCCCGGCCTGTTCGCGATCGGATGCGGCATCGTGTTCGCGATCGCCTGCCAGAAGGAAGAGCACGCGCCCTCGAAGGGCAAGGGCGGCAAGGCGAAGGTGGTGCTCTCGCGCGACATGCTGATACGGACATTCTCGGTGATGACGGCGGCAGCAGCGACGAGCACGATCCTGTTCAACTTCACCACCAACGGCAACTCGCAGCTCCTGTCGGAGTCGTTCCGCGGCGTGCTCGAGGATCCGGCCCTGCTCGGCGCGCTGCTCGCGCTGATCTACGCCATCGCCTCGTTCGCGCAGATCGTCGTCGGGCGCCTGATCGACACCATGCCGTTCAAGCCGCTGCAGCTCTGGATGTCGGTCGTGCAGGTGCCGCTGCTCGTCCTCGCGGCGTACGCCGAGGCGTGGTGGATGTTCGCCGCGCTGCTCGCGGTGATGATCTTCATCTTCGGCTCGATCCCGTTCACCGACGCCATGATCGTGCGCTACGTGGACGACCGGCTGCGCTCGCGCATCGCCGGCATGCGGCTTACGATGGCGTTCGGCGTGAGCTCGGCCGCCGTCTGGCTGCTCGGTCCGCTGGTGAAGAGCGTGGGCTTCGGCACGGCGCTGCTGATCATGGCCGCGATCGCCGCGGTCAAGGCCGCGATCGTGCTGCTCCTGCCCGACGAGCGCGAGGCCGCGATCGCCGCGAAAGCGTAGCCCCGGCCTACGCGCGGGTGACGACCGGCTCGGGGTCCACCGTGGGCTCGGGCTTGGCATCGGCCCGCAGCTCGTCCGCCGGCGCGTCCTCGGGGAGTTCTTGCGCGGTTTCGGTCGCGATCGGCTCGTGCCCCAGGAATCCGCCAGACTGGTGGCGCCACAACCGCTCGTAATGGCCGCGCAGGCGCAGCAGCTCGTCGTGCGTGCCTTCCTCGACGATGCGCCCGGCCTCGAGCACGACCAGGCGGTCCATGCGTGCGATGGTGGAGAGGCGGTGCGCGATCGCGATCACGGTCTTGCCCTCCATGAGGCCGAGCAGCTGCTCCTGGATCGCGAGCTCGACCTCGCTGTCGAGGGCCGAGGTCGCCTCGTCGAGCACGAGGATCGGCGCGTTCCTGAGCACCACGCGCGCGATCGCCACGCGCTGGCGCTGCCCGCCCGAGAGCTTGACGCCGCGCTCGCCGACGTGGGCGTCGTAGCCGGCGCGCCCGCTCCAGTCGCGCAGCCCCACGATGAACTCGTGCGCGTGCGCCTTGCGCGCGGCGGCCTCCACTTCGGCGTCGCTCGCCCGGGGGCGGCCGTAACGAATGTTGGCGGCGATCGAGCGGTGAAGGAGCGAGGTGTCCTGCGTCACCATCCCGATGGCCGCGCGCAGGCTCTCCTGCGTCACCTCGCGGATGTCCTGGTCGTCGATGCGGATCGCGCCGCGCTCGAGATCGTAGAAGCGCAGCAGCAGATTGACCAGCGTGGACTTGCCGGAGCCGGAACGCCCGACCAGGCCCACGCGCTCGCCGGGCCGGATCGTCAAGTTCAGGCGGTCGAGCACGGGCTTGCCGTCGCGCCGGCCGTAATTGAAGCTCACGTTCTCGAAGCGGATCTCGCCGCGCGGCACGGAGAGCTCGCGCGCGCCGGGACGGTCGCCGCCGCTGTGCGGCACGGCGATCGTCTGCATCCCCTCCTGCACCACGCCGATATTCTCGAAGATGCCGGTCACCTCCCAGCTCACCCAGCCCGCCACGTTGGCGATCTGCCAGGCAAGCGGGAGCGCGGTGGCCACGACACCCGCGCTGACCAGGCCCTGCGCCCACAGCCAGATGCCGATCGCCGCGGTGCCCGTGAGAAGCGCGGCGTTCATCACTGCCAGCGCGAACATGAACTGCGAGATCAGCTTCATGTGGGCGGCGATCGCGTCCTGGTGCTCGTCCACCACCTCGCGCACGTAGGCATCCTCGTCGGCGAGCCGGGCGAAGAGCTTGACGGTGAGGATGTTGGTATAGCTGTCCACCACGCGCGCCATGACGTGCGAGCGCGCCTCCGAGCTCACGCGGGCGAGGCCGCGCATGCGCGGTACGAAGTAGCGCAGGAACACCAGGTAGCCCGCGAACCAGGCAGCCGTCGGCAGCCCGAGCCGCCAGTCCGCGAGCGCCATGAGAACGAGCGCGGTCACCCCGTAGACGACGATGTACCAGACCGCGCGGATGCTCGCCATCACGGACTCGCGCAGGGCATTCGCGGTTTGCATCACCCGGTTGGCGATGCGCCCGGCGAAGTCGTTCTGGAAGAACGGCCAGCTCTGCCGCACCACGTGCCAGTGGCTCTGCCAGCGGATGAGGCAGGTCGTGCCCGGGATGATCGCGTTGTGGCGGATCGC
This sequence comes from Burkholderiales bacterium, assembly GCA_036555615.1. Classification (GTDB taxonomy): domain Bacteria; phylum Pseudomonadota; class Gammaproteobacteria; order Burkholderiales; family SG8-41; genus SG8-41. Next base: position 25,106 of record DATBKZ010000062.1, on the reverse strand, counting down.
GACGTCGGCGAGCATCACCAGCGGGCGCGCGACCAGCACGAGCGCCACCATCGCGGCGAGGAGCGGCCATTCCTGCCCGAGCGCCGCGCGGCGGTCATCCGCTTCCATGAGAAACACGAGCTTGCCGATGAACACCGGGATCACGGTGTCGATCAGCGCCACCGCCAGGCTGGTGACGAACATGAGCGCGTACCAGCCCCTGGTCTGGCGCACGAAGTGCCAGTAGAAGGCGAGGAGCCCAGAGGGCGGCTCGCCGGGACCGGGACTCGCCGTCCCGAGGATTCGCGATTGAAGAAAGGCGAACATGCCGGAAAGACCCCGCGCGTAATCCCTTATTATCAATCCAACGGGACATGCGCGACAGAGAATGTTCCGTTTTGCGCTAGGATGGCGCATGGTCGCGGCCTGTCTCCGGCGGCTTTCGTCCAGCGGCGCATTGCGGGCGGCTCTGTGCGCCCCCGTCCTGTTGCTGGGCGCCGTCCCGTGCGATGCGAGAAAGTGGGACGGGGAGGCGGCGTACCCGGTCAAGCCGATCCGTTTGGTCGTCGCGTCTCCGCCCGGCGCGGCGGACGACTTCTTTGCGCGCGCAATCGGCCGCGAGCTGGAAATCTTCTACGGGCAGAGGGTCGTCATCGACAACCGCACCGGCGCGGGCGGGCTGATCGGCAATACGCTGGTGTCACGGGCGAACGCCGACGGCTACACGCTCGGCATGGTGGGCGTGACGCGCCTCATCACCGAGCTCATACGCGACCCGCCGCCCTATCGGGCGCTCGCCGACATCGTCGGAGTCGCCCATGTCGCATCGATTACCAACGTGCTGGCGGTGACGCCGAGGATGCCGGTGCGCACGGCGCCCGAGTTCGTGCGCTACGCGCGCGTGCGCGCCGGCGAGCTGAACTACGCTTCTCTCGGCATCGGCTCGGCGTCGCATCTCGCCGGCGAGGTGTTCACGCGCGCGCTGCGCATTGACGCGGTGCACGTGCCGTTCCGGAAGCTGTCGGATTCCTACGTCGAGATGGTTCTCGGGCGCGTGCATTACGCCGTGTTCACGCTGCCGGCCGTGCTCGTGCCCGTGCACGAAGGGCGGCTGCAGGCGCTCGCCGTCATGACGCCCGAGCGCAGCAGTGCGCTTCCGGGCGTGCCGACCGTCGCCGAGTTCGGGCTGCCGGAGGCGCAGTTCGACCGCTGGTCGGGGATCGTCGCGCCGCGCGGCACGCCGCGGCGGATCGTCGAGCAGCTGCACGGCGACATCGTGCGCGCGCTGCGCAAGCCGACGCTGCGCGGGCAGTTCTCGAGCCAGGGGGCAGAGTCCACGCCCGAGGGCACGCCGGATGGCTTCATGCGTCTCATGCAGGAGGAGTACCTGCGCTACCGGGCGATCATCCGCGAGGCCGGCATCCGGCTCGAGTGGTGAGGGACGACAAGTGCCGCGGGTCGTGGTGCTGCTTATCGCTGCGTCCCTGGCACTCGCCGCGGCGGCACAGGAGCCGTATCCCGCGCTGGAATCGCGCGCGGCGGCGTTAAAGGCGCTCGATGACCCCGATCCGCGCCTTCGTCTCGCCGGAGTGGTCTATTTCGGGCGCAACGGGCTCGCCGCCGACGGGCCGCTGCTGGTGAAGCGCCTCTCCGACGAGAATGCCGTGGTGCGCGACATCGCCGGGCAGGCCGTCTGGCTCGCGTGGGGCCGCTCGGGCGACGCGGAGGTCGACCGGCTGCTCGAGAGCGGGGTGGCGGAGATGAATGCGAAGCGCTACCCGCGCGCGATCGAGGTCTTCAGCGAGGTGATCGCGCGCCGGCCCGGCTTCGCCGAGGGCTGGAACAAGCGCGCGACCGCCCACTACCTGGCGGGCGAGCTGCGAAAATCGCTCGCCGACTGCGACGAGGTGATGAAGCGCAATCCCCAGCACTTCGGCGCGCTCTCGGGCTACGGGCAGATCTACGCCCGCCTGGAGGAATACGACAAGGCGGTCGCGTATTTCCGCCGTGCGCTCGCGGTCAACCCGAACCTGACGAACCTCGAGCCCATCATCCGCAGCCTCGAGGAACTCGCGCGCGAGCGGCGCCGGCGCACCATTTAGCGCGCCGAAAAGGTGTCAGGAACCTTTTCTGCCGACACCTTTTCTGGCCGGCTCACTGGTTGCGCGTGACGGTCTCCTCGATCACCGCGGTCACGCGGCGGTTGGTAGCGCGGCCCTCGGGGGTCTTGTTATCCACGATCGGTCGCTCTTCGCCGTAACCGACAGCACGCACACGCGCGGCGGCGATGCCATGGTCGCGCACCAGTGACTGAGCGACTGCCTGCGCCCGGCGCTCGGAGAGACTCTGGTTATAGTCAGGTTTGCCGACGTTGTCGGTGTGGCCCTCGATTACCACGCTGGTGGTCGGATACCGGCGCATGAAGTCCGCGACTCGCTTGATCTCCTGCGCAAAGCCCGGCTTGATATCGGCCCGGGCCGTGTCGAAATTGACGTTGAGCCGGATGCTGACGCGCTCGGTGAGCTTGAGCGGGCAGCCGGCCGAATCCACCTTGGTGCGCAGCGGCGTGTCCGGGCACTTGTCGAGATAGTCGGGCACACCGTCACCGTCGCTGTCGAGCGGGCAGCCGCGCGCGTCCACCTTCACGCCGCGAGGCGTATTCGGGCACTTGTCGATCATATCGGGCACTCCGTCGCCGTCCGAATCGGGCGGTGGCGGAGCCGCCGCGGCCACCGGCGCGGCGGCCACGGGAGCCGGTGCCGGCTCGCGCGCCGGCGCCTTTCCCCATTGGTATGTGACGCCCACGAACAGCGACAGGTCGGACGCGTTCGAGTCGAATCCATAGTGGGCGTTGACTTCGCCGCGCAGGGACCAGTTGTTCGTCAATGCGTACTTCACGCCAGCGCCCGCCTGCGCGCTCGCCTCGTCGTCGCCTGACTTGATGTCGGTATTGGCGGCGCCAAAGCTCAGGTACGGCGTCAAGGCGACGCCGGGCTGGTAGAAATGGTACAGCCCGCGCACACCAAGGATCGACATGTTGCCGCCCGTTGTGCCGGCCTGAGCGTCGTTGTCGCCGCGTATGCCGAAAATCTCCGCGCCCCAGGCGTTGTTGAAGCGGTGGCCGAAGGTAAGCAGCCCGGCCACGCCCCCGTCGAGATTGCGCTTGCTCGCGGGTTCAAGCCACCCCACCCCCGCTCCTGCCTCCCACGGCTGCGGCTCCGCCCCCTGAGCCCCCGGCAATGAAAACGAGATGCACGCCAGAGCCGCGACCGCCGCAAGGAAGCTTGTGGCGCGAAAACCGAGTTTCATTTCCACCTCGCCGGAAAGTGTGGATCCAGGCGCGAGAAGACAGCAAGCGTCGAGTACTACGCGCGGCAGGGCACACTGTCAAACCGGCGCGCCAACCGCGAACGCCCGGCTGCGGCAACTCACCTATACTGTGCGAGGTCACCAGACACGGCCTACCAGCCCGGAGCATACGCCATGACGAAACCCCTGGGTAACGATGACCTTTCCAGCAAGCCCGGCGAGCGGGTGATCGACAAGCCCGAGCTGCCGCCGGGCGGGATCACGAACGAGAACGACGTGCTGACGGAGATGGTCGCGGGCGAGATGCACTTGAAGCGCGGCACGATGGGCAAGTTCGAGGTGTTCAGCGACGAGCACCAGCGCATCGGCGGCACCGACCGCTATCCCTCGCCGATGACCTACCTCGCGATGGCGATCGGCTTCTGACTGCTCACCCAGGTTGCGCGGTACGCGCACATGATGAAGATGAAGGTGAGCGGGGCGAGCTGCCGCGTGACGTTCCGCAAGCATCTCGGCGGTTCGGTATTGAAAGGGACGGTCTTCAACCGCTGGGAAGGCGTCGCCACGCACCTCAAGTTCCAGAGCGACGAGCCGCCGGAGCGGCTGGCGCATCTGGTGAAGAACGCCAAGGCCGGCTGCTTCGCCGAGGGCCTGATCACGCAGCAGGTGCCGCTCACGAGCCACGTCGAGGTGAACGGCAGGCCGTTCCACATCGAGGGCGTGACGGCGCGCTAGCTGGCCAGAAGAAGGGGCTTCAGCCGGCGGCGCAGCTCCCGGTAGCGCTCGCCAACGTCGTCGCCGAACAGGGGATCGGGAACCGGAGGAACCGCTGAGGCCACCGCGGCCCAGTCGTCCGGCTTCAGAATCCGGGCAGCGCCCGGGAGAATCTCCTTTTCCTCCATGGCAAGGTGGTGGCGGTAGTAGAGCAGGTAGGTCGCGGCGGCCGCCTCCACGATCGCGCGCTCGTGGACGACGTCCTCCAGGATGTCGTCGAGAAGCTTGAGCAAGGTCGCGCCCGCGGACTCCAGCACGCGATGCTCCTGGAGGAGCCGGTTGATCGGCAGGCTCATCTCGGGGTTGCGGCGGACGAGCCGCGCAAACGCCATGTCCTCGCGCGGATGATGGTAGCGGTCGGCGTAATGGTGCAGGTAGTAGACGACGTCGCGCAGCAGCTCGTAGTCGGGGTCCCTGCCCTCATGGAACGCCGTCATCTGCTGCTCGATGAAGTCGAGCAGGCTCGCGAAGCGCATGTGCTCCGCATGCCATACTGCGACCGGGTCGACCATGAATGATTCTCCTGAGCGGGCGGCTGGCGCGACCCGCCCTGTGGCGTCATTATCGGCGCGCGGCGCTTCGTGGTTTTGATCAGGATCAATAATTTGCCGGATGGTGCCGTTTGAGAACGATGAGCGACGAGTTGCCGCAATGACGAGCGACGCGAAGTGGCTTCTCCTCATGTGCGCGAGCCGCGCGTGCTTCTCGCTCATCTTCACCGCCTACGCGGCCGTCATCCCTCTGGTTCAGCCCGAATGGGGCATGTCTTCGAGCGCGACCGGGCTCGTGCAGAGCGCCTGGCACATCGGCTACCTCATATCGCTTTTCGGCGCGGGGCTGCTCGTCGACCGCGTCGGGGCCCGCGACACCTACCTCGCCACGGGCCTCGCCGCGTGCGCGTCTGCTCTGCTCTTCGCGCTCCTTGCCAACAGCTTTCTGTCGGCGCTCGTCCTTCATTTCGTCGCGGGGCTCTTCTCTGGCGGCTCCTATGCCCCGGGGCTCGCGCTGATCGCGCTGCGCTACGGCACAGCGACGCGCGGCTGGGCGATGGGCTGCTTTCTCGCTGCGGCCTCCCTCGGCTACGGGGTGTGCCTGCTCGGCAGCGGCCTGATCATTCCGGCGTGGGGCTGGCGGGCGGCGCTGCTCTTCTCCGCCGCGGCCACCGTCGCCGGGGCGTTTCTGGGTTGGGTGGCGCTGCGCAGCACGCCCAACATCAGCGCCGGCCCGATCCGCCCCCAATCCTGGACGGCGGCAGCGCGCACGCTGTGGAGAAACGAGCCGGCGAAGCTCGCGGTCGGCGCGTATACGCTGCACGCCTGGGAGCTGCTCGGACTGTGGGCATGGCTTCCGGCATTTCTCGTCGTTGCGGCACAGGCACAGGGTGAAGGCGCCTCCTCCGGCGTGCTGACGGCGGGAATCACGCTCGCGGGCGTGACGCACCTCGTCAGCATTGCTGCGAGCCTTGCGGGCGGCGCACTTTCCGACCGGGTCGGGCGCGCGCGCGTAATCCTCATCATGTCGTGCGCGAGCATCGCGTGCTCGTTCGCTTTCGGCTGGCTCGTAGGCTTCGCGATGTGGATCGTAGTCCTCGTCGCGGTCGTCTATAGCTTCACGGCAATCGGCGATTCCGCTGTGTTCTCCACGGTATTGACGGAGGTGGTCCCGCGCGAGTACATCGGAGTTGCGCTCTCGATTCGCTCGGTCCTTGGCTTCGGCGCAGGGGCGGTGAGTCCCTGGGTGTTCGGCCTCACGCTCGACCTGACCGCGCCGAGCTCTGGCGCGCCCGGCGCGCTCACCTGGGGCATCGCGTGGTGCACGCTCGGCGCGGGCGCGCTCCTCGGGCCGCTGATGACGCTCAGGCTCCAGCGCCTCAGGGAGTATCGGCCGCCGCGGAGCGACAGGTAGCTATGTTCGGTAGCGCACAGACCGCGTCCCGGGCAGCGCGGAGAGTGGCGTTTCCGGTCCGTTGACCGGAGTCCCAATCCCCGCGCCCGATGACGCGGGCGCCGCGGCACGCAAATCCCGGTTTGGCGTAACAGCGGGAAATGCAGCGGCCATACCGGGATCGATATGCTTTGAAAGGAATGACCGATGAAACCAGAAACGGAAGCGAAGGCAACGTATGGATTCTGGGGATTTGTTCTGGGGGCGGGCGTCGCGATGACGGTCGGCTTCGGGTGGGGCGGCTGGACGACCTCCGGCACGACCCAGAAGATAAGCGAGGAGGCGGTGCTGGCGAGCCAGGCGGCGATCTGCGTCGCCCAATTCATGGGCGCCCCGAACCACGTGAAAACTCTCAAGGAATTTCAGGGGACGGAAAGCTACCAGAGATCCGATCTCATTGAAAAAGGCGGCTGGGACAAGATGCCCGGGCAGGAAAAGGCTCTATACGGGGTAGCGAGCGCATGTGTCACGGGGCTTGAAGCGCTTATCAAGACCGGGGCCTGATCGACGGAAAACCACGGTCTCCTATCCTCGAGACCGCGTGATTTCGTTTGCAGGCACGGTAGCCTGGTTGGACTGAAGGCCGGCTTCGATGGCCTTTGGGACAGCGAATGGCGCCGTGTCTGATTTTTTCTTACCCGAGGATCACGCGCACCCGGTGCGCTCCCCCATCATCCGTCAGCGGAACTCGGGTCGGGCCGCCCGGGAGCACCTTGCCGTCCAGCTCGGCGTAAGCGACTCCACGGCTGACGCCGGTGGGGTTCTCGACGACGATCTCGTAGCGCCCAGAGCGATACCTGAAGACGATCTCGAAACGCGGCCACTCCTTGGGAATGCAGGGCGCGAGGAGCAAGGACGCTCCCTGCAGTCGAAAGCCGAGGATCGCCTCGATCCCGGCCCGGTACAGCCACCCGGCTGAACCGGTGTACCAGGTCCATCCGCCGCGCCCAACGTGCGGAGCGACCGAATAGACATCGGCGGCGGCGACGTAGGGCTCGACCTTATAGCGCTGCACGTCCGCTCGCGTGCTCGCGCGGTTGATCGGGTTCACGAGCGAGAACAGGCCAGTGGCCCGGTCTCCCTGGCCGAGGGCGGCGAATGCGATCACCGACCACGCGGCGGCATGGGTGTATTGGCCGCCGTTCTCGCGAATGCCGGGCGGATAGCCCCTGATATATCCGGGATCGAGCGGCGTGCGATCGAACGGCGGCGCGAGCAGCAAGGCCAGCCCCTCGTCGCGGCGAATGAGCTGCTCGTCCACGGCGGCCATGGACCGCGATGCGCGACCGGGATCCGCCGCCCCGGAGATCACGCCCCAGGACTGCGCGATCGAGTCGATCCGGCATTCATCGCTCGTGGACGAGCCCAATGGCGTCCCGTCGTCGAAATAGCCGCGCCGGTACCAACCCCCGTCCCATCCATCTCGTTCAAGGGCGTTTTGCAACGCAGCCGCATGGGTTCTCCAGCGCGCGGCGCGCGCGCGCTCGTCGCGCGTCTCGGCCAAAGGCGCGAACGCCGCCAGCGTCGCGTGCAGGAACCAGCCGAGCCAGACGCTTTCCCCTTTACCTCCCTCGCCGACCCGGTTCATGCCGTCGTTCCAGTCGCCCGTGCCGATCAGCGGCAATCCGTGGTCACCGACATCGAGGCTTCGATCAAGCCCGCGCGCGCAATGCTCGAAGAGTGCTGCGCTCTCGTCCGCGATCATGGGCTGGAAGTAGGCATCCTGCTCGCCGGACCGCAGCCGCTGGCCTTCGAGAAATGATACGGGCTCGTCCAGCACCGCGAGGTCGCCGGTCGTCTCGACATAGTGGGCGACGGCGTAGGCGAGCCATATCCGGTCGTCGGAGATGCGTGTGCGCACACCCTGGCCGGAGGGCGGCAGCCACCAGTGCTGGACGTCGCCTTCGACGAATTGCCTGCCGGCGGCGCGCAGGAGATGCTCGCGCGCGAGCGCCGGTCGCGACAGGGCGAGCGCCATTCCGTCCTGGAGCTGGTCGCGGAAACCATAAGCGCCGCTTGCCTGATAGAACGCCGCTCGTGCCCACACGCGGCAGGCGAGCGTCTGGTAGAGCAGCCAGCGATTCAGCATGATGTCCATGGACCGGTCCGGGGTTTTCACCTGAACGGTGCCGAGCGCCTCGTCCCAGTACCTGACGACCTCGCGCAGGACCGCATCAAGATCGGCCGCCCGGTAGCGTGCGATCAAGGATCGCGCTGCGGCCGCCGTCGCCGCATCGCCCAGAAAGAAGACGATTTCCACCGTGCCTCCCGGCTCGAGCTCGACCGGGGTTTGCAGGGCGCCGCAGGGATCGAGGCCGGCACCGACCCGCTGCGAGAGGGGGGCCTCGCCGGCGAGCGCGGCCGGGCTGTCGAGCGTGCCGTTGCGCCCCAGGAATTCCCGCCGGTCGCCGGTCCAGGCGCTCTGTCGTCCGCCCAGATCCGCAAAGGCGACGCGGGATCCGAACGTCGCGTTCCAGGGATTGCGAGCGAACATCGCGCCTGTTTCGGGATCGATCTCCGTCACGACCGAGAGTGCAGAAGCGCTGCGAGATGGGCCGAGCACCCACTCGACATAGGCCGTGACCGAAAGACGCCGGGGTCGCTCCGACGTGTTCCGGATCGTCAGCCGCGAGATCTTGATCGGATCGTCGAGCGGCACGTACTGGAGGAGATCGAGCGCGACGCCGTGAGCGGCGTGCTCGAACCGGCAGTATCCCTGGCCATGCCTGGCCATATAGGGCGCGGCCTCGTCACGGATCGGCAGGGCCGTCGGTCCCCACAGATCGCCGGACTCCTCGTCGCGCAGATAGAGGACCTCGCCCGGCCGATCGGTGACCGGGTCGTTCGACCAAGGCGTCAACTGGTTCTCGCGACTGCTGAGCGACCAAGTATAGCCGCTGCCCTCGACCGCCACCTGAAAACCGAACGAGGGATTGGCGATGACATTGATCCACGGGGCCGGGAGCCAGCGCCCGGCGCCGAGGAGAGTCACATACTCCCGTCCGTTGGCGGCAAATCCGCCGAACCCATTGAAGAATTCGAGGCTCGGCGGCGACGCAACGGTCTGCGGCACGGCCGCCGGCGGCACGCGTCGCGGCGGCGGCGCGGCGGTGGCGCTCCCTTCCTGGAGACGGTCGAGCTGTTCCGACAGCGTTCCGTTTCTACCGATCAACACGGCCCGGGCCATGGCGAGCAGCAGGGCGCGTGTCTCCACTGAGATCAGGTCCGAACGCAGCACGAACACGGTGCCGCGCGCGCTGTCCGCTCCGGTCTTCGGCCGGGACTGGCTCGTCCGGACCAGCGTCTCCAGGGCGACCTGAAGGTCCTGGATATAGGAGGATGCCCGTTCGTTCAGGATCACGAGATCCACGGCGAGCTGCTTCATGCGCCAGTATTCATGGGCTCGCAGCAGCTGGCGGACGACGGCGACGTCCTCGATGTCGTCGATCCGCGCGAGGACGATCGGGAGGTCGCCGGAAATTCCCTGGGCCCAGAGCACCGCCGGCCCGCCGCCGCCGCGGCGTATCGCGTCGGGTGACGGACGCAGCGACGGATCGGCGTAGAGCACGTTGCCGGCGAGACGCTGAAATAGGCCCGCCTGCTCCGCTTCGATGCCGAGGTGGCTCAACTGCACTTGCGCCTGGGTCCACGCCAATGTGGCGGCGCGGTCGAAGGCAGTCGTGTCCTCGTGCTTGTCGATGAGGTCCAGCACCTCGCCGCGGGAGGACGCGACGACCGTCCAGAACGCGACGCACACCGTCCTGCCCGCAGGTATCCTCACGCGGCGGCGCAGCGCGAAAACGGGATCGAGGACGGTACCGACCGTATTGGAAAGCGGCAGGCCATCCATCACGGCCATCGGTGTCCGGACCTCGCGTCCCCGGCCGAGGAAACGGGCTCGGTCGGTTTCGATCTCCGGCTCGCCCACCGTCTCGCCTTCCACGACGGCAAGATGCGCCGCCCAGATCTCGGGCTCGCCGGGCGAGCGGCGCCGCCGCGTGGCCAGGATGGCCCCGGCCTTGGCGAGATATTCGGTTTGCACGAAGAGCTTGGAAAAGCTCGGGTGCGCCGCATCGGCGGCGGGTGGCGCCAGCACGAGCTCGGTATACGAGGTGAGCTCGATGTCCCGGTCCCCGTTGCCCGCATTCGCGACGGATACGCGACGGACTTCGGCGTTGTCCTCCGGCGAGACGACGACATCGAGAGTCGTGGTGATCGTTCCGTCGCGCCGGGCGAACTCGGCGCGATCCTCGGTGAAGGTGACGTCGTAACTGTCCGGTGCGACGCCGCTGGGCTGGTACCCCGCGGACCACACGTCGCCGCTCTGCACGTCGCGCAGGAAGATGTAGGCGCCCCAGTCATCGCGGGTGACGTCTTCGCGCCAGCGGGTGATCGCCGAATCGCCCCAGCGGCTGTACCCGGAGCCGGCGGCCGTCAGCATTACCGCATAGCGGCCGTTTGAAAGCAGGTGCGCCTCCGGGGTGGCGTCGTGCACGGAGCGGAGCCGCCGCACCGCCGGCGGCTCCAAGTCGCGGACCGTCGCTGCCGTCTCGACTTCCTCGGCCCTGGGATGAGCGACCGCGACATCGCGCGGCGTGCGTTCCTGCAGGAGCAGTTCCGTCGCCTGCACGATCGGCTCGGCATGAAACCGTGCCCGCATCTTCCCGTCGAGGAGAGCGTTGGCGATGCCGACCACCGTCATGCCCTGATGGTGCGCCAGGAAGGCGCGGACGATCGCGACGTCTCTCCCCTCGGGCAGACGCGTGCGTGTGTAATCCAGCGCCTCGTAGAAGCCGTAGCGGCCCCCCGCGCCCAGGGCGGCGAGTCGGGCGAAGTTACGCGCCGCCGCTCCCGGATCGACCATCGCCGCGAGCGCCGTCGCGTAGGGCGCGACGACGGCGTTCTCGCTCAAGCCGCGCTTCAAACCCAGACCCGGGACGCCGAAGTTCGAATACTGGTAGGTAAGCTCCAGGTCGCGGACGTTGTAGGCGGACTCCGAGATGCCCCAGGGCACATCGAGCGTGGCGCCATAGCTCACCTGCCGGCGTACGACGAGCCGGCTCGTCTCCTCGAGCAGGCTGCCGGCCGGCGCGCGCATGACGAGCGACGGCATCAGATACTCGAACATCGACCCCGACCAGGAGATCAGCGCTGCGCCGCGTCCTACCGGCGTGACGGCGCGCCCGAGGCGGAACCAGTGCCGCGGCGGGACGTCGCCCTTGGCGATCGCCACGAAGCTCGCGAGGCGCGCCTCGGAGGCGAGCAGGTCGTAGCAGCTCGGGTCGAGATTGCCCTCCGCGACCCGATAGCCGATCGAGAGAAGCTTGCGCTCCGGGTCGAGCAGAAAGCCGAACTCCATCGCGCCGGCCATGGTCCGCGCCGTCGCTTCGAGCTTCGCCAGGCGTTGCTCCAGAGCGCGCGCGGCGGCGGCGCTCTGTGCCAAGTCACGACGGTGACTCTTGATCGCCCCCAGGGTCGCCTCGGCCCAGAACAGCATTTCGGCGCTGGCAGCATCGCCGCGCTCGCTCGCCAGCGTTCGGGCGATGTCGACCATGGTCACCGCCTGAGGCGTGACTTCTGCCAGCCGTGCAGCGATATCCTCCGCTGGCAACCGTTCGTCGTGGAGCGTGCCGGCCAGCGCATCGAGCGCCTCGCCGAGCTGGTGCCGCGTGATCGTCTGCGTCCGCCGGTCGTCGGGAAGTCCTTGCACGGTCTCGCGCGTGAGGTTCAGGCTGTCTTCGATCCCGGCAAACAGTTCAGGCCCTGCCATCGGGCGGCCGATCCATTCCCGACAGGCGTTCGCAAGGGCGATCAGGTGTCCGGCCAGATTCCCGCTGTCCACCGAGGAGACGTATTGCGGGTCCAGCGGTCGCAGGTCCCGCGTGTCGTACCAGTTGTAGAAGTGGCCGCGGAACCGCTGCAGGCCGCTCATGGTCGCGAGTGTCGCTTCCAGCCGATCGACGGTGTCGGCCGTCCCCGCCCACCCGAAGTCGCGGGCGCTGACCGTGGAGAGGAGGTAGAGGCCGAGATTGGTGGGAGAGGTCCGGTGGGCGACAGTCGGCTTCGGGTCTTCCTGGAAATTGTCTGGTGGAAGCATGTGGTCCGTCGCCGTCACGAAGGTCTCGAAGTAGCGCCAGGTCCGGCGCGCGACCAGCCTCAAAGCGCAGGCGTCCGCATCCGAGACCGCCAGGCGCCCGGCCACGAGCGGCGACAGGCTTGCCCATAGCGCGACGGCCGGCGATGCGATCCAGGCGATTACGAACGGCGCCGCCAACGGCCAGGCGTCGGAGCCGACCCACCACACGACGACCGCAACGACGATTCCGATGACGACGCCACCGCTCATCCGCTCATAGAACCCGGGGAGGTCGAGCCGGGGGCTCACCGCCGCCTGTCCGGCCGTGACCCAGTCGAGCAGGTGCCGGCGGCTCACGAACAGACGAAACAGCGTTCTTCCGATCGCGTCAGTCATCAACCATGCTTGATGCGCGAGGAACACGAGCAGAAACGCGGTCAGGGACATGGCGAGCTGGACATCCCCCGCGAGTGCGCCCAGGTGGCTGCGAGCTGTGACCCGGGCCCGTCGCGGCACAATCACGGCGAGAACGGGGAGCAGCGTCGACAACGCGATCGTCGATACGACGAAGCCGGTCCAGACAGCGGCGGCGTGGAGCGGCAGTGCCCATCCCGACAGCAGGGCGATGACGCTCGCCGGCGCCGACAGCGACCGCCGCAGGTTATCCAGCATCTTCCAGCGGCCGAGCAGCGGGAGCGCGCTCGTGCTCCGATCCGGGACTGCGGCGTCGCCGCGCCCGAGTATCCACGGCAGCAACTGCCAGTCGCCGCGCACCCAGCGGTGATGGCGTGCGGCGGCGACGTCGTAGCGTGAGGGAAACTCCTCGACCACTTCGATATCGGACGCGAGTCCGGCGCGGGCAAAGGTCCCCTCGAACAGATCGTGGCTGAGAAGCGTGCCTTCGCGCACGCGGCCATCGAGCGCCGCTTCGAAGGCGTCCACGTCGTAGATGCCCTTGCCGGTATAGGAGCCTTCGCCGAAGAGATCCTGATACACGTCGGACACGGCGGAGGCGTACGGATCGATGCCGCTCGTGCTGGAGAAGATGCGCTGGAAAAGCGACCCCTCGCGGCCGATCGGCAGCGAAGGCGTGACGCGCGGCTGCAACACGCCATATCCTTCGACGACGCGCCGGGTGCGGGCATCGAACCGCGGATGGTTGAGGGGATGCGCCATCTTGCCGACCAGCCGGCGCGCCGCCTCCCGCGGCATCCGGGTATCGGCGTCGAGCGTAATCACGTAACGGACGCCGGCAGGCGCGGCGGCCGGCGGGGTGAAAGGCGGCCCGCCGCCACCTGTGAAGGTCGTATCGGCCGCGCCGCGAAGCAGCCGGTTCAACTCGTGGAGCTTGCCGCGCTTGCGTTCCCACCCGATCCACTGCTTCTGCCCTTCATTCCAGACCCGCCGGCGATGGAGCAGGAGGAAGCGATCCCCCCCGGCCGCCGGTCCATGGCGGCGATTCAGGCGGGCGATCCCCGCGGCGGCGGCGGCGGCGAGCGCGTCATCTCCTTCAACAGTCTCAGTCGCGGCATCCGTCCAGTCCGAGAGCAGCGCGAAATAAAGCTCGCGCTCCGGGTTTGCAAGGTAGTGGATCTCCAGGCGCTCGATTTGCTCTTCGAGCGCTGCCTGTGTCGTGAGCAGGATCGGGACGGCAACCACCGTGCGCAGGTGCGAAGGCACGCCATCGCGGAGTTCCAGGGCCGGCAGGATCGTCGCACCGAACCCTCTCGTGACGCCCCGGTTCACGAGCGCCATCGCCGCATCGATCGACGGGATCAGCCCGAGAAGCGCGAGTGAAACGAGCCATCCGCTGCCGATTCCCGCTCCCGCCAGCGCAAGCAGCGGCAGGGAGAGAATGATCGCGGCGACCATGAAGACGATACCGATATATCCGCCGATGCCGATGGACGCGGTGAAACGACCCGGCCGGCTCCGCAGAGGAGGGCGAAATCCGACCCTCGCCTCGAACGCGCGACGCCCCCCGGCGATCAGGTGATAACCGGGATCGCGCTCGCGGCTGCCGGCGCCCTCGCCCTCGCGTTGTGCCTGGCGTTCCGGGTCGCTTGCGGCCAGAAGGGCCGCCCGCGCAACCTCAAGTTCCGTCATATTCGAGCCCCGCGCGAGCTCCTCGATCGCGCTGCGGTAGAGGTTGCGCGTCGGAAAATCCATGCCCGCGAAATCGCTGCCGGACCGCAGCGTCTCGTCGACCAGACTGATGTTCTCGAACAGCTCCGCCCAGTCGACGTCGGAAATGAGGCGCATGCTCGTGATGATGTTGCGGACGGTCACGTTCGTCGCACCTTGCCTTTGGTGCTCGTCGTGCACGATCTGGTCGGCGGTCGTTCCCTGTGCCGCCAGGCGCTCCTCGAGCCACATCAACGCCCGCGTGATCGTCGGATCCTGGTCCCGCAGCCGCTGCACGAGCTGGACGGCGAAGGCGTCCGGCAACGATGCCTGTTCGTAGTGCCGAAGGACCGTCCGCACCGGCTCCGCCGGGCGCGCGTTCACGCCCAGGAGCCGGTCGGCCAGGGCATCTGCTTCCTGGCGCGCAGCCCGGCTCGCCACGATGCGCTTTGCCGCGCGTCTAAGATTCTCCAGAAGCACGATCCGCAGCGTGATCGCGACCGCCCATAACTCCCCGATGGTCAGCGGCTGAACGCGCTGGTAGGCGCGCACGAACCGGCGCAGCACACCGGGATCGAAACGACTGTCCGTATGCGCGACAAGAGCCCAGGCCACGCCGAAAACCCGCGGATAGCCGGCGAACGGTCCGGTCGCCAGCTTGGGCAGTTGCCGATAATAGCCGGGCGGCAGATCGTCGCGAATTTCGCGGATCTGCTCCTCGACCAGGTGGTAGTTGTCGAGCAGCCACTCGGCGGCCGGTGTAATGGCACGACCCGCGCCGACCGCGTGGCCGATGGTGCGATACGCCTCGAGCAGAACCGACTCGTTCTCCCTCAGCCGAACGGCAAGGGATCGCCCCGTTACTCGCCCCGCGGTGACGGGTTGAGCCGCTGCAAGGCTCGCGGCATGCTGCTCGAGGCGCTCGATGCTGAAGAGCTCCTCGCGGATGGACGCTTCGCTGTCCCATGGCGCGGCCCGCGACGCGCGCCCGAGGGCGCGAAAAATTGCCGATTTCAACCGGGTCTTTCTGCGCTGCGGGCGCGCGGGATGGAGCGTTCGGCTCCCGCACCGCAGGCTGCGATGCGCAAGAACCGCGCACGCGGCTTTGTCAGCCGATCGAGGAGTTCCTTGGGCAGTCGAGCAATGTCTGCATGAGCTCGCCGATCCTCACTCATGTCGGCTGGCGCCGACCAAAACTCTGGTCATCCGTGTCCTGAATTTTGAATGGAACGAGAAGACCGACCGCTATTTTCGCCCGTCATGCTTTTTCGACCGATGTTTCCGTTCTATTGGGAAGCAGGCGATCCATTTCCTTTTTCACCACCGCGTAGCACTCGCATACCCGTTTCTCCAGCTTCGGGCGGTCGAGAACGGTGATGTGGCCGCGGCGATAGCGGATCAGGCCCGCCTCCTGCAGTTTTCCGGCGGCTTCCGTGACGCCTTCGCGGCGCACCCCCAGCATGTTGGCGATCAGCTCCTGCGTCATGGCGAGCTCGTTCGTAGGCAGGCGGTCCAGGCTCAGCAGGAGCCAGCGGCACAGTTGCTGATCCAGTGCATGGTGCCGGTTGCAGACCGCGGTCTGCGTCATCTGCGCAATCAGCGCCTGCGTGTAGCGCAGCAGGAGCTGCTGAAGCGGGCCGCCGCGCTCGAATTCCGATTTCAGCACGGCCGCCCTGAGCCGGTAGCCGTGGCCGGCGCTTTGCACCACTGCCCGGCTGGGCGTGCTCTCTCCGCCCATGAACAGCGCGATTCCGACCACGCCCTCGTTGCCGATAACCGCGATCTCCGTCGAGGCCCCGTTTTCCATGGCGTAGAGGAGGGACACAATGCCGCTGGCGGGGAAAAACAGGTGCCGCAGCTTGCTGCCGGATTCGAAGACGACAAGGCCGAGCGGCAGCTTCACGAACTCCAGGTGGGCGTGCAGGCGCTCGTAGTCCGCCTCAGGCAGCGCGGCAAGCAGCTGGTTATGCCGGGGATCATGAAATGCGGGCATCGCGGGACGGCGCCGGGAGTCGATTGGGCAGCATACTCCAAGCGCACGCCAGCGCACACAACGATCCAGCCCCGGGAACGGAGACGCTCCCGCCCGCGGATGCGCTACCAGTTCGCGATCTCGCCGACGAACTTCATCAATTCCTGTTCCACGACCTCCTTGTTGACCTGCGAAGTTTTGTAGTCGCCGCGCGGACCGGAGGCGCTGTCCGAATTGCGCCGCGCATTGCGGCCGTGCAGTCCGACGGTCTTCGTGAACGGCGCGCCAATGAAGGAAAGGGTGGGGAACCAATCGTAGGGGTGGATGGACTTGTTGGCGCCCGCGGGCACGATGTGAATCGAGATCCTCCCGCTCGCGTCCTCCGAGATGGCGATCTCGTGGCCGCGCTCCCTCAGCTTGATGCCCACGTCCTCGAGCGCCGGCCGGATAATCGAGAGCTTCAGCTTCGCGAAGTCGCCGGGAAAGTCATCCACGGCGGCTTTGCCTGTCGGCTTCGACTTCAGATCCTCGGTCATGGTGAATGCTCCTGGTGGGGGTTGACACCGTTTCGCGGCTTGAATGCTTGCCGGGCACGCGGTCGCGCGTGTTCTTGACGACCTGGTAGCAGCGGCAGGCGGCTGATTCGAGGCCCTGCCCGTCGAGGATGCGGATCTCGCCCCGGCGGTAGCTGATCAATTGCCGCTGTTGCAGCGCACCGGCGGCCTTCGTCACGGCGACCCGCAGCACGCCCAGCATGCAGCCGAGAAGCTCTTGCGTTAGCCGGAATTGATCCGATTGCACGCGGTCGCGTGTCATCAGAAGCCACCGTGCGAGGCGGGCCTCGACCAGGTGAAAACGGTTGCAGGCGGCCGTTTGCGTGATCTGGACCATCCGCTCGTGGATGTAGCGGTGGATTTCCTTCTGCAGTGACGTGCTTCGCCTGTAATGGCGGAGGAAGTGCGCAGAATCGATGCGCAGCGCCGCGCCCGAGCCCTGCACCAGGGCGCGCACCGGGGAATCGCTGGTGCCGAGCGCGAGCGGTATTCCGAGCATGCCTTCGCGGCCGACCAGGCCGATTTCCAGGGCCATGTGTCCCTCCACCGGCGTGAGCAGGGACACCAGCGCGTTGGTCGGAAAGTAGACGTGCCGGATCGGCTCCCCGGGACGGTAGAGCACCTCGCCGAAGGTCAGCGTGACGGGCTCCAGGCGGGCCTGCAAGCGCCAGTAATCTTTGCCGGGCAAAGCGGCAAGCAGGCTGTTGGCAATGGGCACGAGCGGAAATTACCGCATGATTTCCGCGCCGTATGTGCGCTGGCGCACAAAGCGTCCTGGCGGCGAGCAGGTCCACGCGCGCTCGCCGCGGCTCCTGGAGCCGCGCGCAATGTGCGGTGGCGTACAGAGCCGGCGGCTCCCCTCCCATACCATACCCGGCCCGACGTCATACATTTCGTGAGGAAGACATGAACTTCGCAATGTGGGTCCTGGCAGGAGGCGTGCTCGGCTGGATAGGCTTTGCCTACTTGAAGGCCAACACGGAGCGGGGCGTGATCATCTCCGTCATCATCGGCGCAGTGGGGGGGCTGCTGGGCGGGAACGTGCTCGCGCCGATGCTCGGCCCCGTCGCGGATGCCCCGAACGACTTCAACATGTTCTCGCTGGTCATCGCGATGGCGAGCGCGGCCGCGTGCCTGGCCATCGGCAACCTGGTATCCGATCGCTACGGCGTGTGACCCCGACGTGAGCGAGCGGGTCCACGATTCAAGACCGGCGTCCGGTGCGACCGAACTGCTGTCGGTCGGCCGGTTCGTCGATGCATTGCGGCACGTTACGCGCTTTCGTTCCAGTCCCCTGATCGGTGATCCGCTGGACGCGGCGGTGAGAAGGATCGAGAACAACCCCGCGTTTTCGCAGTCCCGGATTCTCGCCCGCCTGCTGGCGGCGCTGACCTATGAGATGGGCGAATTCCGGCGCGCGGAGATCTCCGCCTTCGACTCGGAAACGCTCGCGATGGCAATCGCCCTGATGGACGCGCATGCGGCCGGCACATCGACGCGCGACGAGTGGGCACGCGCCGTCGACCGGGCGATCGCCGCCCTCAACGGCGTCGGTGGCTAGACCGCACTGCTGGCCGGTCGCGCCACGCGCAACGTCCGCTAACCGGAGACCCCGTTGACTACCGCCCAGATGCTGAGGAACAGGCACAGGAAGCAGAAGGCCAGGAACCGCCTCGCCCAGGCAGCCAAGCAGGCGAAGAAGCTGGCGCAGCAGCGCGCGAAGGCGACCGGAGCGGGATCCGGTGATCGAGCGCCTGGCGCGGTGCCCGCAGCGACGCGATGAACCGCCCGAATTAGAATCCAAAGCCGCGGGGGTTGGAGGCCGCGCCGTGAGCGGGAAGGCGCGATGCTATGATCCGGCGCGGTGAGCCGCTCCCCTCCAATCGCCTCCGACGGCGAATCACGGCAGTACCCGCACTGGCGCCGCAATCTCCTGGTGCTGCCGCCGGCAAACCTGCTCTGCGGGCTCGGCTTCAATCTCTCGTGGCCGTTCGTGCCGCTCATGGTGCGCGGCCTCGGCGTGCACGAGAACCTCGAGACGTGGGTGGGCGCAATGCTCCTGTTCTTCTATCTCGTCAGCACCGCCGCGAGTCCGATCTGGGGCGGCATCGCCGATCACTACGGCCGCAAGCCGATGGTGCTGCGAGCGATGCTGGGCATGGGGGTGGCGATGATGCTCGTGCCGTTCGCGCCGACGCCGCTGTGGTTCGCCGGGCTCATCATGGTGGTCGCGGTATTCAACGGATTTACGCCGGCGGGCGTCGCCCTGCTGGTGGCGAACACGCCGCCCGGGCACATCGGCCGCGCGGTCGCCTACGCGCAGACCGGGGGCCACCTGGGTCACGCGCTGGGACCGGCCCTGGGCGCGTTGCTCGCCGCGATGGTGGACCATCAGCATGCGCTCTACTGGATCAGCGGCGGCCTGATGCTATCTGGTGGCGTGCTGGTCGCGTTTTTCGTGCGCGAGGTCAAGCAGCTCGCGCCCGGTCCGTGGCGCCCGCAGCTGCTCGGCAGCCTGCGCGAGCTCGCCGCGGTGCCGCGTATCGTTCCGCTCTTCGTGCTCGCCTTCCTCTTCTCAGTCATGTGGCATGGGAGCGTCATCAACATCAGCGTCTTCGTGCTGCAACTGCTGGAGGCGGGCAGTGTGGACGCCAGTGAGGAGGCGTACTGGGTGGGCGCCGCGGCGGTGGCGCTGGCAGTCTCCATGCTGATCGCGACGCCGGTGTGGGGACGGGTGATCGACCGCATCGGGTCGGCGCGCGTGCTGGCGTTCGGCGCCGCCGCGACCGCGGTCACCCACCTGCCGCTGCTCGTGCTCGAGACGCCGTTGCAGCTCGTGCTGGCGCGGATGGCGTTCGGGCTCACGGCGGCTGGCCTGCAGACCGCGCTCTTTCATCTGCTGCGCACGCACGCGCCGCCGGGCATGGACGCCCGCGCCATCGCCTACGCAACCGCGTTCCAGTTCCTCGCGATGGGCGTCGCGCCCTTCCTCGCGGGGTTGATCGGTCCGGTGTTAGGAATGCGCGCCTACTTCGCGGTGACGATCGTCGCCATGATCGGCGGCCTCGCGCTGTGGCTACGCACGGCGAGGGGAAATGTGAGGTAGTCCCTTCCATTTGTCATACTAGATCGGGCATCCTTGGCCGCCAGAACCTGCACGTTGCGCAGGAAAGGAGAGAGTCATGGCACTGCCGATCGTCAGGACGCTTGCAGCCGCGACGGTGCTGCTCGCCGGCTGCGTCACGCACCACCCCCAGAATGCAGAGGAGTTCCGCCAGATGGCTCCGGGCGCCTTCATGGTCAAGGTCCAGAACCACGAAATAGACCGCTCCGTGCAGGAGATCGGGGAAACCTTCCAGGAGCGCGCCCCGGAATGCATGAACATGCGGGTAAGGACGGTCTCGCAGACCAACATGAGCTACCAGGTCATCGTCTCGCTCTACAAGCCGACGGTGGTGGCGACGGACCAGCGCGCGGAACTCCATCTGCAGCGGCATCACGAGCGGGGAGTGATGCGGGTCACCAAGGAGCCGGAGGGCGGCTATTACCTGATCGTCGCGGACGCCTATCCCCTGAACGGAGGGAAGAGCCGTCTGCAGATCATCGGCCCGTCGATGGGCTATGACGTGATCTACCGCTCGATCCTCGGCTGGGCGACGGGCAACGATCTCGGCTGCCCGGATCTCACCAAGACCGGATGATCCCCGCCCCGCGCATTGCCGCCTCGCTGCTCGGAGTTGTCCTTCTCGCCGGCTGCTCCGGCATCAAGACCTATCCGGATGCTTCGCCCAGAAATCTCGTGGTGAGGACCGAGGCGAGCTCGGGCTCGATGCTGGCGAAGAGCCGGGTGTCGGTCCACATCCACGAAGTCGACGCGAGTTGCCGCACCGAGTACCTGGGCACCGTCCAGCTCAACGAGCCAACGGTCGAGATCGGAATCCCGGCTGGGCGCCCGAGCCTGCTGGTATTCAGCTTCTACAACTCGTCCTTCCTCGGCAGCTCCACCGGCAGCATCAGCTACGAGACGCTGCTGCGCCCGCGCGCAGGCTACACCTACGACGCCACCGCCCGCTACCGCGAAGGCATCTACTACGTGTCGATTCGCGAATCGGGCGTGCGCGGCTCGCCGGGCCGCGAGCTCGCGCGCAGGCCGCTGGCCAACTGCCGATCGAGCTAGCCGCCCGTCTAGGGCACCACCGCCGGGCTTCCTCCCCGGCCGGACGACCCCGGTGACTGACGGCCGGCGTCCGACTACCTATAATTGAACCCGCCCATCGCGCGGATCCCTCGTCCGTACCGGGCAAGGAGGCGTGGTCATGAAACCCGGCATCGTTGCCAGGCTGCTGGTGGTCGCCGCGGGCATCGCGCTCGAGCCCTGACTTGATGCGTGATGGCTGAGCCCACCCGCACCGCAGCGCAGCAACGGGCCGACGAGATCCGGATGTTTGGCGAGGAGCTTGCGCGCCTGGAGCGGGAGGGGGTGGTTGCATTGACGCCCGCGCAGCGCGAGGCGATCGGCGCGCACCACCGCCAACTGCTCGCGGACTTCGCGCAGGAGTTCGACATCGACCGCGACGCGCGCGCGAAGCAGCTCTCCCTCGGCATGCGGGTCGCCTCCTTTCTCGGGGCGCTTGCGCTTGCGGCGAGCGTGTTCTTTCTCTTCCGCCAGTTCTGGGACCGCTTTTCCACCGTCGCGCAGGTGGTGATTCTGGTTGGCGCCTCCCTCGGCACCTTCGGCGCGACGCTCTGGATCCAGGGCCGCGAGTCCTCCGGCTACTTCACCAAGCTCGCGGCGATGGTCGCCTTTGCCTGCTTTGTCATCAATGTTTACCTGCTCGGGCAGATCTTCAACATCACGCCCTCGGACAAGGCGCTGGTCCCGTGGGCCGCGTTCGCGCTGCTGCTCGCCTACACGCTGGACCTGCGGCTCCTCCTCGCGGCCGGGATCCTGTGCATCATCTCCTGGATCTCGGCGCGCACCGGCACCTGGAGCGGCATGTACTGGCTGCACTTCGGCGAGCGCCCCGAGAACTTCTTCCCGGCGGCGGTCATGATGTTCCTCGTCCCGCAGGTGATCCCGCACCAGCGCCTTACCGGCTTCGGGCCGATCTACCGGGTGTTTGCGCTGCTGACGCTCTTTCTCCCGATGCTGGTGCTCGCGAACTGGGGCCGGATCAGCTACCTCGATTTCGAGGAGGACGCAATCGAGGGCTTCTATCAGGTAATGGGCTTCGTCCTCTCCGCGGGCGCGATCTGGATCGGCGCGCGCCGTCACTGGGGCGAGGTCGTGAACACCGGATCGGTCTTCTTCGTGATCTTCCTCTACACCAAGTTCTTCGACTGGTGGTGGGAGATCATGCCCAAGTATCTCTTCTTCCTCGTGCTGGGTCTCACCGCCGTGCTGCTCCTCTTCATCATGCGGCGGCTGCGGGCGAAGGGTCTCTTCGGCGGGAGCGCGGAATGACGCTCACCTGGTCCCGCACGCACACCCTCGTCGCCGGCCTCGCGCTGATCGCGCTTACCAACGCGATCGCGCTGGGGGGCGTCGCGTGGAACCGCAGCGGCGAGCCGGAGAGCGTATTGAAGCTCACCCCGCGCGAGTTGTGGGAGCCGCACGTTTACGGATTCAGCCGCGAGGAGGGCGGGCTGCAATTGAACCTGCGCTGGCGCGTTCTGCCTACGGACCCGGATGTCGCGTTCTACGGGGAATATCAGGGTGCGCCGGAATGGCTGGACGAAGCGAAGCTCAAAGAACTCGGCTTCGACGTGTCGCCGCCACCTGCCGCGCGTCGGGCAAGCTGGCGCTACGACCGGCAACTACCCAGGGAAGCGTTGATCGTGCTGGAGTTCGATGGTCCGGCTTACCGGAAGGCCCTCGAGCGCGCGCGCGAGCGGGCGGCGAAGGAAGCGGCGAAGGGAGCAGCCACCGGCAAGACCGGGCCGGGAACTCCGGCGCAGCAAGCTGCGACGTTTCTCAAGAACGAGGAAACCGCGAACAGCCGGCTCTTCGCGGTGGACGCGGGGCGCGATGGGCAGCGGCTCCGCGCGCGGTACCCCGATCGCGCCCGCTTCGCGATCGTGCAGGGCAAGGTGCGCGCTTCCTACCTCTTCGGCCGCGGCAAGGATCCACGCTGGACGGGCTACATCGAGGGCATCCAGAACGGCCAGGTCAACGTGCCGCTCGAACTCCGTCGGGCAATCGAGCGCGCGCCCCGTCCAGTCCCGCACCCGGTCGCGGCGGCCGACCGGCCGGCGTTTGAGGTGACGGTAGCGTTCGGCAGGCGCTTCGAGCCCTGGATCGTTTCCGCAAGCGCCGCGAAGTGACGAGCCGAACGTGCTGCGGGTGGAGATACCGGTCGGCCCCGTGCGGCTGGGCCTTCCCGATCAGCTGCAGTGACTTAGAACCGCTTGTGCGCGATGTTTACCAGCTGTGTTAAGGCTTTCTGACTCGCGGTGTCCTGTTGCGTGGACATTTCCCTGACAAGCATCACGAGCATCTTGATGTCCAGAGCGATGACTTTGAGGGTGTTGAGCAACAGCTGCTCTTCGGCTGGCGTCATTGGGTACTCCCCCCGGAGTAACGGCAAATAAGTAACCGGGTTCAGTCTATGTCGAATGGGCGACCGTCAATATGGCATAGTGCCGCGCCGGCCCCGCGCCCGATGCAAATCTTGCGGTGACCTGAGAATTTTGACCGGGATGGGTGGTCTGTCCCGGTCTGGTCCTTGCCCCAGCGCAATTACCCACTTGGGCCATTTTCGATGAGATAATCGGGCTATGAATGATCCGCAGTCAACTTCCCCTCGTGCTCGTCTGCAAGCGCTTCTGGCGATCCCGGAGAGGCAGCGGACCGATGCCGAGTGGGACGAGCTCAATATGCTCGAGATCACGTTGGCCGCCGGCAACCGGGAGGGAGCTCCGCAGCAGCACGCCCGGGGGAGCGCACCTGCGCCTGGCGGCCATCCCCGGCGCGGCGGGGGGCCACAAGACGATAAGAGACAGGGCAGGAGATTCCACCACCGACCGCCCAAGCAGCGCTAAATCCGGACGCTTGACGCGCCGGTTTAACTCCGCGTGTTCGAACGGACGAGAGCATTACCGTTCAATACGCGGGTACCCCACCCGCAGTAATCGCCCATCGCGCATTTCGAGCACTTTCTGCAGCAATGATTCGCCTGTCACAGGTCACGCTCATCCGCGGCACGAAGACGCTGCTCGAGGACGCCGACCTTACCCTCAATCCCGGCGACAAGATCGGGCTGATCGGCCCCAACGGCTCGGGCAAGTCGAGCCTGTTCGCCCTGCTCCGCGGGGAGCTCCACGCCGACCGGGGTGAGGTGGACTTCCCGGCGCGCTGGCGCATCGCGCACGTTGCGCAGGAGACGCCGGCGCTCGAGCGCGCGGCGATCGAGTACGCGATCGACGGCGATGCCACGCTGCGCTGGTTGCAGCGGGAGCTTGCCGAGGCCGAGGCCGCCGAAGAATCCGAGCTCGACGGCGTGCGCATGGGCCATCTCCACGCGGCGCTGGCGGACGCGGATGCGTATTCGGCGCGCTCGCGCGCGGAGTGGCTCCTGCACGGCCTCGGCTTCTCGCACGCGCAAATGGACCAGCCGGTCGCGAGCTTCTCCGGCGGCTGGCGCATGCGGCTGAACCTCGCGCAGGCGCTGATGTGCCCGTCCGACCTGCTGCTGCTCGACGAGCCCACCAACCACCTCGATCTCGACGCGATCCTGTGGGTCGAGGACTGGTTGAAGCGCTACGGGGGCACGCTGCTCGTCGTCTCGCACGACCGCGATTTCCTCGACGGGGTGGTGAACGTCGTGGTGCACATCGAGAACAGGAAGCTCAAGCGCTACTCGGGTGACTATTCGAGCTTCGAGCGCCAGCGCGCCGCGGCGGTGGTGCTGGCGGCGGCCCAGTACGAGAAGCAGCAGCGCGAGCGCGCGCACCTGGAGTCCTTCATCAACCGCTTCCGGGCGAAGGCTTCCAAGGCGAAGCAGGCGCAAAGCCGCATGAAGATGCTGGCCAGGATGGAGGACCTCGCGCCGCTGCATGTCTCCGCGCCCTTCTCGTTCGAGTTCCGCGAGCCGGTCAAGGCGCCCGATTCGCTGCTCACGCTGGAGAACGTGGACGCCGGCTACCGGCTGGAGGGTCAACCCGACAAGATCGTCGTGCGCGGCATCGATTTCACTCTGCGCAGCGGCGAGCGCTACGGCCTGCTCGGCATCAACGGCGCGGGCAAGTCCACAATAATGAAGACCCTCGCGGGCGAGCTTGCGCCACTCTCCGGCGAGGCGCACTTCAACCGCGGACTCGCCGTCGGCTACTTCGCGCAGCACCAGGTCGACATGCTGCGCCACGACGAGTCGCC
>DATBKZ010000061.1:0-17897 GCA_036555615.1 Burkholderiales bacterium | reverse complement strand
ACGCGAACCGTCGTCGTCGATGCCGCTCCGGCCAAGTATGCCGTGGGGGATCACGTCGATCCGCTCCGCCGCGCGCCTCCCACTCAGCTCCGCGAGCTCGGACCGCATGCGCGGCCCATGAACGATCACGCGGTCCGCCTTCCAGCGCAGCCATTGCACGATCGGCCACCTCCACGAGCCCGTCGTGAAGACCCCTGAGTGGGGAACGTGATCGTGCACTGTCAGGACGACCGGCACGCGCCTGCGCACCGTGAGGATGGGCCAGCCGTTGAGCGCAACGTGCGCCTCCTGGACATGCAGTATGTCGGGGGAGAAGTCCCGGAGAATCCTGCTCATCGCGAGAATCCTGCCCACCAGGCGCGGGTCCCGGAACCGCGGAATGTCGAAGGATCTCACGGAGACCTCCTGCTCGAGGGGTGCGCGCAAATCGTCCGGCAACTCATCGCGGGAGTTGCTCGAGCGCAGCACCAGCAATACCTCGTGCGTGGCGGAAAGCGCGAGGGCAAGGCGGCTCGCGTACTCGGCAAAGTGGAGCGCCAGGAGCGCGATCCTCACCGCACGCTCCCCGGCGACAGCCGTCGCGCGGATGCCCATTTATTATCCGGCTGCCGCCCCAGCGACGGCGCGGCGCCCGGGCCGGCACCTGGTGCTGGAACCGGGGCGCAACGACAGCCCGCGGCGGGGCCGCACCCCCATGGATTCCCCCCCGGCTGCATGCTTGGCGGCTTTCGTATCCCCGGCTGTGACGCGAAAAGATCCTAGTCACCCCGGATACACGGACTGCGCGGGACCCCCTGCGTAGCCCTAGTCCATTTGGATCGTGGGTCCATGCCGAGGGGGAAACAGGGCGCTTTGTAGGCTTCAATCTCGATAACGAAGAGCAACGACGCGGGGGCGCGGGACAACTGTGTTCGGAGCAGCGCAGGATCCTCAAGTATGGCCTAAATCGAGGAGCAGGATCCGCCTCGCGGACGGCGATGAATTCGAGGTCGTGGTGGCGCGACTGGACGCTGGGCCCGGTGCGGTTCGCACCTGCGCGGCGCTCCTGTCGACAGAGGAGCGACGAAGAGCAGCGCGTTTCGCGTACGAGCGCGATCGCCAGCGCTTCATCGTCGCGCGAGCACGGTTGCGCGAGCTGCTCGCGGCGCGGCTGGCCGTAGAACCCGAATCCGTTGAATTCGCCTACGGGGCGCGCGGCAAGCCCGCTCTTGCCCGGCGCTTCGCGCACGCCGACCTGCGCTTCAATGTTTCACACTCGGGGGATGTCGCCGCGTACGCGTTTCTGCGCGGACGCGAGATCGGAATCGACATCGAGCGCGTGCGCGAGATCCACGACGGCGACGACATCGCGGCGCACTTCTTCTCGCGGCGCGAGTACGAGACCTACCTCGCTCTCGATCACCGCGACAAGCCGGCCGGGTTCTTCAACTGCTGGACGCGCAAGGAGGCCTTCGTGAAGGCGCTCGGCGACGGCGTGCACCATCCGCTCGACAGCTTCGAGGTGACGCTCGCGCCGGGCGAGCCCGCCAGGATCCTGCGCGTCGGGCCCGCTCCCGGGGACGCCTGCGGCTGGCTGCTTCGCAGCTTCATCCCCGTCCCCGGGTTCATCGGAGCCGTGGTTGCGCAGGAGCCATGAATCCCCTCGCTGTCACCTCCCCCCGTCGGCCCGTGGAGACGGCCACGGAATTCAAGGTCGGCATCCGCTCCATGCCGTACCTCGCCGATCACGCCTTCCAGGACATGGCGGTGCTGCCCGGCTCCTTCTACATCGAAACGGCGTTGTCCCTGGAGCGCGAGGCATCCGGGAGCGTCCCGGGCCTGCTGCGCAACGTGAAGTTCCACAATCCCGTGGTTCTGTCGGCCGAGGATACCGTCATCAAGGTCGAGGTGCGGGACCTCGGCGACGGGCAGGTCGAATACGCGTTCTACGAGGCGGGCGTCACTGGCGGCGGCACGCGGGAGACTCCCGCCCCGCAGCCGGCCGCGAGGCTCGAGATCGACCGGCGGCCGACATCAATCCCCGCGCCGGGGGCGGGCGCGCTCTCGATCGAAGCGTTTCAGAGGCGGGCTCACGTCGTGATCGACGCGGGGCTCTTCTACGGTCGGCTGCGTGAGAACGGCAACCAGTACGGGCCGCACTTTCAGCGGGTCTCGTCGATCTGGCGGACGGGCGATCAGGCGCTGGGACGGGTTTCCGCGGCGCGCCGGCGCGGAGGAACCGGCCCGCATTGCCTGAACACGAGCCTGCTCGATTCCGTGACCCAGCTGCTGGCGCCCTTCTTCCTGGGGCGGCGCGAGACCTTCGTGTTGCGGTCGATCGAGAGCATCGCGATATGGGACGCCGGCTTCCCCGATACGCTGTGGGGCCACGCCACGCTCGCGCCGGAGCGCGAAGGCGGCGGGAACGGCCGATCCGGCAACGTCCGCATGTTCGACGGGGCGGGCAGGCCATATCTGGAACTCTCCGGGGTCGCCGTCACGTTTCTCGGCCGCGCGGGCGCCGGCGACGAGAAAGCGGGGCTGAACCTGCTCGTCGCCTCCAATTTCACCGCGGAGCCGCTGGAGGATTCCCTGAAATTCTGGGGCGATCATTTCGGTGTTCCGGTGCGGCCCGAGTTTGCGCCCTACGACCAGGTATTCCAGCAGCTGCTGGGCACGGCGAGCGCGTTTCGGCGGAATCGCGACGGGGTCAACGTCATCCTGCTGAGCCTGGAGGAGTGGGCCGCGGGTGACCGGCGGGCCGCCCCGGCGCCGAGCCGGGAACGAGCGGAGCAGTGCTTCGGGAATCATCGCTCGCGGCGCGTCCTGCCCAACGGGCTGGAAATCGTTCAGCTCAACGGCTACGAGACCGATCATCTCTACCGGGAGATATTCGAGGAGCAGTGCTATCTCAGGCACGGGATAAGCCTGGAAGACGGGGCGACGGTGGTGGACATCGGCGCCAACATCGGGCTCTTTTCCCTGTTCGTGACGGGCCGCTGCCCGAACGCGAAGGTTTACGCCTTCGAGCCGGCTCCGGTCGTGTACGAGCTCCTGAAGGCGAACTGCGATGCCTACGGGTCGAACCTCAGGGCCCTGAACGTCGGCGTATCGGACCGGCCCAAGACCGCAACCTTCACCTTCTACGAGAAGTCCTCGGTCTTCTCCGGCTTTCATTCGGACGAGGCCGAGGACCGCCGGGCGATCCAGTCGGTCGTGCGGGGCATGCTGACGGAAGGGGCGGTCGCCGGTGAATCCGTTGAGGACTACGTCGGCGAGCTCACCGCCGACCGGCTCCAGCGCACGCGCCACGAATGCCGCTTGACGTCCGTGTCGGAGATCATCCGGGAGCACCGGATCGACAGGATCGACCTCCTCAAGATCGATGCCGAGAAGAGCGAGCTCGACATCCTCGCGGGCATCGACGATGGCGACTGGCCGAAGATCGACCAGATCGTGCTCGAGATCCACGACCGCACTCGCACGGCGGTCACGCTGATCGAGACGCTGCTGGCCGGGAAGGGGTACCGCTGCACCGTCGAGCGGCAGGCGCTGCTCGCGCAGGCCGGGTTCTACAACCTTTACGCGACCCGGCGCGCGGCGGGCGAGGTCGCCGCGGCGCATGCGGCGCGCCAGGCGGCGGGTCGCTTGAGCGGAAACATCCGGGACTTCTGCGCCGCGCTCCGATCGTTCATGGACCAGGCTGCGGCGCCCCTGATCCTGTGCCTGTGCCCGAGAACCCCGGTCGCGCTAGCGAATCCGGCACTCGCTGCCGCGCTGAGCGATGCCGAGCAAACTTTGCTGGCTGAAGTCTCCGCAATGCGGAATGTTCACGCCATCGGCTCGACGTCGCTCTCGCGGCGTTATCCGGTCAGCGACTATTACGATCCGCACACCCATCAGCTGGGCCACGTCCCGTACACGCCCGCGTGCTACGCCGCGATCGGAACCGCAGCGTTTCGCGCCATCTTCGGCCTGAGAACGGGCCCGTTCAAGGTGGCCGTGCTCGACTGCGACAACACGCTCTGGAACGGGGTGTGCGGCGAGGATGGCCCCGCGGGAATCGAGGTGACCGCCGCGCACCGGGCGTTGCAGGAGTTCATGATCCGGCAGATGCACGCCGGCATGCTGCTGTGCCTGTGCAGCAAGAACAACGAGCAGGACGTTCTGGAGGTCTTCGAACAGCGCAACGACATGCCCCTGAAGCGCGAGCACCTGATTGCGTGGCGCATCAACTGGAACAGCAAATCGGAAAACATCAGGTCGCTTGCGCACGAGCTCGGTCTCGGGCTCGACAGCTTCATCTTCATCGACGACAACCCGGTCGATTGCGCGGATGTCAGGTTCAACTGCCCCGAAGTCGTGACGTTGCAGTTGCCACGCGGCACCGAATCGTTTGCATCGTTCCTGGATCACGTCTGGGCGTTCGACCGCACCGGTTCCACCGCGGAGGATCGCAACCGCACGAGGATGTACCAGGAAGGCGCGCAACGGCGGCGCTTCCGCGAGCAGTCGCTGTCGCTGAAGGATTTCGTCCGGGGACTCGAGCTGCGGGTCGAGATCGCGGACGCGACGGAAGAGGACTGCGGCCGTGCCTCGCAGCTGAGTTACCGGACGAACCAGTTCAATCTTACGACCGTGCGCCGCTCGGAAAGCGAGATCAGGACCCTGCTCAAGCGCAGCGACATTCGCTGCCTGGTGGTCCGCGTGACCGATCGCTTCGGGGACTACGGGCTCGTCGGCGTCGCGATCTGTGAAGCGGGGGCCGACCGTTACCGGGTGGACACCCTGTTGCTGAGCTGCCGGGTTCTCGGCCGGGGCGTGGAGCACGCGGTCCTGTCGCGGCTCGGCGAGCGGGCGCTCAAGGAGGGAAAGAGACTCGTGGAGCTCCGGTGTCTGCCCACCCGAAAGAACCAGATTGCGCTCGATTTCATCTCCCGCATCGGCGACCGGTTCCGGAATGGCGACGGCACGACGTGGATCTTTCCCGCGGAGCACCTGGCGAGCCTGGAATACGACCCGGACGAAACGTCCTCGGACGCAGGCGAGGCGGCGGCAAGCGCTGCTGCGGAAACGACCGCACCCCGCGCGGCGGCGGAGCTGGGCGGCGGCGCCGGCATGTCCGAGCGCCTGCAGCGGATCGCGGACGAACTGGGCGACGTCGACCGCCTGGCCAGGGCCGTGGAGCAGCACCGGCTGGGAGACCCCTCTCCCGTCGCCGCGGCGGACTCGACGCCGACGAGCGGGCTGGAAGCTGCAGTCGCGGACATCTGGAGAAGGGTACTGGGCAGGCGCCACATCGGCCTGAACGACAATTTCATCGACGCAGGCGGCACGTCGCTCAAGGCGGTCCAGGTAATAGCCGCGATCAGGAGAGAGTTGAAACAGACGCTGTCGATCGTGAGCCTCTTCGAGTGCCCGACCGTGGCGCTGCTCGCCGCCAGGATCGGCGCAGCGTCCGGAGAGGCCGGCGGCGAGTCGCCGGCCACGGCGGCGGCGCTGCGGGGCGAGCGCAGGCGCCACAACATCGTGCGGCAGCACGTCTCGTGACATGACGTTACAGCGCATCGGCGTTCTCGGCGCGGGCAACATCGGCATCGGCGTGGTGACCGATCTCGTCCTTCACGGGATATCCGCCGTCGTGGTCGACCTCTCGGAGGACATATTGGAGCGCGCCCGGGCCGAGGTGCTGAACAACGTGAGGTGCGTTCCGCTGCTGTCGAAAACGCTGCCGCGGATCACGCGGAACGAGGCCCTGCGGCGCATGGACCTGACGACCCGGCTCGAGGACGCGGCCGCGTGCGACTTCGTCATCGAGAACGTCACCGAGGACTGGGCAGTCAAGAAGCCGCTCTACGAAAGGCTCGACCGCGTGATGCCTCCCGGGGTGTGCTTCGGGGCCAATACCTCGTGCATTTCCATCACCCAGATCGCGAGCGCCACCGGGCGCCCCGCCAACGTGGTGGGCATTCACTTCATGAACCCGGTCCACCTGAAGCCGACCGTCGAGGTGATCCGCGGATACCACACCGCGGACCGCACCCTCGTCACGCTGCTGCGGCTGTTCTCGCTGCTCGGCAAGGAGGCGATCATCGTCGAGGACATGCCCGGGTTCGTCTCGAACCGGATTTCTCATCTGTTCATGAACGAGGCCGCCTTCGCCTTGCAGGACAACGTGGCGACGGCCGACAACATCGATCTCATCTTCAAGAAATGCTTCGGGCACAAGATGGGCCCGCTGGAGACGGCGGACCTGATCGGGCTCGACACGGTGGTGCGCTCCCTCGATGTGCTCTACGAGAGCTTTCACGATCCCAAGTACCGCTGCTGCCCCCTCCTGAGAAAGCTGGTCCACGCCGGCCACCTGGGTCGCAAGACCGGGAGGGGATTTCATCTCTATCCGGGGGCTCAGGACGCCCCGCGCGCGGGTGGCGTCGCGGATCCGGCGCGCAGGATCGCGCAGCCCGGTCCAATTGACCAACTTCGGGTCGAGGAAACGAGGTGAAGCCGGGAAAGGCTCATCGCGAGCAGCGCTGGTTGCCGGTGCGGTCGGTCGTCGGCGACGTGCGGCGCGCGCTGGGCAACCCGCGCCACGCCTGGAGCAGCCTGCGCGACTGGGCGCTCCTCGCGCGCCACGCGGGCCTGCGCTACGCCGAGGTCATGCGCCACCGGCGCGAGCTTCTCGACGACCGTGAATTCCAGGACCACCTCGCGCGCTGCGTCGCGGAGGTCCGCTACGTGTTTTCGGGGCTGCCGCAGCTCTATGCTGTCGTGCGGGCCGTCAGGCCCGCGGTTGCCGTCGAAACCGGGGTCGCGAGCGGCATGTCATCAGCCCATATCCTGCGGGCGCTCGCGGCGAACGGCTCGGGCACGCTGCACTCGGTCGACCTGCCGAATGTCCAGCAGGGCTCGATGCTCCCGCCCGGGCGCGCTTCCGGCTGGATCGTGCCGCATTCCCTGCGCGGGCGCTGGAAGCTGCATATCGGAGATTCGCGCGAAATCCTGCCCGCGCTGCTCGAGACCCTCGACCGTGTGGATCTCTTCCTTCACGACAGCGACCACTCCTACCGGAACATGACGTTCGAGTTCGAGCAGGCCTATCCGCGGCTCGCGCCCGGTGGCGTGATGATGAGCGACGACGTCCACCTCCATACCGCCTGGGACGACTTCTGCGCGAAGCACGGCCTGCCCCCAGGTCGCGTCGGCAACCTGGGCGTGACGCGCAAACCTTCCGCCGTCCGGACCGATACCGGTCCTCCGCGCGTGCCGCGACGCTCGCGCATCGGCAGCATCGGGAGTCATCCATGAGCACGCGGGACATGAACGGGATCCGGGAAACCGTGAGGGGCTTCATCGCAAGCTCGATCGATATCGCGACCTTCGACGACGACGACAACCTGTTCGAGAAGGGCATCGTCAACTCGCTGTTTGCGGTGCAGCTGATGACGTTCATCGAGAAGACGTTCGCGCTCGAGGTGGGAATGGACGATCTGGACATCGAGAATTTCAAGTCCGTCAATGCCGCCACTGCTTTCGTCGCGCGCAGGAACGGGCGGCGCCATGCGTAACCTGCGACGGGCCTGGCCCGCGGAGCCCGGCGCTGCCACTGGCCGCAGCATGCCCGTGCGCGGCGCGCCGCTGACCGACCGGCAGGAGGCGAGGCACGGAGAATTCAAGGCGTTCACGGCCTCGAATGTCGAGCCGTTCGCCGGGGAGTGGGACCGGGAGCAGCGGCTCCCGGATTCCGCGATCCTGCTGCTGGCAAATTCGGGCTACCTGGGGTGCTGCCTGCCCACCGATTACGGCGGACAGGGACGGGACACGGTCACATTCGGCCTGCTGAACGAGGCCCTGGGCAGAGGATCGCCGGCCCTGACGGGCGTGCTGACCGTTCAGAGCATGGTTTCCATGTCGCTGCTGAAGTGGGGCACGAAGGAGCAGAAGGCCACCTGGCTTCCTCTTCTTGCCAAGGGAGAGATGATCGGGGCCTTTGCGCTGACCGAGCCCGGTGCCGGGAGCGACATCCAGTCCCTGTCCACCGCATTCGCTCCGGACGGCGACCGGCTCATTCTCAACGGCGCGAAGAAGTGGATCAGCTGCGGGCAGTTCGCCGCGGTGTTCCTGGTTTTCGGGAAGCTGGGGCCGCTCCCGGTCGCCTGCCTGGTACCCAGGGATGCTCCAGGCGTCGAAATCGAACCCATCGATGACTTGATGGGTTTTCGCGCCGCCGGCCTTGCCGCGATCCGCTTCGACGGCGTGAAGGTGTCCTCGGCCAACCTGGTCGGCAAGCCGGGTTTCGCGCTTTCCCATGTCGCGCCCGTCGGATTGCAGTACGGAAGGATCAGCACCGCCTGCTCGGCGCTGGGTCTCTTGCGAGGTTGCGTCGAGGAAAGCGTTGCCTATGCCGCACGGCGGAGGATCGGCGAGCGCAGCGTGGGCGAGCTCGGGATGATCCGCTCCCTCATCGCCGGCATGGGCACGGACCTGGAGGCGGCGCGCCTGTTGTGCCACGACGCCTGCCGGGCGCAGGACGAACATCTTCCGGAAGCATTCGAACGAGCCCTGATTGCGAAGTACTTCACGGCGCGGGCAGCGGTAAAGGCGGCCTCCGATGCCGTACAGATCATCGGGGCCTCGGGCTGCCACGGGTCGTCCCCGGTTTCGCGGTTCTACCGGGACGCCAAGATCATGGAGATCATCGAGGGCACGACGCAGATCCACGAGGACCTGCTGGGAGGGATTTTCGTCGACCGGGGACGGAGGCTCGCTTGAGCGCGTTGGCCCCGACGATCGCGAATGCCCGGGGTTCATGGGCCGCCACGGCGGAGGACCTGGAGGCGATCGCGCGCTTCAATCGCACCGAGGCCGCGTTTCCGGACCAGGCCACGCTCCAGCAGATGATCGAAGCGCAGGTCGCCGCCCATCCGCTTGCGCCCGCCGTCTTCTGCGATCACGACGGGACTTTCGGCGCGCCGGTGCTCACCTACGCGCAGCTCAACGAAAAAGCCAACCAGCTGGCGCAGCTCCTGAGGGCCGAGGGTGTCGGGCCCGGGCATGTCGTCGCATTAATGGTCGAGCGTTCCTTCGCCATGATTATCGGCATCCTGGCGATCGTGAAGGCCGGCGGGGCCTATCTCCCGGTGCCGCCCGACTATCCTCCGGAGCGCGTCGAGTACATGCTGAAGGACGGCGGGGTCGGGGTCCTGCTGGTGCAGAGAAAGACGGCGGGCCGGACCGCGTTCGCGGGGCGGATCGTCGAGCTTGACGATCCGGGCGTCTATCGCGGGTCGACGGCGGACCCCCCCATCCTCAACACGCCGCGGGACCTGGCGTATGTGATCTATACATCGGGATCCACGGGCCGGCCAAAGGGGGTGATGATCGAGCACCGCTCGGTCGTGAACCGCCTGCACTGGATGCAGCACGCCTACCCGATCGGGCCGAGCGACGTCATTCTGCAGAAGACGCCCTACGGCTTCGACGTCTCGGTGTGGGAGCTCTTCTGGTGGGCGCTGCAGGGCGCGAGCCTCTGCTTGCTCGCGCCGGGCGGGGAGAGGAACCCGCTCGCCATCGTTTCAGCGGTCAGGAAACATCGCGTCAGCGTCATGCATTTCGTGCCGTCGATGCTGAACGTGTTTCTGGAGTACCTGGACGCGAAGGGAGCGGGCTTCGTCCAGGGCCTTGCCCCGGTGCGGCGGGTGTTCGCGAGCGGCGAGGCGCTGACAGTGAGCCACGTCAGGAAGTTCAACGGCTTCTTCGGCAGCGTGACCGGGGCGCGCCTCACCAACCTCTACGGCCCCACCGAGGCGACGGTCGACGTCAGCTATTTCGATTGCCCGGCGCACAACGATATCCCAGCCGTTCCGATCGGACGGCCGATCCACAACACCCGGTTCTACGTGATCCGGGAGGGCCGGGAAACGGCGATCGGCGAGCCCGGGGAGCTGTGCATTGCCGGCGTGGGTCTCGCCCGGGGCTACCTCAACAACCCGGGCCTGACCGCGGAGAAATTCACCGACAACCCCGTGCGGCCGGGCGAAAGAATCTACCGGAGCGGGGATCTCGCGCGCTGGCTGCCCGACGGCAACGTCGAGTATCTCGGCCGGGAGGATCACCAGGTCAAGATCCGGGGACTGCGTATCGAGCTGGGCGAGATCGAGAGCACGATTCGGGAGTACCCCGGCGTGACAGACAGCGTCGCCCTGGTCAGGAAGCACTCGGAGAGCGTCATCCTGATCGTCGCCTACCTGGTGTGCGGGCCGGAAGTGCGAATCGAGGGCCTGAAACGGCACCTCAGGCGCCACCTGCCCGACTACATGGTCCCCCATCATTTCGAGAGGATCGACGCGCTGCCACTGACCCCGAGCGGAAAAGCGGATCGCAAGGCGCTGCCGGAGCCGGTGCTGCACGCGCCGCCCTCGTGAACGCGGATGAGCAACGAGCTCGATATCGCGATCGTCGGGATGTCCTGCCGCTTTCCGGGCGCGCGCAACCTTGACGAGTTCTGGCATAACCTGGCCGCGGGCGTGGAGTCGATCACCCGCTTCTCGGAGCGGGAGCTGCTGGATTCCGGCGTGCCCGCGTCCCATCTCGCCCACCCCGGCTACGTGAGGGCTGCGCCCGTTCTGGAGCAGCCCGGCCATTTCGACGCGGCCTACTTCGGCTACTCTCCGCTCGAAGCGAGGACCATGGATCCGCAGCACCGCCTGCTGCTGGAACTGGCGCACGAGGCGCTCGAGCACGCCGGGTGCGACCCGGAGCGCTATCCGGGACGCATAGGCGTGTTCACGGGATCCGCGCTGAACACGTATTTCACCGGCGTCGGGTTGGACAGCCGGCTCGCCGAGGACTACATCCCCACGCTCATCGGCAACGACAAGGACTTCCTGAGCACCCGGATTTCCTACAAGCTGAACCTGAAGGGCCCCAGCATCACGGTCCAGACCGCGTGCTCGACCTCGATGGTTGCCGTCCACCTGGCGCGCCAGAGCCTGTTGAGCAACGAGACCGACATGGCGCTCGCCGGCGCCGTCTCGGTGCGGGTCCCCCACCGCGCCGGCTACTTCTGCGACGGGGGCGGAGTGGTTTCCCCGGACGGGCGCGTGAGGGCGTTCGACGCCGGCGCAAATGGGACCGTGTTCGGCAGCGGCGGGGGCATCCTGGTGCTGAAGCGGCTTACGGATGCCCTGGCCGACGGCGATACCATACACGCGCTGATCAAGGGATCGGCCGTCAATAATGACGGCTCGGGCAAGGCCGGCTACACGGCGCCCAGCGTTGACGGCCAGGCCGATGCCGTGGTGGAGGCCCTCGCCAACGCCGGGGTCGAGGCCGATGCCATCAGCTACGTCGAGGCGCACGGCTCGGGGACGCCCGTCGGCGATCCCATCGAGATCGCGGCACTGACCAAGGCCTTCCGCGCGTCCACGCCGCGCGCGGGCTACTGCGCTATTGGTTCGGTGAAGACCAACGTCGGGCACCTCGACGCTGCGGCCGCTGTCGCCGGCATGATCAAGACCGTCCTCGCCCTCGAGCACCGGAAGCTTCCCCCGAGCCTCCACTTCAGCCGCGCCAATCCCGAGATCGATTTTCCCGCCACTCCCTTCTACGTCAATACGCTCCTGCAGGATTGGGCGAGCGACGGTCCGAGGCGGGCCGGCGTCATGTCCACCGGCATGGGCGGGACGAACGCGCACGTTGTCCTCGAGGAAGCGCTCGAGCCCGGCGTGATGGCGGCCAGCGGCGTCCCCCATCTGCTGGTCCTGTCGGCGAAGACGGAAGCGGCGGTCGAAGAGGCCACGCATCGCCTGCGCGAATTCCTGGAGCGCAACGAGTCCGCGAACCTGGGCGATGTGGCCTACACCTTGCAGGTCGGGCGCAAAGCGCTTCCCCACAGACGGTGCGTGGTCGGCGTCGACCGCGAGGAAGTCATCGCCGCCCTGGGGGATGCGAAACGCGTTCTCTCCGGCCGGTCGGACGAAGCGCGGCGTCCGCTGATCCTCCTGTTGCCGGGCATCGGCGACCACTACGTGGGCATGGCACACGGTCTGTACGAGACGTGGCCTGTTTTCAAAGAGGAAGTCGATCGATGCGCGCGGATCCTCGAGCCGGATCTGGGGATCGACATCCGGGGCGTCGTCTATCCGGGCAGCGGGAGCTGGAAGAAGCGGCGGAGGACGGCGGGCATCGACTTGAAGAAGATGCTCGGCCAGGGAGGCGATGAGTCGGAGGACGAGGAAACCAGGAATCTGAACCGGACACTCTTTGCTCAGCCGGCGCTGTTCGCGATCGAGTATGCGCTGGCGCGGCTCTGGCAATCGCTGGGGATCGCGCCGGACGCCATCGTCGGTCACAGCATGGGCGAGTACGTGGCGGCGTGCCTCGCCGGGGTGCTGTCGCTGGAGGACGCGCTGCGGCTGATCGCGACGCGGGCGAAGCTGGTGAACGAGCTGCCGCAGGGAGCCATGCTTGCCGTCACTCTGCCCGAAGCCGAGCTGCGATCCCTGCTGCCCGACGACCTGTCTATTTCACTGATCAATGGCCCCGCCCTGTGCGTGGTGGCAGGCCCGGTGGACGCCGTCGCCGGGTTCGAGAAGACGTTGAACGGAAGAGCGGTCATCTCGCGGCGCGTTCAGAATGCGCACGCGTTTCACTCGCGCATGCTCGATCCAATCGTGAAGGCGTTCGAAGCGGAGGTGAGGAAGGTTCGTCTGAACGAGCCGGCGCTTCCGTATATCTCCAACGTCACCGGCACCTGGATCACGCGCGGCGAGGCCACCGATCCCGCCTATTGGGCGAAGCACGCCAGTCACACCGCCAGGTTCGACGACGCCCTGCGGGAGCTGTGGCGGTTCGAGAACCCGATACTGCTCGAGGCCGGACCCGGCCGCACGCTCGGCGTGCTCGCGATGCAGCACCCGGACCGGCGGCGGGCGGGAGACCCATTGGCGGTCGCCTCGATCCGGCACCACTACGAAAACCGGCCGGATGGCGACTACCTGTGGGAGAGCATCGGGCGCCTGTGGCTGTCGGGGGTCGCGATCAAGTGGGAGAACGCCCAGCCCGGCGCGCGGCGCAGAGTGCCGCTGCCGACGTATCCCTTTGAACGACAGAACTACTGGCTGGAGCCGGTACGGGTCCGGGACGCGATCCCGGACACCCCCGCCTTCGTACGCAAGAAGCCGGATCCGTCCCAATGGCTGTACCTGCCATCCTGGAAGCGCCTCCTGCCGAGGTCCGCGGGCACGCAGCACATCTTGCCGCGGCTCGGGGAGCCCCGCAAATGGCTGGTCTACGCGGACAACTGCGGACTCGCTTCCGTATTGATTGCCCGCTTGCGGTCCGCTGGCCACGAGGTGGTGTGCGTGCGCGCCGGCGGCGTCTTCTGGAAGGCGGACGCACGCACGTTCACCATCGACCCAGCGCGCGATCAGGATTACGAATCGCTGTTCCGCGTCTTGCAGGCGAATGCATGTCTGCCGGACCGGATCGTCCACGCGTGGAGCGTCTCGCATCCCGTTCACGACCGCCCGAAAGGCGACGCTTTCTCGCGGGCGCAGGTCAGGGGCTTCTACAGCCTGCTCTACACCGCGCGGGCGCTCGCCGCCCACAACGTCGGAAACGACATCGACCTGTGCGCGCTTTCCAACGGGGTCCACGACGTCTGCGGCACCGAGGTCGTTTGCCCCGAAAAGGCGACGCTGCTCGGTCCGTGCATCGTGATACGCCAGGAGTATCCCAACATCCGCGTGCGAAGCATCGATCTCGACGTTTCCGCCGGCGCGGGTGGGCATGAGGCAGCTGCGGACCTGGTTCTCGGCGAGCTGGTCGACCGCGATTCGAGCCCGTTCGTCGCCCACCGCCACGGGCAGCGCTGGGTGCAGAGCTATGAGCACGTCGTGCTGGCCCTCCCCGATCCGGCCGCCGCGCCGTTCCGCGCGGGCGGCGTGTACCTCATCACTGGAGGCCTCGGCACGGTCGGCATCGCGATTTCGGAGTATCTCGCCGGGCGTTACGGGGCGAAGCTCGTGCTGGTCGGTCGCTCGAGCCTGCCGCCCAGGGAGTCGTGGGACGCTTGGCGCCGCGGTCACCGCGATGAGGAGCCGGTCTGCGCGAAGATCCGCGCCCTTGAAAGAATCGGGCAGCTGGGCGCTGACGTTTTTTACGCGAGTGCGAACGTGGCCGACGTGGACAGCATGCGGAGGGTCATCGAGCAGGCAGTTCAGCGCTTCGGCGCCCTCCACGGGGTCATACATGGCGCCGGGCTCGTCGGAGATGACGGTTATCTGGAGATCAAGAACACGAGCCCCGAAGGCTGCGACGGGCACTTCGAGGCCAAGGCGCGCGGGGTGCGCGCGCTGGAGGCTGCGCTCGAGGGCATGCCGCTGGATTTCTGCTTGCTCGTTTCCTCTCTGGCCTCGGTTCTCGGCGGAGTCGGGCAGGCCGCGTATGCCGCCGCCAACGCTTTCATGGACTCTTTCGCGCGCGCGCACAACCGGTCGCACCCGGTGCCGTGGCTCAGCGTGAACTGGGACGTGTGGCGCGTCGGCGATCAGGCCGCGGCCGCAGTCGGCCCCGGAGCAACGCTCAAGGGCCTGGGCATGAGCGCCGATGAAGCTGCCGCGGTGATGGAAATCGCGTTGACCGCGAGGACCGCCGGCCAGCTGGTCGTCTCGACGGGCGACCTCGCCGCGAGAATCGATCAGTGGGTCAAGCTGGAGTCCCTGAATGCCCAGCAACCCGAGGCGGTGGCAAGTCCGGTCCGGCCGGCGCTTTCGCCGCGGCCCGGCCTGCGAAAGAGCTATGACGCGCCGCGCGATGAAACCGAGCAGCGGATTGCCCGGATATGGCAGGGTGCGCTGGGGATAGCTGAAGTCGGAATTCATGACAGCTTTGCCGAGCTGGGAGGGCACTCGCTCCTGGCTGTCAAGATCGTGGCCGAATTGCGGAAGGTCTTTCAGATCGACGTGCCGCTGAGAGCGCTGTTTGATGCGCCGACGGTCGCCGAGCTGTCACGCCAAATCGATGCGCGGTCGTGGCTGGCAGGCTCCAGGCAGCCGCCCGCCGTAGGGGGTAACCGAATGGAGATCGAGGTATGAGGGTGTCGGCTTTTCTCGCGGAGTTGCGCGGCCGGGACATCCAGCTCTGGGCCGAGGGCGACCGGCTGCGATGCAACGGTCCGGCCGGCCTGCTGACGCCTGATCTGCGCGATCAGTTGCAGCAACTCAAGGGCGATATCCTGGAATTCCTGCGCTCGGCCGAGGCGGTAGCCCGGCAGCAGCGGGCGATCGTGCCGCTGCAGCCGAACGGGACGCGCACCCCCGTTTTTGGCGTACCCGGGCACAACGGCGACGTCTTCTGCTTTCAGGGGCTGGTGCGGCATCTCGACGCGGACCAGCCACTCTTCGGGCTCCAGCCCCCGGGCCTCGAGGGCGGGAGCGAGCCCCCGCAGCGCATCGAGCAACTGGCGGCCTACTTCGCAGCCCAGATTCGCGCGTTCCGTCCGGGAGGCCCGTACATCATCGCGGGCCATTGCGCCGGCGGCATGACCGCATTCGAGCTGGCGCGACAGCTCCTGCAGGAGGGCGCGCCGATCGGTTTTGTCGTTCTGTTCGGCGCGCCATATCCGACCAGGTACCGGCGGCTGGCGCTGCTGCGGGCGCGACTGGAGCGGCAGGCGCAGCGAGCGGTCCGCCACACCCGGGCGCTAGCCGCGCTGTCGTTCGGTGAATGGCCGGAGTATTTCCGCGAGAAGCTCCGCAACCGCAAAGCGCAGCGTGCCGCTGAGCGCGCTGCTGAGGCGGATCCAGTGTACGTCCTGCGCCGCGCCGGGGTCGAGCGCGCCACGATCGCCGCAGGACGTCGCTACGTGCCTGGTCAGTTCAAGGGCCGGGTCTGCCTGATCCTGCCCGACAAGGAGTGGGTTCGCTCCGTCGACGAGCCGCTGCGCTGGAGGGCGCTGGCGCACCATACCGAGGTCTACTACGGGCCGGACGGCTCCACGTGCGACAACACCAACATGCTTCTCGAGCCGCACGTGGCTGCGTTCGCTGAACTTTTCGCGCGGTGCCGCGACGCAAACGCGTCGGCGCAGGTGAATCGGGCAGCCAGGTGAGCGATATCGTCAGAAGCGGGTCGTCTGCCATATGTGCGAGCGACGACCGGTTCTCCGCGAGCGCCCAGTGCGGCTGGCCCATCCCGCTCAGCTACCTTTGCGGAACAGCGTGGGCACTTTGCTTCTGAGCGCCGCGCGAATGCCGCTTTTCTCCGATTCGCTCAGCAAGTGCGACCAGCCGGCGGCCGCGTATGCCAGGACGAAGCCCCCGATTCCGCAGGCCGCGTTCCAGAACGAGGGCAGCGAAAGCTGCGCAACGACGAGGTTGGTGGCCCATGCCAGCCCGACCCCTGCCGCGGCGATGACGAAGATATCTCCTCCGAAGGAGAATGCCCCGACGTAGCTGCGGACGACCAGGACCCGCGCAACGTTCGCGGTCGCGAACGAGACGCAGATCGCGACTGCCGCGCCGAGCTGCCCGTAGGTGGGGATCGCGAACCAGCAGAGCAGCGTGGCCATGACCATGCCGCCCGAAAGGATTTTCAGCTCGAGCAGGTGCCTGCCGGTCATCGATAAGCCACAGGCGGTGGGCCAGAAGAACATCTGAACGAGCGGGACGACGGCAAGGAAGCTCACCACCACCTGGGGCACCGCGAAAGACGGGCCGAAGAGGAGTACGAGCTGCGCGCCCCAGAACAGGAAAATTGCGAAGACCGGTACCGTGATGAGGGCGATAAGCCTGGCGTTTTGGCACATTACGCGCACCATGCCGGCGAGATCCCCGCGGAAATAACGGTCGGCGACCAGCGCCTCGGTTCCCTGCCCGCACGCCGCACCGGCCGCCCCCGTCAGGACCAGCAGCGTCTTCACCAGGGAATACTGCCCCAATTCCTGCGCGGTCGCGAAGTAGCCCAGCATGAAGGTGTCCATGTTGATCATCAGCATCGTAACGATCACCGACCCCGCGAGGACGCACGAGTAACGTATCACCCGCAACGCATCGGTCCACGATTGCGGCTGCGGCTGCGGCCGGGCGGGAGCGTCGCCGCGGAAATCGGAGCGTGCGCGCATCGCGAGGAACGCCGCCGCCGCGAGTGATCCCAGCGTCGTTCCGACGACCACCGCCCAGAGACGCCAACCGGCCGCGAAGAGCACGAGGATCGCTGCGAGGCGGATGGTCGGTAACAGGACGCACTCCGCCAGCACGGCCGGAGCCAGCTTGAGTATGCCGCGGTACGCGCCTCCCAGCACCCCGATATCGGTCACGAAGGGGAGCGCGAGCGCCAGGCACAACAAGACCTCCGCAAAGCCGGAATACTGATAGACGTTCTCCTCCAGCACACGGCCGAGGCCGAGCGCGACGGCAATCACCGGGACCAGGGCAACCGCGCTGGCGAGCAGGCGGAGCCGACCGAGCAGGACGATGCGGGAGGCATGGTCTCGCGCTGAGTTGGTCTCGCCGAAGTAACGTTGCAGACCCAGATCGAGGCCCAATCGCGTGAAGGTCCCGATCACCTCTACCAGGCTGCGCGCCAGATTGAAAACTCCGTAATCGGCCGCGCCGATCACGCGTGCCACGATGAGCCCGGATACGAACGATATGCACTGCCGGTACGCGGTTCCGGCAGCCGTGATCGAGGCGCGAAGCAGCATCCTGCGCGGCGCGGCCTCGTCGATTCGGAATTGCATACCGACCGTCAGCCCTTCTGCGCCGTCTGCGGGACCTGCAGCGAGCGATGCCAGATCACGGCGAGCAGGAACGCGACCAGCGCCGCGACCCTCGGGTCGGAGGGCGTGAAGAGCGTTACGAACGTCAGGCCGAAGACCAGCAGCGCCGTCAGCGCGGCGATCGCTTCGGTGCGGG
>DATBKZ010000060.1:0-14490 GCA_036555615.1 Burkholderiales bacterium | reverse complement strand
TCGAGGAGCGCCAGCAGCAGGTGCTCCACGGTGATGAACTCGTGGCGCTTCTGCCGGGCCTCCATGAAGGCCATGTGCAGGCTGACTTCCAGTTCCTGGGCGATCATGTCACATCTCTTCCATTACACACTGTAACGGATGCTGGTGCTGTTTGGAGTACGATTTTACCTGTTCCACCTTGGTCGCGGCGACGTCCCTCGGGTAGACGCCGCACACTCCGATGCCTTCCCGGTGGACCTTCAGCATGATCTGCGTCGCCTTCTCGCGGCTCAGCGCGAAGAATTTCTGCAGGACGACCACCACGAAATCCATCGGCGTGTAATCGTCATTCAGCAGCAGCACCTTGAACATCGGCGGTGCCTTGACCTTGGCTTTTTTCGCCTCAAGAACGGTGTCTTCCCGCTGCCGATTCGCCATGCTGCCACCGCCGATAATCCCGCGCTCCGATTGGTATTTTCACCATAATACGGAAATTATCAAGTGGCGTTTTAACGAGGGAATCGGCGCTATACTTGACTTCCCAGGGCAAATGCCCTAGAAAGCGTATGGGTGTTTGGCTTCAAGCTTGAACGCTGTACCGGCACGGTCCGTACGCGATCTTGAAACTCAAACAGCGTGCGGGCGCCCCACCCGCGTTTATCGAGCAGAGGTAGTGGTATGGCAACCGGTACGGTGAAGTGGTTCAATGATGCCAAGGGTTACGGGTTCATCACGCCGGACGACGGCAGCGAGGACCTGTTCGCGCACTTCTCGGCGATCCAGATGAGCGGCTTCAAGACGCTCAAGGAAGGGCAGAAGGTATCGTTCGAGGTGACGCAGGGGCCCAAGGGCAAACAAGCGTCCAACATCCAGGCCGTATCCTGAATGGCGCGCCGGCCACCGGCCGGCGAACCGGTTAATACAAAAAGCCCACGCGACCGCAAGGTGGCGTGGGCTTTGTCTATGGAGCGTCGCGCGCGCGGCGCTGCCTACTTGCTCCAGGGCTTG
Organism: Burkholderiales bacterium; assembly: GCA_036555615.1. Lineage (GTDB taxonomy): Bacteria > Pseudomonadota > Gammaproteobacteria > Burkholderiales > SG8-41 > SG8-41. The sequence goes on along the minus strand of DATBKZ010000060.1, from coordinate 13,503 downwards.
ATCGCTTCCTTCAGCTTGTTGTAGCCATCGAGGTAGCGGGGCCGCTTACCGCTGTAGATCTTGTCGAAGGCCTCGAGCTGGGCGTCGAGCCACGTCGCAAGCCGCTCGTTGCCCGGATTCGCCGCTTTGTAGGCCTCGTTGATCAGCACGAAGTGGATCCTCGGGTCGTAGGGCTGCTTCGTGCCGCCGACCGTCTCGTCGCCGGCCAGCAAGCGCAGCAGCATCGCGTCGGCGGAACCGAGCGTCTGCTCGAAGATCGGCTCGCCCTGCACGCGGTACATGACGCTCGTCATGTCCTTGCCGTTGGTCATGGTGAAGCCCATCTCCTTCCACACCTGGTTCATGTCCTTCCCAGCCTTGGCATGGTCCAGGATCTTCTGTCCCCACCCGCGCAGCACGTCGGGCGCGTCCGCCATGAGGTCGGTCAGCCGGTCGCCGTCGAGGTCGGTCGAGTACACGACCACGTTGCGTTGCTGGTACATGTCGTGAAGCATGATCCCGAAGTTGGTGTCGGAAATGTGCTCGTGGATCTCGCCGCCCCATTTCTCCATGCCCGCCTTGAAGTCCTTGGGTAGCAGCGCGGTGATCGCGTCCACGTTTGCCTTGTGCTCGGCGTAGGCGTCCACCGCGTAGCGGCGCTTCAGCTCGAATTTCGTGCCTTGCAGGAGCCAGCGCAGGATCCCCGCGTTGACGGCATCCTCCTGGGCCTGGGTCGGCTTCGTCGCGACGCGCCCGATTTGTCCCGTCTCGTGCACCATCTTCAGGAACAGGCGCACTGCATACGCCATCCGCACGCCCGGGGTGTTCATCTCGGAGTGGATATTGCCGGTTTCGCGGCTCACCTGGAATTTCTTACCGTCCTGCGAGTAGGGCAGGCCGGGCATGAAGCGCACATTGGTGATGGTGCCGTAGGGCCGCACGTTGCAGTAGACGCCGGCCGCCGTGCGCAGCGGCGCGTTGGCCGATTTGCCCATGACGACCACCTTCTTGCCGTTCTCGTTGACCAGCGCGTCCCCGGCCGTGGACCATTTGATGCAGGTGGCGTCGATCTTGCCGAACCACTCCAGGCACTTGAGCCTGGTGTCGTGCCGGTATTGCGCCATCATCGGCACCCCCAGGAACGGCAGCCCCAGCACATCGAGCGCCATCAGCGTACCGTTGAGCGCGAACATGTCGGTCAGCGCGTGCGCGACCGGCTTCACGTTGCCCTGGAAGTTACCCCCCTCCCAGATCACCGCGTCGGAAATGCCGCGCGGCTGGACCTTGGAGCGCTGGTAGATGCCGTCGAGGTGCTTGAACAGATCGCCGCTCTGTTCTTCCTTGGCGATTTTCAAGAGGTCGAGTCGTTCAATCATGGTGCTTTCCACTCTGTTCGGCGCTACCGCGCGCGGATTCCGGTGAGAAAAGCGCGGATTATAACAAACGCCCTGTTGCCTTCGCCGCGCTGAATCGGACGCCGGCGCGCGGGCGAGTTCCTGTAAGTCACCGCTCTATAAGGCGATTTTCGCTTCGGGCAACGCTTGAAATTGTGCTTATGCGCCCATTAGAAAGTCCATTCTATACACGGAGTTGGCATCGAGAATCGAATGCGTATAATGCATTGCAGCAACGTGTTCGGGACGCCATTTTACGATACGGGAAGAGCCGTCCTGCGCGCGTTCAGCACAACTAGAACGACCACGAGGAAGAGCCATCATGAGCCGATCCATGCGCATTCCCTCAGGCATCGAAATCCGCGGCCGCCTGACACCCGCCTTTACGCAAATACTTGACGAGCAGGCGCTCGCGCTCGTCGCCAAGCTTGCGCGCAAGTTCGAGCCGCGCCGTCGCGAGCTGATGGCGGCGCGCGCGCGGCGCCAAGCCGAGTTCGACGCGGGCACGCTGCCGGATTTCCTGCCGGAGACGAAGCGCATCCGCGAGAGCGAGTGGACGGTTGCGCCGGCGCCGCACGACCTGCAGGACCGGCGCGTCGAGATCACGGGACCGACCGAGCGCAAGATGGTGATCAACGCGCTCAACTGCGGCGCAAACGTGTTCATGGCCGATTTCGAGGACTCCAACGCCCCAACGTGGGAAAACATGATCGAAGGCCAGATCAACCTGCGCGACGCCATCCGGCGCACCATCGAGTACACGAGCCCCGAGGGCAAGCGTTACACGCTGAACGAGCAGACCGCCACCCTCATGGTCCGGCCGCGCGGCTGGCATCTCCTCGAGGGGCACGTGTTCCTCGACGGCGAGCCGGTTTCTGCGGCGCTGTTCGATTTCGCGCTCTTTTTTCATCACAACGCCAAGGCGCTGCTTTCGCGCAACACGGGCCCTTACTTCTACCTGCCGAAGCTGGAGAGCCACCTCGAGGCGCGGCTGTGGAACGATGTCTTCGTCGCCGCGCAGCGCGAGCTGGGCGTGCCGCAAGGCACGATCAAGGCGACCGTGCTGATCGAGACCGTGCTCGCCGCGTTCGAGATGGACGAGATCCTCTACGAGCTGCGCGAGCATTGCGCGGGGCTCAACATCGGGCGCTGGGATTACATCTTCAGCTGCATCAAAAAATTCCGCTCCCACCGGGAGTTCTGCCTGGCCGACCGGGCGCAGGTGACGATGACCGCGCCCTTCATGCGCGCCTACGCACTCGCCCTCGTCAAGACCTGCCATCGCCGCAATACGCACGCCATGGGCGGCATGGCGGCCCAGATCCCGATCAAGAACGATCCGGCGGCGAACGCCGCCGCGCTCGAGAAAGTGCGCGCCGACAAGGTCCGCGAAGCAACGGACGGCTGCGACGGCACGTGGGTGGCGCATCCGGGCCTCGTGCCGGTGGCGAAGGCGGTATTCGACCAGCACATGCCGGCGCCAAACCAGGTGCACTGGAAACGCAACGATGTGACCATCAGCGCGCAGGCCCTGCTCGAATTCCAGCCCGAAAAGCCGATTACCGAATCGGGGCTCCGCAGCAACATCAGCGTCGGCATCCAGTACATCGGCGCCTGGCTCGCAGGCAACGGCTGCGTGCCGGTGTTCAACCTGATGGAGGACGCGGCCACCGCTGAGATCTCGCGCTCACAGATCTGGCAATGGATCCGCAGCCCGAAAGGGGTGCTCGAGGACGGTCGCAAGGTAACCAAGGAGTTGTGCCGCAAGCTCCTGCCGGAGGAACTAGCCCGGGTGAGGAGCCTGCTCGGCCCGGAGGCGTGGGCGGCGGGGCGCTATGACGACGCCGCGAGGCTGTTCGAGCGCATCATCACCAGCGACGAATACGTCGAGTTCCTGACCCTGCCCGGCTACTCGTTGCTGGCACAGCAGGCGCGCGAGCCGGCGACGGCGTAATTCGGTCCGACCCTGTGCCCGTCGGGATCCAGCGACAGATCGGCGGCGCCGATCTCGCACTGTAACCCATTGATTGGTTATGGGATTGCGCGCCGTCCTGGGATGCTCCTGCGCCCCTGTCAACCGCTTGCCGGCCTGGGCCGTTATGGGCGTTGACCGAGATTTCGGTCGTTTGCTGCAAACAACCGACGTTCAACTACCTAGAGGACTACTCATGAGCAAGAAGTTACTGACTGCCGTGCTGGCCGCCGTCTTTGCGGTGGTGGCTGCTTCCCCGGTCGCTTTCGCTCAGGACCAGAAGAAGGACCAGAAAAAGGCGCAAGTGGACAAGGGCACGCCGGCGCAAGGCACGGCCCAGAAGAAGGACCAGACGAAAGCCAAGGCCGACGCCAAGAAGAAGTCCACCACGAAGAGCAAGGCCGACACCAAGAAGAAGACCACGACGAAGAAGAAGTCCGACGAGCCGAAGTAACCAGGCTCTCTCGGCGCAAAGGCAGGGTGCAAACCCTGCCTTTTTTGTTTGCAGGAGACCGTGACACGTGAGGGCGCGAGGTCGGGGGTAGAATCCACGCTCGATGGTCTGGAAACCGAGCGTCACCGTAGCCGCGATCGCCGAGCGCGACGGCCGCTTCCTGCTGGTCGAAGAGCTCACCACACGCGGCCAGCTCTTCAACCAGCCGGCCGGGCACCTCGACCCGGGCGAATCACTGATTGACGCGGTCGTGCGCGAGACGCTGGAAGAAACCGCCTGCGCTTTCGAACCGACGGGGCTGCTGGGGGTCTATCAGTATCATTCCCGCGCCGACGACGTGACCTACGTCCGCTTCGCCTTCACCGGCAGCATCACCGGGCCCGAGGCCGGCCGCGCACTCGACGCCGGCATCATCCGCGCCGTATGGCTGACGCCGCAGGAGATCCGGCGCGAGACAGCGCGCCACCGCTCGCCGCTGGTCATGCGCTGCGTCGAGGACTACCTCGCGGGGCGGCGCTTCCCGCTCGACGTGCTCCATCACCATTCATCCTGAACCGATGTCCCGCAAGCGCGTCATCGTCGGCATGTCAGGCGGAGTGGATTCCTCCGTCGCCGCCCTGCTGCTCAAGCAGCAGGGTTACGAGGTATCGGGCCTGTTCATGAAGAACTGGGAGGACGACGACACCAGCGAGTATTGCTCGTCCCGCGCGGACCTCGTGGACGCCGTCGCGGTGGCCGAGAAAATCGGCATCGAGATCGACGTCGTCAATTTCTCGAGCGAGTACAAGGAGAAGGTGTTCAGCAATTTCCTGCGCGAATACCAGGCCGGTCGCACGCCCAATCCCGACGTCCTGTGCAATGCCGAGATCAAGTTCCGCGCCTTCCTCGACCATGCCATCAATCTCGGCGCCGACTGGATCGCCACCGGCCACTACGCGCAGGTGCGGGAGGTGGACGGGCTCCACCAGCTGCTCAAGGCGGAGGACGGCACCAAGGACCAGAGCTACTTCCTCTACCGCCTCGACCAGGCGCAGCTCGCGCGGACGCTGTTCCCGCTCGGCAATCTCTACAAGCGCGAGGTGCGCGAGATCGCGCGCCGCGCCGGGCTCGCCGTCCACGACAAGAAGGACTCGACCGGCATCTGCTTCATCGGGGAACGCCCGTTCCGCGAGTTCCTGAACCGCTACCTGCCCAACAATCCGGGTGACATCCGCACGCCGGAAGGCAAGCTCGTCGGTCGCCACCAGGGACTGATGTTCTACACCATCGGCCAGCGCCAGGGACTCGGCATTGGCGGCAGTCGCGAAGGCGTGGGCGAGCCGTGGTACGTCGCCGCGAAGGATGTGCGCGGAAACCGCCTCATCGTCGTCCAGGGCCACGATCACCCCGCGCTGCTCGCCGACCGGCTGACGGCGCTCGACCTCAACTGGGTGAGCGGCGCGTCCCCGCATTGCAACTGGGTCTATACCGCAAAGACGCGCTACCGGCAGAAGGACGCCGCGTGCACGCTCGTCGCCACCGGCGCCGAGCGCTGCGTGATCGAGTTCGCGGAGCCGCAGTGGGCCGTCACGCCCGGCCAGTCCGTCGTGCTCTACGAGAGCCAGGTCTGCCTGGGGGGCGGGATCATCGAGTCCGGGGAGCGGATTCGTGAAGACCGTGACGCGGTCGTGGAGTGCCCGCCGGGGTCGGTCGACCCCAGGGATGGGGGCGGAGGGATGAGGGATGAGGTTTGACCGCCAGACATTGACGCCTGCCGATTGCGGGCATTAGGCTTCCGACTTCGTACACACTCAAGGTGGCAGGCATGGGCGCGACCGACAGGATCATCCTTTTCACGAAGCCCGGGTGAAGCAGCTGCCTCCGGGCGAAAGAGTTTCTTTCGCGGAAGAAGATCGATCACGACGTGATCGACGTGATGAACGATCCCGGCGGGCTCGATAAGCTGCTCGCCCTGGGCGTGCGCAACACGCCGGTGATCGCGAAGGGGGAGAGCTACGTCTTCGGGCAGAACCTCGAGGACGTCGCGGAGTTCGTGGGCCTGCAGGGCACCGGGCACAAGCCGCTCCCGCCCGCCGAGCTCATCAGGAAGTGGATCAACGTGCTGCGCGCGGTGCAGCGCTATCTCCGGCAGATGCCCACCGCGCGCATGAACGAGCGCGTCATCGACAATCGCGACCGCTCGATACGGCTGCTCTCCCACCACGTGTTCCGGATCGGCGAGGCGTTCCTGGAAAGCGCGATCGGCGGCGTCGAGTACTCGATTACGCACGCGAACGTCCCGCCCGCGGATGGAACCTTTCTGACCGGCGCGGAAATCGCGGACTACGGGGAAAAGATCATCGGCCGCCTGCAGCGCTGGTGGGATGCCGAGAAGGACAAATCGCTCGCCTACGAGATCAGGACCTACTACGGCATGCAGCCGATGCACGCCGTCTTCGAGCGCTCGACCTGGCACTCGGCGCAGCACGCGCGGCAGCTGATCCACGTGCTCGAGCGCTTCGGCATCGAGCCGAACGGGCGGCTCACGCCCCAGGACCTCGCGGGCCTGCCGCTGCCCGAGCGCCTGTTTGAGTAAGCGCCGGGAAATTCCATCTCCGCGCGCTTCCGGTTCGCCGGGCCGAGTCTGAAATATCGTTCTACCCGGTGCCGGCGACTCACCGGCGGCCGCCGCCCGCGGCGGGGTCGTCGACCCAACGACCGACGGCCGGCGGCGTAAACGTCCAGCGACTCTCAAGGCTCCAGCTCCCGGCGCGGTCGCGACAGAAGTCGACGTTGTTGGCCTGTCTGACAAGATCCGGGAAGTAGCCCTTCGCGATCGGCCGCGCGTCGAGCACGAGTTGACCGCGAGCGCAGCCACGCGGCTCCCCGTCGCTGCGCGAGCGTTGCCACTCGACGAGGCGGTACGACACGCGCACGCCCGTGCCGGTTTCCCAGCTGTGTACCTGGGGCAGCCTTGCGGCGTGCTCAGCGTGCGCGCCGGTCACGAACGCCAGAAGCCCGGGATAGCCCGCCTCCTGCTGGAGCGCGGCGATGATCGACTTCGGCCCGATCGTCACGCTCCGGAAGTCGGCAATCGCCAGCCGCTGTGCGCGCGTCAAGTCGAGCCACTTCTCGAGTTCCGGCAGCACGCGGGCGCGCTGTTCCTTCAGGCGCGCGTGACCACCGCGCTCGACATCGTTCGTCGTCGCGACGGCCAGCGCGTCGGCCTTCGCCAGCAAGGCAGCGAAGCGGGGGACCACCGCCGGGTCCGGATCCACGCCGGCGCGATCGAGGGCGGGCAGGAAGTGCCCGGCATAGGCTTCGACGTGGGAGAGCACGCGAAAGTAGCTGACCCCCTCGCCCATGCCATAGTACGGCAGCGATGCGGCCACATCGAGAATCGCATCCCAGCGTCGCGCCGCCAGCGCGGGGGGATCGGCCCGGCGGCTGCGGGTGATCACGCTTTCGACATGGTAGTCGGGGTGGTACGCGGTAACACCGTAGCCGACCAGGGAAATATAGAAGTCGATTGCCACCCTGGTGCGCACATTGGCCTGCACCAGGCCCGTGAACCGGACCCGGGAATAGCCGTTGTGGAAGTCGGCATGCCGGGTGTAGACGGTCACCAGAAATTGCTCGGTCGAGCTCGACTGCGTGTCGACCAGAACGCTGACGTCGGCGCCGCACGTGCCGTGGAAGAGCGTCAGCATCCACGTGGCGAAGACAACAGCGACTCGTTTCACACGACACCGAGCCTTACTGCCGCTGGATTCGCGCCTCTTTCACGAGCTTCGCGTACTTCGCGAGGTCGTTCCGGATGACCTGCGCGAATTCCTCCGGCGTATTGCCCACCAGCTCGTTGCCGCCCTGCGTCGCCAGGCGCTCGATGACGTCCGGCATCTTGAGCGCCTTCGCCACCTCGCTGTAGAGCCGGTCGACGACCTGCTTCGGCGTGCCCGCGGGCGCGACCACCGCCTGCCACTGGGTCAGCTCGAAGCCTTTCAGCCCCAGCTCGTCGAGCGTCGGAACCTCCGGCAGCGCGGAGGCGCGCCTGAGCGCGGTCACGCCGATGCCGCGCAGCCGTCCGGCGCGCAGGTGCGGCACGGCCGTGATCACGGTATCGAACATGTAATTGATCTGCCCGCCGAGGAGGGCGGCCAGCGCAGCGGCGCTCCCCGTATAGGGCACGTGAACCGACTGCGTGCCCGTCATCAGATTGAAGAGCTCCCCGGAGAGATGATTGCCGCCGCCCACACCCGTCGAGCCATAGGTCAGCTGCCCCGGCTTGGCTTTCAGCAGATCGACAAATCCGGTCAGGCCGGCGACGGGCATTGCCGCCGGCACCACCAGCACGTACATATAGGAAGTGCCCTGCGTGACCGGCGCAAAGTCCTTGATCGGATCGTAGGGCACCTTTTGGTACAGCACCGGATTGACGGTCAAGGGACCGCTATTGCCCATCAATAGCGTGTGGCCGTCGGGCACCGCCTTGGCGACGAGGGCCGTGCCGATGCCGCCGTTCGCGCCCGGGCGGTTATCCACGACGACGGTCTGCCCCAGCGCCTCCGTGAGCTTCTGGGCGACGGTGCGGCTGAAGATGTCGCCAGCCCCGCCCGCGACGTACGGACAGATGAAGCGGATCGGACGCGCAGGATAGGCGGGTCCGGCGCCCGTCGAAGCAGCTGGCTGCGAGTCGGGCTTCTGAGCCGGCGCGCCGCATGTCCAGATCGCGGCCGCCGCGGCCGCAGCGGCGCGCATCGCCAATCTCATCTTGCCTCCTCCGTACAACTTGTCGCGCGACGATAGCACAACGGCCGGACTTGGGCTAAACTTCCAGCCCTTCCTCGCAGTGACGGCCCGCGCAGCATGATCGCAGGACACTTCCAGCGCTTCACCTCGGGACGCTGCCCGCCATGCTGAATCCGGCAGCTGCCGCGCGTCGCGCGATCCCCTCACTCGACCGCCTGCTCCAGCTCGGAGCGATCGCGGAACTCACCGCCCGCTACGGCCGGACCCTGGTGACCGAAGCGGCGCGCGCCGAGCTCGCAGCACTCCGCGCCGCCCTCAGCCACCGCCCGCCCGGCCCGGAAGCCGGCTACGACGAAGCGCATTTCGTGCGCGCGTGCGCCGCACGGCTCGCGCGCGAGACGCAGCCCTCGTTGAAGCCGGTATTCAACCTCACCGGCACCGTGCTGCACACCAATCTCGGACGCGCGCTCATGCCGCAGGAGGCGGCGCAGGCGGTCGCGCACGCCATGACACGCCCCGTCAATGTCGAGTTCGAGCTTGAGGGCGGCGAGCGCGGAGAGCGCGACCACCATGTCGAGCGCTGGCTCGCGCGGCTGACCGGCGCCGAGGCCGCGGTGGTGGTCAACAACAACGCCGCGGCGGTCTATCTCACGCTCAATACGCTTGCGCTCAAGAAGGAGGTGCTCGTCTCGCGCGGCGAGCTGATCGAGATCGGCGGCGCCTTTCGCATTCCCGACATCATGGCGCGGGCCGGCGTGAGGCTGGTCGAGATCGGGACTACCAACCGCACGCATCTCAAGGATTACGCCGGCGCGATCACCCCGCGCACGGCGGCGGTGATGAAGGTGCACACCAGCAACTACGCGATACAGGGATTCACCGCCGCGGTCCCCGAGGCCAAGCTCGCCGCCCTCGCGCACCGGCACAAGCTGCCGCTGATCACCGATCTCGGCAGCGGCATGCTGGTGGACCTCGAGGAGTACGGGCTGCCCCACGAGCCCACACCGCGCGAAGCGCTCGCCGCCGGCGCCGATATCGTCACCTTCAGCGGCGACAAGCTCCTCGGCGGGCCGCAGGCGGGGCTGATCGTGGGCCGTCCCGAGCTGATCGACCGCATCCGGGCCAATCCGATGAAGCGCGCGTTGCGGGTGGACAAGATGACGCTCGCGGCGCTCGAGGCGGTGCTGCGGCTCTATGGCGATCCCACGCGCCTGCGGAGCGCGCTGCCCACGCTTCGCTTTCTCACCCGGCCGGCCGGCGAGATCGAGGCGCAGGCGCAACGGCTGCTTCCCGCTATCGAATCGGCGCTGCGCGGGCGCGCCGGCGCCGAGATCGTCGCCGTGACGAGCCAGATCGGCAGCGGCTCGCTGCCGGTGGACCTGATCGCAAGCCACGGCATCGCCGTCGCCGCGCCCGGCAAGCGGCGCAACGCGCAGGCCGGGGAAATCGCCGCTGCGTTTCGCGCGCTGCCCATCCCCGTCATCGGGCGCGTCAAGGACGGCGCCTTCATCATGGATCTGCGCTGCCTCGAGCACGAGGACGAGTTCGTGGAGCAACTGAAGCAGCTCGAGCTGAAATGATCGTCGCCACCGCCGGCCACATCGACCACGGCAAGACGCTGCTGGTGAAAACGCTCACCGGCGTGGACACCGACCGCCTGCCGGAGGAGAAGGCGCGCGGCATCTCGATCGACCTCGGCTTCGCCTACCGGCCGCTCGCGAGCGGCGCGGTGATCGGCTTCGTGGATGTCCCCGGCCACGAGCGCTTCATCCGCAACATGCTGGCCGGCGTGTGCGGCATCGATTTCGCGCTGCTCGTCGTCGCCGCCGACGACGGCGTGATGCCGCAGACCGTCGAGCACCTGCACATACTCGATCTCCTCGACGTGCGCCGCGGCATCGCCGTCGTCACCAAGATCGATCGCGTGGCCCCCGAGCGCGTCGAAGCCGTCCGCGCCGAGGTCGCGGCGCTCCTCGCCCCGACCCGGCTCGCCGGGATCCCCATCCTTCCCGTCTCGGCGGTCTCCGGCGCCGGCATCGAGGAGCTCAACCGGCAACTGGCCGCCGCCGCCGGCGCGTTCGCCGCACGCATGACCGAAGGGCAGCACTTCCGCCTCGCGATCGACCGCGCGTTCACCATCGCCGGCAGCGGCACGGTCGTCACGGGCACCGTCTTCAATGGCGCCGTCGCGGTCGGCGACCGGCTGGTGATCTCGCCCCGGGGCGCTGCCGTGCGCGTGCGCGGCATCCAGAAGCGCGGGCAGATCGCCGAGCGCGCGCAGGCAGGAGAGCGCTGCGCGCTCAACCTCACCGGCGCCGACCTCGAGACCGTCGCTCGCGGCGACTGGGTGCTGGCCGAGGCGATTCATGCGCCAACACAGCGGATCGACGCGCGCATCTCGCTGCTTGCCTCCGAGCCACAGCCCCTCAAGCACTGGACGCCGGTGCATCTCCACCTGGCGACGGCGGACGTCACCGCGCGCGTCTCGCTTCCGGGGGAGGCGACGATCAATCCCGGCGGCTCCTCCATCGCGCAGCTCGCGCTCGCGAAGCCGGTGGGAGCGCTGAACGGCGACCGCTTCATCCTGCGCGACCAGTCGGCGCGCCGCACGCTGGGCGGCGGCATCGTGCTCGACCCGCACGCGCGCGCGGCAAGGCGCGCCAGTCCCGCGCGGCGCGCCGAGCTCGCCGCTCTCGAGCGCGGTGCGCCGGATGCAGCGCTCGCCGAGCTCGCCAGGGACGAGACCCGCGGCGTGGATCTCGCGCGCTTCGAGCGCACCTTCAATCTCAAGCCGGAGGGCTATTCCGCGCTCTACGCCGCGGCGGGCATCGTCGTGCTCGGCAAGGATGCGCGCACCGGCGTCACGCGCGCCCGGCGCGAGAAGCTGCGCGAGGCGGTGCCGGCGGCGCTGCGCGAGTTTCACCGCGCCCAGCCGCAGGCGGTGGGGACGGAGATCGCGGCGCTGCGCAAGCAGCTCGCTCCCCAGCTCCCCGCCGAGGCGTTCCAGGCGCTGCTGCGCGAGCTTGCCGACGAGCGCAGGATCGAGATCGCGAGCAACCTCGTGCGCCAGCCGGGACACGACGCGACCTCCAACCCGGAAGACCAGCGCATGTGGCAGCTCGTGCTCCCCGCGCTGCAACAGGGCGGGTTCGCTCCGCCGCCGGTGGCGGAGCTCGCCGCTGCGTTGAAGTTGAAGGAGCCGGCGCTGAAGGATTTTCTCCACCGCAAGAGCCGCGGCGGCGAGGTGATGCGGGTGCCGCCGGCCCGCTTCTATCCGCGCGCGACGCTCGCGACCCTCGCCGCGACCGCGAATGCATTGGCGCGCGCGAACCCGAACGGGTTTACCGCGGCGCAGTTCCGCGACGCGACCGGCATCGGCAGAGGCCTCGCGATCGAGATCCTGGAGTTCCTCGATACCCTCGGCATCACGCAGCGCGTGGGCGACGCGCGCAAGATGCGCAAAGACTTTGTCCCGATTCTGGGCGCCGCGGAGCCCGCGCGCGCTCCTGCGAAGTCAGCGGGAAAATGATCACCCGCTAACATGGCACAGACAACCTACGATCTCATCGTGATCGGCGAAGGCGTGAGCGGGCTCGCCTGCGCCGGCCACGCGCGCCGCGCGGGACTCAGGGTGGCGACCTTCGAAGCGAATCTCTTCGGCGGCCTGGTGATAAACGTGAACGAGCTCGACGGCTATCCCGGCGCGGAATCGGGAACCCTGCTCGCCTCGGAACTCATGCAGGCGAACTCCGATGCGGGGGTGGCGAGCATACAGGAGGAAGTCACCGCCATCGCCCCAGCGGGAACCACTTTCGAAGTCGCGGCGGGCGGCAGCCACGGCGCGCGGCAGGTGGTCATCGCCTCGGGCGCGCGACTGAAGAAGCTCGGCGTGCCCGGCGAGGACGAATACGAGGGGCGCGGCGTCTCGCACTGCGCCGACTGCGACGCCCCGCTCTTCCAGAACGAGGACGTCGTGGTGGTCGGCGGCGGCGACTCCGCGCTGCAGGAAGCGCTGGTCCTCGCCAACTTCTGCAGGAGCGTGCGGGTCGCCACTCGCGGCGACAAGCTGCGCGCGCGGAAGCATCTCGCGGACAAGGCCGCCGCGAACCCGAAGATTTCCATCCTGCGCCAGACCACGGTGGACGAGATCCGCGGCAGTAAGATGGTGGAAACGATCCGCCTCAGGAGCACGGCAGACGGCAAGACCGAGTACATCGGCGCCGCCGGCGTCTTCGCCTACGTGGGGCTCGAGCCCAACTCCGGATTCGCGCCGCAGGACATGGCGCGCGATGACGGCGGCCACATCATGACCGACGCCGCGCTCGAGACCACGATGCGGGGAATCTGGGCGATCGGCGCGGTGCGCGCGGGCTACAGCGGCCTGCTGCGCGACGCGGCGGAGGAAGCGAAGCGCGCCGCCGCGGCTGTTCGTGAAAGGCTAGACTGAACTACATCAGCCACAGATAAACACAGATGAACACAGATGACACCCGGCAAGTCGTCCAGGCCGCTAGACTATCTGTGTGTATCTGTGTCCATCTGTGGTTTGACGGTATTGCGAGCGAAGCGAACGGAAGGGAATCGTCCCCGGTGGGGCGGCCGGACTTCAAACCCGGTTAGGGCCGCTTGCGGTTCTGTGTAGGTTCGACTCCTACTCTCTTCCGCCACTACAAACGAAAAAGGGGCCGGCCGGCCCCTTTTTCCTTACGTCGTCGGACACTTCCGACTTTCGACTTCCGACTTTCGACTTACTGCTTCAGCCCCTTGGCCATCCCGAGCTGCGTCAGGATCTGCTCGTAGACCTTGTTGTCCTGCGCCAGGTCCTTGCGGAAAGTCGCCGAGTCGGCATAGGCATCGAACCATTGATGCCGCTCGAGCATCTTCTTCCAGGATTCCGACTTCACCATCTTCGCGAGCGTCTGGTCCCAGAACTTCACGGCCTCGGCCGGGATGCCCGGAGGGGCGAACAGCCCGCG